>NZ_BNBS01000185.1 GCF_014656075.1 Streptomyces hydrogenans
GAAGGTCGCCCGCCTCCACCTCGACGCCCTCGGCGTGCGGCTCACGACCCTCCGCGCCGACCAGGCCGCCTACATCGGCGTCCCCGTCGACGGCCCGTACAAGCCCGACCACTACCGCTACTGAGCCCGCATGTGTACCGACTGTCTCCCCGCCGGACGCGACCCCTGGCTGCCCGACCGGCTCCTGCGGACCGAGCGGGACCTGCTGATGCCACTGCTGCGCCGCACGCCCGAGGAGGCGTACGAGCTGCGCACCGCCTGCCCGGGCTGGACCGCGCGGCAGGTGCTCGCGCACTGCGGCGCGGCGCTGGTGCGGATCGTGGAGGGGCGTCTGGAGGAGGGCGTCTTCCTGCCCGAGGCCAACGCCTGCGACGTGGCCGAGCGCGAGGACTGGCCGCTCGGGCGGGTCCTCGACGAGCTGGAGCGCGGACTCACCGAGGCGGGACCGGTGATCGCCGGGCACGAGGACGGGCGGCTCGACGCGGTCGCCCTCGGGGAGTGGGTGCACGCCGGGGACGTCCGGGAGGCGTTCGGCGAACCCGGCGCCTACTGCGGCGACGCCCTCGCCCTCGCGCTGCCCCTGCTCTCCGTCACCAGCCGGCGGCGGGAGACCCCGCGGCTGGTCGGCCGGCTCGCCGACCACGCGGGGGAGGTGGCCCTCGGCAACGAGATCGAGGGCCGCCCGCCCGCCGTCTTCGACGGCGACGCGGCCACCCTCATCCGCATCTACGCGGGCCGCCCCCTGGTCCGCACCCGCTACGCCCTCACCGGCGCGACGGAGGCCGAGCTGCTGATCTACCGCTGAACCCGGCCGCGCGGGTCTCGCCCGTTCGGGCCCCGTCGCGGTGCGGGGCCCCCGGGGCGGGGGTGAGCTGGTCGGGACCCCCACCCCCGCACGTACGGGAGCAGCAGCATGGCCGTCATCGTCACCGTCGAGATCCCCGGCGGCACCCAGGAGCAGTACGAGTCCACCACCGCGCGCCTGGAGCGGGCCGAGTGGTGGCCGCCGCAGGGCTTCATCGCCCACGCGGCCGGACCGGACGGGTCCGGCGGCTGGCGGGTGGTGGACTTCTGGGAGTCGGAGGAGGACTTCCTCGCCTTCGCCGCGAAGGCCCGACCGATCTTCGTCGAGCAGGGCATGCCGCCGATCCTGCCGACCTTCCAGGACGCGGTGAACGTCATCACGCGCTGAGGCCGCCCGGGGCGAAAACCCTTTGCGGGCCCGGGGGCGGGGCCGCCACCCTTCCCCCCATGAGCCATCCTTCCCCGCGCTCCGTCGCGGACCTGTTCTCCGCCGAGGGGCGCCTCGTCGCGATCCCGCGCCGGCCGGCCCGCCGCGAGGCGCTCCTCGCGCACCTCGCCGAGACCCTCTTCGACCTCGGCCGCGTCTACCGCGAGACCGAGGTCAACGAGGCGCTGAAGACCGTCCACGAGGACTACCCGGCCCTGCGCCGCTACCTCGTCGTCGGCGGCCACCTGGCCCGGACGAAGGACGGCGCGGCCTACCACCGACAGCGCACGGCCCCGGTCCCCGGAGGTGCGGCCCCCGCCGTCGCGTGACGGCCGCGGTGGTGGCCGGCCTGCTGGCCGGCTACGGCATCGCGGTCCCGGTCGGCGCCGTCGGCGCCCACCTGGTGGCGGTCGCGGCCCGCAGCCCGTGGCGTACGGGGGCGGGCGCGGCGCTCGGCATCGCGGCGGCGGACGGGGTGTACGCCCTGGTCGCGGTCGCCGGCGGGTCCGCCCTGGTCCCGCTCCTCGCGCCGGTGGCGACGCCGCTGCGCTGGGCGTCCGTCCTCGTCCTGCTGGCCCTCGCGGCGGCCTCGGCCCGTACGGCGCTCCGCGCGCACCGCGCCGGGACCCCGCCGGAGGAACGGCCGGTGACGGCCCCGCACCGCGCCTTCTGGACCTTCCTCGGCATCACGATCCTCAACCCGATGACGGTCCTGTACTTCACGGCCCTCGTCCTCGGCGGCCACGCCGCCGCGGGCCGGGCCGAGGCGGCCGTCTTCGTCGCCGCGGCCTTCGCCGCCTCGGCGAGCTGGCAGCTCGTCCTGGCCGGCACCGGCACCCTCCTCGGCCACGCCCTGACCGGCGCCCGCGCCCGGCTCCTCACGGGCCTGGCGTCGAGCGCCCTGATCGCGGTCCTGGCCGTCGGGCTGGTGGTGTGAGGACGCGGGGCCCGTCCGACCCTTCGCGTCGGACCACGCCCTAGTAGGGCTTGACCAGCACGTGCGCGGCGCCCGGGATGCCGATCTTCAGGAGCTCGTCCTCCTCGGGCGTCGTCGACGTGCCCGTCTCCTGCTTGAGGACGGCGCGGGACAGCGCCTGCACCCACAGGGCGCGGGGGCGGCGGCGGGCCTCCCAGGCGGCGAGGGCGGCGGGCACGGTCTCCTCGTCGCGCAGCGAGTCGGCGAGGACGAGGGCGTCCTCGACGGCCATCGCCGCGCCCTGCGCGAGGTGCGGGGTGGAGGCGTGGGCGGCGTCGCCGGCGAGGACGACCCGGCCGACGTGCCACGGGTCCTCGACGGTCACCTGTGAGATGCGGGTGTAGACGACGGACGCCGGGTCGGTGACGGAGGCGAGCGCCTCGGCGACCGGGCCGGAGAACATCGCGAGCCGCTTGGCCAGCTCCTCGTGGGCGGTGTCGGCGTCCGGGCGGAACGACTCGTCCTCGGCGAACACCGCGCCCAGGTACATCAGGTCGTCGGTGATCGGGGTGAGGAGGGCCTTGGCCTCGGGGCCGGCCATGCACATCACGACGCCCTTCACCTGGGGGAGGCGGGGGACGGTGACGCGCCAGTTGGCGAAGCCGGTGTACTCGGGGGTGTGGCGGTCGCCGTAGAGGCGGGTGCGGAGCGGGGAGCCGATGCCGTCGAAGCCGGCGACGAGGTCCCAGCGGCCGGCGGAGCCGTCGGTGAGGGTGACGTCGACGCCGTCGCCGTCGTCGGTGAGGGTGTCGACGGTGGCGCCGTAGCGGATCGTGGCGCCGGCCTCGCGGGCGGCGTCGGCGAGCAGGCCGGCGAGCGCGGGGCGGGGGATGCCGTTGGACGGCGGGGCGCCGTCCATGCGGGGCTGGGGGATCTCGGCGCGCGGGGTGCCCGCCGGGTCGGCGATGGTGAGGACCTCCCACTCGAAGCCGGCCGCGAGGCAGGCGTCGAGGAGGCCGGCCTCGCGCATCACGTGCAGGGCGTTGGAGGGCTGGATGATGCCGACGCCGAGAGCGTCGGGCGCCTCGCGGACCTCGACGACCTCCACGGTGTGGCCGCGGCGGGCGAGCAGGGTGGCGAGGGTGAGCCCGCCTATGCCGCCGCCGTGGACGAGGACGCGCAGGGGGGATGTCATCTCGGGTGCCTCCAGGGGCTGGTGCGTACGGGGGAGGGAGGGGGGCGGTCAGGCCGGGGCCGGGAGGCTCATCAGGTGGTCGACGAGGGCGAGGAGGGTGTCCTTGCCGAAGGCGCGCTGCCGGACGTCGCCGATGAGCAGCGGCACGTGCGGGTCGAGGTCGAGCGCGGCCCGGATCTCCTCCGCGGTGCGGGTGTTGTGCCCGTGGAAGCAGTTGATGGCGACGACGAAGGGGATCTCGCGGCTCTCGAAGAAGTCGATGGACGCGAAGCTGGTCTCCAGGCGGCGGGTGTCGGCGATGACGATGCCGCCGAGGGCGCCCTGGACCAGGTCGTTCCACATGAACCAGAAGCGTTCCTGGCCGGGGGTGCCGAAGAGGTAGACGACGAGTTCGCCGCTGACGGTGATGCGGCCGAAGTCCAGGGCGACGGTGGTCGTCTCCTTGGCGGCGACGCCGGCGAGGTCGTCCACGCCGACGCTGGCGGTGGTGAGGTACTCCTCGGTGCGCAGCGGGGTGACCTCGCTGACCGCGCCGACGAGGGTGGTCTTGCCGACGCCGAAGCCGCCGGCGACGAGGATCTTCACGGCTGCGGGTGCCGTGGCGGGGCTGGTCATGGGTGTCAGAGTCTCCGGATTCCGTCACGGACGGCGGCCAGCAGGCTGTGCGGGGCGCCGCCGGCGGCCCGGGCCATCGAGAGCGGGGCGCGGGCGGTGAGCAGGCCGAGGCCCACGAGGTCGGCCAGCAGGATCTTGGCCACCGACACGGGCAGGCCGAGGGCGGCGGCGACCTCGGCGACGGCCATGGGCCTCCGGCACCGGTCGAGGATCAGCCGGTGTTCGGGCTGGAGCCGCTGGGGGCGCAGCGGCCGGCCGAACTCGTCGAGGGGTTCCTCGACGGTGCTGATCACCGTGATGAGGGTGAAGTCGTCGCGTTCGGGCGCGGTCCGGCCGCGGGTCACGGTGTAGGGCCGGACCATGGTGCCCGCGGCGTCGTCCTCGTAGCCGTCGGGGCCGTCGGGGCCGTCCTCGTACCCGCTGGTCATCCGCGGGGACCGGGCGCGCTGCCGAAGGCGTCGAAGCCGGAGCGGGCGGGGGTGCCGAGCTTCTGGCCGACCTGCTGGACGAGGTTGTGCATGGCGAGCGACATGACCTCCGCGTCGACCTCCTGGGAGGCGACGACGGCGAGGTGGGTGCCCTGGCCGGCGGAGACGATGAAGAGCCACAGCTCGGAGAGCTCGACGATGACCTGGTGCACGGCGCCGCCGTCGAAGAGCTGGCCGACGCCGCGGGCCAGGCTCTGCTGGCCGGTGCAGATGGCGGCGAGCCGCTCGGCGGAGGCCCGGTCGAGGGAGCGGGAGTGGCTGACGACCAGGCCGTCGTCGGAGAGCAGGACGGCGCTGCGGGTCTCGGCCACGGACTCCACCAGTCCGTCGAGCAGCCAGTCCAGCTCCTGATGGGTGGCGGTGGTGCGGGGGGTCATGACCTGTCTTCTCTCGTGGAGGGGGCGGGGGAGGGGTCGGCCTGGGCGCGGGCCGCGCGGGACCGGCGCTGGAAGGCGCCGATCGTCGCTCCCGCGCGGCGGGGTGCGGGCCGCAGCAGGGGATCGGTCCGCCAGTCCGGCGGGGGAGCGGTCGGGGTCCTGGGCGTGCCCGGGTCGACCCGCAGCTCGTCGACGAGGCTCGCCTGCCGCACCCGGCGCGGCAGCGGCCGCGTGTCCGCGTGTGCCGGGAGCGCCGGCGAGGCCGGGTCCTGCGTGGGCGTGGGCGTGGGCGGGGCGGTGTACGGCTGGGGGGCGTACGCGGGGACGGGGGCGGGCTCGTACGCCTCCGGGCGGGCTTCGGCGTACGGCACGGGCTCCGGCTGCGCGTACGGCTCGGGCTGCGCGTACGGCACCGGCTCCGGCTCCGCGTACGGCACCGCCACCGGCTCCGCGTACGGCTCCGGGTGGGCTTCCGCGTAGGGCTCCGGCCGCGGCTCCGGGAAGGACTCCGCGTACGGCGCGGGCTCCGCGTACGGCGCGGGCTCCGCGTACGGGAACGGCTGCTCCTGCGGCTCCCCGTAGGGGAACGGCGGTTCGGCCGCCCGGGCGTGCTGGAACTGGCCGGTCACCTCGGCGAGCGCCTGGCCGCGGCCGCGGCTGGGCAGGGCGCCCTCCTCGTACACGTGGCTCACCGGGCCGACGGGGACGGGCGGTTCGGCCGGGCGGGGCAGCGGGGTGACGCCCTGCGGGGCGGCGGGCGCGGTCTCCTCGGGGCCGGCGAGCAGCTCGTGCGGGACGAGGACGACGGCGCGGGTGCCGCCGTAGGCGGAGGAGCGGAACTCGACCCGGAGGCCGTACTGGGCGGCCAGGCGGGAGACGACGTGGAGGCCGAGGCGGATGTCCTCGGTGCGGGCGAGGAGGTCCATCCGGGGCGGACGGGCCATCAGCTCGTTGAGTTCCGCGAGCTGTTCCTCCTCCATGCCGAGGCCCCGGTCCTCGACCTCGACGACGAGGCCGCGGCTGACGTGGGCGGCCCGGATCTCGACGGGGCTGGGCGGCCGGGAGAAGGTGAGGGCGTTCTCGATCAGCTCGGCGAGCACGTGGGTGACGGGGCCGACGGCGCGCGGCGCGAGCCAGGGGCTGCCGTCGAGGTCGAGCATGACCCGCCGGTAGTCCTGCACCTCTCCCTGGGCGGAGCGCATGACGTCGAGCAGCGGCACCGGGCGGCGCCAGCGGCGGTGCGGGGAGCCGCCGGCCAGGATGACCAGGTTCTCCTCGTACCGGCGCAGGCGCGCGGTGAGGTGGTCGAGGTCGAAGAGGTCCTCCAGGAGCCGGGGGTCCTCGTGCCGGTGCTCCAGGTCGTCGAGCTTCTTCAGCTGCTGGCCGATGAGCTGCTGGGTGCGGCGGGCGATCCGCTGGAGCAGCCGCTCGAAGCCGCGGTGCTGGTCGGACTGGCGGACGGCGGCTTCGAGGGCGCTGGTGCGGGCGAGGTTGAGGGCCTCGCCGAGGCGGGTGAGTTCGTCGTCGGCGTGGTCGTTCTCGTCCTGCCGGACGCGCTGCACCTCGGCCTCGACGTCGATGCGTTCGCCCTGGCCGAGCCGTTCGACGATGTCGGGGAGGCTGCGCTCCAGCGCCTCGGCCTGCTCGCGCAGCCGGTCGATGCGGTGGCGCAGGGTGCGGGTGAGGCGCCAGGTGACGGTGATGACGGCGACGATGGCGAGCAGGCCGATGAGGGTGGTGAGCGCCATCCGCAGCAGCAGCGACATGACGCTGCCCTTGCCCTCCTCGACGACGAGGGCGGTGCGGTGCTGGAGCAGGGCCTCGACGCGGTCGTCGAGGGAGTCGAGGGAGGCGCGCCAGGTCTTCTCGTCGGCGGCGAGGGGGACGGAGCCGGTGGCGGTGGCGCGGGCGGGGCTGAGGATCGCGTTCTCGGCCGCGGTCTTCGCCTTCCACTCCGGGCTGTCGACGAGGGCGTCCCACATCGCCTTCTCGTCGTCCGGGAGGTAGGGCACCACGGAGGAGGAGTAGGTGGGCTGCTGGGCGGAGACGACCTGCCGGAAGTCGGCGAACTCGCGGGCGCTGAGGCTGCCGTCGGCCCAGCCGCGGGCGAGCAGGGCGTCCGAGCGGGAGATCATCTCCTTGACCCGGAAGAGGTCGACGAGCGGCTGCGACAGGGTGGTGATGCGGCCGTTGTCGACGTGGCTGAGGGCGGCGAAGAGGTCGAGGTCGACGGAGATCAGGTCGGTGTAGTAGTCGTACACGGCCTGCTGCTGGTCGTCGTCGCCGCCGTCCACGAGGGAGCGCTGGGCGTCGAGCCGGGCGATCGCGGCGCGCGCCCCGGACACCGCGTCCAGGACCTCCTGGGGGGCGCCGTCCTCGGAGACGTCCGAGAGGGTCTGGAACTGCCGGACGGCCTCGTCGGTGCGGACCCGCTGCTCCTTGAGGGAGGCGGCGGCGCCGGAGCGCCCGGCCAGCACCTCGGCGCTCAGGCGCCGTTCCTCCTGGAGGCTGTAGTAGACGAGGTTGGAGGGCTGGCCCGCCTTCTCGGCGAGCAGGCCCTGGCCGGCCTGGCGCTGGAAGTCGAGGAAGACCTGTCCGCTGGTGACGGCCCAGAGGGCGATCAGGGCGAGGGCGGGGACGAAGGCGATGACGAGCAGGGTCCGGCCCAGGGAGGGGGAGGACGCCCTGCGGGTCCGCTCGGATATGCGCTTGCGCAGAGCATGCTCCTCGACAGGGAACGGTGTGACCGTTCCAACACCACACGTACATCGACGCGTGCATATTAGTCACCTTCCGATCACAACTGATCGGGAGGTATGCGGAATAACCCATTCCTGCATGTCAATTGATGTGCGATCAGACAGAAGACCCCTCGGGACCGTCTCACCGACCGGTTCCGGATTGCCCGCCCGGCCGCCTCCGGGACAGGATCCCGCTCGTCGTCCTGGAGAGCGGGGGAAACATGACGGGACGGGTGACGGCGCACGGGCTGCGCCGGAGGCACCTGGCGATGCTGGCGCTCGGCGGGGCCATCGGCGCCGGGCTCTTCGTGGGCTCGGGGGTGGGGATCGCGGCCGCCGGGCCGGGCATCCTCGTCTCCTACGCCCTCGCCGGGGCGCTCACCGTGCTGGTGATGCGGATGCTCGGCGACCTCTCCGCCGAGCATCCGGTGGCCGGCTCCTTCGCGGAGCACGCCCGACGCGCCTTCGGCGGCTGGGCCGGGCTGCTCGCCGGCTGGATGTACTGGGGGCTGCTCGTCGTCAGCGTGGCCGCCGAGGCGCTCGGCGCGGCCCGGATCGCCCACGGCTGGGTGCCGTCCGTGCCGCCGTGGGCGTGGGTCGCCGTCTTCATGACCGTCTTCACCGCGGCCAACCTGACGGGCGTGCGCCGCTTCGGCGAGCTGGAGTTCTGGTTCGCCGGCCTGAAGATCGCCGCCATCGGCTGCTTCCTGCTGCTCGGCGCCGCCGCCCTGGCCGGGCTGCTCGACGGCTTCGCCTCACCGGGCGCGGCCCACCTCACCGGCGACGGCGGCTTCCTGCCGCACGGCTGGCACGGCGTCGCCGTCGGCATGGTCGCCGCCGTCTTCGCCTTCGGCGGCCTGGAGACCGTCACCATCGCCGCCGCCGAGTGCGAGGACCCGGCCCGCGCCGTCCGCTCCGGCGTCCGCGCCGTCATGTGGCGGGTCGCCGTCTGCTACCTCGGCTCGATGACGGTGATCGTGCTGCTCGTCCCGTGGAACGCGCCGGGCGTCGCCGAAGGCCCGTACACCGCCGTCATGGCCAGGATCGGCGTTCCCGGCGCCGCCGACGTGATGGCCGCGGTCGTGCTGATCGCCCTGCTCTCCGCGATGAACGCCAACGTCTACGGCTCCTCGCGGATGCTCCGCGCCCTCGTGGAGCGCGGCGACGCCCCGCCCGTCCTCGGCCGGCTGCGCGGCGGCGTCCCCCGGGCCGCCGTCCTCGCCTCGGCCGCCTTCGGCTTCGGCTCGGTCGTCCTCGGCCTGCTGTGGCCGCGCACGGTCTTCCCGTTCCTGCTGAACTCGATCGGCGCGGCCATCCTGATCGTCTGGGCCCTGATCGCCGGCTCCCACCTGCGGCTGCGCGGCCCCTCCGCCGCCTCGCTCACGGCCCTCGCCGGCATCGGAGGCGTCCTCCTCCTGATGCTCGGCGACCCCGCGAGCCGCACCCAGCTGCTCACCACCGGCGGGTGGGCGGCGGCGCTGCTCGGCTGGGCGGCGCTCAGGCGCCGGTGGCGTACCGCGCCAGGAACAGGTCCACTCCCGAGCTGATCACCCGCTCCAGCTCGGCCTCCTCGATCTCCGCCTCCGGGGAGAAGGTGCGCACCAGCTGCGGAACCCCGAGCGTCGCCGCGACCAGCTGCTGCACCGCCAGCTTCGGGTCCGGCACGTCGAGGGCGCCGCGCGCGGACAGCTCGGTGAACGCCTCGACCAGCGGACCGTTGTTCATGTCGTAGCTGACGCGGTACCAGAGCTGTCCCAGCTGCGGGAAGCGGTCTATCTCGCCGATCACGAGCCGCCGCAGCGACATGATGTCCGGGCGCAGCAGGATCCGCGCCCAGTCCGTGGTCAGCCGCACCAGCGCCGCGCGCAGGTCGGGGGCGTCGGCGATGGTCGAGTTGGCCGGTTCCAGGTCCGCGTAGGTCTTCGGCAGCACGCCGCCGATGACGGCGAGGAACAGCCGCTCCTTGCTGCCGAAGTGCTTGTAGATGGTCGCCTTCGACACCCCGGAGCGGGCCGTGATCGCGTCCATCGACGCCGCCGAGTACCCCTCCGCGAGGAACTCCGTCAGCGCGGCGTCGATGATCGCCCGCCGTTTGCGGGAGGCCGCGTCGGCGGGGTCGGGGATGACCGGGATCCCGTACTCGTCGAGGACGTCCTTGCCGGCTGCCATGGGTGTGTCCTCGGGGTAGGGGAGGGGCGCGGAGAGGGGTCCAGTATATGAACTGAACGGTTCGGTCTGCAAAGAAGTGGAGGGCGGCGACTCCGCTTCCGCTCAGACGAAGAAGCTGTCGTGTTCCACGAGGAACGCGGCCCGCTCCTCGTCGCCGAGCTCCGCGAGGCCGCCCATCCGCTCGAAGTACTCCTCCCGGGGCGCGCCCGGCGCGAACAGCATGAGCATCGACGCCGGTTCGCCGGACTCGTTCCGGAAGGCGTGCAGTCCGCCGACGGGCACGTAGAGGTGGTCGCCGGAGCGGGCGTCCACCCACCGCTCGCCGTCGAAGAGCCGGACGGTCCCGGACAGCACGAAGAAGGCCTCGGACATCGCCTTGTGGAAGTGGGTGGAGGGCCCGGCGGACTCGGGGCCCATGTCCACCCGGTAGAGGCCGTACTCGCCCCGGGTGGACAGGGTGGTGGAGAGGTAGTGGTACGCGGCGGGCGCGGCGCCCGTGGCGACGAAGTCCGGCGGGGTGTCGGCGGCCCGGTAGCGGGCGCTGATCTCGCCGTGCTCGCCGGTGTAGCGGGCGGCGGGGTAGGCGCGGGGGTCGTACGACATGGGGGCTCCTGTCGGGAGGGCGGGTGCGGTGGGGTGGCCGGCGGGACCGCCGGCCGGGGCGGCGCGGGTCAGACGAGCGCGGCGGCGAGCGCCGGGCCGACGGCGACGCCGGTGAGGAACGCGAGGTTGAACAGCCCGACGGCGGTGTCGTGCAGGGACTTCGGCAGCCCGGCGGCGCAGGCGCCCGTGAGCAGCCCCTGGCCGCCGGCCGTGACGAGCGAGCTGACGGCGGAGCCGAGCAGCACCGGCCCGGCCCAGGGCCCGGCGGCGAGGGCGACGGCGAGCGCGGACCCGGCGGCGAGCAGCGTCCGCGTCCGGCCCGTCCCCAGCCGGGGGCCCCGTCGCACCAGGCCCCAGGAGGCCAGGGCCCCGGCCAGTGCGGCCAGCGAGGCGTACGCCCCGATCGGCACCGGGCCCCAGCCGGTGAGCACGGCGACGCGCGCGGGACCGGCGTACATGAGGCCGAAGTTCACGGTGGAGAGCGCGAGCATCAGCCCGGCGGCGGCGAGGAAGGGGGCGGAGGAGAGGATCCGCCGGAGCCCCGCTCCGGCGTCCTTCGCCCGCGCGGCGCCGGGCGCGCCGGCCCCCGCGTCCCGCAGGACCGGGACGAGCACGGTGAGGCTCAGCAGGGGGAGGACGAGCGCCGCCCGCCAGTCGAGGAGCGCAGCCAGGGCCGCCCCGCCGAAGAGCCCGGCCGTGCCGCCCGCCGCGCTGCCGATGGCGACGAGTCCGGCGGACCGGCCGCCGCCGTCCCGGCCGGCGAGCTGGAAGGCGGCGACGTTGAACCCCGCCGCCCCGGCCGCCAGGAGGCCCCGCCCGGCGAGGGC
>NZ_BNBS01000186.1 GCF_014656075.1 Streptomyces hydrogenans
CGGACGGCCCGTCCGGTGGGCCCGCGGGGTGCCTAGAGCTCGGGAAGCGCTTCGCCGGTTCGTGGCTCGCGGCGCTGGTCCAGCCAGAAGAGGTAGCCGCGCAGATAGGTCTCCAGGCCGTCGTCGATGTAGGCGAGGAAGTCCCGATGGCCCCGGGCGGCGTCGTGGTAGTGACCGAGGTAGCGCGGGTCGGCGTTGTAGCCCCAGTGGGGGTGGGCGTCCGCTCCCCAGTCGGCGGCTATGGCGACGGCCCACTCCCGGAGGCGGGCGCGGTCCCGCCACCAGTCGCGCACCGCCTCCACCGTCCAGTGGTCGTCACCGTCCCAGTTGTACCCGCGGTACAGGTCCAGGCAGCAGCCGTGGATCACGTCCGCGGTCTCCTGCTCGTCGACCGGCTGGCGGTAGATGAACTCGAAGCCGAAGCCGCCGCCCAGGTCGTCGTCGTAGGCGATGTGACGAGGAGCGTCCAGGCGCCCGAGGGCCATGCTGTCGGTCTCCGCCCCGTAGAAGGGGCCCGGCACGTTGCGCCAGTTCCGCTGTTCCCACACGCCGGTGAAGAGCCGTTCCCGCGTCTCCCCGATGTCGTCCATCACCTGCCGCGCCGTGGGCAGCGGATTCCAGTAACCGATCACCCGCCCCATCCTGCCCGACGCCTGCGTCGCCGCCCGCGGGCCGTCGGCCCGGCGCCGCCTCACCGCCCGCCCGACGCCCGCGTGCGCGGGGTGTAACCCCTCGCGCGCGGAGCGCGTGATCGACCGGAAACCCGGTCTTCATACCGTCTCCGACGTGGGAGATTGCCCATGTCGGGTGTGTCGGTGGGAGGGGTGCCAGTGGTGTCGCCGGAAGCGGGGGACGGGTCGGTCCGTACGGCCTGTTCGTACTGTGGGGTCGGTTGCGGCATCGTCCTCGACGTCGTGAGAGACCCGGCGACCGGGCGCCGCAGGGCCGCCAAGGCGTCCGGCGACAAGGCCCACCCCGCGAACGGCGGGCGCCTGTGCACGAAGGGGGCCACGAGCGCGGACATGATGGCCGCCCCCGGACGGGCGTCCATGGCGCTGGTGCGGGCCGAGCGGGAGGCGGAGCCCCTCAGGACGGACGTCGACGCCGCCGTCGCCGACGTGGCGCGCCGGCTTCGCGCCATCCTGGACGAGCACGGGCCCGACGCCCTGTCGTTCTACGTCTCCGGGCAGATGTCGCTGGAGGCGCAGTACCTGGCGAACAAACTGGCCAAGGGGTTCGTGCGGACGAACCAGATCGAGTCCAACTCCCGGCTGTGCATGGCCTCGGCCGGCACCGGGTACAAACTGTCGCTCGGCGCGGACGGCCCGCCCGGCTCGTACCAGGACTTCGACCACGCCGACGCCTTCCTCGTCATCGGCTCCAACATGGCGGACTGCCACCCGATCCTCTTCCTGCGGATGATGGAGCGGATCAAGGCGGCCGGGGCGAAGCTGATCGTGGTCGACCCGCGGCGCAACGCCACCGCCGACAAGGCCGATCTCTTCCTCCAGATCAAGCCGGGCACGGACCTCGCCCTCCTCAACGGGCTCCTGCACCTCCTCGTCGAGAACGGCCACGTCGACGAGGACTTCCTCGCCGAGCACACCGAGGGCTGGGACGCCATGCCCGCCTTCCTCGCCGACTACCCGCCCACGACGGTCGCCGCCGTCACCGGCCTCCCGGAGGACGACATCCGGCGGGCCGCGCGCTGGATCGGCGAGGCCGGCGCGTGGATGAGCTGCTGGACGATGGGCCTCAACCAGTCCACCCACGGCACCTGGAACACCAACGCCCTCGTCAACCTGCACCTCGCCACCGGCGCCATCTGCCGTCCCGGCGCCGGCCCCTTCTCCCTCACCGGCCAGCCCAACGCCATGGGCGGACGGGAGATGGGCTACATGGGCCCCGGCCTCCCCGGGCAGCGCTCCGTACTGGCGGATGCCGACCGCGCCTTCACCGAGGAGCTGTGGGGCGTCCCGGAGGGCTCGCTGCGCACCGACGCCGGACGCGGCACGATCGAGATGTTCGAACGGATGGCGGCCGGCGACATCAAGGCGTGCTGGATCATCTGCACCAACCCCGTGGCCTCCGTCGCCAACCGCAAGACCGTCATAGCCGCCCTCGAAGCCGCCGAACTCGTCATCACCCAGGACGTGTTCGAGGAGACCGAGACCAACGCCTACGCCGACGTCGTCCTGCCCGCCACCCTCTGGGCGGAGTCCGACGGCGTCATGGTCAACTCCGAGCGCAACCTCACCCTCGTCCAGGGCGTCGTCGACCCGCCCGGCCAGGCCCTGCCCGACTGGGAGCTCATCGCCCGCGTCGCCCGCGCCATGGGCTTCGAGGAGGCGTTCGCCCACACCTCCGCCGAGGAGGTCTTCGACGAGCTCAAGCGGGCGTGGAACCCGCAGACCGGCTGGGACCTGCGCGGCGTCTCGTACGAGCGGCTGCGCACCACCCCCGTGCAGTGGCCCGCGCCCACGGCGGACGGCCCCGACCGCAACCCGATCCGCTACCTCAACGACGGCGTCAGCCAGACCCTGCTGGAACGCGCGGACGGCACCCGCCCCCGCCTCGCCTTCCCGACCCCGAGCGGCCGGGCCCGCCTCTTCGCCCGACCGCACCTCCCGGCCGCCGAACTCCCGGACGACGACTACCCGTTCGTCCTCAACACCGGGCGCCTCCAGCACCAGTGGCACACCCTGACCAAGACCGGCAAGGTCGCCAAGCTGACGAAGCTGAACCCCGGGCCGTTCGTCGAGATCCACCCGGAGGAGGTGGCGGCCGTCGGCGTCGCGGACGGCGACCACCTGGAGATCGCCTCGCGGCGCGGCCGCGCCGTCCTGCCGGCCGTGCTCACCGACCGGGTCCTGCCGGGCACCTGCTTCGCCCCCTTCCACTGGAACGACCTCTTCGGCGAGTACCTGAGCATCAACGCCGTCACCCACGACGCCGTCGACCCGCTCTCCTTCCAGCCCGAGTTCAAGGCGTGCGCGGTGACCCTCGCGAAGACCATCGCCCCCGTGCCCGCCGCCCGCCCCGCCGAGTCGCCCGAGGAGCCCGCGGCACAGGCGCGGGAACGGACGGCGGAGCCCGCGACGGCCGGGACGACGGGGGGACGGTCCGGGCTGTCCGGTCCCGCCCTGGAGCCGGCGTCCGCGCTCGCCGACCTGTTCGGCGTCGCGGACCTCGCCCCGCCCGCGTTCTCCGAGCCGGAACGCCGCTACCTCGCCGGCTTCCTCTCCGGCCTCGCCACGACCACCGGCACCACGGCTTCCGCCACCGTCCCGACCACCGTCCCCGGCGGCCGGATACCCGTCCTGCCGCCCTCCGCCCCGCTCGCCCCCGACCACGGACTCTGGGTCGACGGCGTCCTGGCCGGCATGTTCTCCCGCACGGCGGCGCCCACGCCCCCCGCGTCCACCGAACCCCCCGTCCGGCCCACGCCCGCCGACCGCCCCGACGGTCCCGACCGGCCGACCCCTCCCACCCGCAGACTGCTGATCCTCTGGGCCTCCCAGACGGGCACCGCCGAGGAGTACGCGGCCGCCGCCGCCGCGCGGCTGACCGAGGCCGGACGCTCCCCGGAGCTCCGCCCGATGGAGGGCGCCGACCTCGCGGACCTCGACGGCGACACGGACCTGCTCGTGGTCACCAGTACCTTCGGCGACGGCGACGCCCCCGACAACGGCGCCGCGTTCTGGGAGGCCCTCCGCGCTCCCGACGCCCCGCGCCTGGACGGCCTGCGCTACGCCGTCCTCGCCTTCGGCGACTCCAGCTACGACGACTTCTGCGGCCACGGACGCCGCCTGGACGAGCGCCTTGCCGAACTCGGCGCCGGCCGCCTGCTCCCGCGTACCGACTGCGAACCCGACCACGACGAGGCGTCCGCCGCCTGGCTCACCGCCCTCGTGCCCCTGCTGACCGCCCCCGGCCCGCGGCCTCGCGCCACCCCCGCCCCCCTCCCGGGCGGCGTGACCAGGAGCACGGCCGGGACGGCGCTCCGGACGGCGTTCTCGAAGGCCGCGCCGTTCCCCACGCTCCTCGTCGGCAACAGGCTGCTGAGCCTGCCCGGCTCGCAGAAGGAGGTGCGGCAGTTCTCCTTCGACACGCGGGGCGGCGAACTCGCCTACGAGGCGGGTGACGCCCTCGGCGTGTGGCCGGCCAACAGCACCGAACTGGTGGCCGAGTGGCTCGCCCTCACCGGCCTCGACCCCTCCGAACCCGTCACCACCGGCGACGGCGGCACCGGCAGGAGTACGGGCCCGCTGCCCCTGGCCGAAGCGCTGCGCACCCGCTTCGACATCACGCGCATCACCCCCGACCTGCTCCGGTTCGTCGCCGAACGCACCGGAAGCCAGGACCTCAAGCGCCTGCTCCGCCCCGGACACAAGGACGAACTCGCCAAGTGGAGCTGGGGCCTCCAGGCGGCCGACCTCCTCGCCGCCCACCCGGTCCGCGCCTCCGCCGCCGACTGGACGGCGGTCCTCAAACGCCTCCAGCCACGCCTCTACTCGATCTCCTCCAGCCCCCTCGCGCACCCGAGCGAGGTCCGCCTCACCGTCTCCGTCGTCCGCTACTCCAACGACCGGGGACGGGACCGCACCGGAGTCTGCTCCGCCTATCTCGCCGACCACGCCGACGACGGCCCGGTCCAGGTCTTCGTCCAGCGCTCGCCGCACTTCCGCCCGCCGGCCGATCCCGCCGCCCCGCTCGTCATGGTCGGCCCGGGGACGGGCGTGGCGCCCTTCGCGGGCTTCCTGGAGGACCGCCGGGCCCGCGGGCACACGGGCCGCAACTGGCTCTTCTTCGGCGAGCAGCGCGCGGCCACCGACTTCTACTACCGCGACGAACTCGAAGCCCACCTGGCGTCCGGCCACCTCGACCGCCTGGACACGGCCTTCTCCCGTGACCAGCGCGCCAAGGTCTACGTCCAGGACCGGATGCGCGAGCACGGCGCGGCCCTCTGGTCCTGGCTCCAGGACGGCGCCCACCTCGCCGTCTGCGGCGACGCCGCCCGCATGGCCAAGGACGTCGACCGGACCCTCCGCGAACTCGTCGCCCGCCACGGCCGGATGAGCGAGGAGGAGGCGGCCGCGTACGTGAAGCAGCTGGCGGCGGAGAAGCGGTACGTCCGCGACGTCTACTGAACGCGAGGAGGCGGAGGACGCGCTCTGGCCGCGCGGGTGCTCCCGGTATCCGCGATCTCCTGCGGCCGGCCCCGCCCGTGCGCCAGACTTCGACTTCCCGCACCACCGGCGGCAGCCGGACGGCGGGCCCAGGAAAGGCTGCGCGCGGTGCTGGACGAGTTCAGGCAGGTACGGCGGATCGTCGGGAGACGGGACACGTTCAGGTACGCGGGCCTCGGACTGCTCTCCCTCGCGCTGGCGGCGTGCGGCGGGAAGAAGGACGGGAGTGGGGGAGGGCGGGCGGACGGCGACGGCCCGGCCCGGGCCACCCTCGCGGGCGCGGCCGTCGAGGCGTTCGCGCGCGGCGCCTGGCGCCTCGGCTTCACCCCGTCGGGGCAGGTCAACGACGAGTACCGGCGGATCGAGATCACCGGCCGCCGATGGAGCTTCGACGGCGGCGACCTGACCGGGACGTTCGCGCTCACGGGCGACCGGCTGACGGTCACCGTGGACGGCAGGTCGTCGGAGAACGTCTGGGCGGGTACGGGCCTCCCGGCCACGGTCGGGGCGTCGGCCTCCCACACCCTCCAGTGGGGCGAGGACCCGACCTCCGGCCCGGTCGACGCGGGCTCACCGGTCGACACCACCCCCTCCCCGCTCCCCGTCGGCTGGGACGGCACCACCCTCACGATCCAGGCCCAAAGGGGCCTGGTGATCACGGCGGTGCGCGCCTGACGCGGCTCCGCCACGCGCCTGCTCGGCCCCCTTGGACGGTGTGGACCGCGCCCTCCGCGACGTCCTGGCGGTCCAGGGCGCGGAAGTACGGTCCGAAGGCGTCGAGCGGACCGCGGCGGTCCCGATCCGCCCGGCGGAGGGCCCGGCTCCGACCCGTCACGGCTCCTGACGGAGCCGCCAGTAGAAGTAGTCCGGCCAGTGCGGGTCGTCCCAGCGGTCCGGGCAGGGGACGCCGAGGAGCCGTATCCGGTGCAGCAGGTCCTCCGGCGCCCCGCTGTCCCGGAGCCGGTCGGACGCGTGGCGGACGAGCCAGGCGGTCAGGTCGGCGCACAGCTCCTCCTCGTTCTCCCAGGCGCTCCAGGGAAGCCGGTCGCCGAGCAGGTCGTGGTCCCAGTGGTCCGCCGCCGCGGCGAGGTGCGCGTCGGCGGCGGGGAAGCGGTGCGCCTCCCAGGCGTCGAGCCACGGCCGAACCGTCCCCGTCGCCTCGGTGACGAGGACCAGGACGTCCTGCGCGGGCACGACGGGGTCCGGATCGGTGAGCGTGTGGGACCACCAGGCCCCGAGGAACTCCTCCACCGCCGCGCTCTGCCCGGCGGGCCACTCCCGCCAGGCGCCGAAGGCGAACGCGCGGCCGATCGTCTCCATGTCGGAGTACGTCTCGGCGACGCGTCCGGTGACGAGTGTGGAGGCGAGCTGCGGCAGGATCCGCCGCAGCACGGCGGCCTTGTCCGTCCAGTCGGGCGCCTGCCACGTGCGATGCAGGAGGTCGAGGTCCAGTTCCAGGTCCGCGACCTTGAGCCGGGCCAGCTCCTCCGCGCTGCCCCAGTGGCAGTCGCAGTTGTACTCGTCCGGGTGGGCCGTCATCCCCCGGAAGACGACGGCCAGGTCGTCCAGCGCGGAGTCGAGACGACGGCGGGCGGCCGGGAGGTCGGGCAGCGTCATGGGCGTTCGCTTTCGAGGCTCCGGCGGCTCGCACCGGCCGAAGATCCCCACCTTACGGGCCCGCGATCCCGGCCTCCACGGACTTTCCCCGCCATCGCGGCACTCGCGGGTGCGGGCTCCGGCCGTCTCGCGCCGGAGGCGATGCCCACCTCCAGGCTTCCCGTCCACCGCTCACCGGAGCGGGGCCCGGTGTCGTGCGGGGCCCGCGCCTTCCTCGGTCAGCCCAGCGCGAGCCACCGGATCCCGAGCCGTTCGACCCGGGCGGACTCCGCGGCGGTCAGCGGCTCCCGGCCGGTGGCCTTGCGGAGGAAGCGCGGTCGGCTCCACCCCAGTTCCTCGGCGGCCGCGCCGTGGCCCGGACCGAGCAGCAGCTCCAGGACGGACTCGCCGGCGGCCGAGGTCAGCCAGGGCTCGTGCCCGAGCGCGTCGGCCAGGTCGAGACCGTGGACGGCGACCTCCACGACCCGGGTGCGGAGGAACTCCGACAGGAGCATGGCGTCGCCGTGACGCGTCCGCACCGCCCGTCCTGCGGGCTCGACCCCGCACAGGGCGGCCACCCGTCGCCAGGTGGCGGCGAAGTCCTCGGCGTGGGCGGTGCCGTCGGCCGACCGGGCCGCACGGTCCCGCGCCAGGGCGATCCGCGTGCCGTTGGTCCGGGGCGAGAAGCGGTCGTCGGGGCGGTAGTACTCCACGGCGGAGATCTCGGCCTCGGCGGGGGTCGGCGCGTCCAGCATGGCCGGCAGCCAGTCGATCACCACGCTGACGTGCCCGAGCAGGTCGCGCACCGTCCAGGGAGCGCAGCGCGTCGGGAGGTTCCACTCGGCCTCGGTGAGGCCGGAGACCGCCTCCGAGAGCGCCGCGCACTCCGCGCGAAACGCGGTGAGGGCGCGGTCGTCGCTCACGCGGAGGCTTCCCGCCCGCGCCGTCGCGGTGTCGTCGATCTCATCCGGCATCAGGGTGGCTCCAGAACTTCGCGGGCCCGCGGATCCGTTCCGCACGGCCTCGGTGGGCGACGACGTGTGACTTCCGGAGCCGTACACGCGCTCCGGCGGAGCGTCGGTTGCACAGGCGGGCAAGGGATCGTCGGGAGGGGCTGAGGCGAACGGCCGGGCCGGTACCCCCCGGGGGCGTCGGTGCGGGCCCTGCCGCTCAGTGGGGGGAGCCGATCTCCTTCGGCCCGTAGAGGGCGGCGGGCGCGCCCGTCTCCAAGGCCCAGTAGCGGTCCCCGAAGGACCAGTGCCACCACTCCGTGGGGTAGTTCACCAGGCCCGTGGCCGTGAGCACACCGCCCAGGAGCTCGCGGTGGGCGCGGGCCTCCGCGCCGATGCCGGGGGCGTCGGTGTAGCAGGCGCCCTCGCTCTCCTCCGGGTCCGCGTTCATCCGGGTGCCCAGGTCCAGTTCGCGGCCGTCGGCGTCGGCCAGGGTGAGGTCCACGGCCGCGCCGGCGCTGTGCGGGGCGATGTCGGGCGGGGACACGTACCGGCTCGCCGCCGAGTGGATCTCCTCGGGCGACCAGCCGGGGTTCGCGTCGCGCAGCTGTCCGGCGTACTCCTCGAAGTACTCCCGCTGGAGGGAGGGAGGCCGGTACCCCTCGACGAACAGCAGCCGTACTCCCTCCGGCAGCAGTCCCTGCGCCTCGACCAGCCGCTCCAGCACGCCCTCCCGCAGGTGGGCGAAGGCGTCCGCCGGGTCCTGCTTGCGCGCGTCGACCAGCAGTGCGCCCCGGCGGCGGACGTCCACGAGCGGCTCGCCGCACTCGGCGACCGGTATCGCGGCCACCCGCGGATCCGACATCAACACGATCTTCGTCATGGCCCCGATCATTCCTCAGGACGTACGGGCGCCGGGCCTCGGGTGCGGGGAGGGCGCCGTGGAGGGGCACACCGGGCACGCGGGGGAAGCGGGGGCGGTGCGGACAGCCCGCGCCGCCGGGCCGTGGGGTTTGGGGCTCGGTCGGCGGCGACGGCTCCTGGCCGACCGGGACGGCCCGGAGCGGGCGGAGGTGACCGCGGGGCTGGAGCGGTGCCGCGCGGAGGCCGCGGCACCGGAAGGCGGTCGGGGTCCGGCTTCGCCCGGTGCTGACGCGGCGGGCCCGTGGCCCGGGAGGTAATCCCGTTGTCGTGCCGACGGCGACGGCGCATGCTGTCGAGCGTGAACTCTCCGGGCGACTTCGCCACCGCCACCGTCACCTTGCCCGTCAGCGTGCGTGACCTCCTGTCACGGGATCTTCCGGTGTGTACCTGGTCGGGTTCGGCCACGCACCTGCGCCACGTGGAACGGGAGCTGGTGCGTGCGGCGGCGGGCGAGGTGGACTATCTGGCCGTGTGCACGCCGGCGGATCTGCCGGTCGCGATCGGCGGCGTCGACTACCGCGTGGCCGAGGGTGCGGGGACGCTCTGGCAGCTCGCCGTGATGCCGGCCCTGCAGTCCCGCGGGCTGGGAACGTTCCTCGTCCGTGCGGCCGAACAGCGGATCCGGGACCGCGGGTTGCGTACGGCCGCCCTGGCCGTCGAGGAGGAGAACCCTCGGGCCCGCGCCCTGTACGAGCGCCTGGGCTACGTCGCCTACGGCCGCGAGCCGGACGCCTGGGACGAGGAAGGACCCGACGGGACGATCCGCCGCCACGAGACGATGTGCGTGCTTCTGCGGAAGACGCTCTGAACCCTCGCGCGGATCGTTGCCCGAGGGCCGATTTCGGGGAGAGACCGGAGGGAACGGATGGGGGACGCACGGGAGCTCGTGCTCGGTTACGTCCGCGCTCTGCGCGCGACCGACGCGGCCGTGAGGACGGCGATGCCCTCCCTCGGGCGGCTCGCGGACCTCCACGGCCTGGTGCGTGCGCGACGGATCAGCCGGAGCGGGCGCGTCGGCGCGTACGCGTACGAGGTCCACGGGGCCGGCTGCCGCTTCGTGAGCGACGACGGCACCGAGATCGACGTGGACTTCGACTTCGCGGCCGACGGGAGCGAGATCTTCGACCCGTGGCGGCTGCGTCACCACGGCCTGAGCCTGCCCGAGCCCGTCGACGTCACGGAGCGGGAGCTGCTGTCGGCGGCGCGGTCGCTGCGGCCGCTGCTGACCGAGGTACGTCCGGGCTGGTTCGGGGTGCGGTCGGGAGCGGGGCTCGGAGCTGGAGCGCGAGGAGCTGGAGCGCGAGCTGGAGAGCAGCGCCCGTAAGGCACGGATCCTCGATGAGCGGGAGCCTACGGACGCGGTGCGCGTGGCGACCGGCGGACGTGCGGTGGTCGACAGCGCGCGTGAAGTGGTGGGCACCATCGGCTGGTTGCCCCGGAACGCCGATCAGGGCGCCCGGCGCTCGACGCGGGCCCGGGCGCGGGGGACGGCGAGGTGGAGCGCGGGGGCTCTTCGGCGGCTGATAGCTTCTACAGTAATGTAGAAGAACGGTTCGCCCGGGTTCCGCCCCACCCGTCCGGGCGGCCTTCCGTATCTGTGAGGGAGTTCTCGATGGCCCTGTGGGACCGCATCAAGGAGTCGGCGTCGACGATGCAGACGCAGCTGACGGCGAAGAAGAACGACCTCAAGTCCGGTGCCTTCCGGGACGCTTCCATGGCGATGTGTGCCCTGGTGGCCGCCGCCGACGGCAGCATCGACCCGTCGGAGCGCCGACGGGTCGCCCAGCTCATCGCGAGCAACGAGGTGCTCCAGAACTTCGACGCGACCGACCTCCAGCGCCGGTTCGACGAGAACCTGAACAAGCTGACGGCCGACTTCGACTTCGGCAAGGTCAGCGTGCTCCAGGAGATCGCGAAGGCGAAGAAGAAGCCGGCCGAGGCGCGCGCGGTGATCCAGATCGGCATCGTCATCGGTGGTGCGGACGGCGACTTCGACAAGACCGAACAGGCCGTCGTCCGCGAGGCGTGCTTCACGCTCGACCTCCCGCCGCACGAGTTCGACCTTTACTGATCATTTCAGAATGAGGTTCGGAGGCGTCGCAAGCAGATGATGCTGCAG
>NZ_BNBS01000187.1 GCF_014656075.1 Streptomyces hydrogenans
GGGACCGGCCGGCCGGTCCCTCCCCGCGCCCGGCAGCGGACGCAGTCCCTCGTAGGCGGCGCGCACCGGCAGGGCCCGCACCAGCGAGCCGGGCGCCGCGTCGTCGGCCGCCTGCTCCGCGAAGTCGAAGGCCGCCCGCTGCGAGCCGTACCACTGCGCGGACAGGTACTTCAGCGCGGCGACGTGACAGCCGTAGTGGTGCGGGGAGCGGAGCAGCGCCTGCTCCCACAGCCCCTCGAAGACCGCGTGGCCCGCGTGCGCCCCGCGCGCGTGGTCGAGCGCCAGCCGCCACGGCACCGGGTCGCGCCCGGCGTCCTCGGTGAGCGGCCGCAGCAGCGGGTCCAGCTCGCGCAGCCGCTCCGCCCGGGCCGGCGACTCCCAGGCCCGGCGGACCGCGAGCTGCGCGGCCAGCAGCAGGGCGTCGGGGTCGCGCGGCGCGGCCTCCAGCCAGCGGTCCAGCCACTCGCCCCGGCTGTACGCGAAGGTGGCGAGCCGGCCCACGTAGCGGTCCCGGTCCTCCCACTCCCCGGCGTCCCGCGTGGTGGCGAGGAGCTTCGCGGCGGGCTCCGGGTCGCCGAGCGCGGCGGCGACCAGGGCGGGCGCGAGCCGCCCGTCCGGGGCGTCGAGCAGCACGTCGTCGTCCGGCGTCAGACCCGCGGCGAGGCGCGGGGCGTGCCGGGCCGTGCGGGCGGTGCGGACCAGGGCGCGGAGGAAGGACATGGCAGGACGTATCTTCCCACCGGGGGACCCTCCGGGCCCGCCGTGCCGGCCTCCCTTCACCCGGATCTCACCCGGTCTCCCCCCGGCCGTCACGCGACCCGCCCGAGGACACCCCGGCGGCCGGCCGAGCCCGTCCGGCGGGCGACCGGGGTCCGGGCGAGTCCGCCCAAGGCGACCCGCGATCCGTCCGGTGGTCGTCCGGACGTCGGGGACGGGCGGGTCCGGGACCCCAGACGCCCCTGGGGCCGGCGCGGCAGCGCCTGGCGCCCCGGGTCGTCGTGGGGCCCGCCCGGGACCGCCCGGCGCCCCGTGTCGTGGCCGTGCGCGCCCGGGCGGACGGATCACCCCCTCCGCAGCAGCCGGGTGGCGCCCGCCGCGACCGTGGTGGCGAGGATCCAGCCGAGCAGGATCAGGACCGCGGCCGCCCACTGCCAGCCGCCCTCCAGGCGCCAGTAGCCGTCCTGTCCGAGCGTGATCACCGGCAGCAGCAGGTCCAGGGCGTAGAGCGTGCCGTTCCACGCCGGGCCCTCGCCCTCCTTGATCGGGACCGGCTCGTACCGCGAGAAGGCCAGCGTGCCCGCCGCCCACAGCACCGCCATCCACAGCGCCGCCCGGCCCGGCCGGTAGCCGTACGCCACCGTCCAGTCCTGGACGTACCCCCACAGCTTCCCGGCGAGCGGCAGCGTCTCGCGTCTGCGCCGCTGCTTGGCGAGCAGCACCTCCCGGGCGTCCTCGTCCTCCCCGCTGGTGCGGAGCACGGCCGCCAGCCGCTCGTACGGCTCCGGGGCGTACTCCGGCGTCGCCGCCGCCACCCAGGCGAGCCGCCGGGCCAGCGGGAAGTGGCCGTACGGCACCAGGTTCTCGTAGACGAAGCCGCTCATCGCCAGCCCGCCCGGGTCCGGCCAGCTGGTCGACAGGTCGATCAGCGTCACCACCTTCGCGCCGTTCAGCACCACCCGGCCCTCCTCGGGCCGCTCGCCGTTGAACCGCAGCTCCGGGGTGACGATCCGGCGCAGCGACAGCTCCTCCCGGCGCGCCCCGCTCAGCAGGAAGCGGGCGTGGTTCAGGTCCACCGCGTCCCCGAAGCGGCCGTCGTCCAGCCGCACCCCGCCGTGGAACTCGACCGGTTTGCGGCGGGCGTCCCGCACCGGTGTCACGCCGTAGGGCGGGGTCGCCGTGGACTGGCCGCCGCCCTCGTACACCCAGGCCGCGTTGAGGTACAGCGTCCGCTCCACCGTCAGCTGCGGGGCGTTCAGCGCGCGGCGGCCCCGGTCTCCGCGCAGCACGCTGCCCCGCAGGCTGAGCGAGACCCCGACCTTCGCCCCGCGCAGGCTGAACTCGCCGTGCGTCTCGATCAGCTCGGCCTGGAGGTCCTGCGCCACCACCATGCCGTCCGCGGTGATCGCCCGGCCGCGCGCGTCCGGCCACACGCTGATCTGGTTGATCAGCAGGTCCGTGCCGATCTGCGCGTCGGTCAGCCGGATGCCGCGCCGCACCCGGCAGCGCGGCAGGTGCAGGTCGCCCTCCGTGTGCAGCCGGGCCGCCTCCAGGCGGGGCAGCGCGCAGCCGACCATCCGCAGCGTGCCGAAGCGGGCCTCGGGCAGCACCACCTCGTCGTCGAAGCGGCAGTCGTGCAGCTCCACGTAGGGCGCCACGGTCCCGCCGGCCAGGCCCAGCACGCCCGTGATCCGCACCCCGCGCAGCTTCAGCGCGGCCACCCGGCCCGACCGGGCCGGCGGCCCGTCGAGCAGCAGCGCCGCCACCACGTCGGCGCGCACGCTCCGCTCCGGCCCCCACGGGACCTCCCCGAACGGGTCGTCCCGCTCCGCCACCCCTTCCGTCAGATCGCAGGTCCTGCCGATCCGGAACGCCTGCCACATGGCCCGCTCCGGGCCCGTGAGACCGTCCGGCATTCCGTTCTCGTGCGGCTCGGTCACTGCCGCCCCCTCGCTCTCCCCGATGCGCTCCCACCACTCCGCTTCCCGGGAGTCGTGGATTCGTACAGTCGTTCTTCCCGCACTGTGACGGGCTGAACGCTAACGGTCAGGAGTGGCGAGGAGACGCCACAGTGGCGTGTATCAACATGGAGCAAGCCACGTATCAGCCAGTGATACGGACGTCCGGGGCCGGAAGGCCGTCTGCGAGAATTGACCCGTGATCTCTCGAATCGATCTGCGCGGTGAGACCCTCCCCGAGGGTTCCGCCCTGCGCGACCTGCTGCCCCGTGCCGAGTTCGACGTGGAAGCCGCCCTGGAGAAGGTGCGGCCGATCTGCGAGGACGTACGGCATCATGGCGCGGCCGCGGTGATCGAGTACGGGGAGAAATTCGACGGCGTCCGGGTGGAGGACCTGCGCGTCCCCGCCGAGGCGATCGCCCGCGCCCTGGAGGAGCTGGACCCGGCCGTCCGCGCGGCCCTGGAGGAGTCCATCCGGCGCGCCCGCCTGGTCCACCGCGAGCAGCGCCGCACCACCCACACCACCCAGGTCGTGCCCGGCGGCACCGTCACCGAGAAGTGGATCCCCGTCGACCGCGTCGGCCTGTACGTGCCGGGCGGCCGCGCCGTCTACCCCTCGTCCGTCGTCATGAACGTCGTCCCGGCCCAGGAGGCCGGCGTCGAGGGCATCGCCGTCTCCTCCCCGCCGCAGAAGGAGTTCGGCGGCCTGCCGCACCCCACGATCCTCGCCGCCTGCGCCCTCCTCGGCGTCGACGAGGTCTACGCCGCCGGCGGCGCCCAGGCGATCGCCATGTTCGCGTACGGAACCGCCGACGGCGCCGCCGACGGACGGCCCGGCTGCGCCCCCGTCGACCTGGTCACCGGCCCCGGCAACATCTACGTCGCCGCCGCCAAGCGCCTCCTCAAGGGCCGCATCGGCATCGACGCCGAGGCCGGCCCCACCGAGATCGCGGTCCTCGCCGACGCCACCGCCGACCCGGTGCACGTCGCCGCCGACCTCATCAGCCAGGCCGAGCACGACCCGATGGCCGCCTCCGTCCTCGTCACCGACTCGGACGAGCTGGCCGCCGCCGTCGAGGCCGAGCTGAAGGCCCAGGTCGCCGTCGCCCGGCACGTCGACGACCGGATCGCCCCGGCCCTCGCCGGCCGTCAGTCCGCGATCGTCCTCGTCACCGACCTGGAGGACGGCCTGCGGGTCGTCAACGCCTACGGCGCCGAGCACCTGGAGATCCAGACCGCCGACGCCGCCGCCCTCGCCGACCGGGTCCGCAACGCGGGCGCGGTCTTCGTCGGCCCCTGGGCGCCGGTCTCCCTCGGCGACTACTGCGCCGGCTCCAACCACGTCCTGCCCACCGGCGGCTGCGCCTGCCACTCCTCGGGCCTCTCCGTGCAGTCCTTCCTGCGCGGGGTGCACATCGTGGACTACACGCGCGACGCGCTCGCCGACGTGGCCCACCACGTGGTCACCCTCGCCGAGGCCGAGGACCTCCCGGCCCACGGCGCCGCGATCAAGGCCAGGTTCGGCTGGAAGGTGCCGGAGAGCAAGTGAGCGACCAGAACGACACCATCGGGATCGACGACCTGCCGATCCGTGAGGAGCTGAAGGGCCAGTCGCCCTACGGCGCCCCCCAGCTCGACGTGCCCGTCCAGCTGAACACCAACGAGAACCCCTACCCGCTGCCCGAGCCCCTGGTGGCCCGGATCGCGGAGCGGGTCGCCGAGGCCGCCCGCGGCCTCAACCGCTACCCCGACCGGGACGCGGTGGAGCTCCGCACCGAACTGGCCCGCTACCTCACCCGCACCGGCGGCCACCCGGTCGGCGTGGCGAACGTGTGGGCCGCCAACGGCTCCAACGAGGTCCTCCAGCAGCTGCTCCAGACCTTCGGCGGTCCGGGCCGCACCGCGATCGGCTTCGAGCCCTCGTACTCGATGCACGCCCTGATCGCCCGCGGCACCGGCACCGGCTGGATCTCCGGCCCGCGCAACGAGGACTTCACCATCGACGTGGCGGCCGCCGAGGCGGCCATCGCCGCGCACCGGCCCGATGTCGTCTTCGTCACCTCGCCCAACAACCCCACCGGCACGGCCGTCGAGGCCGACGTCGTGGAGCGGCTGTACACGGCCGCCCAGGCCGCGAAGCCCTCGCTGGTCGTGGTGGACGAGGCGTACGTCGAGTTCAGCCACCGGGACTCGCTGCTGCCCCTCCTGGAGGGCCGGCCGCACCTGGTGGTCTCCCGGACCATGTCCAAGGCGTTCGGCGCCGCCGGACTCCGCCTCGGCTACCTCGCCGCCCACCCGGCCGTGGTCGACGCCGTGCAGCTGGTCCGCCTGCCGTACCACCTCTCCGCCGTCACCCAGGCCACCGCCCTCGCCGCCCTGGAGCACACCGACACCCTCCTCGGGTACGTCGAACAGCTCAAGGCCGAGCGCGACCGGCTGGTCGCCGAGCTGCGCGCGATCGGCTACGAGGTCACCGAGTCCGACGCCAACTTCGTCCAGTTCGGCCGCTTCGACGGAGCCGAGGGCTCCCACGCCGCCTGGCGGAGGATCCTCGACCGGGGCGTCCTGGTCCGGGACAACGGCGTGCCCGGCTGGCTGCGGGTCACCGCCGGCACCCCCGAAGAGAACGACGCGTTCCTCGACGCGGTTCGTGAGCTGAAGAAGGAGCAGAACGCATGAGCCGCGTAGGCCGCGTGGAGCGCACCACCAAGGAGACGTCCGTCGTCGTCGAGATCGACCTCGACGGCACCGGGAAGGTCGACGTGTCGACCGGGGTCGGCTTCTACGACCACATGCTGGACCAGCTGGGCCGGCACGGTCTGTTCGACCTGACCGTGAAGACCGACGGCGACCTCCACATCGACTCGCACCACACCATCGAGGACACCGCCCTCGCGCTGGGCGCCGCCTTCAAGCAGGCCCTCGGCGACAAGGTCGGCATCTACCGCTTCGGCAACTGCACGGTCCCGCTGGACGAGTCCCTCGCCCAGGTCACCGTCGACCTCTCCGGCCGCCCCTACCTGGTGCACACCGAGCCCGAGAACATGGCGCCCATGATCGGCTCCTACGACACCACCATGACGCGGCACATCCTGGAGTCCTTCGTGGCCCAGGCGCAGATCGCGCTGCACGTCCACGTGCCGTACGGGCGCAACGCCCACCACATCGTGGAGTGCCAGTTCAAGGCGCTCGCCCGCGCCCTGCGCTACGCCTCCGAGCGCGACGTCCGCGCCGCCGGAATCCTCCCCTCCACGAAGGGCGCGCTGTAACCGTGACCGGTCTCTCCACCATCCTGATCGTCGTCGGCCTGTTCCTGCTCGGCGGCATCTACTCCTTCGTCAAGCAGCAGATGCCCAAGGGCCTCATCGTGCTGCTGTCGGTCGGCGCGGTGATGTGCCTCGCCGCCGGCGTCATGCGGCTGGACGTGTGGGCATGACGGCGGGCACGGGCAAGAAGGTCGTCGTCTTCGACTACGGCTTCGGCAACGTCCGCTCCGCCGAGCGCGCGCTCGCCCGGGTCGGCGCCGACGTCGAGATCACCCGCGACTACGAGAAGGCGATGAACGCGGACGGACTCCTCGTCCCCGGCGTCGGCGCCTTCTCCGCCTGCATGCAGGGCCTCAAGGAGGCCCGCGGCGACTGGATCATCGGCCGCCGGCTCTCCGGCGGCCGCCCCGTCATGGGCATCTGCGTGGGCATGCAGATCCTCTTCGAGCGCGGCATCGAGCACGGCGTCGAGAGCGAGGGCCTCGACGAGTGGCCCGGCGCGGTCGAGCCGCTGAAGGCCCCGGTCGTGCCCCACATGGGCTGGAACACCGTGGACGCGCCCGAGGACACCGAGCTCTTCGCCGGCCTCGACGCCGACGCCCGCTTCTACTTCGTGCACTCCTACGCGGTGCGCGAGTGGACGCTGGAGGTCGGCAACAAGAACATCCGCGCCCCCAAGGTCACCTGGGCCACCCACGGCGAGCCCTTCGTGGCCGCCGTGGAGAACGGCGCCCTGTGGGCCACCCAGTTCCACCCCGAGAAGTCCGGCGACGCCGGAGCCCAGCTCCTCACCAACTGGATCGGAACCCTGTGAGCACTCTCGAACTCCTCCCCGCCGTCGACGTCCGCGACGGCCAGGCCGTCCGGCTCGTCCACGGCGAGTCCGGCTCCGAGACCTCCTACGGCTCCCCGCTGGAGGCGGCCCTCTCCTGGCAGCGCTCCGGCGCCGAGTGGCTCCACCTCGTCGACCTCGACGCCGCCTTCGGCACCGGCGACAACCGCGACCTGGTCCGGCAGATCACCGAGGCCATGGACATCAAGGTCGAGCTCTCCGGCGGCATCCGCGACGACGCCTCGCTCGCCGCCGCCCTCGCCACCGGCTGCACCCGGGTCAACCTCGGCACCGCCGCCCTGGAGACCCCCGAGTGGGTCGCCAAGGTCATCGCCGAGCACGGCGACAAGATCGCCGTCGGCCTCGACGTGCGCGGCACCACCCTCAAGGGCCGCGGCTGGACCAGCGAGGGCGGTGACCTCTACGAGGCGCTGGCCCGCCTCGACTCCGAGGGCTGCGCCCGCTACGTCGTCACCGACATCGGCCGCGACGGCACCCTGACCGGGCCCAACGTCGAGCTGCTGAAGAACGTCTGCGCGGCCACCGACCGGCCCGTCGTCGCCTCCGGCGGCGTCTCCTCCCTGGACGACCTGCGCGTCCTGGCCGGGCTCACGCACCTGGGCGTCGAGGGCGCGATCGTCGGCAAGGCGCTCTACGCCAAGGCGTTCACCCTGGAAGAGGCGCTGGAGGCGGTGGCCGCCGTATGACCGACTCCGTGCGCAAGGTCGTGACCGGCGCCCCCTGGGAGGAGCAGTTCGGCTACTCCCGCGCGGTCGAGCTGCCCAACGGCACCGTCCTCGTCTCCGGCTGCACCTCGGTGGTCGACGGCCAGATCGCCGACGGCGGTCCGTACGAGCAGACCGTCAACTCCTTCGCCGTCGCCCTCGCGGCCCTGAAGGAGCTGGGCCTCGGCGCCGAGCACGTCGTCCGCACCCGCATGTACCTCACCCACGCGCGGGACGTGGACGAGGTGGGCCGCGCCCACAAGGAGCTGTTCGACGCGGTCCGCCCGACCGCCTCGATGATCATCGTCTCCGGCTTCGTCGACCCCCGCCTTGTGGTCGAGGTCGAGGTCGAGGCGTACAGGAGTGATGCGGCATGAGCCTCGCCGTACGAGTGATCCCCTGCCTGGACGTGGACAACGGCCGGGTCGTCAAGGGCGTCAACTTCCAGAACCTGCGGGACGCCGGCGACCCCGTCGAGATGGCCCGGCTGTACGACGCCGAGGGCGCCGACGAGCTGACCTTCCTCGACATCACCGCCTCCTCCGGCAACCGGGAGACGACCTACGACGTGGTGCGCCGCACCGCCGAGCAGGTCTTCATCCCGCTCACCGTCGGCGGCGGCGTCCGCTCGGCGGAGGACGTCGACAAGCTGCTGCGGGCCGGCGCGGACAAGGTGGGCGTCAACACCGCCGCCATCGCCCGCCCCGAGCTGATCCGGGAGATCGCCGAGCGCTTCGGCCGCCAGGTCCTCGTGCTGTCGGTCGACGCCCGCCGCACCGCCTCGGGCTCCTTCGAGGTGACGACGCACGGCGGCCGCAAGGGCACCGGCATCGACGCCGTCGAGTGGGCCCACCGCGCCGCCGAGCTGGGCGCGGGGGAGATCCTGCTCAACTCGATGGACGCGGACGGCACCAAGGACGGCTACGACACCGAGATGATCGCGGCCGTGCGCCGGCACGTGACCGTCCCGGTGATCGCGTCCGGCGGCGCCGGCAAGCTCGCGGACTTCCCGCCGGCCGTCGAGGCCGGCGCGGACGCGGTGCTCGCCGCGTCCGTGTTCCACTTCGGAGACCTGCGGATCGGCGAGGTCAAGGGAGCGCTGCGGGAGGCGGGCCACGCGGTCCGCTGAGACGTCGTTCCGCTTCGGGACGTGTGAAGGGAAGGGCCCCCTCGGGGGCCCTTTCTCTTTGCCGCCGGCCCTCCGAGACGCACAGGATTATTTGCGCAACATATCTTGTGCAAGTTTCCTTTCGTATCTAGGGTCGTGGACATGACCTCCTCCGAGACCCGCCGGATCACCGACCTCGGCACCCTCAAGGCCATCTCCCACCCGCTGCGGATGCGCCTCTACCGGGCCCTCTTCGTCGCCCGCACCGCCACCGCCTCGCAACTCGCCGACCAGGTCGACGAGGCCGTCTCCCTGGTCAGCTACCACCTGCGCAAGCTCGCCGACGGCGGCCTCATCGAGGAGGCCGAGGCCCAGTCCACCGACGGGCGCGAGCGCTGGTGGCAGCCCAGCTCCTACGGCTTCGGCATCCACGAGGAGGACCTCAAGGACGCCCCCGAACTCGCCGCGGCGAGCGCCGCCTTCGGCCGTACGGTCGGCGAGCAGCGCGCGGAGATGCACTCCCGCTTCCTCGACGAGCGGCACACCTGGTCCGACGCCTGGCGCGCCGCCTCGATCGGCTCCGAGTGGCTGCCCCGCCTCACCGCCGGCGAACTCACCGCCCTCGGCGACGAACTGGAGGCCGTCCTGCGCAAGTACGACCAGGCCGCCCGCGCCGCCGAGGCCGCCGGCGACACCGAGGGCCGCGAGAACGTCGCCGTCCACCTCCACGCCTTCCCCTACCGCCCGTGACCGCCGTCACCGGGGCCGCGCCCGCCGCCGCCCCTGCCCACCGCAGCCCCCAGGTCCTGCGCTGGCTCGGCGCCTACACCGCCTCCACCCTCGGCGACAGCGTCTTCTACCTCGCCCTCTCCTGGGCCGCGGTCAGCGGCGGCACCCCCGCCCAGGCGGGGCTCGTCATGGCCGTCGCGGCCGTGCCCCGCGCGCTGCTCATGCTCTTCGGCGGAGTGATCGCCGACCGCCTCGGCCCGCGCCGGGTCGTCATCGCCTCCGACACCGTCCGCTGCCTGGTCACCCTCGGCCTCGCGGCGAGCCTCTTCCTCGCCTCGCCCGGCCTGTGGGCGCTCGCCGCCGTCGCCCTCGTCTTCGGCGTCGTGGACGCGCTGTTCCTGCCTGCCGTCGGAGCCCTGCCGCCCCGGGTCGCCGACCGCGACCAGCTCGCCCGCGTCCAGGGGATGCGCGGCCTCGCCCACCGGATGGGCGCCGTCGTCGGCGCCCCGCTCGGCGGCCTCGCCATCGCCGTCGGCGGCACCGCCACCGCCTTCGGTGTCGCCGGCCTGCTCTTCGCGCTCTCCCTGCCCCTGCTCGCCGCGCTCAGGCTCCGCCCGCTTCCCCGGGAGGAGGAGACCCGCGAGGGCACCGCCCCGCGCGGCCTCGCCGACGGCCTGCGCTACCTCCGCGGGCACCCGGTGCTCGGCCCGCTGATGATCGTCGTCCTCCTCAGCGACCTCGGCTTCGTCGGCCCCCTCAACGTCGGCCTCGCCGTCCTCTCCGAGCAGCGCGGCTGGGGCGCCTCCGGCATCGGCTGGGTCCTCGCCGGCTTCGGCGTCGGCGCGGGCGGCGCCTCCCTGCTGCTGACCGTGAAGGGCCACGTCCCCCGGACCGGCCTCGTCATGGGCTGGACCATGGTGATCGGCGCCGTGTCCATCGGAGCGCTCGCCCAGCTGCCCCGGCTCGCCCCCGCCGTCCTCGTCGCCCTCACCATCGGCCTGCTCGCCGGACTCTCCGGAGCCCTGTGCAACGCCCTGATCCAGACCGAGTGCGACCCCGCCTACCTCGGCCGGGTGAGCGCCGTCGCCGGCCTCGGCAGCCTCGGCATCGCGCCGCTGAGCTTCCCGCTCACCGGCGCCGCCATCGGCGTCTGGGGCCCAGGCCCGGTCTTCGCCGTCAGCGCCGCGGTCTGCGCCCTCGCCGGCGTCTACGGCCTCGCCGTCCGCGCCGTCCGCCGCGCCGAACTCCCGAAGTGAACGGGTAGGGCCGGTCCGGCCCCTCCCGTCGGATCAGGCCGGCCCCAGGGCCTGTCTGCCCCTTCCCGTCGGGTCCGGCCCGCCCGGCACGCACGCTCGCCGCACGGCCGAAACGCC
>NZ_BNBS01000188.1 GCF_014656075.1 Streptomyces hydrogenans
CAACGCTCGGAGGGCCATCCAACCAGCCCGAAGATCATTTCGTTAGGGGTTGTAAGCGCTCGCGGAGGTACCGCCCAGCCCCGGTCGGTGACCTTGCGACGTGCTGCGGCCCCGGAGCCAGGAGCCTGTCTGCGATGACTCGGGGCCGCAGGCCGGCCGGGGCGCCCCAGAGGAGGGGCGGGGGCGCCGCTGCGGGTTGTCGGGCGGCGGGAGAGGGGGCGGGGAAGCGCGCCCATACGCGGTGAGTGCCCATCGGTTCGGTGAGCCGGCGCAGTGCGGCCGGTCCGTCGCCGGCGATGACGACGCCTGCCTCCCCGCGTCATCCCCGACACCGGAGCAGGAGGCGTGGCGTCATACGGACCAGGGCCGTGGCCAAGCCGCCGATCACGGCGCCGGCAGCCACGTCGGAAGGGTAGTGGGCGCCGCTGTGGACCCGTTCGACGGCCACCAGGACCGTGGGGACCGCGCACGCGGCCCCGACCGATGGCCACGAGGCCGCGACGGCGGTGGTGAAGGCCATGGCAGCGGCGGTGTGCCCGGAGGGGAAGGACGAGCTGTCCGGACGGTCCTCGACATCGCCGTGCGGAATCCACTCCGCAGGCGGCCGTCGCCGCTCGACCAGCTGCTTGGCGACCCCGTTCGACAACAGCTCGGCCACCGCCATGGCCAGCACGCCGGAGGCTGCGGCCCTGCGGCCCCGCCGGCCTCCCTTCACGGCCATGACCAGGGCGGCAGCCCACCACAGCTTGGTGTGCTCGGCCGCTTCCTCTACGGCTGGCAGCAGGCCGCGTGCCGCCGGGGAGTCCCAGGAAGCCATGCGCCGGGTCAACTGGTGATCGCGCCTCTGCAGCCCCGCCGCCACCCTCATGTGCGTCGTCCGCTCCTCTCGGCGCCACGAGCGCCGCTCATTCCATCTGGCGACGGTCTTCCTCACTCCACGCCCGGGTGTCGCGGGGCTCCACGTACGGCTCCTCGTCCTCGCCCTGCCCGCCGGCGATCGCGCGCTGACGGACCAGCTCGGCGTCGAACTCCAGGCCCAGCAGGACGGCGAGGTTCGTGATCCACAACCACACCAGGAAGATGATCACGCCCGCGAGGGTGCCGTACGTTTTGTTGTACGAGCCGAAGTTCGCGACGTAGAGCGCGAACCCGGCCGAGGCGATCATCCAGATCACCAAGGCCAGGAAGCTGCCAGGGGTCACCCAGCGGAAGCCGCGGCCCTTCGCGTTCGGGGCCGCCCAGTACAGCAGCGCGGGCATGAACGTCACCAGGACCAGCAGGACCGGCCACTTCGCGATGGACCACACCGTCATCGCGGTATCGCCCACCCCCAGTGCCGAGCCCGCCTGCCGGGCCAGAGCGCCGGTGAACACCACGATCAGCGCACTGGCCACGGCGAGGATCATCAGCACCACGGTCAGACCGACACGCAGCGGCAGCACCTTCCACACCGGCCGGCCTTCGGGAAGGTCGTATACGGCGTTGGATGCCCGGATGAACGCGGCGACGTATCCGGAGGCCGACCAGATCGCGACGAGCACGCCCACGACCGCGAGCAGCGAGCCGATGCCGGCGTTGCCCTGCAGCTGCTGCACCGCATTGCTGATCACGTCCCGGGCCGCGCCGGGGGTGAGCTTCTGCAGGTTGTCCAGGACCTGTTTGGTCGCGGATTCGCCCGCGATGCCGAGCAGCGAGACCAGGACCAGCAGTGCGGGGAAGAGGGCCAGCACCCCGTAGTAGGTCAGCGCGGCCGCACGGTCCGCGAGCTCGTCGTCCTTGAACTCCTTCAGCGTCCCGCGCAGCACCGCCTTCCACGACCGCTTGGGCAGCTCGGAGATCCGGTCCGGCGCCCGCTCTTCGACCTGCCGGTCCGGACCCGCAGACTCTCCGGCGGGCCGGCGGTCGTCCTCGGGCTGCGGCGTCCTTGCATGTTCCATAGTCGGCGCTTTTCCACTCCCGCCGCTCCCATGCCGCTCAGGCCTGGGGAGAACAGGGCTCAGCAGGTGACGGCGGGCGGTGCCCCGGGCCCAGGCACAAGCCTTGATCGCGATGTCTTGGGTCAGCCTTCGGCACCCGTGGCGGAGTGGGGCGCGCCGACCGGCTTGGACTCGGGTGAGCCGCGCTGGCGCAGGTAGATGGACAGGACGACCATGGCCGCGACGGCGAGGAGTTCGGACTGCCAGTTCTGCAGGGTCCGGTTCCAGAAGTGCGCGGAGGCCGGATACGCCGCCCAGCTGACCGGCTCGGACAGGTCGCGCTGTTGTTCGGCGTTGCAGGCGGCGCCCGAGATCGACTGGGCCAGCCAGGACAGTACGAACAGCAGCGCCGTCACGACGCCCAGCGAGCGGGAGTACAAATTTTGGCGCCGGTCCCGGGCGCCGGCCCAGCGGGGCGAGTCCTCGCGGGCATGCTCGTCCACGCGCTGGTCGCGAGCGCTCTCGGGCTTGCAGTCGAACGGCATGTCCGGGCGCGGCGTGCAGCCGGCCGCAACAACCTTCCACCCCGCGTCGAACTGCGACAGGAACAAGGCGTCGCCCCTCAGGCGCACCATGGCCTGGCGCCCCTAGCCCTTCGCGACGGCATCCGCAGCATCGCCGGAGGCGACTGGCGGCTGCTCCTGCGCCAGGCCCTTCGCGCAGTCGCCGGCATCGGAGGCGACCTCCTGCCGGGTCTGCGGCGCCAGCAGGGCACAGGCCCGTCCGAAGCCGGCCTCGCTCAGGGCGGTCCGGAAGTTTCGGGCGGCCACGAGCGCGTCCGACTGCCGAGGGCCCGGCCGCGCGCAGGGTGGCCCCTACCGCGATGCGGAAAGCGTGTCGCAGGGCAGGCCGCTCTGCAGCATCGTAGATGTTCGGAGGCAAGTGTCGGCATGGCCGACGCTGTACGCCGTGCGAGGTGACCCACCAGGCTTACCCCCAGACGATTGTTGCTGCGGCGACGACCAGGCGCCGGCCGTCATCGCCGAGGCCGGCGGGCAACAGTCAGGTGACGGCGACGGCACTGAAGGCAAGTCCCCGGGCGATGTCGACGATCCGGTGCAGCCTGCGGCACACGGCGATGGCGAAGGGGGCGGGGGGCACCCTCGCCGTTATGGCCGCGCAGGCGGCGAGGTTGGCGGCGAGGGTGCCTCAGTCGGTCCCGTTCATGGCAGGGGCGCCGTGACGTACCAGTCGGCGGGGGTGGCCGGCATCGCCGACGCGCCTTCGCGGGTGGGGCGGACGGCGAGGATCTGGTCGACGCCCATGCGGCGTTCGGTGAAGGCGAGCGACGCGCCGGCGAGGTACAGACGCCAGACGCGGGCGGTGGTCGTTCCGACGAGGTCCTCGATGGCGGTCCAGCGCTGTTCGAGGGTGGAGCGCCAGGCGTCGATGGTGGTCGCGTAGTGCTCGCGGAGCGATTCGACGGAGCGGGCCTCCAGACCGGAGGTCTCCAGCACGTCCACGGTGCGGCCGACGGGGCGCATGTGCATGTCGGGGGCGATGTACGTCTCGATGAACGCCCCGCCGCCGGGTGCGTGGGAGCCGCGGGACATCTGCTGGATCAGGAGTCGGCCCTCGGGGCGCAGCGAGTCGTGCAGCTTGGAGGCGAAGGCGGGGTACTCGGCGTCACCGACGTGCTCGCCCATCTCGACGGCGGCCGCGGCGTCGTAACCGCCACCGTCGATGTCCCGCCAGTGCCGCAGCTGGACGTCCACGAGGTCGGTTACTCCCTCGCGTGCGGCGCGCGCGGTGACGAACTCGTGCTGGGCGCGGGAGAGGGTGACGGCGGTGACGCGGGCTTTGTGTTCCCGGGCCGCGTGGACGGTGAGGGAGCCCCAGCCGCAGCCCACGTCGAGCATCCGGTCCCCGGGGCCCAAGCCGAGTTTGCGGCAGATCAGGTCGAGTTTGTCGCGCTGGGCGTCGGCCAGGGTGTACGCGGTGTCGTCGGGCCGGGTCCAGTAGGCGCAGGAGTACGCCATCGACTCGTCGAGGAGGAGGACGTAGAAGTCGTTGGAGAGGTCGTAGTGGTGGCTGATCCCCGCGCGGTCCCGCGCGACGCTGTGCAGACCACCGGTCAGGCGGGCCCGTCCGTCGGGGCGCTTCGGGGGCGGACCGACGGCACCGAGGCGGACCGCGAGGGCGGTGGCCGCGGCCATGCTCGTTGGTCCGGGGCGTGCGGGGCGCCGGTCGCGGACGTTTCGGCCGGCTCGGGAGAGGGCTTCGGCGAGGTCGCCCTCGACGTCCAGGCCGCCGGTGACGTAGGCCTCGGCGAGGCCGAGCTCGCCCGGCTGCCACAGCAGGCGGCGCAGGACGTCGGGCGAACGGAGCACGACCAGGGGGGCGTCCGGCGGGCCTGCCTGGCTGTCGTCCCAGGCACGCAGGCGTACTGGGAGCGGTCCTGGGAGGAAGTGGCCAAGGAGTTGCGCGACTCGGTCGGCGGCGGGCCTCATCGAGGGGTCCCTTCGGTGAAAAGAAGCTGCCTGACGTCGAGGTAGCGCGCCCGGAACCCGGCTTCCGAGTAGGCGAGGTAGAGCTCCCACATGCGGCGGAAGGTCGCGTCGAAGTCGAGGCCGGTGACGGCAGCACGGTTGGCGGTGAACCGGTCCCGCCACAGGCGCAGGGTCTCGGCGTAGTGGTCTGCGTAGCCGTTGTCGGTGGCGGTGGTCAGTCCGGTGGCGGCGGAGTGCTCGGCGATGGCTTCTCGGGACGGGATGAGGCCGCCGGGGAAGACGTACTTGCTGATGAAGGTGTGGGTGGCGGCGGTGTGCAGCATCTGCTGGTGGCCCATGGTGATGGCCTGCAGGGCGATCCTGCCGCCGGGGGCGAGCGCGCGGCGCAGGGCGGTGAAGTAGGCGGGCCAGTACTCGGCGCCGACCGCTTCGATCATCTCGACGCTGATCACGGCGTCATAGCGGCCCTCGACGTCGCGGTAGTCGCGCAGCTGGACGTCGACCCGGTCGGCGAGTCCGGCTGCCGCGATCCGCTCGCGGGCCAGGACGGCCTGTTCGACGGAGAGGGTCAGGGTGGTGACCTGGGCGCCGGGGGCGGCGGCCCGCAGGGCGAGTTCGCCCCAGCCGGTGCCGATCTCCAGGAGCCGGGTGCTCTCACTGACGCCGGCGAGGTCCAGGAGCCGGTCGATCTTGCGGTGTTGGGCGGCGGCGAGGGACTCGAAGCGGGCGGGGAACGCGGTGAAGAGGGCGGAGGAGTAGGTGAGGGTGGGGTCGAGGAAGGTGGCGAACAGGTCGTTGGAGAGGTCGTAGTGGCGCTGGATGTTGTCGCGGGCACCGGTACGCGTGTTGCGGTCGACGGTGGGACGGGCGGACGCCCACAGGCCACGGAGTCGGCGCAGCGGAGCGGGGATCAGGTCGTCGACGTGCTGCGCGAGGACGGTCAGGGCGCCGGCCAGGTCGTCGCTGTCCCATTCACCGGCCATGTAGGACTCGCCGAAGCCGATCAGCCCGTGGCGGCCGATCCGGCGGTAGAAGGCGTCCGGGTCGTGGAGCGTCAGCCGCGGGCCGGCGGCTGACGAGCGGGCGTCGGTGGCGGGCCCGGTCAGGGCCGGCCGGTCCAGGGCCCGGCCGACGAAGTGCCTGGCGATGGCGGTGCGGGCGGGGGCCGCCGACGGCAGCCGAGCCACATCCGGCCAGCGGGCTGCGTCGACGTCCGCGCGGCGAACGGCGGGCTCGGGGGCCGAAGAACCCGTGCCCGGCGCTTGCGGGGGGATCCCGGCTCCTCGGCCGGTGGGTCGGGAGCGGCCCTGGGAGACGAGGGCGGGACGGGTCACGGCAGCATGCCTTTCCGTGGAGTAGAACGGGGACGGGGGTGCACGGGCAGGCCGCGCAGCAGCAGGTGGATGCCGTGGCCGGCGAGGAAGGCGTCGAGGCTGGCGCGGATGGACCCGGCGGTGCCGGCGAAGTGGTCGCGGGCGTCGAACCGGGCGAGCGGACGCAGCGGACGGGGCAGCACCGGCAACCGGTCCAGATCCACGCACCACAGGTAGGTGCGGTGCCGCAGAGCGTGGCGCAGGGGCGTGCGGCGGACATGCGTGATCACGCAGTCGTACAGCGCCGCGACGGGCTCCGCGCCCAGGGGGCCCGCGGATATGACGTCTCCTTCGGCGCGGGTCACCAGTCCACCCCCAGGGCCCGGGCGGCGACGACGCCGGAGCGGCAGCCGTCCTCGTGGAAGCCCCAGCCGTGGTAGGCGCCGGCGAACGCGGTCACACCGGTGTCGAGGCGGGGCAGTTCCTTCTGTGCCGCGACCGACGCGGGCGTGTAGACGGGGTGCTCGTAGACCATCCGCTCCACGACCCGGCCCGGGGCGATGCCGGTGTCACCGCCCAGCGTGACGACGTAGCCGGAGCCGGCGGGCAGCCGCTGGAGGCGCTCCATGTCGTAACTGACGTGTACGGGTGCGGTGGAGGGCCCGCAGCCGGTCATGCGGTAGTTCCAGCTGGCGCGTGCCTTGGGAGAGCGGGGCAGGAGGGAGGTGTCGGTGTGCAGCACGGTGGGGTTGCGGGAGTAGGTGAACGCTCCCAGGAGCCGCTTCTCGTCAGGGGTGGGGTCCGCGAGCATGCGCAGCGCCTGGTCGGGGTGCGTGGCGACGACCACGGCGTCGTACGTGTCCGTGCCGCCGCCGCCGGTGATGACGAGGGCGCCCCGGCCCGTGCGCCGGACGGCGTCGACCGGGCTGGAGGTGCGGATGCGGTGGACGCGTTTGGCGGCGGCGGTGACGTAGGCGGTCGAGCCACCGGTGACGGTCTTCCACTGCGGGGAACCGGTGATCGACAGCAGACCGTGATGGTGCAGGAAAGCGAACAGGTGGGAGGCCGGGTACGACAGCGCGGTGCGGGCCGGGCAGGACCACACCGCGGCGACGAGCGGCAGGGCGAAGTGACTGACGAAGTAGGGGGAGAACCCGCCCTCGCGCAGGAAGTCCCCGAAGGTGACACCCGCATGAGTCCCGCGCGTCAGCAGCCGCCGGGCACCCCGGTGGAAGACCGGTACCTCTGCCAGGAGCCGAAGGTACCGCGACCGCAGGGCCGCACGGGAGGCGAACAGACCTGCCGCGCCCCGGGCACCCGCGTACTCCAGTCCGCACCCGTCACACCGGACCGACATGCTCATCTCGGCGTCCCGCGTGCCGATCTCCAGCTCCCGGAACAACCTCAGCAGGGTGGGGTAGGTGCGCTCGTTGTGGACGATGAACCCCGAGTCCACAGCAAGTGCCTGACCGCCGGGGCCGGGCAGCTCACGGGTGTGGGCGTGGCCACCGAGCCGTCCGTCCGCCTCGTACAGGGTGACCTCGTACGAGGACGCCAGGACGTAGGCGGCCGTCAGGCCCGCCACGCCGGCGCCTACGACCGCCACCTTGCGCTGTTCGACCACCATCGCTCCCGCCACTCGACACGCCGCCCGGCTGCTGCGTTTCACCCGTACTTCGCAGCGGAGGGCCTGTCGGATGGGGGCATGTTTCCGGGGGCGTCCAATGCGGCGACGGATCAGCCGGCGGACGGGCGACATGTCGACGCTCCCTGGGCTCCGGGGCGGAGCGAGCCGTGTACACACGAGCCTTCGACGGTGCGGAGTGTGAGCGTTCGTCAGCCGTAGGTGAAGGCGAACGCCTGGAGCCCGGGTGTGAGGCGGAGTTCGAGACGGGCTTCGCGGGGGCTGTCGTGGTCGGTGAGCCGGTACAGGGTCGGCGTTCCGTGGACCTCGATCGTCCGGGTGGGTTCGCCGTCCACCAGGACCGTGACGGTGCCTTCGCCGGCGAGGACGAGGTTGGCGTTCTGCGCGCGGTAGGTGAGAGCGAGGCGGGCGTCCTTGCCTGCGGTGAAGTGTTCGTAGCCGGCGGTCCAGGTTCCGGCGAGGGAGATCTTGTTCAGAGGGGTGCCGCCGGGCGGGTAGGAGTAGGTGACCGGCTTGTCCTCGGTGGGTTCGGGGGTGCCGGTGTAGCCGCGGATCCGGTGGGTGCTCAGGTACGTCTCGGGGGTGCGGCCGGCGGTCAGCTGGTCGTCGGCCTGGTCGGTGGGCGGCGGGAGGACGACGGTCGGATCGGCCTGGCGCAGCAGGTCGCGGATGAGGTTCTCGGTCTGGGCGTAGCGGCCTTCGCCGAAGGTGAAGTATCGGACGGTGCCGTTGGCGTCGACGAGGTACTTGGCCGGCCAGAACCGGTTGCGGTAGTTGTCCCAGGTGTCCAGCTTGTTGTCGAGCGCGACGGGGTAGGTGATGCCGAGCTTCCGTGTCTGGTCCGCGACGTTCTTCGCGCTCTTCTCGAAGGCGAACTCGGGCGAGTGGACGCCGATGACGCTCAGGCCCTTGTCGCGGTAGGCCCGGTCCCAGTCCTTGATGTGCGGGATGCTGCGCTGGCAGTTGATGCAGGAATAGGTCCAGAAGTCGATCAAGACGACGCGGCCCCGGAGGGAGGCCAGGTCGACGGGGTTGCCGCCGGGGGTGTTGATCCAGGTGGAGATCCCGGCGAGCGGTGGGGCCTGGCCGCAGGAGCGGAGTTCGTCGACGCCGTCCTCGCAGCGGGAGAGCTCCTTGTTGGAGTCGTCGTACAGCCCCGAGAGCTTCTGCCGGGCCGTGTCGCTGTCCTCCACGGTGCGTTGGGCGGCGCGGGTGTAGTCGGGCAGCGCGCGCTGCAGGGCTGCGGTGACGTCGAATGCCAGCGCGAAGGCGAGCGCGATCATGAGGATTCCGGAGATCACGCGGAGCTTGCGGGCCCGGGTGCGGAAGGCGGCGACCCGTTCGGCGACGCGCCGCCCGGCGAGGGCGAAGACCAGGAGCGGGATCGCGGTGCCGAGAGCGAACGCCACCGTGAGGACGACGATGTCCGCGCTGATCTCGCCGCGGGCGCCCGCGACGGTGATCGCGGCGAGGACCGGTCCGGCGCACGGCACGTACAGGAGGCCGAGTCCGAGGCCGAGGACGAAGGCGCTGCCTTCCTTGTTGACCTGCCGCTGCGGGATGCGCGCGAACGGCTTCTCCAGGATCCGTTCCACGGGAGGGAAGATCAGGCCCAGCCCGATCAGGACGAGCAGGGCCAGTCCGACGTAGCGCAGGATGTCCTGGGGCAGGCCGAGCGCGGAGATGATCGTCACGCCGAGCAGGGTGAAGAAGGCGAAGCTCAGGACGAGCCCGGCGACGACGGCGTAGGGGCGGCGGTTGCGCGCCGGCCGGGCTGCGGTCGGTGGGTCGCCGGTGGGCGTGTCGCCGGCCGGGGCGCCGCTCGTGGCGACGAGCGCGGGTCGGCGCGTGGCGGGAGCGTCCGTGCCCGGTCCGCCGGCCAGGAAGACGACGGGCAGAACGGGCAGGATGCAGGGCGACACCGCGGTGATCAGTCCTCCGAGCAACCCGATCAAGGCCAACGTGATCATGATCATCGCCTCTCCCGTGGGTCTGGGCTCTCGGCAGATATTCGGACCATCCATGCCATTGGATGGCCCGTTGCCGCACACAGAAGCCGCCGCCGCGCAGTCGTCGAGGGTGTGGCCACCACGAAGTGCTCCCGTCAGGTACCCGAGGGAAGCGAGTCTGCTCACCGCTGGCCCACGACACCCCCTCCGCGGTTCGTCCCTGCCCCGCTGCTGCCTTTCAGCCGTGCCCCGCAGCAGCCGGACAGATGTGCTCGATCGACGAGGCCCGTGGTGATGGGCGGGGCAGGCCGCTGTGGGTTCAGACGGTCAGACGGGCCAGTTGTGCGACCAGGGCCGCGGCGGGCGGATAGGTGGCACCGACGGCGGTGACGTGTTTCCAGTGAAGGCGCCCGTGTCGGTCGATGATGAAGACGGCCCGCCGCAGGCCGATCACGGGTGCGCCTATACCGAAGGACTTCGCCACCGTCCGCCCCTCGTCATACAGCAGGGGCATGCGCAGGGCGCGGTTGCGGGCGGCCGGTCAGGTGGGCAGGGCCATAAGGAGCAGGGGGTCGGTGGTGGGCTGGGGGGATCCTCCGTCCGGTTCGAGGGTGAGGCCGACGGCGGTGGCGTCGGCGGGGGTCCCGGCGAGGATCACCGTGCCGTCGTGGTCGATGAGTCCGGCCGGGAGCATGGTGCCGTCCTGGTCGAGCCACAGCTGGTAGGTCTTCCCGGCGCCGGGAGCGGGCAGGTTGGCGGCGGTGAAGACGGCCTGGTTCTGCTGGTCGGACGCGACGACGGTGGTCACGGCGCCGTTGGCGGCCTTGCCGTGCGCGGTGCGGGCATCGGGGGCCGCCAGGACGGCACTGACCGCGTCGAGCTGCTGCTGGGCCTGTCGGGCCTGCTGCTCCAGCTCCTGTCCGTTCTGTGTCTGCCAGACCGCGACGCCTCCCAGCACGGCGGCGGCCACGCTGGCGGCGAGCGCCCAAGGCACCGCGCGACGACGCAGGAAGCCACCGAGGGCGGGTACCGCCCTGGGCGCGGGGACGCGCGGGGGCAGCTGGCGCACACCGTCGATGGCGGCCATGACCTGTGCCTTGGCCGCGGCCGGGGGAGTCTGGGAGACGGCCGTGGCCAGGCGCGCCGTGGTGGCCTCGAACTCGGCTGCTTCCTGCCGGCATGCCTCGCACGTCTGGAGGTGGGCGTCGAAGTCCTTGCGCTCTTCGTCGTCGAGTGCGCCCAGGGCGTAGGCGGCGGCGAGGGCGTGGAGGTCGAAGCGGTGCTGGTT
>NZ_BNBS01000189.1 GCF_014656075.1 Streptomyces hydrogenans
CGCGAACCGGTGGGCAAGCGCATCACCACGGCCATCGCCCTGGCCGACGACCCCAGCGGCGTAGCCGCCGGTCACCGGCTGTAGGACCTCTTGGGGGAATGGCTCTTCGGGGTGGGTTCCTCGTCCTGAGGTGGCGTGGGGAACCATGGGCCGGTGCGCCTCGATCAGCCGCTGCCCAGGGTGACCTCACGCGAAGAGGGGACGAAGGTCCACCCGCTCCTCGACCGTGTTCCTTCCGTCAGCCGTCAGGGAATGGCCCGAGCCGGAGAGCGGGGCCCGGGCCCCGCTGTGACAGGCGGTGCCGGCAGATGAGCACGCTTCCCAGAGCATGGAGGGCTTCCGGGAATCTGAACCGCGCGTCCGGAGAGCCGGCTCATCCTCCGTCGGTGCCCTCGTCGAGCGCCGCCAGCCCCTCGCTCCAGTAGGCGCGGCGCTCCGTCTCCTCCTGGTCCCCTCACTGCGTGCCGCGCTCCCCGAGGGCGACCTTCGCCGTGTGCACCCGGTCCCGGGCGGCCCGTTCGGCCTCCGCGTCCTGGGCGCGCAGGGCCGCGGCCACGGCACGCCGCCCTGAGGTGGGAGCGCAGACGTGCGGCGACGTCCTGGGCACCTCGGGGTCCGTGGCCCGTCAGCGTCTGCTGTCGACGATCACGTACCGTCCGTCGGGAGTGCGGGCGGGTCCCCGCGCACCAGCCGTCACCCGTCCCAGCCTGGCAGACGGGCGGCGCCGCGCGACTTCGGCCGGCGGACCGAGGGCCTGCCGGGGAGTCGGCCGCACCCGTCGCGGAGCGGTGGACCGAGCCCTGCCCCGGCCGTGACCAGGGGTGTCGGCGACCCGCGAATCGCCGTGTATCGCCGGGTCTTCGCCACCGAGCTCGTCAACTGCGGTCTGCGAGCCATGCGGTCGGCGAGTGAGCGGCAGCTGTGGCGGAGGATCGCCGGAGGCTGCGGGGCGGGTGGCTCCTGGGGCGCGGTGGGCCGTTCGTCAGGGCTGAGGGGGGCGGGTGGCCCGAGGGTGGGGGCGTTCCGCGACGAAGGTGTGGGTGATGCCCGTCTGCCAGCCGGGCATGGGCAGACGGCGCACGCGTGCGAAGCCCGCCTGGCGCATGCGGTCGGTGAGGGCGTCCGGGGTGTCGAACCGCATCACGCTGTGGTGGAGGTGTCGGTAGAGGGGGGCGTTTCCGTTCAGTCGGGCCCAGGGGAGCACGAAGCCGTTGATCACGCTGTTCCAGACGAGTCGGTCGCGGCGGCGCGGGCCGAGGCTGTACTCGTGGACGGAGAGGCGGCCGCCGGGGCGGAGAAGGCCGTGGATGTCGCGCAGTACGACGTCGGGGTCGGCGACGTTCCGCAGGAGGTAGGCGGCGAACACGGCGTCGTACGGGCCGTTCGCCTTGACCTCGTCCATGCTCTCGACCGAGGCGTGGACGAAGGAGACCCCGTCCGGCCAGGTCTTGGCGCGGGCGCGGGCGAGCATCCCGGCCGAGGCGTCGACGCCGATGACGGTGGCCAGCGGCGCCGCGCGGAGAAGGGCCCTGGTGGAGGTGCCGGTGCCGCATCCCAGGTCCAGCACGGTGAGTCCGGCGCCGCCGTCGGGGAGGCCCAGACGGCGGGCGGAGCGGCGGAGGTGCGCGAAGTACCCCGGGCTCGCCGAGGTCATGAGGTCGTAGGTCGGCGACGCGTGGTCGAACGCGGCGGCGAGGTCGCCGTCACGAAGCATGGCCATGAGCACCCTTTCGACAGAGGCAGCCAGGCTGTCGCATCGAATCCGCCTGGACGACGGGGCGCGCCGATGCGGCGCGCGGTGCCCCCGCGTCCCGGCGGAATGGGTCCGAATGGCCGAGGACCTGCTGCATCCGCGCGCCCGGGCGGTAATGAACTCCCAGACATACCGCACTGCCCGACCCACGGCAGCAAGGAAGCCCCATGCACACTCTCGAGCCACCGACCATCGACGCGGATGTCCCCGCCACATTGGACCTCGTGCTCGACGACCTGCTCCGAAAGCGTCTCGTCGAGGCCCAGGCGGTCGAGGCGACCTACGCGGCGGACCTCGCGCGGCGAGTGATCGCGTTCACGGCGGGCGGCCGGCGCCGCAGGTCCCAGTTGCTGTGGTGGGCCGTGCGGGCGGTGGGCGGCGGCCAGGAGGAGGTCCACGCCGCCCTGCGCACGGCCGCCGCTATGGAGCTGATCCAGACCTGCGCCCTCATCCACGACGACGTCATGGACGGCTCGCGGCTCCGCAGGGGAGAGCCCGCCCTCCACGTCGCCCTCGCGACGCAGTACCGGGCGGGCGGCCGCGACGGGGCCCAGGAGCGTTTCGGGAAGTCGGCCGCGGTTCTGGCGGGTGACCTCGCCCTGGCCTGGGCGGACGACGTGTTCACGGAGGCGTTGCTCAGCACCCCGCAGCCCGCCGCGCTGGCTGCCCAGTGGCGCGCGATGAGGAACGAGATGGTCGCCGGGCAGTACCTGGACCTGCACACCCAGGTGAAGGGCTCGCGCTCCTCCCGGCGGGCCATGCGGACGGCGGCCCTGAAGACGGCGGGTTACTCGTCGGCGCACCCCCTGGTCCTCGGGGCCCTGCTGGCGGGGGCGTCCGATCGGACGGCCCGGGGGCTGCGCAGGGCAGGGCTCTGCGCCGGCATCGCCTTCCAGTTGCAGAACGACCTCCAGGGGGCCTTCGGCAGCCCGGAGCACACCGGCAAACCCTTCGGGGAGGACCTGCGCGAGGGCAAGGCCACCTACCTGCTGGCCGTGGGGCACGCCCGGTGCGTGCGGCGGGGCGACACGGCGGGGCTGAAGCTGCTGGAGACGGTGGTCGGCCGTCCCTCGGCCACGGATGCCGAGCTGCGCCGCGTACTCGACCTCCTCGTGGCGCTCGGCGCCCGCGCGCACGTCACGGAACGCGTGGCGGAACTGTCCGCGCGTGCGGTGGGCGCGCTCCGGCAGGCGGACCTGGCCGCGGGGCCGACCGAGCAGCTGATCCGGCTGCTCGTCGACGCCGCCGGCCTCCCCCTCGCCGGCGCCACCGGTACGGAGCGGGTCGCGGACGAGGTGGGCGGCGGCGAACCGGTGATTCGGCACTACGAGGCAGTGACGGGAGGAGTCCGTTGAGGCGGGTTTCCGGCAGGACGGACCACGTGGTCGTCGTGGGGGCCGGCTTCGCCGGCCTGTCCGCGGCCCTCCATCTGCTCGGCGCCGGGCGGGAGGTCACCCTCGTCGAACGGGAGGCGGGACCCGGCGGGCGCGCCGGGAGAATGGACCTGAAGGGCTTTCAGGTCGATACGGGGCCCACGGTCCTGACGATGCCCGCCCTGGTGGACGAGGCGTTCGCCGCCGTCGGCGAGTCGCTCCGCGAACGGGTGGAGCTCCTGCCGCTGCACCCGGCGTACCGGGCCCTGTTCTGGGACGGCAGCCAGGTCGACGTGCACACGGAGGCCGGAACCATGGCCGCCGAGGTCGAGCGCTTCGCGGGTGCCCGGGAGGCCGACGGGTACCTCCGGCTGCGCACCTGGCTGAGCAGGCTCTACGCGGTCCAGGAACGCCGCTTCATCGGCGCGAACTTCGACTCGCCCGCGCAGCTGCTCCACCCCGACCTGGTCCGTCTCGCGGCGCTCGGCGGACTGGGACGGCTCGACCGGGCGATCGGTTCGTTCCTGGAGGACGAACGGCTGCGGCGCGTGTTCTCCTTCCAGGCCCTCTACGCGGGGGTGCCGCCCTCGCGCGCGCTCGCGGCCTACGCGGTCATCGCCTACATGGACACCGTGGCCGGGGTGCACTTCCCCCGTGGCGGGATGCACGCCGTGCCCGCCGCGATGGCGGAAGCGGCCCGCCGGGCCGGCGCCCGGATCCGGTACGGGGAGCGCGTCACCGGCCTGGAGCGTTCGGGCGCGCGCGTGACCGCGGTCCTGACGGAGCACGGGCGGATCCGGTGCGACAGCGTGGTCCTCACCACGGAGCTCCCCCTCGCCTACCGCCTCCTGGGCCGCACGCCCCGGCGGCCGGTCCGGACCAGACACTCGCCGAGCGCGGTGATCCTGCACGCGGGCACGACGCGCACGTGGCCCGGGCTGGCGCATCACACGCTGCTGTTCGGCTCGGCCTGGTCCCGCACGTTCGAGGAGATCACCCGGAACGGGGAGCTGATGACCGATCCGTCGCTCCTCGTGACCCGGCCCACGGCCACCGATCCCTCACTGGCCCCGGACGGCCGTCATCTCCACTACGTCCTGGCCCCCTGCCCGAACACCGAGATCGGCCCCGGTGGGCTTCACTGGGGTGAGCTCGGCCCCTCCTACCGCGACTCCCTCGTCGCCGAACTCGAACGGCGGGGACTCGACGGGTTCGGCGACTCGATCGACGCGGAGTGCCTGGTGACGCCGGCGGACTGGACCGCCCAGGGACACACGGCGGGCACGCCCTTCTCGGTGTCGCACACCTTCGCCCAGACGGGACCGTTCCGCCCCCGCAACCTGGTCCGCGGCGCGGAGAACGTCGTCCTCGCCGGCTGCGGGACGACACCGGGGGTCGGCGTGCCCCCGGTGCTCATCTCGGGAAAGCTGGCCGCGCAGCGGATCACGGGACGCCCCGGCAGGGCTCCGCGTCGCCCGGTTCCCGTCGCGACCGGTCGGCGGGAGGTCTCGTGACGGCCCGGGAGCTCGCCGCCGCCCGGATCCACGACCCGGCGCTGCGGGCGGCGTACGCGGAGTGCAGGAGGCTGAACGCGCGCCACGGGAGGACGTACTTCCTCGCCACGCGCCTGCTTCCGCTCGAACGCCGCAGCGCGGTCCACGCCCTCTATGGTTTCGCCAGGCGCGCGGACGACATCGTGGACGAGACGGCCTCCACCTCGCCCGCGGAGCGGGCGGCGGCGCTGGACGCGCTGGAGGCCGAGTGGCGCGGTGCGCTGCGCGGCGGGCCGACGACGGACCCCGCGGTGGCGGCGGCCGCTCACACCCGCGAACGCCTCGGCATCCCCGCGCGGCACTTCGACGACTTCCTCGCGTCCATGCGCAGCGACCTGTTCGTACGGGAGTACGCGACGTACGCCGATCTGCGCGCGTACATGCACGGGTCGGCCGCCGTCATCGGCCTCCAGATGGTGCCGGTCCTGGGGACCGTCGTGCCCAGGGAGGAGGCCGAGCCGTACGCGGCCGCGCTGGGAGTCGCCTTCCAGCTGACGAACTTCCTCCGCGACGTCGGGGAGGACCTGGACCGGGGCCGGGTGTACCTGCCGGCCGATCTGCTGGCCGCGTCCGGCGTCGACCGGGAGCTGCTGCTGTGGAGCCGGAGGACCGGGTGCCACGACCGGCGCGTCACGGCCGCCCTGCGTGACGCCGCCGCCCTCACCCAGGACGTCTACCGCCGGGCGGAGCACGGCCTCGCCCTCCTCGATCCGGTGTCGGCCCCGTGTGTGCGCACCGCTTTCGTGCTGTACCGGGAGATCCTGACGGTGATCGAGAGGGAGGGGTACGCGGTGGTGCACCGACGGGCCGTGGTGGGTGCTCGCCGACGGGCCTCGATCGCCCTGCCCGGCCTCGTGCGGGCGCTGGCGGCACGCGCCGGGCTGCGCACGGAGCGCCCGCCGTCTCCGGCAGGAGCGCGCCGCCCGGAGCAACGCCGTACGAGTCCGTCGGCCGGGCGGAGGGGAACGAGCACATGAGAGGGGACCCGAGATGACGGAACCACCGAGCGGCGCCGACCGGCCGCTTCTGCCGCTGAGGTTCCGGCGGCAGGCGGTGCCCTGGGAGGAGCAGCGGGCGACGTGGCGGCAGGCCCGTGCCGCGGAGATCGCCGCCGGGCTGAAGCGGGCGTCGTCCCGGCCTTCCGGGAACTGGTACGCCGTGGGGTCGAGTCGCGGGATCCGCGCGGACCGGCCCGCGGGCAGGACCGTCGCGGGCGTCGAGGTGGTGCTGTGGCGGGACGCCGACGGCGGCCTCCACGCGGGTCCGGGTGCCTGCCCCCACCTCGGGGCCGCGCTGAAGGACGGCGTGGTGCGGTGCGGGACCCTGATCTGCCGCTGGCACGGTCTGGCCCTGGACGGCTCCCCGTTCGCGGGCTGGGACCCCTGGCCGGTCCACGACGACGGCGTGCTGGTGTGGGTGCGGCTGGACCGCGTCGGCGGGGAGGAGCCCACGGAGCGCCCCGTGGTGCCGCTCCGGCCGCCGGTGGACCGGGCGGTCACGGCCGTCTACACCGGCGTCGGCGTCTGCGAGGCGGAGGACGTCGTCGCCAACCGTCTCGATCCCTGGCACGGCGCCTGGTTGCACCCCTACTCCTTCGTGGACCTGGAAGTCCTCTCGGCTCCGGAGGGCGGCGTCTCCGAGGAGGAGGACGCCCTGGTCGTCCGGGTGTCCTTCAAGGTCTCCGGTCGTGTCGTGGTGCCGGTGACGGCGGTCTTCACCGCGCCGGAGCCCCGCACCGTCACCATGCGGATCGCCGAGGGCGAGGGGGCGGGCTCCGTGGTCGAGACCCACGCCACCCCGCTGACACCCCGCGGAGCGGCACGTCCGCGCACGGCCGTGGTCGAGGCCGTCATGGCGACGTCGCACCGGACGGGGTTCGCGGTGGCCCGGTCGCTGGCGCCCCTGTTGCGGCCGGCGATGCGGTCGGCGTCCGGGCGCCTGTGGCGGGACGACCTGGCGTACGCGGAGCGCCGCTGGCGGCTGCGGAGCACGGGGAGTCTCCCGGGCTCGTGACGAGCCGCGCCGCACGGCCCTCGGGTTCCGGGCCGTGCGGCGGAGCGGCCCCCGGCCGGTGGCTTCCGGTCAGCCGGCCGGGGATGCCGTGCCCGCCCGGGCGAGGAGCCTGAGGCCGGCCGAGCGGCCTGCGGCGGGGACGGTCCACAGGGTCTGTCCTCGGAGTCCCCACCGTCGCAGGTGGGCGTTGGCCGCGAGGAACCCGGTGGTGGCGGCCCGCTCCATGAGCGCCACGGGGTGCTCCGTACGGACGAGGTCCCCGGCGACCGTGACGGTGGGGTCCGGCGTGTGGACGGTGGGGCGGTCGCGGTGGCCTCCGACCTCGAAGAGCGGGCAGTCGGAGCGGAGTTCGTGCCGCTGGTCGACGATCACGGCGGCGCGCGTCTCGGGCCAGACGCGGTGCAGTCGGTCGACGAGCTCGCGGGAGACGACGCGGGGGTCGGCTTCGGGGGGCAGCGCGTAGGCGTGCAGCTCGACCACCGACCCGCCTGTCCGGCCGGCCCAGCGGGAGGCTTCTCCCTCCCAGCGTTCGAGGACGCTGATGTTGTCGAGGGGGCCGTATCCGCTGGTTCCGAGGAAGCCTGGTCGCCGCGCGTCCACGGGCCGGTCGAGCCACAGGCGGGAGACGAGGAAGGGCGGCGCCGTGCGAAGTGCGCGGACCCTGGCGCGCCACGGCGCGTCGCACAGCGCCGGGGACGCTTCGGCGATCGTCCGGAGGCCGTTCGTGTCGGTGGCGAGCACGAGGGCGTCCGCGTGCCGCGCACCCGCCGACGAGAAGACGACGTGCCCGCCCCGGGGGGCGGGGGCGATCTCCTCGACCCCGGTACCGGTCAGGATGCGGACGCCGTGTCCCCGCAGGTAGGAGGCCAGCGGGTTCCACAGCGCCTGCGGATACGGCTCGTCCGGCACATCGAACAGGAGCCCCTCGGAGGACCCCAGGAAGTAGATGTGGAACATGAGGACGAGCTCGGCGGCGGACAGCTGACCGGGGTCGGCGAAGAAGCTGCGGGAGAACACCTCGAAGGCCAGGTGCTGCGCCGGCGGCGGGAAGCCGATGCCGTCGAGGAAGTCGCGGGCGCTGACTCCGTCGTAACGCCGGTACACGTCGGGGACCCGGACGTCGAGCAGGGGCAGTGCCGCCCGGGCGTTCATGCGGCCCAGGTCCCGCCAGCCGAAACTCGGGCTGAGCGCCACGAAGCCGAGGGCGCTCAGCGGCGGGGTCCGGGGCACCCGGGCGAAGCTGTCGTAGAGGCCGGAGCTGTGCCGCAGCGGGTAGTCCGGCAGCCCGGTGAGCCGCTCCAGTCCGGGGTCGACCCGGCGGAGGAGACCGCGGAGGTTGTAGTACTGGCGGAAGAAGGCGTGGAACCCGCGGCTCATGGTCACCTCGGATCCGTCGCGCAGCCGGTCCCGCCAGCCGGCGAGCCGACCGCCGAGGGTGGGCTCGCGTTCGTAGAGGGTGACGTCGACGCCGCGCTCGGCGAGGATCGTGGCCGCCGCGATTCCCGCGATCCCGCCGCCGACGACGGAGCAGGTGGGGCGGAGGCGGGGGTCCGCTCGGCGCGATCCGTCGACCGCGGGAATGACGACCGCGTTGCGGTCGCGGCCGCGCCGGGCGGTGTCGTACCGGGTGAAGCGCATCCTGGGCTCGCTCTCGTGGCAGGCTCGCCGGTTCAGGCGCGGCGGGCGAGGAAGGGGATCTCCGCCGTGGTGCGGAGCATGGGGACGACGGGGGTGTGCAGTCCGATGCGGAACTCCTCGTACGGCTTCGTCCGGCCGTCGAGGAACCTGAGGAGGCGTTCGGGCGGGACCTTCTCGAAGAGGCGGGTGAAGAACTCGGGTCCGGAGAGCCTGCCGGTGTCGATGCCGCGCAGGAGGACGGCGTCCATCGCGAGGGAACGCCGTGGGTACGCCGCCGGGGGCAGCGGCACGCGGCCCGAGTGGACGAGGGCGGCCACCGCGCGGGTCTGCCGCTGGATCGCGGCGAAGGCGTAGCCCGTGGAAGGGCGTACGGCTCCGCCGGCCGTGCCGATCCGGAAGGTGCTCGTTCCCGCCCGGCGGTCGTGCCGGGCGTCGGTCATCGGGATGCTTCCGCGTTCCACCGCGCACACCTCGAACGCCCCGAGCCCGAGGACGGAGCCCGTGTAGTGCCGCAGGGCGTCCTGGTACGCGTGGTCGGGCAGCGGTTCCCTTCCGAACTCGGTGTACTCGACGAGCGCTTCGCGGCTGGACAGCGGAAGCACGTACCCGAAGGAGAGTCCGTGCGGGGGCTGCGGGGTGCGGAAGTCCATGAGGTCGACGGTGTGGGGGTCGAAGGCGGGCCGCTCGGTGCGGAGGAACCACCCCTGGAAGTGCTGGACGAGGCGGACACGGGCGGGTGGCCGGGAAGCCGGCGGGCGGCTGTCGAAGGCCCAGCGCGCCCGGACGCGCCGCTCGGTGCCGTCGGCGGCGCGGCAGGAGACGGTGCCGCCGTCGGCCCGGTCGGTGATGCCTTCCGCGACGGCCTCGATCAGGCGCAGTCCGGTCAGCCGCGGCCGGACGGCCCGGTCGAACGACTCGGAGGTGAGCATCTTGTAGGTCAGCCGGCCCAGGTCCCGCCGGACCGGTGGTCCGGCGGGCCTGTGGAGCCTCAGGCCGTTCCACGAGGCCGTGAGCCAGGCGTCGTAGTCACCGGGCCCCTGCTCCCAGTAGCACCACGTGCGCGGTGATGGGCGGAGGGGGCCCGGGGGCGCGTCGACCAGGACGACGGAAGGCGCGTCGACGCCGGGCGGAGGCCGGAGCAGCCGCCACGCGAGCGACAGCCCGGCGGCCCCCGCCCCGATGACGACGACGTCGCAGTGCATGGGCCGCGTCTCCTCTCGTCGGCTCGTCGAGCGCCTCGGCCGGTGGGTCCGATGCCGCGGTCAGGGTTCCCCCGGAGCCGCTCCGCCTATCCCCCGCTGCTCCAGGGGGACCAACGGGCCGGCGTCCCGCGTCGGCGCGGCGGGTCAGGGGGCCAGGCGCCGGCCGGGGGCTCCGCCGTCCTGACGGGTCGTGCGGAAGTCCGCCGGGTCGAGCCCGGCGTGCCGGATCGCCTCGAGGACGTCGGCCGTTCGGGTCGGATCGAGTCGCGGGGTGCGGGAGAGCACGAACCCGGAGGTGCTTCCTTCGTTCGTCACCAGTGCCCACTCGTACGCGGGGCCGAGGCCGGCGACGACGTAGTTCGCCCCGGTGCCGTGGGCGTATCCGCCCTTCCGGGGAAGGAAGGAGACGTTCAGGCGCGAGTGGGTGGGGTCGAGGGGAAGGGCCTCGCCGGAGATCCGGCTCTCGGTACCGAGCCAGGTCGTGCAGCTGTTGGTCACAGCGACCGTGCCGCGGGCGGTGGAGCCGTAGACGGCCTTGACGTTCTTGGCGCACTGGATCTCGAACAGCTGCGGAACCGCGGCCAGTTGGAACCAGGTTCCGCTGTAGCGGGCGAGATCGACGGAACCGGCGGCCGGGACCGTCCCGGCCTGGTCCGCCGTCGCGGCGGATGCCGCCGCCACGGTGGTGAGGGCGGTCGCGAGAAGGACGGCGGAGGCGCGTCCCAGGGCGATCTGAAGTCGACGCATTGCTGCATGCTCCTCGAGTGTGTCGGGTCAAATGCGTTCTGCGACGACCGCACCACCGGATGCACGTGATGGCGGCGGGGCACCTGCGAGCCGCTCGCCCGACCCGTCCGTGGCGGAGTGCATCCCGAACGCGCCGGAACGAGAAGCACAACACTGAGCCGTTCACCACTCCGCGAGGATGCACCCGATGTCCGATCAGCACGATCCCGCCCCGTACGACGCCCTGCTGCTGCTCTCCTTCG
>NZ_BNBS01000190.1 GCF_014656075.1 Streptomyces hydrogenans
CGCGGCGGTTCCCTCGGCGGCGAGCCGTTCGAAGCGGAAGAGGTCGACGTCCTCGGCCGCGGCGGCGAGGCGGTAGCCGCCCGGCGCGGAGCCGACGGCCCCGGCGCCGAGGGCCCGGCGCAGGCGGGCGACGAGGGCCTGGAGCGCGGCTCCGGGGTCCTCGGGGGCGGTGGTGTCGTCCGCCCACACCCGGTCGGCGAGGGCGGCGGCCCCGACGGGCCGTCCCCCGGCGGTGGCGAGGGCCGCGAAGAGGGCGGCGAGTCGGGCGCCGCGCACGGGACCCTCCGTGCCGTCGGCGCGGCGGGCGCGGCCGGGACCCAGGACACGGTAGGTGGGCTGCACCGCCCCATTCTGCCCCGCCCCGCCACCGGGCCCACCGGGCCGCACGCCATGCCCGCCCCCCGGGTGGCACGAATCAGCGCAGCGCCGCCCCCGGCCCGCACGGGCTCCGCGCCGCGCCCCCGCCGCCCGGCCCCCACCGGCTCCGCGCCGAGCCGCCGGCTCGGGTGGCACGCCCGGCGCCGCGACCCCGCAGCCCGGCCCGTACCGGCTCCACGCCGCCCACGCGCGCCCGGGTGAAACGGGTGACACGGGCCGCGGCTTCACGCCCGACGCCCGGGTGGCACGCCCCTGCTTCAGACCCACCCACGTGCGCGCCCGACCGGCACGGCCTGGCCTCACGCCCGACGCCCGACTGGCACCCGTCCGGCCTCACCCGACGCCCGACGCCCGACGCTCGGGTGGCACGCCCCGGCTTCAAGCCCGCCCACGCGCGCGCCCGACCGGCACCGCCCGGATCCCCGCCCGGCGTTCCGCCCGAACCGGCTCCCTCCGCGCCCCCGCACGGCCCGTACCGCGCCTCATGCCGGCGCGCCCCGGTCGCCGCCGTCGGCCTCGCGCGCCTCCGGCCGCAGGGCCGTGCGCGGTGCGCCACGCCGTGTCGCAGCCATGGCGTCGGCGGGGTGCGGGTTCGACAATGGGGGGGATGACCGATGACGATCCGCGTGCGCGCGATGGCGGGATCGGGCCCGCCGAGTGGCTCGCCATGAACCGGACCGGCAGCTTCGACTGGGATCTCGACACGGGCACCATCGATGTCGACGCGTCCGGGCTGCTGGTCTTCGGTGTGCCCCCGGACCGCTTCGACGGGCGGCCGACGACCCTGGTCGCGCGGCTCGACCCGGCGGAGCGGATGCGGCTGGACCACGTGGTGCGGACGGCGGTGACCGGCGGCCACGCCTCGTACAGCACGCACTTCCCGATCCCGCAGGACGACGGGACACCCCATTGGACGCACGTGCTGGCACGGATCCTGCGCGACGGGGACGGGCGGGCGCACCGGATCGTGGGGGCGGTGCGGGACACCACGGCCGAGGTGTCGCACGCGGCCTTCGTGCAGCAGCTGGAGAAGCGCCGCGAGATGCAGACGAGCATCGTCGAGCGGACCACGCACGCGCTGTCGCGGGCGGTGACGGTGGACGACGTGACGGCGTCGCTGACCGGGCCCGGCGGGCTGGCGCGGCTCGGGGCGGACGGCCTGGCGCTCGGTCTGGTCGAGAACGGTTCGCTGAACGTGATCGCGCTGAGCGGGGACTCCCTGGACGTGCTGGACGGGCTGCGCACGCGGCGGCTGGACCGGGGGCTGCCGCTGGCGGAGGCGGTGCTGAGCGGCCGGCCCCGGTTCGTGTCCTCGTTCGCCTCGCTGGGGCGGGACTTCCCGGAGCTGGCGCCGTATCTGGACCACCTGCCGTTCCGCGCGGCGTGCTATCTGCCGCTGGTGGCACAGGCGCGTTCGCTGGGCGGCATGGCGCTGTTCTACCGGGGCCGGACGGCCTTCACCGCCGACGAGCGGAACCTGGCGCTGGGGCTCGCCGCGATCGTCGCCCAGTCGCTCCAGCGGGCGATCCTCTTCGACGAGGAGCGGGAGCTGGCCACCGGACTCCAGGAGACCATGCTGCCGCGCCGGATCCCGGCGATCTCCGGCGGGGAGATCGCGGTCCGCTACCACGCGGCGTGGAGCGGCCGGCAGGTCGGCGGGGACTGGTACGACGTGATCGCGCTGCCGCGCGGCCGGGTCGGGATCGTCGTCGGCGACGTGCAGGGCCACGACACCCACGCGGCGGCCATCATGGGCCAGCTGCGGATCGCGCTGCGGGCGTACGCGGGTGAGGGCCACGCCCCGTCGACGGTGCTGGCCCGGGCCTCCCGCTTCCTGGCCGAGCTGGACACCAACCGCTTCGCGACCTGCACCTACGCCCAGGTGGACCTGGCGAGCGGCACGGTGCGGGCGGTGCGGGCCGGGCACCTGGGGCCGCTGATCCGGCACACCGACGGGCGGGTGGGGCAGCCGAAGCTGCGCGGCGGGATGCCGCTGGGGCTGGCCACCGTCTTCGGCGAGGAGGAGTTCCCGGAGACCCGGCTCGACCTGGTGCCGGGCGAGACGCTGGTGCTGTGCACGGACGGGCTCGTCGAGCAGCCGGGCACCGACATCGAGGCGGGGCTCGCGGCGCTTTCGGACGCGGTGAGCAGCGGCCCTCCGCAGGCGGAGGCGATGGCCGACCACCTGTCGGAGCGGCTGTGGGAGCGGTGGGGCTCGGGCGACGACGTGGCGCTCCTCGTGCTGCGGCGCAGCCCGGACCCGGGGACGCAGCGGGCGCCGCGCATCCACCAGTACATCCACCAGGCCGACCCGCAGGGCCTGTCGGACGCGCGGGCGGCCGTGGGGCAGGCGCTGCGGGACTGGGGGATGTCCGAACTCGCCGACGACGCCGAGCTGTTGACGGGCGAGCTGCTGGTGAACGTGCTGCTGCACACCGAGGGCGGCGCGGTCCTCACCCTGGAGGTGCTGCCCGAGCCGGTGCGGCGGGTGCGGCTCTCCGTGCAGGACCGGTCGAGCGCCTGGCCCCGGCGGCGCACCCCGGGCGAGGCGGCGACCTCGGGCCGGGGGCTGCTCCTCATGGACGCGCTGGCCTCGCGCTGGGGGGTGGAGCCGCGCGGCGAGGGCAAGGCGGTGTGGTGCGAGATCGGCCCGGCGCCGGTGGGCGCGGACCTGCCGGGCCCGGGCGGCTGAGGAGCGGGTCGTGGACCCGGTGGCGGCGCTGAACCGGATCGCGTTCCTGCTGGAGCGCGGAGGCGCTCCGGCGTACCGGGCGAAGGCCTTCCGCACGGCCGCGGCGGCGGTGGGGGCGCTGCCGGAGGGCGAGGCGGAGCGCCGGGCGGCGGCGGGCACCCTGGAGTCCCTGAAGGGGGTGGGGCCGAAGACGGCGGCGGTGGTGCGGGAGGCCCTGGAGGGCCGGGTGCCGGACTATCTGGCCGGTCTGGAGCGGGAGCTGACGGACTCCCTAGACGTGGAGCCGGAGGAGCCGGACCGCGGGCGGGAGCTGCGGGCGGCGCTCCGGGGCGACTGCCACCTCCATTCGGACTGGTCGGACGGCGGCGCGTCGATCGAGGCGATGGGGCGGGCGGCGATCGGACTGGGCCACGACTGGGCGGTGCTGACGGACCATTCGCCGCGGTTGACGGTGGCCCGCGGCCTGTCGCCGGAGCGGTTGAGGGAGCAGCTGGACGTGGTGGCGGAGCTGAACGAGGACTGGGCGCCCTTCCGGCTGCTCACCGGCATCGAGTGCGACATCCTCGACGACGGCTCCCTGGACCAGGAGCCGGACCTCCTGGACCGGCTGGACCTGGTGGTGGGCTCGGTCCACTCGAAACTGCGGATGGACGCGCGGGCGATGACCCGGCGGATGGAGAACGCGGTACGGAACCCGCTGATGGACGTGCTCGGCCACTGCACCGGCCGGCTGGTCGCGGGCGGGCGGCTGCGGCCGGAGTCGGAGTTCGACGCGGAGCGGGTCTTCGCCGCGTGCGCGGGGTCGGGCACCGCGGTGGAGGTCAACAGCCGTCCGGAGCGGCTCGACCCGCCGCGCCGGCTGCTGCGGCGGGCGGTGGAGGCGGGCGTGCTCTTCGCCGTCGACACGGACGCGCACGCGCCCGGCCAGCTCGCCTGGCAGCTCCTCGGCTGCGCGCGGGCCGAGGAGTGCGGCGTACCGGCCGAGCGGGTGATCAACACGTGGGACGCGGACCGGCTGCAGGCCTGGGCGCGGGAAAAGTCGGGGCGACCCGGGCGCCGGCGGTCGTGACGTCCGCCGGGGCCGCGGGCCGGGGTCGGGCGGGCCGCCGTGACCCGGTGGCCGTCCTGGACGTCCGACGGGCCGCGGGCGGGGTCAGGCGCGCTGCCAGACCGTGGTGGCGTTGCAGAACTCCTTGATGCCGTGGCCGGACAGCTCGCGGCCGTAGCCCGAGCGCTTGATCCCGCCGAAGGGCAGCGCCGGGTGGGAGGCGGTCATGCCGTTGACGAACACTCCGCCGGCCTGGAGGTCGCGGACGAAGAAGTCGACGTCCTCGTCGCGGCGGGTCCACACGTTGGAACTCAGGCCGAACGGCGAGTCGTTGGCGACGGCCACCGCCTCCTCCGCGTCCCGCACCGCATAGACGGTGGCGACGGGGCCGAAGGTCTCCTCCTGGTGGATCCGCATGGCGGGGGTGATGCCGGTGAGGACGGTGGGCCGGTAGTACCAGCCGCGGGCGAGCTCCGGCTCCTCGGGGCGGCGGCCGCCGCACAGCACCGTCGCGCCGAGGCGGACCGCGTCGTCGACGAGTTCCTCCAGGTCGGCGCGGCCCTTCTCGGTGGCGAGCGGGCCGACGTCGGTGGCCTCGTCGAGGGGGTCGCCGACGGTGAGGGCGTTCATGGCGGCGGTGAAGCGTTCGGTGAAGTCCTCGTACACGTCCTCGTGGACGAGGAACCGCTTGGCGGCGATGCAGGACTGGCCGTTGTTCTGCACGCGTGCCGTGACGGCGGTCTTCACGGCCCGCACGATGTCCGCGGAGGGCATCACGATGTACGGGTCGCTGCCGCCGAGCTCCAGGACGGTCTTCTTGACGACGTCCCCGGCGACGGCGGCGACGGCCCGGCCGGCGGGCTCGCTGCCGGTGAGGGTGGCGGCGGCCACCCGGGGGTCGCGCAGGACGCCCTCGACCTCGCCGGAGCCGATGAGGAGGGTCTGGAAGCAGCCGTCGGGGTAGCCGGCGCGGCGGAAGAGGTCGCCGAGGTAGAGGGCGGTCCTGGGCACGTTGGAGGCGTGCTTGAGGAGTCCGGTGTTGCCGGCCATGAGGGCGGGGGCGGCGAACCGGATCACCTGCCAGAGGGGGAAGTTCCACGGCATCACGGCGAGGACCGGGCCGAGCGGCCGGTAGTGGACGCGGGCCCGGTCGGCGCCGGAGTCCCGGACGTCGCTCTCGGCCGGGTGCTCGTCGGCGAGCAGCTCCTCGGCGTGCTTGGCGTACCAGCGCATGGCCTTGGCGCACTTGCCCGCCTCGGCGCGGGAGGCCGTGAGCGGCTTGCCCATCTCCAGCGTCATGGTGCGGGCGATGTCCTCGGTGTCCTCGTCGAGGAGGGTGGCGGCGGCGCGCAGCAGCCGGGCCCGCTCGGCGAAGGGGGTCGTGCGCCAGTGGCGGAACGCCTCGTGGGCGGCCGCGATCCGCCGCTCCACCTCTTCCGGTCCGTGCGCGTCGTAGGTGCGCAGCGTCTCGCCGGTGGCGGGGTTCACCGTGGCGATGGCCATGGCCTTCTCCTCATGCGTCGGCCCCCACGGGAAACCTCCCGCTTCCGGGGCCGGGACGCAAGGGGGACGGGTGCGGTGGGGTGACGCACGCGCGCGCGTGGCTCAGCCGAGGAGCCAGGCGAGTGCCCCGTCGAGGTGGCCGAGGAAGGCGGGGTCGCGGTACGCCTCGGGGGCGTGACCGAGGGCGGTGAAGAGGAAGCGGCCACGGTCGACGGTCCGGCACCAGGCGATCGGGTGGTCGTCGCCGAGCGTGCCGCCCTCGTACGCGCTCTCGTCGGCGCGCAGCAGGACGTGGACGCCCGCGGCGCGCGGGTGGGAGGTGTACTCGTACCACTCGTCCGTCCACTCCCAGCGGGGCGGCAGCGGGGCGGCGGCGGGGTGGCGGGCGTCCTCGACGAGGACGGCGCCGGGCTGGAGCGGGGGGTGGCCGGCGAAGCGGGTGCCGAGGAGTTCGCCGTAGAAGGGCCAATCGGGTTCGGCGTTGGCCGCCGCGTGGACGGCGAGCAGCGCGCCCCCGCCGCGGAGGTACGCCTCCAGGGCCGTGCGGCCCTCCGGGGTGAGGACGGTCCCGGTGGTGGAGAGCAGGACGACGAGCGCCCGCCCGTCGAGCCCCGCCCCGTGGAAGGCGGCCGGGTCCCCGGTGGTATCGGCGGTGAGCCCGCGCCCGGCGGCGAGCCCGGCGAGCGCGGCGGCCCCGTCGGGGATGGAGGCGTGCCGGTACCCGGCGGTGCGGGTGTAGAGGAGGACGTCGGCGGTGGGCAAGGGGTGCTCCTGGGGCGGGGTGGGGCGGGAGGGTCAGGTGAGGCCGGGTCGAGTCGGGTCGGGTCGGGTGGGTTCGGCGCGGGTCGCGGGGGCGGAGGTTCGTTGCGGGGCTCGGACCGTGGCGGCGGGGTGCGGCGGCATCGGCAGACGGCGCCGGTCACGGGGCGGCGAGTTCGACGTGGGGGCGGGATCGGCGGACAGTGCGGGTTCGGCATGGGTGGCGGGATCGACGGGGCGCGGGCGGGTGGCGGGTTCGACGGGGCGGGCGATGCGGCGCGGGAGACCGTAGCAAGCGCTTTCTCCTTCTCCGCGTGACCGTAGCCAGGGAAAACCCCGCGCCGCAAGAGCGTCGGCTCGGGCAGACTCGCCGCATGACGACGACTTCCGCATCCCACCCCTCCCCCGCCGCGCTCCATGACACGGCCCGGCGGGCGTTGGCGCACGTGGAGGCCCGTGCGTCGGGGGCGCCGGTGGACCCGGAGTTGCGCGTGACGCTCAACTTCCACCCGCACTTCCTGGACCGGCTGGCCGAGGAGGGCGTGTACCGCTCGCAGTTCGTGACCGGCACCGGCAACGGCGGGCTCACGGCCCGGCCCGGCGGCGACCGCTGGCAGTGGGAGAGCCGGATCTTCGGCGGCGTGTACGACGACGCGCCCGCGCACGAGCGGCCGGTCTACGGCGCGCTGGACTTCCGTCGCCGCCCGTACGGCGCCGCACCCCGCTTCGGCTCCGCCCACCTGCGGCTGACGCCGGAGGCCACCGCCCGCACCAGCTTCTGCTACCCCGACAGCTTCCTGGAGCCCACGGACTTCGGGGTCGCGTCCCGGATGGCGCTGGTGGCGCTGGCGGAGGCGGACGGGGCCGACCCGCTGGACGACTACGTCGAGGCGCAGGTGCACGGGCCGGTCGAGCTCGCGCGGGACGTGGAGGCGCTGGTCCTGGACCCCAGCCACCGGGGCACCGAGGTCGAGGAGGCGGCCCGGCGCCTGCCGTGCCCGGTCGAGTGGCACGGCGGCTTCCGGCTCACCGCCGCCGAGCTGCGCCGCCACCCGGACTTCCGCGGCCCCGAGTACGTCGAGCTGGGCGCCCGCATCGCCGTCGACGGCCTGCTGGACCCGCGGATCGTCCAGGAGGCGTCCCTGTCGGGGGCGTACGACCCGCAGGACGTCAAGCGGGTCTGGCACTACCTGGCCCGCTTCGGCGCGCCCACCGTCTGACCGGGCCGGCGGCCCGGGAGGCGTGCGTCAGCCGAGGAGCCGGCCGGGCACCGGGTGCTCGACGGCTCCGCCGGAGCCGTCCGGCTCCACCCGGTGGAGCCTGGCCTCCGCCCGGCGGGTCACCACGTCCACGGGCCGGCCCCCGTCGAAGAGGGCGCCCACGCCGTCCTCCACGGCCCAGCCGGGCGGCAGCGCCCCGGAGGCCACGGCGGCCCGGTAGGAGGGGCGGCGGCCCGGCTCGCCGTCGTAGTGGGGGCAGACCGAGCCCGGCAGGAGCCCCAGCCCGTCGGGGAGGTCGGTGAGCGGACCGAAGGAGTCGGTGTGCGAGCCCTCGGCCCAGCAGTTGGCGCCCGCGCTGATGCCGCAGAGCAGGGTGCCGCGCCCCAGGGCCTCGCGCAGGAGGCGGTCGAGGCCGTGCGCGCGCCAGACCGCGAGCAGGTTCGCGGTGTTGCCGCCCCCGACGTAGACGACGTCCTGGGCGAGGAGGAAGGCGCGCAGGGCCCGGTCGTCGGCCTCCCGCCGGAAGAGGGAGAGCACCGAGGGCTCGCAGGCGCGCGGCCGGAAGGCGGCGAGGAACCGCTCGACGTAGCCGGGGGCGTCGCCGCTCGCGGTGGGGACGAAGCACACCCGGGGCCGCGCCACGCGCGCGTGGCTCAGCACCCAGTCGTCCAGGAGCCCGTCGTCCTCGGTGGAGAACCCTCCGCCGAGCAGGGCCAGTCGGGACTCGGGCGGGGAGGTCACGGGCCGGCTCCTTCGTACGGGTACGCGCGCGTGGCGCCCACCCTGCCCGGTGATGGCGCCCGACTCCAGGGGATTGCGCGCCGCGCACGGGAGTCGACCGCCTCCGGCGCGCAGGATGCGTTGATGAACCGGATACACCGCTGTATCTTTTCGCTCGCCGCGCACCCTCCTCCGCATCCCCTGGAGTCGCCATGAGCACCGTGCCGCCCGCCCTCGCCGCCGCTGTGGGACCCCTGCCCGACGGAGTGGAGCTGCCGCTCCCGCCGACCTTCGAGAGCGTCGAGGAGGAGCGCCGGTACCGCAAGGAGCAGCTCGCGGCCGGGTTCCGCATCTTCGGCCGGTTCGGCTTCTCCGAGGGGGTCGCCGGGCACATCACGGTCCGCGACCCGGGCGACCCGGAGGCCTTCTGGGTCAACCCCTTCGGCATGAGCTTCAGCCAGATCAAGGCGTCCGACCTGATCCTCGTGGACCACGAGGGGCGGGTCCTGGAGGGACGCCGGCCGGTGAACCGGGCCGCGTTCGTCATCCACTCGCGGGTGCACGCGGCCCGGCCCGACGCGGTCGCGGCGGCGCACTCGCACTCGCTGCACGGGAAGGCGTTCTCCAGCCTGGGCGTCCCGCTCGACCCGATCACCCAGGACGCCTGCGCGTTCTTCGAGGACCACGGGATCTACGACGACTACCGGGGCGTGGTCAACGAGACGGAGGAGGGCGAGCGGGTCGCGAAGGCGCTCGGCGACCACAAGGCGGTGATCCTGAAGAACCACGGGCTGCTGACGGTGGGCCACTCCGTCGCCGAGGCGGTCTGGTGGTTCGTCACCATGGAGCGGTCCTGCCAGGCGCAGCTGCTCGCCATGGCGGCCGGCACCCCGCAGCTCATCGACCGGGAGACGGCGCTGCTCACCCGGGGGCAGGTCGGCGGGCACCTGGCCGGCTGGTTCCAGGCCAGGCCGCTGTGGGATCAGATCGTGGCGTCCGACCCGGACCTCTTCGACTGAGACGGCGGCGCGGGGCGGGTCGAGACCTCCAGCAGCGGGGGCAGGAACTCCCGCTCCAGGTCGCCCGGCGGGAGCGCCTCCGGCTCCACGTAGCTCTGCGCGAGGCCGCCCTCGCGCAGGGCGATGAGGAGCCGGGCGAACCGGTCGGCGTCCACGGTCAGTTCGCGGCCCGCCCGGCGCAGCACGAGGGTGAGGCCGCGGGCGATCTCGGCCCGCAGCCGCTCGTCGTGCCGGGCCAGCACCCAGGCGGCCTGCGGGTCGCGGATGGCGTGCAGGGTGAACTCGGTGGTGACGAGGTACCAGTCGCGCTCGTCCGGCTCGATCGTGGCGGCCAGCTCCGCGAGCCGCGTGAGGGTGTACTCCTCGGCGCCGAGGGCGTCGATGGACGCGGCGAGCCGGGCCACGGTCCGCTCGCTGTGCTCGTCGAAGAGGGCGAGGAAGAGCTCTTCCTTGCTCGCGAAGTTCGAGTAGTAGGCGCCCCGCGTGTAGCCCGCGCGCTCACAGACCTGCTCGATGGTGGTGGCGTGGAAGCCGTGCTCGGCGAAGACCTCCAGCGCGGCCTTCAGGAGCGCCGCCCGAGTGCGCGGCCGCCGCTTCGTGACGCCCTTCGGCACGTCCGCCTCCCCAGTCCGTCCGGCGCCGCGCCCCGCGCCGCCGGCGCCCAGCCTACCCGCGTGCGGCGCCCCGGCCCCAGGCTTCGGCGCCGGGCGGTCCCGGGCCCCGGCGGATAAAATTCACGCATGGGAGAGCGGCCGGTCGCGCCCGCCGCACCCGGCCTGGTCCTTCTCGTCGACGGAGTCACGACGAGGATGGACCCGGGCCGCGTCTATCGGGTCGGGCGCGATCCCACCAGCGACATCGTGCTCGTCGACGCCCGGGCGTCCTGGCACCACGCGGTGCTCCGCGCCGCGGGCGGCCAGTGGACGCTCGCGGACGAGGACAGCACCAACGGCACCTACGCGGACGGCGTGCGGGTGCGGCTTCCCCGGGTCGTCGGCCCGGGCACGGTCGTCCGCTTCGGCCACCCGGAGGACGGCCCCCGCGCGGTCCTCAGCAGCCCACCGGGCGGCCCCGGGGCCGCCGCGCCGGGCCGCCCGGGATCA
>NZ_BNBS01000191.1 GCF_014656075.1 Streptomyces hydrogenans
CCGGACGGCCCTCGGGGTGCCGCTGCGCCGGGCGGGCCTCGCCGACGCCGCCGTGCTCGCCGAGGGCGTCGCCGCGGAGGCGGACCGCCGGCCGCGGGATTCCTTCGGGCGGCTGGTGGACGCCTCCCCCGACGCGTACGCCCGCGCGTGGCTGGCCTCGGCGGTCCACCTGGACGCCGCCGAGCGGGCCCTGGTGACCGCCTCCTGGTCCTGAGGGTGCCGTGGGCGCCCGGGCCGCGTGTCCTCCTCGCCGCGCGCGGCGGGCGGGGGGGGGTCAGGCCGGCGCGGGCGTGAAGCGGTGGAGTTCGTCGGTGCCGGGCTGGACGACGCCGTAGCTGTTCTCCGGCACCTCGTTCCAGGCGCCGTGCAGGTCGCCGAGGGGTTCGGAGACGATGAGGCGGGTGTCCTCGGACAGGCCCCTCAGGAAGCCGATGTCCGGGTGGAGGCGGCGCAGGGCCTCCACGCGGCTGCTGTAGTACAGCGAGCGGGAGGCGCGCGCGCTGGAGTAGCGGAAAGCCCAGACGCGCTCGCCGTCGGTGAGGGCGAGCGTCATCTGGAGGGGGTGCTCCACGCCGCGCGCGCGTCCGACGCGCTCCACGACCCCGGCCATGGCGGCGACCGCGGCGGGCGGGTCGCGGTCGAGGCCGAAGGTCAGCGCCAGGTAGAACATCACCTCGGAGTCGGTCGTGCCCTCGATGTCGGCGTACAGCCCGGGGTCGACGAGGAGGGTGAGCTCGCGGCGCAGGCGGGGGAACTCGGCGATGGCGCCGTTGTGCATGAACATCCAGCGGCCGTGCCGGAACGGGTGGCAGTTCGACTGCTGTACCGCCGTGCCGGTCGAGGCCCGGATGTGGGCGAAGAACAGCGGGGAGCTGACGTGGTCCGCCAGCTCGCGCAGGTTGCGGTTGTTCCAGGCGGGCCCGACGTCCCTGAGGAGCGCCGGGGTGTCGATGTGCTCCGAGTACCAGCCGACGCCGAACCCGTCGCCGTTCGTGGTCTCCACGCCGAGCTTGGAGTGGAGGCTCTGATCGATCAGGGAGTGGGCGGGCTGGTACAGGATGGTGTCGAGCAGTACGGGCGTGCCCCAGTAGGCGAGCCATCGACACATGCCCGATCACCTGGATCCCTGTCGGCTCCGCGCGCGTCGTCCCGCGCGCCGTCCGGCCCTCTCATTCTCCGCACCGTCCCGCCCTGACGCCACAGCGGGCGGGTCAGGCGACGGTCGTCATGCGCTCCCGGTCGTGGGGGGCGGGCGGGTGCGCGGCGAGGGACTGCTCCAGGGTGTCGAGCGCCCGCCGCATGCCGGCGATGCGGTCGGCGAGTTCCCCGGTGTCCGGTTCCGCGGGGGAGGTCGCGGGGCGGGCGTCGGCCCCGGTCCTGCCCGGGTCGTTCGCGCGGCCGGCGGTGTCGACGGCGGCGGCGACGAAGTCGCGGGCCTCGTCGAGGCCGTCGACGACGACCCCGATGAGGACGTTGACCAGGACGAAGGAGGCGAGCAGGACGTAGGAGCCGTAGTAGAGGATGCTCAGGCGCGAGATGGCGAGCCCGTTGTAGATGGCGTCCTGGAGGCCCTCCAGGGTCATCAGCAGGAAGAGGGTGAGCAGGGCGCGTCCCAGGGAGCCGAAGTGGGCCGGGTCGTGGGAGCCGAAGCAGACCCAGCCGACCATCGCGTAGACGTAGAGGATGACGGCGCCGACGAAGAGGAAGCTGACGGTGCCGGGCAGGCTGCGGGAGACCGCGATGAAGAGGATCCGCAGCTGGGGCAGGAACCGGGCGGTGCGCAGGACCCGGACCATGCGGAGCAGGCGCAGCACGGTGGCGTTCTCGCGTACGAAGGGGATGTAGGCGCAGGCCACGACGATCAGGTCGAAGACGTTCCAGCCGTCGCGCCAGAACTCCTTGGGCCGGTCGGCGTGGGCGCCGAGGCGCAGCAGCATCTCCAGGGTGAAGAAGGCGAGGCAGCCGTGCTCGGCCGCGCGGAGCTGGACGGCGTGGTCTCCGGCGAAGCCGCGGTAGGTCTCGGCGCCGAGCAGGACGGCGTTGCCCAGGATCACGGTCAGGACGACGAGGGAGAAGGCGGGGGCCTCTGTCACGGAACGGCAGGATGCGGCGATCCGGACCCGGGTGGGTGCCGGGGCGGTGGTCATGGGGTCTCCGAGGGGCGGGAGCGAGGACGGGCAGGCGGTGCGGGAGGGCGGTGGGAGGGGGTTTCCTGCTTGTCCTAACGCGCCGGGAAGATCACGGGCTGCGGGGTTCCGGGGAATTGGGGGAACGATTCATCCGCGACGGGGAAAGACCGCGCATCGGGCCCCCTTCGGGCCGCCCGGTCCGTGACCAGCCCCGCCCAAGATCGTTAACTCCGTCCCGCTCGCGCCCGACAACGACGTCGCGAGACGCCCGGCCGGGCCGCGCGGCCCGGTGCCGGGACCCGGACTCGTTCCCGTACGGCCGCCGTCTGTCCCGGCGTCGAGCGTCGCTCCCGCGCGCCCGTCGTCGCGGACGGCGGGACGGAGCCGCCCGGCCTTTCGTGCCGGGGGCGGGCGGGGTGCCCTACGGGCGGCCGGGGCGGCCCATCCACCAGTTGCCGGGGGCGTCCGGGTCGGTGCTCGCCCAGAATTCGGTGATGGCGCGGACGAACTCCTCGGCCGAGAGGGAGCCGTCGCCGTCGGTGTCCAGGTGGGTGAACGCCTCGTCGGCCTCCGCCTCGGTGAGGCCGGGGAAGTGGCCGCGCTGGAAGACGAGGAACTCGGCCGGGGAGACGCGGCCGTCCCGGTCGGTGTCGGCGATCTCCAGGAACACCCGCGCCAGCGCGCCGACGGCGGCCGCGGCGGCCTCCGGGTCCTCGGCCAGGCCCGCGGTGGAGGTGATGAAGTCCTTCCTGGAGATGGCGGTGGCGCCCTCGGGCAGGTGCGGGAGGTGCAGGTCGCGCCAGATGCCCAGGTAGGCGTCGACGATCCGCCGTTCGCCGTCCGAGCCCTCGGCGTGGCCGAGGGCGGCCGCCACCCGCCGGCCGCACAGCACGTGGTCGTGCTCGGTGAGCAGCCCGTCGCCGTCCACGTCCAGGTGGTCGAAGCCGTGGCCGATCTTCATGACCAACAGGTCGGTGCCCACGCGGTTCCTCCATGCGGAAGTCGTCGTCCGTACAGCCGTGTTCGGTGGCCACCGTATCGCCGGCGGAGGGCGCGTTCGGCCCGCTGATAGCGTCCCGTCGGGTGAACAGCAGTGTGTACGTGGGGAACGCGGGCGCGGACGCCGCGCTCGACAAGGGATGGCTCCTCGGGCACTTCAAGGAGCCCGGGAGTCCTCGCCACAGCGAGGACGTGGAGATCAAGTGGGGGGTGCATCCGCGCGGTGAGGAGCGGGCGCTGTGGGCGCGGGGCGAGGTGCGTACGGCCCTGCTGGTGCTGATCAGCGGTCGCTTCCGGGTCGAACTGCCCGGTCGCAGCGTGCTCCTGGAGCGGCAGGGCGACTACGTCGTCTGGGGGCGGGGCGTGGACCACTCGTGGGTCGCGGAGGAGGACTCGGTGGTGCTGACGGTGCGCTGGCCGTCGGTTCCCGGCTACGCGGTCGTGGAGGAGGGCGCCGGCCAGGTCGGGTCTCCCCCGCTCTTCCCGGGCACTGGGGCATGACGGTCTCCGCCGTGCTCGTAGACTTGTGACGTGGCATTCATGAGCACCCCGCACTGCTGCTTCCTGTAAGGGAAGGCGCTGAGGGCGACGCCGGAGGGCGCCGCCCTCCTCGGTGTGCCTGCCGCGCGAACCGCGTCCCGATGCTGCCGTTCCTTTCCGAGGCAGTGACGCCCTGATCGCGCAGGCACGATCCCCTCCCTTCACCTCCTGCCAGGAGTGCCTCGTGCCCATGACGCTTCCCCCTGCCCTCGATCTCTCCCTCGATCTGCTGCGCTGCCCGACGTGCCGTACGCGCCACCTGCGCCCCGACCACGGTGCACTGTGCTGCCCGGTGGGCCATGCCTTCGACATCGCCAGGCACGGCTATGCCGGCCTGCTGACGGGCACCCGCGTCACCAGCGGCGACGACGCGGCCATGGTCCAGGCCCGGGACCGGTTCCTGTCCACCGGCGCCTACTCGCCGATCCGCGAGGCCGGGGCCCGCCTGGCGGCCGACGCCGTGTCCGGGCAGGGCACGGTGGTGGACGTGGGATGCGGCACGGGCTACTACCTGGCCGGCGCACTCGACCGGCTGCCCGGCGCCCGTGGCCTGGGGCTGGACACCTCGGTGCGCGCGCTGCGTTCGGCAGCACGAGCCCACCGCCGAGCCGCCGCGGTGGCCTGGGACGTCTTTCGTCCGTTCCCGCTGGTCGACGGGGCGGCCGATGTCGTGCTGGACGTGTTCGCCCCACGCAACCCGGTCGGTGGGCGGGCCGGGGCCGCGCGGAGAGACGGTCAGTCGACCGGGTCGATCACCGTCTCTGCGCGCGCCCAGGACTCCAGTCGGTCGAGGGTGCCGAGGACGTCCGCGGCGCGTTCCCCCACCGCGAGGCCCGAGGCGAAGTTCTCGGCGCTCACCTTGGCGCGGCCGAGGACGGCGCCCACCCGGGCCCGCACCCGGAAGTCGACGACGCCGGGGATCTCGCACGGGCCGGGGAGGGCGCGGACCGTGCCGTGGCGCGGGGGGAACCGGAGGAGTCCGGCGATCCGCGCGGGTTCCGTCGGGATCTCGGGCAGCGGACGGCCGGCGAGCGCCTTCACGTACAGCTCGGGCAGCGAGACGCCGAAGCCCAGTTCGAGGGATTCCTCGATGCGTCCGCCGCCCATCCGGCAGCCGATCTCGTTGAACACCAGCTCGCCGTCGGGGGTCCGGAAGACCTCCGCGTGGAAGAGCGTGGTGTCCGGCGTGGGCAGCGCGGCCAGCGCCCTGGTCGTCAGCTCGCGCAGGGGTACGAGCAGGGGGTCGTCGGCGTCGAGCATGCAGCTGCGCACGGGCTCGCCGGAGAGCGCGCCGAGGCAGGTGGCCCGTCCCTGGGTGGAGGCCCACACGAGCCGGGGGACGGAGTCGACGACGATGCCGTCGACGTGGAAGAGCTCGTGGTCGAGGTAGGTCTCGGCGAGCAGCTGCGCCGCGTCGTCGGTGCCGAGCGCCGGGTTCGCGGCGGCGTACGCGCGCAGCTCCGCCTCGTCCCGGAGCACGGTCACGCCCATGGATCCGCCGCCGCGCCGGGGCTTCACCACGACCGGGTAGCCGTGGCGGCGGACGAAGTCGACGAGCGAGGTCGCGTCGGGCACCGGGGCGAACGGGGCGAGGGGCAGCCCGGCGGCCAGCAGGGCCGGCTTCATGGTGAGCTTGTCCCGGTACGCCTGGGCGCTCTTCACGGACTGGCCCGGCAGGCCGAGGAGTTCGCGGAGGCGGGCGGCGCGGAGCAGGTCGAACTCCCCCAGGGCGACGATCCGGTCGAAGCCGTGGGTCGCGTGGAGCTCCAGGACGTCCAGTTCCAGGGCGGCGTTGTCGTGGAAGGCGTCGACCAGGCGCACCTCGTCGTATCCGGCGAGCTGTCGCTCCCTGCGGTCGGGCTCCACGCTGACGGACCGGGCGTCGGTCACGAGGACCGCACGGTGTTCGGGTCCGAGCCAGTCCTGGTAGGGCCTGCGGAGCAGTGCCGCGCGGTTGAGGACGAGGTGCTTCATGCGTGGTCTCCGGTGGTTCGGGTCGTGTGCGGGGTGCGCCGCGGCCGCACGTGGGGGCCCAGGATCTCCAGCGGGTCCGGGGGTGTCACCAGACGTCGCAGGTGGGGGCGGGCCTCGCGCCGCCAGGGGCGCAGGTGGTGCAGGCGGAAGCCGGGGAAGAGGCGCCGGAAGCCGGCCAGCCGCTGCCGGGTGGCGGACCGGCCCACCGGGACGGTGTGGAGGAACATCACCGTGATCAGGCCCTGCCGGACCCGGCGCGGCAGCGTCGGGTCGTCGGCGAAGTGGGCGAAGGCGTTGCGGTGCCCCCACCACAGCATCTCGGCGCGGTCCGCGTAGCGTTCCCGCGAGCCCTGCTCGCCGGTCGGCGCGTCGGCGGAGTGGGCCAGAACCTCGCCGAGGTGGTGCACCCGGGGGTAGCGGCGGGCGATGCGCCACAGGAGCGTGCCGGAGTACCCGAGGCCGAGGCGGTGGGTGTCGTCGGCGAGCCGGGCCGGGATGCGCTGCTCGAACGCCTCCAGGGCGTCGGTCCTGCGCATGAGCACGCAGGAGGTGGTGACGGGGACGAGGTCGGCGATCGGCGCCGACCGGTGGAGGAAGTCGTCGGCGGCTTCGTCGGTGTCGGTCGGCGCCGCGTAGCAGGTGTTGGCCCGGTCTCCGGTGTGCCAGGTCATCGCCGAGTACACGAAGCCGACGTCCGGGGAGCCGTCGAGGACGTCCACCGACCTCCGCACCGCTTCGGGGGCGATCCAGTCGTCGGAGAAGAGGAGCTTCACGTAGGTGCCGCGCGCCAGCGTGAGGGCCTTCCACCAGTTGTCCGTCTTGTCGAGCGTGGTCTCGTTGCGGACCACCCGGACGCGGTCGTCCGTGGCGGCCCGGCGCAGGGCGACGTCGGCGCTGCCGTCGGTGCTGGCGTTGTCCACCACGATGATCTCGATGTCGCGGAACGTCTGCTCGCAGGCGCTGCGCAGCGCGCGTTCCAGCTGCGCCTCCCGGTTGTAGACGGGAATGCAGATGCTCACGCGCGGGGCGGCGGCCCGTTCCGGGCGCGTGGCGTCGTCGCTAGCCACGGGCGGGCCTCCGTCGGGCCAGTTCGGCGGCGGGGCGGCGGTCGGTCTTGCCGCCGGGCAGCCGGGGCAGCCGGTCGACCGTCACGAAGCGGCGGGGCACCTGGTGGGCGGGGAGCCGCGCGCCGAGTTCGCGGTGGAGCGCGGCGCGGTCGGGCGCGCCCGGGCCGTTCGCCTCGACGACCGCGACGAGGGTGGTGACGCCGGGGACGAGTTCCGAGGCGACGCACACGCAGTCCCCTCCCGCCAGCAGCGGCCGGAGCGCGCTCTCCGTCTCCTCCATGGAGACCTTCTTGCCCAGGATCTTGACCACGTTCGACAGGCGTCCCTCGACGACCAGCGAGCCGTCGGCGGCGCGGTGTCCGTGGTCGCCGGTGCGGAGCCGGCTGCCGGGCGCCACCGGCCGGATCCCGGTGTCGTCGACGTAGGCGCGCAGCATGGCGTCCCCGCGCAGGAGGATCTCGCCCTCCGTGGCCTCCGGCGCGCCGTCCTCCCCGGTCCCGGTGCCGTCACCGGCGTCGAAGGCGAGTTCGACGTCGGGCAGGGGGTGACCGGCGCCGAGTCCGGCGGGGCCGGGGGCGAGGAGGTCCACCATGGTGGCGCGGGAGAGTTCGGTCATGCCGTAGTGCATGCCGAGCCTGGTGTCGGGGAGGAGCCCGGTCAGGGCGCGGCGGTGGCCGGCCTCCATCGGTTCGCTGCCGATCTCCAGGTACGCGAGCCGGTCGGCGAACCCGCCCAGCGCGCCGGGGTAGCGGTCGAGGAGGATCTTGACCTGGGTCGCGATGAGGGCGAGACCGGCGGAGGGGTACGCGACGGCCACCGCGAAGAGGCCGTCGGGGGACTCCAGGCGGTCCACCAGGCGCACGCCCCGGCCCGCGGCGATCGCGCAGCGCAGCCGGCCGAGGCCGAAGGAGTGGCGCAGCGGCAGCGTGAGGATCTCGGTGGCGTGGCGGGCGTCCCCCATGAAGGCGTTGATCCGCCGGGCCTTGCCGTACATTCGGTGGCCGTCGAGGAGGACGGCCTTGGCCCGCGAGGAGCTTCCCGAGGTGAACATCACCTCGGGGGCGGCCAGGCCGAGCCCGCGCACCTCGTCCGCGCGGGCCCGCAGCAGGTCGGCGATCTCGGAGGTGAGGGCGGTGCCCTCGGCGACGACCACCGGGGTGTTCGCCCTGGCGGCGGCGAGGTAGTCGAGCGCGAAGCCGAGTTTGCCGTCGGCCTGTTCGTCGAGCACGGTCCAGGCGTCGCCGGAGGCGGCCAGCGCCGCCGCCCTCCGGTCGACCTCGTGGAGGGTGGCGGCGTAGTCGAGCCGGTGGTCGGCGTCGGCGAGGGCGGGCGCGTCGGGGCGTTCCTGGGCATGGTGCAGGAGCGCCCGGTACAGCGGGCCCTCCCCCGTCGCGTCAGCCCGCATCGGCGCGCCGTTCGACGGAGGCGATGAAGTCGCCGAGGGTGCGGCAGTCACGGATGTCGGCCTCGCCGAGACGGACGCCGTACAGCTCCTCGGCGTTGACGATCAGTTCGATCTGGCTGACCGAGTCCCAGTGCGGGGTGTCGGACAGCGGGGCGTCGAGGTCGACGTCGGCGTCGGCGGCGAGGTGGGTGATCTCGCGGTACACGTCGATCAGGGACTGGGTGGCTCGGGCGCTCATGCGGCGCTCCCCTTCGGGCTCGGGGTGGGTGGTGGCGGGTGGCGGCGGGTCCGACGGCTCGGGGCGGTCGGGCCGGCGTCTCAGTCGGTGTGTTCGAGCACCATGGCTCCCCAGCTCATGCCGGAGGTGCCGAGCACGAGGAGCCGGCCGCCGGTGCCGCGGGGCCGGGAGCGGTGGTACTGGTGGAGGTTCACGAGGCTGTCGATGCCGATGACGTGGGCGTGGTCGGCGAGGCTGTCCAGCCACACCCGCTCCTCCGGGACGCCGCACAGGCGGCCGTACTTGACCATGGACGCGCGTCCGAGGTTCTGCACGAAGACCTGGGTCAGGTCGCCGGGGCGGGTGCCGGTCTCGGCGAGGAGCCGCTCGACGGTCTCGCGGATCTTCAGCGCCTTGAGCGTGAAGTAGCGCGTCTCGTCGATGGTGCCGTCCAGGTCGCGGAAGTCGCTGGGGTTCACGTAGTCGACCCGGTGCCCGGCGATGCGGTACGCGTCCGGTCGGCCGGACTCCGCCGTGACGAGGAAGCCGGTGGCACCGTCGCTCTGCACGTGGAAGGCGTGCGGGACGCGCGGGCTGTACTCGTTGGCGACGCCGGCGACGACGCCCAGGGCGACGTTCGCCTCGCCCGAGCGGATCGCCATGGCCGCGAGGTCGACGCCGCTGAGGAAGGTGGCGCAGTTGTACATCGACAGACCGACCATGCGGCCGGGGCGCACGCCCAGCTGCTGGACCAGCCAGCGGATGTCGGGCTTCTTCCACTCCTCCTCGTTGAGCATCCAGTTGTTGCTGCTCTGGATGTTCGGCTCGATGGCGTAGGTGAAGAAGTCGATCGCGTCGCGCGCCTCGGTGAAGGCGGGGTGTTCGCCGACGGCCTCGTGGCACAGCGAGAAGACGTCCCGGTCGCTGACGCGGACGCGTGCGTAGCCGTACGAGCGGTAGCGCTCCGCCTGCTCGGCGTCGATCCCGGCGACGTCGTCGAGGTCGTACGGGTCGCCGAGCGCGACGCCGAGCGGGACGAAGTACAGGTCCTGGGTGGTCATGGTGAGGAGGTGCCTTCTGCTCAGGAGGTACGGGTGGGGGGTGCGGCGCCCGCGGCGAGGAGCGCGGGCGACTCGGCGGGCCGCAGGCCGGCCCGGCCCACGGGGCCGCGCCAGGCGCAGAGCCAGACGGCGGTCTGGACGGCGCCGGCGACCAGGAAGATCGCGGCGGGGCCGAGGGAGGAGGTGACGACGCCGCCGACCACGGCGCCGACGGGGTTCAGGGCGAAGCCGACCGTGCGCTGCACGGAGACGACCCTGCCGATGTACGCCTCGGGGACGACGTCCTGGCGGTACGTCCGCCACGGCACGACGATCGCGGAGGTCGCGAGCCCGCTGAGGAACAGCGCCGCCGACAGCGGCACGGTGGCGTGGGACAGGGCGGGCAGGCCGAGCGCGAGCGCGAGGACTCCCATGCCGGCCGCGACGAGCGGCCCCGCCGGCCACCGGCGCAGCAGGGCGGGGGCGAGGACCGAGCCGAGCAGCGCGCCGCCGCCCTGGGCGACGAGGGCCACGGCCAGGCGGGAGGTCTCGGATCCGGTCGGCCCCGCCGTGAGGAAGGCCAGGTTGGACTGGACGGTCAGCATGGCGAAGTTGGTGACGGTCAGCAGGACCGTGCCCCACAGCACCGCCGGGTTGGCGGCCAGCACCCGCAGCCCGGCGACGAAGTCGGGCCGGATC
>NZ_BNBS01000192.1 GCF_014656075.1 Streptomyces hydrogenans
CGTGCGGGGCGCGGCCGGCCGGGCCGGCTCGGCCGGGGTCTTGCCGGCCTCCTGGTGCGCGGCCAGCGTCCGGCCGCGCCGCCGGCGCGGCAGCTGGATGCCGGACCCCTCGTCCCCGGCCGGGGTCTCGTCCGCGGTCTCCCGGGCCGTCTCCGGCGCGGCGGTCGGGACGGAGTCGGGGGCGGTACGGGGAGCGGGTACGGGGAGCGGCGCGGCGGAGCGCTCGGGCGCGGGCGGTCCGGCCGTCTCGGCGCCGCGGGTGACGATCTCCTGGGGGATCATCAGGACGACGCCGGTGCCGCCGCGGGCGGAGGGCCGGAAGGAGACCGACAGGTTGTGCTTGCGGGCCAGCCGGCCGACCACGTGGAGGCCGAGGCGGGTGCCGGAGAGTCCGGCCAGGTCCTGCGTCGCCGCGTCGACGGCGGCCTCGGCGCGCCGGAGCTGGACGTCGCTCATGGTCAGGCCGCTGTCCTCGACGGTGATGACGACGCCCGCCGGGACCTCCTCCACGTAGACGTGGACCTCCGCGCTCGGCGGGGAGAAGTTCGCGGCGTTGTCGAGGACTTCGGCGAGGGCGTGCATGACGCCCTCGGCGGCGTGGCCGGCGACGGCCGCCTCGCACTTGGAGTGCAGCCGGACCCGCTGGTACCCGGCGATCCGGCCCATGGCGCCGCGCAGGATCGACTCCATGACGATGGGCCGGGCCCAGCGGCGGCCGGAGCGGGCGCCGGTGAGCACGGCGACGGAGTCGGCGAGCCGGCCCGCCTGGGCGGTGCGGTGGTCGAGGTGGAGGAGGTCGGCGAGGACGTCCTCGTCGGCGTGCCGGTGCTCCATCTCGCGCAGGTCGGCCATCATGCTCGTGGCCAGCGCCTGCATGCGGCCGGCCGCGTTGGCGGCGGCGGCGAGGGCGGCGGCGCGGGCGGACTCGGCGCGGCGCAGCCGCTGCTCCAGGCCGGCGACCGTGGCCGCGTGCTCGGCGGCGAGCCGCTCCGCCTCGGCCCGCTGGGTGCGGACGAGCTCGTCGGTGCGGGCCGCGTGGGCGGCCGCCTCGGCGGCGACCGCGGCGGCGTGGCGCTCCTTCAGGGCGGCGGCCTCGCGCTCGACGGCGGCCTGGCGCCGGGCGGCGTAGGTGTCCTGGGAGGCGACCTGGGCGGCGAGTTGCTCGGCCCGCTTGGCCAGGCCGCGGGCGGTCCGCGCGTACCAGGTCAGGGCGAAGGTGGCGGCGCCGAGGAGCAGCACGCCGCAGACCGCGAACCAGGCCAGGGAGGGGCGGACCTCGGCCGGGGCGGCACTCGTCGCGGCGGCGGTGAGCGCACCACCCGCGGCGACGGTCAGCAGGGAGGCGATCAGGGCAGGACGGAACGGGGTGGGCGACGCCGACATCAACCGGACTCTCGAGAGGCAGGCACAAGGGAGGTTCGGAACGACCGCACTATAGAGGCGTTCTTGATCGGTTCGGAACTCTCCCTGACCGGATCGATATCCGGAGTGATACAAAACCTTCCAAATGGTGGCTCCGATTCCGGCTCGGACCGCTTCGGCGGGCCCGCCGCGCCCATCCCCCGTGCCGTACCGGCAGAATGACGGACCGTACGGTCCGTCCCCGACCGGAAGGCATCCCGGTGAAGCTGCCCGACACAGGCCGCGGCGTCCTCGTCAGCGGCGCCTCCCGAGGGCTCGGCCGGGCCGTCGCCCGGGCGTTCGCGGCCAACGGCGACCGGGTCGCCGTCCACTACGGCACCCGCGCCGACGAGGCCCGCGCCACCCTCGACTCCCTCGAAGGGACCGGGCACGTGCTGGTCGGCGGCGACCTCGCGGACCCCGCGGAGGCGGCCCGGGTCGTCGACGCGGCCGCCGAGGCCCTCGGCGCGGGCGGCGGCGGTGTGGACGTCCTGGTCAACAACGCCGCCGTGAACCTCCCGCACCCCCTCGCGCGGACGCCGTACGAGGAGTGGGCGGCGCTCTGGCAGCGCCACGTCGCCGTCAACCTGCTCGCCACCGCGAACCTGAGCCACCTGGTGGCCCGCCGCCTCATCGACCGGGGCGCGGGCGGACGGATCGTCAACATCGGCTCCCGGGGAGCCTTCCGGGGCGAACCCGACCACCCCGCCTACGGCGCGACCAAGGCCGCCGTCCACGCGCTCGGCCAGTCCCTCGCCGTCTCCCTGGCCCCGCACGGCATCGCGGTCGCCTCGGTCGCCCCCGGCTTCTTCGCCACGGAGCGGGTCGCGCCCCGCCTGGCGGGCCCCGAGGGCGCGGCGATCCTCGCGCAGAGCCCCTTCGGACGGGTCGCCGAACCCGAGGAGGTCGCGGCCGCCGTCCTCTGGCTCGCCTCGCCCGCCGCCGAGTGGGCCTCCGGCACGATCCTGGACCTCAACGGAGCCTCCCACCTCCGCAGCTGAAACCGGCGCGGTCCCGGCGCGAGGACGCGCGCGCCGGGTGCGCGGTTCGAACGCGTGCCGCCCGTGCGCCTGCCCGAAAGGATGAACGGCGGGCATCGGCGGCGTTTCTCGCCGGGGCCGCCGCCACCCTGCTGCCGTGCGTAAGGAGCGCGAGTTCACGGTCCCCTCCCAGCGGGCGCCCCGACGGGCCCGGCCAGGACCCGGGCCGGCCGGCCGGTCCGCGAAGCCGTCCCGGGCACGGCCGGGGGTGCGGGACCGGGCGAGGTACTGGGTCGACCGGACCGTGGTGCGAGGGGTGCCCGCCCTCGTCGCCTGGCTCGCCCTGGCCTGCCTGTCCCTGGTGGCCCCCGCGAGCGCCCTGCTCGTGTGGACCGACGACGCCTCGCCGGACACCCTCCGGGGCAAGGCGGCCACCGTCTGGCGGACCGTCGGCCAGACCCTCCGGCTCGGCGGCGAGGTCGGCCCGCCGCTGCGCATCGCCCTGTCGGTCTTCCTGGCCCTGGTGTCCCTGCTGTACGTCTCCACCCTCGTCGGCCTCGTCACCACCGCCATCACCGACCGCCTCGCGGAGCTGGAGCGCGGCCAGACCACGGTCGTCGAGCGCGGCCACACCCTGGTGCTCGGCTGGTCCGAGCAGACGCCCACGCTCGTCGCCGAACTCCTCGCCGCCCACGCCCAGCGGCGCGCCGGCGCGGTGGTCGTGCTGGCGGACCGCGACAAGGCGGAGATGGAGCGGGAGGCCCGGGACGCGCTGCCGTCCCGCGGCCGGATCCGGCTGCTGTGCCGGCGGGGCCGCCCCACCGACCCGGCCGCGCTGGCGCGCGTCACCCCCGCCGCGGCGGAGGCGGTCGTGGTGCTCCCGCCGGACGGCCCCGGCGCCGACGCCCAGGTGATCAGGACGCTCCTCGCGCTCCGGGCGGCGGTGGGGGAGGGCTGCCCGGTGCGGATCGTGGCGGGGGTCCGCGACACCGCCCACCTGCCGACCGCCCGCCTGGCCGCCGGGCCCGGCGCGGTGGTCCTGGACGTCGACGACCTGGCGGCCCGGCTGCTCGTCCAGTGCGTCCTGGAGCCCGGGATCGCCCTCGTCCTGGAGGACCTGCTGGACTTCGCGGGCGCCGAACTCCACACCCTGCACCGGCCCGGCCTCGCGGGCCGCCGCTACGGCGAACTCGCCGCCGCCTGCCCCGACTCCTGCGCGGTCGGGATCGTACGGGCGGACGGCACCCCGCACCTCAATCCGCCCCCGGACACCGAGCTGACCCCCGGCGACGGCCTCGTCGTCCTGGCGGAGGACCACCGTGCGACCGTCCTCCCTGCGGCCCCGGCGGCCCTGGCAGCCCCGGTCACGACGGCGGTCGGTCCCGCCCCGGTCCGGCCCACGACGGTGCCGGCGCTCCGCCGGGCCCTGCTCCTGGGCTGGAACGGCCGGGGCGAGCGGGTGGTGGCGGGGCTGGCCCGGGGCGGGGTGGTGGCGGTGCGGGGCGACGAGGGGGCGTTCATGGTGCGGGAGGGCGTCGGAGTGGCGGCGGAGCCGGAGGCGTACGACCACGTGGTGGTCCTCGCGGGGCCGGGCGGCGACGGGCAGTCGGACCCCGACGGGCGGACCCTCGTCGCCCTGCTCCACCTCCGGGCGCGGGAGCGGCGCACCGGCCGGGCCGTGCCGGTGGTGGCCGAGCTCACCGACGCCCGCAACCGCCCGCTCGCCCCCGCCGCCCGCCGCACCGACCTCCTCGTCACCGGCCGGCTGACCGCCCTCCTGCTGGCCCAGGTGTCCCAGAACGGCCATCTGGCGGCCGCCTTCGACGAGCTGTTCGCCCCCACCGGCCACGGCGTCCGTCTCCGCCCCGCCCGCGACTTCGTCCCGCCCGGCACCGAAGCCCCCTTCGCGGACCTGGCCGCTGCGGCGGCCCGCCGGGGCGTCGCCGCCCTCGGCTACCGTCCCCGCGACGCGGCCCTGCCCCGCCTCAACCCGCCGAAGGCCGTGTCCCGGACCTGGTCCGCGGGTGACGTCCTGATCGTGGTGGGGCCGGCGTGACCCGGCGACCGGCGCGATGCGCACGGACCCCGCCCCCCTCCCCTGCGGCTTGCGGATTTTCGCAATTGCTCACATCGCTCCGTAGGATCGAGGGGTGAACGAGAACCTGCCCCCCTGCCCCACGTGCTCCGGCGTCTACACCTACGAGATGGGCGCCCTGCTCGTCTGCCCCGAATGCGGCCATGAGTGGCAGGCGGGCGGCGAGGCCGCCGCCGAGGCCGAGGGCGGCGCGAAGGTGATCAAGGACGCGGTGGGCAACGTGCTCGCCGACGGCGACACGGTCACCGTCGTCAAGACGCTCAAGGTCAAGGGCAGCCCCAGCGGCATCAAGGCCGGCACCAAGGTCCGCAACATCCGCCTCGTGGACGGCGTCGACGGGCACGACATCGACTGCAAGGTGGACGGCTTCGGCGCCATGCAGCTCAAGTCGAGCGTGGTCAAGAAGGTCTGACCCCGCCATGACCAGGGCCGCGCCGCTCTACCAACTCAAGGCGGAGTTCTTCAAGACCCTCGGCCACCCCGTCCGCATCCGCGTCCTGGAGTTGCTGAGCCGGCGGGAGCACGCCGTCTCGGAGATGCTCGCCGAGATCGCCGTCGAGCCCGCCCACCTCTCGCAGCAGCTCGCCGTCCTCCGGCGCGCGAACCTGGTCGTCGCCCGCCGCGAGGGCTCCGCCGTGCACTACGCGCTGACCGACCCGCGGGTGGCGGAGCTGCTCGCCGTCGCGCGGGCGATCCTGTCCGGCGTCCTCGCCGGCCAGGCCGAACTCCTCGCCGACCTGCGGGCGGCCGGACCGGAGTCGCCCCCGGGCCCGGAGCCGACCCCCGGCGGCTGAGGGAAGCCGGCGCTCGCCGGGAGCGCCCCACTCCTCGTGCGGGATTCGGCGTGGGGATCTCCCGCGCCGCGACCTCCCGCGCCGCGACCTTCCGTGTTCCGGGTCCGTGGTGTCGTACCTTGTGCCGTATCGGTCGGTCGTCGTCGCGGCGAGAGGGTTCCGTCGTGCCCCTGGTGCGTTCCTGGCTCCCCGAGCGACCCCGCTCGACCGTGAGCTGGATCGCGGCGGGCTGCACGGCGGCCCTGTTCGTGCTGGTGCTCGACGACGCGCGGCGGTTCTCCGTCGCCGACGTCGGCGTCATCGTGCTCTTCGCGTACCTGTTCACCTACCTCGCCGTCACCCTCACCGCCTTCTCCACCGCCGCGCCCGAGGCCGTCCACGCCTGGGCCGGGCGCCGCGAGGAGCGGGGCACGGTGCTCCAGCGGTACGTGCTCGGCAGCGCCCCCGGCCCCGGCGTCTCGCTCTCCATCGGGGCGGCGGCCCTGCTGGTCGCGGTGGTCTGGCGTCCCGGACACCTCGGCACCCACCTCGGCGAGGGGGTCCGCGTCGCGATCGCCCTCGCCCTCGTCGTGACCGCCTGGGTGACCGTCCTGACCGCCTTCGCGGTCTGCTTCCACGCCGACAACATCGTCGAGGGCGAGCGGGCCCTCGACTTCCCCGGTGACGGGCCCGCCCGGTGGGCCGACTACGTCTACTTCGCCCTCTCCGTGATGACCACCTTCGGCACCACCGACGTGGACGTGACCTCCCGCGAGATGCGCCGCACGGTCTCGGCGAACGCGATCATCGCCTTCGTCTTCAACACCGTGACCGTGGCGAGCCTGGTCGGCGCCCTCGACGCCGGCTGAACCCAGCCGCCCGCGCCCACCCCCTCGTTCCTCGCCCGGCCCCTCCCTCTCCGGCGGCTTCCCGCCGCCCTCGGGCATGCCCGCGCCCCGCTGTTGGAAATGAAAACGATTTCCGATAGCGTCTGCGGCGCACGCAACCGACGGCAATCCGAGAGGAACTCCGGTGGCACACCTGCTGGTGCTCGAAAGCTGGGTGGGGTCGATGAGCAGACTCCTGCCCGCCGCCATCCGCCAGGCCGGGCACGAATTCACCTTCGTCACCCGCGACCTGCACCACTACCTCCGCGCCGCCCCCGCCGACGAGGGCCCGCACCCCCTGCTGACCGCCCGCAACATCGTCACCGCCGACACCAACGACCTCGGCACCCTGCTCCCGCGCCTGGAGGCCCTGCACGCCGTCCTCCGCTTCGACGGCGTGGTCTCCTCCTGCGACTACTACCTCCCGGCCGTCGCCCGCACCGCCCGCCGGCTCGGCCTCCCCGGCCCCGCGCCGGAACACGCCGAGGCCGCCTGCCGCAAGGACCTGACGCGCCGTGCGCTCGCCGCCGCGGGTGTCCCCGGACCCCGCCACGCCCGCTGCGACGGCCCCGGCGAGGCGGCGGCCGCCGCGCGGGAACTCGGCTACCCGCTCGTCGTGAAGCCCGTCGACCTGTGCGCCGGCATGCTGGTCCGCGCGGTGCGCGACGAACGCGAACTGGAACGCGCCTGCCAGGAGCTGGCCGACTTCCCGGTCAACGCCCGCGGCCAGGACCGCGACCCGGCCGTCCTCCTCGAAGAACTCCTCCGGGGCCCCGAGGTCAGCGTCGAGACCGTCACCGCCGGCGGCACCACCCACGTCGTCGGCGTCACCGACAAGAGCATCGGCGGCGCCCCCGCCTTCATCGAGACCGGCCACATGTTCCCCGCCGGGATCGAGGAGACCGCCGCCGCCTCGGCCGCCGCCACCGCGCGGCGCGCCGTCGAGGCGCTCGGCCTCGACCAGGTCGTCTGTCACACCGAGCTCAAGCTGACCCCCGAGGGCCCGCGCGTCATCGAGGTCAACCCCCGCCCGGCAGGCAACCGCATCACCGAACTCGTCCGCCACGTCACCGGTGTCGACCTCGCCGCCGCCTGCGTGGACGTCGCCCTCGGCCGCGCCCCCGCCCTCGCGCCCCGCCCGACCGGCGTGCGCAGCGCCGCCGTCTCCTTCCTGCTGCCCCACCCCGACGAGCTGCCGCCCGGCACCGACGGCGTCCTCGCCGGCATCGACGGCGCCGACGCCGTCCGAGGCCGCCCCGAGGTCCTGGAACTCACCCTCGCCGCACCCGGCCGGACCGTCCGTCCCGCCACCAGCAACAACGCCTACCTCGGTCACGTCATGACCGCCGACACCCACGGTCCGGGCGCCCGCGCCGCCGCCGAGCGCCTGCTGGCCGCCCTGCGACCCCGCTACACCGCCGCGACGGTGACGGTGCCCGCGTGACCCTCCCCGCCCCGCACCCGCAGCCGGCGCGCACGGTCCCGCACCCGGCGCGCCCCGCCCCCGCCGCCCCTTCCCGCGTCCACGACGACCCGGTCGTCCGGACCCTCGCCGACCTCCTCCACCTGGTGCGCGCCGGGGCGTACGGCCCCGATCCCGCCCGCACCCGGATCGCGCTCGCCTTCACCACCGCGCAGGCGGTCCGCCACGAGGGCCGGGCCCGGGGATACCGCAACGAGGTGCTCAGCCTGCGGCTCGGCGCCGCCGTGGGCTCCTGCGCCGTCGAGCCGGGGGCGCTTCCTCCCGGAGCCCTCGACGAGTGCGTCGGCGCCACCGTCGCCGAGCTCCTCGACCACCCGCTCACGCCCGTGCGGATCGCCGCCCTCGACGCGTACCTCTCCCATGTCCGCCCCCACACGCCCGCCCACGGCGCGCGCCCCCACCCGCTGCCGGCCGGCGACAGCCTCACCCGCTCCCGGGCCCGGGCCCGCGCCGTCGTCGACCTGCTGCCCGACCCGGCGCCAGGCCGCCCGGTCCTGGTCGTCGGCGTCGTCAACTCGCTCCTGGAACGGCTCCGCGCCCGCGGCCTCGCCTACCTGCCCTGCGACCTCAAGGGCGGCACCACCGAGTGGGGCGAACCCGTCCACACCGGGACCGCCGCCCTGCTCGACCGCTGCGGCGCCGTCCTGGCCTCCGGGATGACCCTCGGCAACGGCACCTTCCAGGGCCTCCTCGACCACGCGGCCCGCACCGGAAAGCCCCTCGTGATGTTCGCCCAGACCGGCAGCGCCGTCCTGCCCCGCTTCCTCGGCACCGGCGTGACCGCCGTGTCGGCGGAGCCGTACCCCTTCTTCTGGCTCGACGGCGGTCCCGGAGTCGTCCACCGCTACGGAGACCGCGCATGACGCTCGCCCCCGCCCCGCCCCGCTCCGACGCGCCGCCCGCCGAACCCGGCCTCCTCGCCCTGGTCGGCCGCACCCCGCTCGCCCGGATCCACACCCCGCTGCCCCACCCGCACCCCGGCTTCTGGGCCAAGCTCGAAGGACTCGGCGCCGGGGGCATGAAGGCCCGCGCCGCCGTGTCCATGCTCACCGGCGCCCGGCGGCGCGGCGAACTGCGCCCCGGTGCCCCCGTGGTGGAGTCCACCTCCGGCACCCTCGGCCTCGGGCTGGCCTTCGCCGGACAGGCCCTCGGCCACCCCGTCGTCCTCGTCGGCGACACCGAACTCGAACCGTCCATGCGCCAGTTGCTCCGCGGCCACGGAGCCCGGCTCGAACTCGTCGACCGGCCCGCGGCGCACGGCGGCTGGCAGGCCGCCCGCCTCGCCCGGCTCCGCGAGATCCTGGCCCGCACCGAGGACGCCTACTGGCCCGACCAGTACAACAACCCCGACAACCCCGCCGGTTACCGCTCCATGGCCGCCGAACTCATCGCCCGGCTCGACCACCTCGACGTCCTGGTGTGCAGCGTCGGCACCGGCGGCCACAGCGCGGGACTGGTCGGCCCGCTCCGCCGCCGCTGGCCCCGGCTCCGGGTCGTCGGCGTCGACTCCGTCGGCTCCGCCCTCTTCGGCCAGCCCGCCAGGGCCCGGCTGATGCGCGGCCTCGGCAGCAGCATCCGCCCCCGCAACGTCCGGCCCGAACTCTTCGACGAGGTCCACTGGGTGGGCCCCGCCGAAGCCGTCGACGCCTGCCGCCGGCTCGCCCGCGGCAGCTTCGTCTCCGGCGGCTGGAGCACCGGCGCCGTCGCCCTGGTCGCCGCGTGGGCCGCCCGCGCGGAGCCCGGCGCGGTCGTCGCCACCGTCTTCCCCGACGGCCCCCACCGCTACCTCGGCACCGTCTACGACGACGCCTACTGCCACGCCCACGGACTCACCGGCGCCACCCCGGCCGGCCACCCGCTGGAGATCCCGCACCCGCGCGCCGCCGAGGCCGTCGGCTGGACCCGCTGCCGCACTCCCGCCGCCGCCCTCGCTCCCGCCCCCGATCCCACCCCCGTCCCCGTACCGCGCCCGCCGGCCCCGGGAGGAGCCGTATGAACCACCTGACGAGCACCACCCGCACGCCCCGCATGAGACTCACCTGGACCACCACCACCCTCCACCTCGCCGAACCGCTCCGCATCTCCCGCTCCGTCACCGCCCGCCGCGACGCCGTCCACGTCCGTCTGGAGCACGACGGGCTCGACGGCCGGGGAGAGGCCGTCAGCAGCGCCTACCTCGGCCTGCCCACCCGGGAGATCCTGCGGCACCTGGCCGCCGTCCGGCCCGACGTCGAGCGGCTCCCCGACCCGGAGACCGCCTGGGCCGAACTCGCCCCCGCCGGAACCCTCGGCGCCGCCCTGCCCGCCGGGGTCCTCGCCGCCGTCGAGTCCGCCGTCCTCGACCTCACCGCCCGGCGGGCCGGCGTCCCGGTGCACCGCCTGCTCGGCAGCCCCCGGCCGCCCGCCCCGCCCACCGCCCGCACCCACGGCATCGTGCCGCCCGACCGC
>NZ_BNBS01000193.1 GCF_014656075.1 Streptomyces hydrogenans
TGCCGCCTCACAAGTAGCAGCCGGGACACCCGAAGCGTTACGGGACAGCCCTTAGAGCAATCCGCCTCGCCTCGGGGGCGCGTGGCCTATTTCGTCGTTCCTTGGGGCGGGTTTCCCTGGGAACGGGAAGGCCGATTTTGATGCGTACTGCGCATTCCGTCCCGCGGGTACAGCGGGACGGCGAGGAAATCTTCCAGGCGGGCAACGGTGACGACGTCCGGCCAGCATCGGCCGGCGAGCAGGTCGGCGATGGCCTGCCGGTTGACCCCGGATCCGGTAGAGACCTGCCGCAGGCTTCGCTTCTCGCGCTCCAGGGCGAGCGCGAGCGCGCGGGCGATGGCCTGGACGACTCTGGCGGCGATGTCGTCGACGGCGGAGTCGGGCCAGGATTCCGGATCGCGGGCAAGGTCTCGCGGCGCGGTCTTGCGGGCCATACCTCCGACCATGTCGATGCACTCCTTTCCGTGAAGATCGCCTTCGACGTCTTCACTGGCTGCTTGTCCAGCCGCTTCTGTTGGTCTGTGACGCTGAGCTCGGAGGTCTCCAGCAAGATCCGCGACTACCGGCCCCGGCTGCCGCACCGGCAGTGGGGACCGGTCGCCGAGCTGGTGAGAGCCACCGTGGCGGCGACAGCTCCGGCCACCTGTTACGCGGCGGAGCATCTGCTGCATGTGATCGGCCGGATCGCGGTCTGGGCGGACCGGAGCGGGCTGCCGCGCGACCCGGGAATCTGGCTGCGGACCGAGACGATCGACGCCTTCATCCTGTCGGGCTGCGTTGAGGTGAAGGACTCGACGGTGCTGACCTACCGGACCTGGCTGCGGCGGGCTCGGGAAGCTCTGGTGTGGGTCCAGCGCGGGGAGGCCCCTCCGGCTCGGCTTTCCTCGCCTCGCACTCCTCAGCCGCCTTATGGAGCCGGAGAGTTGGCTCGCCTGCGGGATTGGTCGAATCATCTGCCGGACCAGGCTCGACTCGACGGCCTCGCCCTCATGGCACTCGGAGCCGGGTGTGGCCTGATGCCGGGCGAGGTCCCGCCCATGCGAGGCAGCCATGTTCGCGTGACCTCCGGTGGGGTTGCGGTGCTGGAGGAGAAGCTGCTCGGGCGACTCGTGGCGTGCCACTCCGACTGGGAAGGCACGCTGGCCGAGCTGGCAGAGACCTCCGGACCCGGATTCCTCTTCAGGCCGGGACGGAAGGTCGCGGCAGCCAAGAACCTCGTCTCCTCCTGGCCTGCCCGCCATCGGCCCCACACGGGTCTGCCGCCGCTCTCCGCTCGGCGATTGCGGTCGACATGGATCGTCGGCCGGCTTTCCGAGGGCATCAGTCCGGAGGCGGTCGCTTCCGCCGCGGGCATGGCCTCCCCTGCCGGTTTGGCGGGCTACCACCACTGGGTGCCCCCACTACCCAGAGCGGAGGTGATCCGCTTGCTGCGTGGCCGCCGCTCGTGAGGGCGCGGCCTGAAGCCGACCAGCTGGCCGCCCGCCATGCGCGACCACGACTGCGGCCTGGACGGCTCACCGAGATCCCCGACTCCAAGGTCGGACAGCTGCTGACCGTCCTCGACCGCTCCGGCCTGCCCCAACAGCTGGAGGACATGCTGCGAGGCCGTCCCGGGCCACCAGGCGTACGGCCCAGGACCGTACTGGCTGGCCTGATGCTCGCCGTGTACTACACGGGCCGAGCCACGGTCTCCGACGCCTGGCGGATCCTGCACTTCCGTCTCCAGCCCACAGCTCGCGCCTGGCTCGGCATCCCCGAGATGCCTCCGTCCACAGCACGCGCGTGCATAGCTGCCAGTCGTCGCCTCTACCGGGGGCTGGACCGGATCACCACCGCGCTCGACCCGGCACGCTGCGACCGGCGTCGGCGCCTGGTCCAAGCGGAGGCTGACATCCACTCCGCTGTCTGGGACGAGGCTGTCGGCCGCGCGGCCGCGAACCGGCTCCAACGGCTCGCGAACGATCTCGTACTGGTCCCGGTCCGGCTGGCACAGCAACGCGGATACATGCGGCACTGGGCCGGTGACGTGGGAGTGGACGCCACCTCGATCCCGGTTCTGGCCGACCCGGACAGCAACTACTCGGGCACGGCCTCCGTCGAAATCACCGCTGGCTGGCACTTCAGCGGCGGCTCCGACAAGGGCATCTTCGGCTACAGCGCGAGCCTGCTCGTCGCCGCCCACTCCCGCACAGGCGAAGGGGCCGCGAAGGGCCGCCGCGCGCCCTCCTACCCGCAGCTCTGCCTCGGCCTCAGCCTGGACACACCAACCGTCCGTACGGGCGAGAACGCGGTCACCGTGTTGAAGCACCTCGCCGAGCTTCGACTGCCGACAGGTATCTGTGCCGCGGATCGGGCCTACACCGGCTGCTCGCCGGAGAACTTTCAGGTTCCGGTACGCCGACTCGGCTACCGCCTGGCCCTGGACTACAAGGCGGCCGACCGTGGCATCCAGGGCAGCTGGCAAGGAGCCGTACTGGTCGACGGCTCCCTCGCCTGCCCACACATCCCCAACGCCCTGGCTCAGGCCACTCACGGCATGGACGACAAGACCTTCCGCCGACGGCTCGACGATCTGAAACCTCTGGTCGCCGAGCGACTGCCCTACTTCCTCAAGCTCAAGCAGAACGCCGACGCCCGCGGAACCGTGCGCCTGCAATGCCCGGCGGCCGGGCCGTCCCCTTCGGTGAACTGTCCACGCCGAGAACGCCTCCGCCCTGCTCGACCGACCGCCTCGGGCCCGCCTCAGACCGTGATCAAACTGGCGGATCTCCGCTCCCGCGCCAGCCACGCCTCGGCTCGCCCGACCGTCCAGCTCCCTGACAGAGAGTGGACGGACCCTCCCGGCAAGGAGGCGCTGCCCGCCGTCTGCGGGGCCTCCGCGATCAGCGTCCCCGTCGACGCGGCCGGAGACCTGAAGATCGCCAAGTTCCGGCAGGACAGCCACTACCTCAGCCTCACCCGGGATCGGATCTACAAGCCGATCCGTTCCCACAACGAGGGCCTCAACGGCCGCCTCAAGGGCGCCTACATGGACATCGGCAACCCGATGCACCGCCGAGCACCCGGCCAGGTGGCCCAGACGATCCTGATCGCGATCATGTTGGCCATCGGAAACCTGGACATCCTGGAAACCTGGCTCTACGAGCGCACCGGCACCCGACTCTCCGACGCCGACTTCGATTCCATTCCGGCTGCCCCAGGTCGCGACTCGTCTTCCGCCCCCACACCACTCGACATGGGGCGGCATCCGCCGGCCAGCCTCTGATCGGGCAGCGTCACAGCCGCACAGCACCATCACCAGCCCCGGGCGACCGGGGCCGGTTCGCATGCCCCGGCAGCGGTGAGGCACCTGCCGAGCAACCCGCCAGACCCGATACGCCGCCATCCACCACCCCGAACAGGCATCGAACGACCCCCGAAACGACGAAGATCCCGCCCGATCTTGCGATCGGACGGGATCTCGTCACCATTCCTGAGCTAACTCAAGAACAGTCGGGACAGTCACCACGGGGAGTTTGGGGTGTGGACCAACAGTTCGCCGTTGCAGTCGGGGGCATGAAGCGACAGAGCAGCTGCGCTGGAGCACGTCGTCCAGCTCTCCTTGGCCCGTACAACCGTGTTGCCGACGTGATCCGTGTACGTCAGCAGGTCTGCAGGAATAGGCCCATCGCTGAACTGTCCGGAAAAGCCCTGAGTGCCCGCTTCCAGCGATTCCGAGATGAATCCGGGTCGGGGATGCCGCAGAGCTGCAGTCATGCTGTCCCCGCACTCAGGGTGGGGAAGGTTGTTATTCGTTGCGCGAAGGGAAACACCTGGGATGGTGGAACGAATGGAACATTTCGCCGCCGGAGTGTGACTCCTCCGCCCCTGTGTGGCGCGTGAACCTGACGGACTTCTGACTTCTCAGGTATTGGGTTCATCCAGATCGCGACACTAAACGCTTCGATCCAGCCAGAACCCCCCTGGCGTCGAATCTGGTGATCGCCGGGCGGCTACGGCCTGAAGTAGAGCGAATACTCGTTTCCCTTGTCGGGGGGCATGTTCGTCTTCCTGTTCTTGCACGTCACATCGGTGACGTCACCAATGGAACGGAGTGGCTGAAAGTTATGGATCGACGCTTATCTCGTGGGCTGCTGGTGGGTGCGGCAGTCATCGGTCTTGCGGCTGGGACGCCCGCGTTCGCCGAGGGCTCCTGGTCGTCCAGCATGTCGGGGGTGCTGCCTGGATTCGAGTCGCGTCGGTGGAACGACACCAACGCCGACTCCACCAGTACATCTGTCGCGTTCAGCGGATGCTCGGTGGAGGGCCGCACGTTCAGGGCTGCCACGTTGATCGTCTGGAAGGACGTCTTCGGCCCGGACAAGAGCAAGGGCACGAGAACCAACTACTGCAACACTACGTCCTGGGGTGACCTCGCCGCCGGCAACTACTACTTCGAAGTCGACGGCTTCACCGACTGCTGTTATCTGAAGGTCAACACTCTCACCACCCGGTACTGACCCGCCATACTGCCTGTGCCCCGGCGGCGGATACGCGTCTTCGGGGCACAGGCAGTGCACCGGAACACCAGAAAAGCTGCTTCCCCTGGAGTGCAGCGGAATGCGTGCTATGGCTCTGATCTTCCAAGGCCTCTCTTTCCGCTACGGAACGAAGGCCGATGTCTTTTCGGACTTCACTGCCCGGATCGAAGGCTCCGCGACAGTGCTCCTGGGGCCGAATGGAGCGGGGAAGTCCACGCTCATGTCGCTGGCTGCCTCGCACCTCACACCGGCTGCCGGCATGGTCTCCTGGAACGGGCTCGCAGCGTCCTCCAAGCGTGAACGCGCCAGATACCGCAAGGCAGTGGCCTGGATCCCGCAGCAGATCACCCCGATCCCAGGACTCACCGTCAGGGAGCAGGTCGCCTACGCGGGATGGCTGAAGGGCTTGTCCCGGTCCTCCGCATGGGAAGAGTCGGCCCGAGCCCTCGCAAGGGTGCAGTTGGAGAAACTGGCTGACCGTAAGAGTCACCAGGTCTCCGGCGGCCAGCTGCGGCGTATGGGTATCGCCGGTGCCCTGACCCACCGCAGCGAGCTCATCCTGATGGACGAGCCGACGGCCGGGCTGGACCCCACACAGCGCGGCGTGTTCCGTGATCTCGTGGCGGAACTCAGCCGGGCGGTGAGCGTCGTCGTCTCCACGCACCAGACCGAGGACCTGGCCGACCTCTACGAGGACGTGATGGTCCTGGCCGGCGGGCAGGTCCGCTTCCAGGGCACCACTCAGGAGTTCCACGCGCTGGCTTCCCATCTCAGCTCGCCGCGGGAAAGCGCCGAAGCCGCGTACTCGGCCCTCGTAGGCAGGGAGGTCTGACGTGCTGGTGCGCACCATTGTGAGGTCGTCCCCCGCGACCGTCCTGCTGCCGCTTGTGGCCGGGTTCGTCTTCCTTGCCCTCGGAGACGATCTGTCTGCCTGGGTGACTCCCCGCTACTGGCCGTCGGCGACCGGCAGTGCCGCCTTCGCCCTGCCTTTCGTTGCCGCTGCCTGCGCCGCTGCCGCCGCGTGGGAAGGCGCGCGCCTCACCAAGGGGCGGGTCTTCGAGCAGCCGGCGGTCCGCGGACCGCTGGCCATTGCGGTGCCTGTGCTGCTGCCGGTGCTGGTGATGGGACTGGCGGGCATCCTCGTGGCGCTCGCGACGTCCGCTGCGGCCGCCGACGTGCCACTCGGCCTGCCCGACTTCGGCATCCTTGGCGCCGTGGCCGCGATGCTCGTCGCACACACATTGGCCGGCTATGTCCTCGGCCGCGTCATGCCGCGCGTGCTGGCCCCACCGGTCGCGCTGATCGGCAGCTTCTTCGTGGGGGCCTACCCGGCGTCATGGAGCATCATGTGGCTGCGGTACCTGGTGGGCGGCGGTCTCAGCAACTGTTGCTCGATCGACACGTCGGTCGACTCCCGGGCCCTGGCCGGAACAATCTTCTTCGCCACCGCCGTCTCCGCCGCAGCCCTCACCCTGATCTACCGCGGAAGTACGCCTGTTGCTCTGACCGCGGCCCTCACGCTCGTGGCCGGCGGCGTGCTCGCCACCTGGCTTGTCGCCCGCGACCTCGGCGCCGATCCTCTCCAGCCACGCTCCACCGACGCCCTTGTCTGCGACGACACCGAGCGGCCGAGAGTCTGCCTCTGGCCCGAGGTCGCGAACCCGCAGATGGTGCACCAGGAGGCACGTGCAGCAGCCGCACGGCTGACGACAGCAGGCCTGCTCCTGCCCAGCACGCTCACCATGGCGGCCCGCCCGGCAGCGGATGAACTCAAACTCGGCATCGGCCCAGACACGCACGGAGCCGACATCGCTGCGGGCGTCGCCTCCGGCCTGCTCCCTTCCCCTCCCGCATGTGCGTTCAACGGCGAGCCGTACCCCGCCGCCGTAGCCGCCGGCCCCCTGGCCGCCTGGCTCTACGCCACAGCAGGCGTCCCGGAAGAAGCCGTCGCCGGACGATTCGGGCCCGACGAAGCACGGATCGCCACGAAGGTACGCACGCTGCCGCCCGCCACACAGATCGTCTGGTACCAGCAGACCCGTGCAGCACTGACCTCCTGCAACACCCCGCCGCCTGCGACCGTCTCCAGGGGGAAGGGATGATCTGGTGGTGCAAGATCCGCGCCGTTCCCCTCCTCGCTGCGTCCACCACCGGCACCATGCTCCTCGGCCTGGTCGCGGGAAACCTCGAACTACCCATCCCCGTCCTCACGGGACAGTCCGGCCAGTTCCTCCTCGCCCACCTCATGACACTGCTCCCCGCGGTGACGCTCCTGTACGGCCTCGGGCGAGCCGACAGGCAGACTGAAGGAGTCGCCGCACGCCGCGTTCGGATCTGGGACGCAGGCCTCGGCCTCGCCGTCGCGACAGGAGGCGCTCTCACGGCCGCGGCCTGCTACTTCATGCTCGACCTCGAACTCGCCCTGGTACTTGGCCGCAACATCGCCGGATACACAGGGATCGCTCTGCTTCTCTTTCCAGCACTGGGACCGCCTGTCACGGGAGGCGTCCTCGCTGCGATCCCCCTCGTCCTTGCCGCGGGCGGCTGGCGGCCTGGAGGTTCGCCCCAGCCCTGGGCCTGGCTCCTTCACCCGGCCGACTCGGCTCTCGCATTCCTCGCGGCGATCGGGCTGCTGACCGTGGGAGCGGCAACAGCAGCCCTGTGGTCACGGCCGCCCCTCACGATTGCCGCCCAGCCCTGACCGACCGGATCAAAGCCCGGACACACCCGCGGAAGGGGTCGAGCTGGCTGGCCGGCAGAGCACGGTCGTGATGACGAACATGATGCCTGCCGCCCCGGCTCCAGCTGGCTGAGCCTCTTGAGAGTGGCCGCTGATCGGGTGAGGCTGGCGGACCGCAACGCACGAGGCTCCTGTGCCGTTGAGAGAGATATATGACGTCTCAACCGCCTCTCACCTACACAGCCATGCCGCCAACGAACGGCGCCGGCCGGGCTGAGCGCAGCGCGGCTGGAGAGGCATGGGCGAAGGTCGCGGTCGCCATCGCGACGGGCGTGGCGACGGCGAGCGCGACCATCACGCGCAGCGGGCTGCTCATCATTTGCCACTCCTCGTGGGAGCGTTGGACAGAACGGCACAGATGTCATCGGGGTGCCGGGTCCGGTGCCGCCTGCCGTCACCCGGCCGGGGCAGGCGCAGGAGCATCTGCTCACGTCCGTTGCGCCGACTGCGGGTAGGCCTGGCGTTGAAGAGGCCGGGGCACGGCAGTGTGATCCGGGTGCCCGACTCAGTGGGCTTGTTCCCATGCCTGGATGACAGGGGCGGGGATGCGTCCGCGGTCGGGTACGTCGTAGCCCTGGGCTCGGGCCCATTCCCGGATGGCGGCAGTACTGGTGCTCGAACCGCCCGCGCTGGCCGTGGGTGGGGTGGCGGGGGCGGCCGGAGGCGCGGGGGTGAAGAACGCGCCGCGGCTGAGGAGGTCGCGGGGGAAGACCGGCGGGTGCTCGTGGCCGCTCAGGAGCGTGACGAGGAACGAGGTGAGGTTGCCCTCGTGGGTGTGCCAGGTGCGCCCGTCGGCCTCGTCGACGGTGACGGTCCAGGCGTCGGGCTGTTTCTCTGGTGTGGTGATCCAGAAGAGGTGGTTGCCGTTGTCGGTCACCCCGATGGCGAAGAGGTCTTCAGGACGGTGCGGCACGGGGTACTTGCCGCTGTCGAGGTCCTTCGCCAGTTGCCCGCGCAGCCGGGCGGGCATGGGCCCGGTGAGGTCGACGGCTTCCTTGCTCCGGTGGGGGGTGGAGAGGTGGAGGAAGTCGCAGAAGGAGCCGGGGCCGTAGGTGTCGACGAGTTGCTTGTAGTCGGTCGGCAGGGGGGTCTGGAGGAGGGTTTCGACCGTGTTCCAGTCTGTGGGAGTCGGGCGTGCCGGGGGCGGCACGAGCTGGGTGAGGGTGGCGAGGCTGGTCACAGGATTCCTTGGCGGTGAAGTTCGTCAGTACGACGCAGGCCAGGAACAGCCCGACCAGACAGGCCAGCGCCGGCCACGGGGCGGGTCCGACCTGTTCGGGCCTGCTTCATGGCCCGTCCACAGCGTTCCCCCTCCCTGCCCTCGGATCGCCGACGGACCTTCATGCTGGCCGATCCGAGGTGCCTGGGGGGATGGTCCCCGCTGTGGATGGGGGAGCCGCCCCTCCATACTGCTTCTCGTGCCTGAGGGGGTGGACCGGGTGCCTCCGCAGGCTGCCGCATGGCTGTAGGAGAAGGGGCGATTTCATGATGGCCGACGCTGATTCTTTCCTCACGCTGCTGGTGGACAGGATTCCCGAGGCGCGTCCCTTTGTGGAAGAGAAGTACGAACTGGGAGCGGGCGAGGCGCCGCCGGAGAAAGACACCGATACCGATCTGTATGCGAATCTTCTCGATCTTTTCACCAGGGCTGTGCTGCAGCCGGCCCTGGCCGAGGAACGGCTCGATGAAGACCTGCTGCGGCGCTGTTTTGATCTTGTGGAAGAGATGTACGAGACTCCCGGTATCTTCGTGCAGGGTGCCGTGTACTGGCAGGTTCTGGAGTACCTTCTCGAATCCCCCGGCTATCTGGCGACGGCGATCCCCTTCCTCAAAGGAGAGAGCAGGGACGGTGTGTCGAGCATGCTGAAGGACTACGCGGTCAAGGGGTACGAGCATGGCCTGCCGCCGCTGAGCGGCTGAGCGGCCGCCTTGGAGAGCGGGCCGACCGGCAACCCGCCCAGGCCCACGATCGCTCTCTCGCACTGAGGCCTACGGGCTCGACTGCGGTGCGGTCGAAGGCTCTGCGCTCATTTCATGAACGCAATCACCAGCGGGTCCGATTCCGGAGCGATGTAGTCGTATGTCGGGGAGTCGACGTGGCAATGATCGCTTGCATCCGCCTCGGAGGCGAACCCCTCAAGGCTGTCGGCGAGGAGGTCGAGAGCTTCCCGCCCTCCCTGGATCCTCAGGATCTGGGCTTCCGTGACGATCGAAACGCCGGCCCGCTCCGGATCCTCCCGGAACACGATCCCGGACAGCGACCTTTCGTAGGGAAAGGGACGCTGGTTCTCCGAGAGACCACAGCTCCCGGCCTTCCCCCGCAGCAGCTTCCCGAACGCCAGCAGCCCTTCACGCGTCCCCGATAGCTCAACCTCTCGGGTGTCCCTGCTGTACAGAACCTGCAACATCACGCCCCCTCCTACCTGCCGATCGTACCGAGCAAAGCCCGGCGTGCCGGCCTTTCGGACTCTGCCTGGTCTGCGGCTCTGCGGCAGATCTCAAACGCGGCCCGCCCCGTCAGGGCGGAGCGAGCTCATCGCTCGTACACACATCCAGCGATCAATACACGCATCTTCTATGCATATTGCGCATGGAGTGGGTTAGGTTCGCATCATGTTGAGTACCGAGGAAAGTCTCAGGCTCACGGTT
>NZ_BNBS01000194.1 GCF_014656075.1 Streptomyces hydrogenans
GGCGGCGGCGAGGGCCGCGGCGAGGGCGTCGGCGAGGGCCGCGGCCCGGGTGCGGGCCGCGGGGTCGGCGGGGTCGACCGGCTCACCCCGGAGCAGCCGCTCCGCGGCTTCCGGGTCGAGCCACTGGTACCGCTCGTCGGCCATCACATGTCCTTCTGCGTACGCGGACGCCAATGCGTCACACCGCCGGGGGCTATGAACCCCGGGTTCCGGCCGCGCTGGGGCGGCACCCCGTCGAGTCCCTGGGGGTCGTCGGCGGAGCCCTCGCCCGGCCCGGCGCCGGCGGTGCCGTCGACGCCGAGGAGTTCGGCGAGCTTCTTCAGGCCGCGGTGGGCGGCGGTGCGGACGGCGCCGGGGCGCTTGCCGAGGGCCTCGGCGGCGGACTTGGCGTCGAGGCCGACGACGACGCGCAGGACGACGGCCTCGGCCTGGTCCTGCGGGAGGCGGGCGATGAGGCGCAGGGTGTCGCCGGTGGCCAGCGCCTCCATGGCCTCGCCCGCGGTGTCGGAGTCGGCTGGCTTGTCGGTCAGTTCGGTCTCGTCGCCGCCGGCGGCGGGCCGGCGGCCGCGCATCCGGATGTGGTCGAGGGCGCGGTTGCGGGCGATCCGGGCCGCCCAGCCGCGGAAGCGGTCCGCGTCGCCGCTGAAGCGGTCGAGGTCGCGGGCGATCTGGAGCCAGGACTCCGAGGTGACGTCCTCGGCGTCGGCCTCTCCGACCAGTGTGCGCATGTAGCCCAGCAGACGGGGGTGCACGGCGCGGTACACAGTACGGAAGGCGTCCTCGTCCCCGTCCTGCGCAGCGAGCACCGCGGCCGTCAGCTCCGCGTCGTCCCCCAGCACTCCCCAAACCCTGTCCGTCGGTCGCGTTCCGTGCGCGTCAGCGTGTCGGTCGCGGTGTCGGTCGCGGAGTCGGGGCTGGTCATCGCCGCCGAGTCCGCCTCGCGCTCCAGCACGCTACGTGGAGTCCGGGTGTCGCGTCCACGCGGTACGTGCGGCTTGTACAACTTGCAACCTTCGCTCTCCGAGCCGACGGTGTGACAGAAACCGCACCCTCGGCGCTGTATGGAGTACGGAGCCGTGCTGCGGCTCCGTGGATGACGACCGGGGCCTCTCCTGTGGGGGGTGGCGGCCCCGGTCGTCTCCCTTTTCCGGGCCGCCGTCCGCCCGACTCCTCCGCTCTTCATGCCATACGACGCATCACCCGAAAGAAGTCACGCCCCGACGAGTGTCAACCGACCGTTGACAGTCCAGGGGTGTCAACCTAGGGTTGCCTCATGACGCATCCCGCGGTTCCGCACATCAGCATCCGTCTCGACGAACTCATCGACGCGATCAAGAAGGTCCACCCGGACACGCTGGAGCAGCTCTCCGGCGCGGTCATCGCGGCGGACTACCTCGGCGAGGTCGCCGACCACCTCATCGGCCACTTCGTCGACCAGGCCCGCCGCTCCGGCGCCTCCTGGACCGACATCGGGCGCAGCATGGGCGTCACCCGCCAGGCCGCGCAGAAGCGCTTCGTCCCCAAGGACCCGGACGCCGAGAAGATGGACCCGAACGCCGGGTTCGCCCGCTTCACCCCGCGCGCCCGCGCCGTCGTCGTCGCCGCGCAGAACGAGGCGATCGCCGCGCGCAACGCGGAGACCGTCCCCGGCCACCTCGCGCTCGGACTGCTCGCCGAGCCCGAGGGGCTCGCCGTCCTGTGGATCACCTCCCAGGGCGTCACCGCCGAGCAGCTGCGCGAGGCCGTCACGCCGACGCTGCCGCCGCCGGCCGCCGAGGAGCTGCCGGCGCTCATCCCGTACGACGCGGCGGCGAAGAAGGTGCTCGAACTGACCTTCCGCGAGGCGCTGCGGCTCGGGCACAACTACGTCGGCACCGAGCACATCCTCCTCGCCCTCCTGGAGCACGAGGACGGCGCGGGCGTGCTCAGCGGCCTGGGCCTGGAGAAGGCGGAGGCGGAGCGGCAGCTCGCCGAGCTGATCGCCTCCGCGACGATCCAGGCGCCCTCGGAGGACTGAGCCTCAGGAGGGACCGGGCCTCAGGCGGTGCGGGCGCGGCGCGAGACCACCGCGCGCAGCACCCGGCCGCCCTCGGTGGACAGCTCACGGGCCCGGCGCAGTCCGGTCGGGCCGTGGGCGACCGTGTCCAGGACGGCCAGCTGGCGGCGGAGTTCTCCGGCGTGCAGCGGGCCGTCCTCGTTCACGTCGTACAGGCGGTGCACGGTGAGCGCCACGGTCGAGCAGCGCTCGGCCCAGGCGCGCAGGGGCTCCTCGGCCCACTCGGCGGGCACCGCGTCGATCATCGCGCGCACCAGGGCGACGACCCCGCCGGCGTCCGCGTCCGCGCCGCCGGCGCCGAGGATCTCGCCCCGCGCCTTGGCGACGGTATCGGCCCACGCCGCGCCGCCGCCGCGCGCCACCGCCGCCCACACCGGGCGCAGCACCTCGGCGCGCTCGGGCGCGAGCAGCGGCAGGCACCGGTCCAGGCAGGCGAGCCCCGCGGCGGCGAGGCCGCGTTCGTCGGCCCCGCCGATCAGTTCCAGCAGACTCCGGCCCGTACTCGACGTCATGGACGCCTCCTCGCCACCCGATGCGGACGCTCTACGTCCACTTCTGCGCCGACAGGCGCTTTCTCGTCACTCGGCGGCCGAAAGCATGCCAGTGGCCTTGGCGTGCTGCATAGAGGTCAGACGGCGGACGAACAGGATCGCGAGGACGCCGGCGACGATCGTGAGCAGATAACCCGCCAGGGACCAGGCCGCGGCGTCGGTCCACTCGTCCAGCGTCTCGGCCCCCTTGTACATCCGGCTCGCCACCCGGTCCACGATCGCCCCGGCGACCCAGAAGCCCCACCAGGAGTTGAGCAGGGTCAGCTCCCGGGCGCCGTCGGCGGCGGACGGGTCCCGGCGGCTGGCCCGCCAGATGTCGGCGGCGATGTGCCGCGGGATCCACAGGTTGGCGATCGGGATGAACCAGGCGCCGATCGCCCAGCCGGGCGTGCGGCTCTGGAGGTCGCCCGCCCAGACCTCGGCGTTCTGCCGCACGCGGAAGAACCAGACGAGGAAGACGACGATGGTCGCGATGTAGGCGGCCCCGCCCACGAGGGCGAGCCCCGCCGGGGCGGTCGCCTCGGCGGCGGCCACCGGGTCGGCGAGGGTCCACGCCTCGGTGCCCGCGAGCAGCAGGTCGAGGAAGACGTCGACGCCCAGCAGGGTCATGACGGCGTACGCCAGGTTGTTGGGATTGCGCAGCATGAAGTGGTTCCCCCCAGGAACGGTGTGCGATCGGAACGCCCCTCCCCCGAGGGGCTGCGCGAACCTACGTCAGGCGGAACCGTGCCGTCCAGGGGAAAACCGCAGCTCAGCCCTGCAGCTTCGTCGTCAGGGCGCGGAAGTCGGACCAGCTCCGGGTGGGTTTGCGGGAGTCCCAGACCTTCTGGGAGAGGGCCGCCAGCGGGAGGCGGATGCCAGCGGCCACCTGGGCCTGGGTCTGGGCGTCGGAGAGGTCGCACCAGACGGCGAACCGCGCGCCGAGGATCTGCGCGTCGTAGCGGGCCGGGACCGGGGTGGTGCCGCGGACGACGAGCGGGGTCCACTGCTCGTAGATGCGGCGGCCGGTCGGGTAGGTGAAGTCGTTGGGCTCGCCGAGCACGTAGTAGAGGTACTCGTCGTTGAGGTTGACCAGCCTGCGGCCCGCCTGGAGGTACGGCAGCGGCGGCCGGGCGCCGTACTCCTTGCCCGTCCAGTACTCGACCTCCAGGTCCTTCGCCGCGCTCACCACGCCGCCGGCGAAGAAGCCGTCGTTCCACGCCTTGAGGGTCTTGCCGGTGGGCCGGACGGTGGCGGCGCGGTCGTTGAGCCAGTCCGTCGCCAGGTCCTGGACGCGGCCGGAGGGCCCGTACGCCTCCCGCGCCGCCTTCGCGAGCTGCGGGTAGCTGGCCTCGGGGTCCTTCGCCATGAGGGCCACGTACTCGTCGGCGCCCAGGTGCCAGTAGGCGCCGGGGAAGAGCGCCGCGTACTCGCGCAGCAGGTCGTCGACGATCCGCGCGGCGTCCGGGTCGGAGATGTCGACGGCCCCGCGCGGGGTCCGGCCGCTGACGCTCACCAGCTGGAGGTCCGGGTGGGCGTCGATGACCGCGCCGAGGTGCCCGGGCGAGTCGATCTCGGGGACGACGGTGACGTGCCGGCTCGCGGCGAGCGCGAGGATCCGGCGGACCTCCGCCTTGGTGAGGTGCTGCTTCGACACGATCTCGGGGTGCGAGTCGGACTCGATCCGGAAGCCCTGGTCGTCGGAGAAGTGCAGCCCCAGCTGGTTGAGCTTGAGGTCGCCCATCTCCCGGATCCGGTCCTCCAGCCAGGCGGCGGTGAAGTGCTTGCGGGCGATGTCGACGTTGAGCCCGCGCTGCGGCTTGGCCGGCCGGTCGGTGACGGTGCCCTCGGGCATCGCCCCGCTCCCCTTCACCGACTGCTTGAGGGTGCGGGTGCCGTAGAAGACGCCGGCCTCGTCGGGACCGGCGATCCGAACCCGGCCGTCCTTCACGGTGAGCGTGTACGACTCGGCGGCGCCCTTCGCGCCGAGGGCCAGCTCGACGTCGCCGGGGCCGGCGGCGGCCTCGCCGCGGTAGCGCAGGCCCAGCTCCCCGGCGAGCAGCCGGGCCTCGTCGGCGAGGCCGGCGCTGCCGGCGGCGAGGACGACCTCGGCGCGGCTGCCGGGCTTCCAGCCGGGGCCGCGGGCCGGCTCGTGGGAGCGGACGGCGGGGACGGTGCGGGGCGCGGTGGAGAGCGGGTAGGTCCGGGTGGGCGTGGGGCTCGGCGTGGGCGTCGGGGACGGCTTCGCGGCCGAGGTCGTCGCCGCCGGTCCCGTACCGGACGGGGACGGCGGCGGGGAGTCCGCGCCGGAGGGGGAGCCGTTCGAGCAGGCCGCCACGGTGGTCAGGGCCACCGCGGCCGCCAGGAGTGCCGGGCCGCGCAGGGGGCCTCGTGGGGAGTACCGCATCCCCTGCATCCTCCCGCACCCGGGACGGACCGGCCAATCGTCCGGCCGCGGACCCTCACCCGGAAGAACGGAACCTTCACGTCCATCACACGTTCCCAAACTCTCCCTTCCGGGTGAAATTCGCGCACTCGTCGGACACTTCCCCCGTCCCGTCGATAACGTTGCGTCACGCCCACCCCCTTCGTCCCGCCGTCCCGGAGCCCACGCTGACCAGCGACACCCACGTCCCCTGCCGCGAGCCGGGTCCGGCGGACGTGCCGGCCATACCCGCCCAGAAGTCCTCCGGCGCCCCGTACGGCCTGCTCCCCTTCAACGCGGCGGCCCCCGCCGGGGCCGTGGAGCTGCTGCTCGCCTGCTGCCACAGCCGCCGCTGGGCCGAGCGGATCGCCGCCCACCGCCCCTATCCGACGACGGACGCCCTGCTGGCCGCCGCAGAGGAGGCCGGGTACGACCTGGCGGGCGCCGACCTCGACGAGGCGCTGGCCGCCGAGTCCTCCGCGCCGCCGCACCCGGACGCGCCGCCGGCCGCCCGCACCGCGCTGCGCGCCGCCCACGCCGCGTACGAGAGCCGCTTCGGCCATGCGTTCGTCATCAGCCTGGACGGGGTGCGGCCGGGCGAGCGGCTCGACGCCGTGCTGGCCGGAATCCGGTCACGTCTCGGCAACGAACCGGAGGAGGAGCGGGCCGTGGCGGCCGACGAACTGCGCCGGCTGGCCCGCTCGCGACTCGCCTTCGCGCTCGCCGGAGGGCTCACTTCCACCCGGGGGAACCTGTGATTCTCCCCGGAATGGTCCGAATTCGCCTCGGACGATAGCCCGTCCGTGCCTGTTTGATCACACTGAAGGACCCCGCGCGAGCGAACCGACAAGTCGTCGCTACGATGACCGGGGCCGGTGGACCGTACCCGGCCGGGTCTGACCGACATCGAAGCCGGCCGGCCCTGATCCCCGCTCCCGGAGGGTTTTTCCGTGCCGGCTGGAACGCTGTACCGCGGCCGGGAAGGAATGTGGTCCTGGGTGGCTCATCGAGTCACCGGCGTCCTCATCTTCTTCTTCCTGTTCGTACACGTGCTGGACACCGCTCTCGTCCGCGTCTCCCCCGAGGCGTACGACGAGGTCGTCGCGACCTACAAGACGCCGATCGTCGCTCTTCTGGAGTACGGCCTGGTCGCCGCCATCCTCTTCCACGCGCTGAACGGCCTCCGGGTCATCGCCGTGGACTTCTGGTCCAAGGGCCCGCGCTACCAGAAGCAGATGCTCTGGACCGTCGTGGGCATCTGGGTCGTGCTGATGGCGGGCTCGCTGTACCCCGTCCTCGGCCACGCCGCACGTGAACTGTTCGGGAGCTGACGCCAGACATGTCCGCTGACACCACCTCCGCGATCGGTCCCGTCGAAGGCACCGCCTACGACGTGGACAACCCCGCCCCGTACATCGAGGCGCCCCGCAAGCGCACGGGCAGGACCCCGCGCGCGACCCGCGGCAACTTCGAGATGGCCGCATGGCTCTTCATGCGCCTGTCGGGCGTCGTCCTCGTGGTCCTCGTCCTCGGCCACCTGCTGATCCAGCTCTTCCTGGACGGCGGCGTCTCCAAGATCGGCTTCGCCTTCGTGGCCGGCCGCTGGGCGTCCCCGTTCTGGCAGGTCTGGGACCTGCTGATGCTGTGGCTCGCCATGCTGCACGGCGCCAACGGCCTCCGTACCGTCATCAACGACTACGCGGAGCGCCCCAACACGCGCCTGTGGCTCAAGGGCCTGCTGTACACCGCCACGGTGTTCACCATCCTTCTGGGCACGCTGGTGATCTTCACCTTCGACCCGAACATCCGCTAGGCACGGGGCTGAGGTAACCACCCAATGAAGATCCACAAGTACGACACCGTCATCGTCGGCGCCGGCGGCGCCGGCATGCGCGCCGCCATCGAGGCGACGAAGCGCAGCCGCACCGCCGTGCTGACGAAGCTCTACCCCACCCGCTCCCACACGGGCGCCGCGCAGGGCGGCATGGCCGCCGCGCTGGCGAACGTGGAGGAGGACAACTGGGAGTGGCACACCTTCGACACGGTCAAGGGCGGTGACTACCTGGTCGACCAGGACGCCGCCGAGATCCTGGCGAAGGAGGCCATCGACGCCGTCCTCGACCTGGAGAAGATGGGCCTGCCCTTCGGTCGTACGCCCAACGGCGACATCGACCAGCGCCGGTTCGGCGGTCACTCCCGCAACCACGGCGAGGCCCCGGTCCGCCGCGCCTGCTACTCGGGCGACCGCACCGGCCACATGATCCTCCAGACGCTGTACCAGAACTGCATCAAGGAGGGCGTGGAGTTCTTCAACGAGTTCTACGTCCTGGACCAGCTCATCGTCGAGGTCGACGGCGTCAAGAAGTCCGCCGGCGTCGTCGCGTACGAGCTGGCCACCGGCGAGATCCACATCTTCCAGGCGAAGGCGGTCGTCTACGCCTCCGGCGGCACCGGCAAGTTCTTCAAGGTGACGTCGAACGCCCACACCCTGACCGGTGACGGCCAGGCCGCCTGCTACCGCCGCGGCCTGCCCCTGGAGGACATGGAGTTCTTCCAGTTCCACCCGACGGGCATCTGGCGCATGGGCATCCTGCTGACGGAGGGCGCCCGCGGTGAGGGCGGCATCCTCCGCAACAAGGACGGCGAGCGCTTCATGGAGAAGTACGCGCCGGTCATGAAGGACCTCGCGTCCCGTGACGTCGTCTCCCGCTCCATCTACACGGAGATCCGCGAGGGCCGCGGCTGCGGTCCCGAGGGCGACCACGTCTACCTGGACCTGACGCACCTCCCGCCGGAGCAGCTCGACGCCAAGCTCCCGGACATCACCGAGTTCGCCCGTACGTACCTCGGCATCGAGCCGTACACGGACCCGATCCCGATCCAGCCCACCGCGCACTACGCCATGGGCGGCATCCCGACCAACGTCGAGGGTGAGGTCCTGTCGGACAACACCACCGTCGTCCCGGGCCTGTACGCGGCCGGCGAGGTCGCCTGCGTGTCGGTGCACGGCGCCAACCGCCTCGGCACCAACTCGCTGCTCGACATCAACGTCTTCGGGCGTCGCGCGGGCATCGCCGCCGCCGAGTACTCCCACCAGCACGACTACATCGAGCTGCCGGAGAACCCCGAGTCGATGGTCGTCGCGCAGATCGAGAACCTGCGCAACTCCACGGGCACCGAGCGGGTCGCCGACGTGCGCCGCGAGCTCCAGGAGACGATGGACGCCAACGTGATGGTGTTCCGCACGGAGCAGACCATCAAGACGGCCGTCGAGAAGATCGCCGAGCTGCGCGAGCGCTACAAGAACGTGTCCATCCAGGACAAGGGCAAGCGCTTCAACACCGACCTCCTGGAGGCCATCGAGCTGGGCAACCTGCTCGAACTGGCCGAGGTCATGGCCGTCTCGGCCCTGGCGCGCAAGGAGTCCCGCGGCGGTCACTACCGCGAGGACTACCCGAACCGCGACGACGTCAACTTCATGCGCCACACGATGGCGTACCGCGAGGTCGGCGAGGACGGCTCCGAGACCGTGCGTCTCGACTACAAGCCGGTCGTGACGACCCGCTACCAGCCGATGGAGCGTAAGTACTGATGGCCACCCCCGTTCTGGACAAGGTCGAGGCGGAGTCCGCCGCCTCCCCGTACATCACGGTCACCTTCCGGATCCGCCGCTTCAACCCCGAGATCTCGGACGCGGTGGTCTGGGAGGACTTCCAGGTCGAGATCGACCCGAAGGAGCGCGTGCTCGACGGTCTCCACAAGATCAAGTGGGACCTGGACGGCACGCTGACCTTCCGTCGCTCCTGCGCGCACGGCATCTGCGGTTCCGACGCCATGCGGATCAACGGCAAGAACCGTCTGGCCTGCAAGACGCTGATCAAGGACCTCAACCCCGAGAAGCCGATCACCGTCGAGCCCATCAAGGGCCTCACGGTGCTGAAGGACCTCGTGGTCGACATGGAGCCCTTCTTCCAGGCGTACCGCGACGTCATGCCGTTCCTCATCACCAAGGGGAACGAGCCGACCCGCGAGCGCAAGCAGTCCCCCGAGGACCGCGAGCGCTACGACGACACCACCAAGTGCATCCTGTGCGCCGCGTGCACGTCGTCCTGCCCGGTCTTCTGGAACGACGGCCAGTACTTCGGTCCGGCCGCGATCGTCAACGCGCACCGCTTCATCTTCGACTCGCGCGACGAGGGCGGCGAGCAGCGCCTGGAGATCCTGAACGACAAGGACGGCGTGTGGCGCTGCCGCACCACGTTCAACTGCACGGACGCCTGCCCGCGTGGCATCGAGATCACCAAGGCGATCCAGGAAGTGAAGCGCGCGCTGATCACGCGTCGCTTCTGACCTCTTCCGAGCGTCGCGGAAGGCCCCGTCTCCCCCTGGGAGGCGGGGCCTTCCCGCGTGTACGGGTCCTCCCGCGCGTCCTCCCGTCGTACGGGCCGGGCTCAGCCGCCGACCAGCGGGACCAGCTTCAGGAAGACGACCTCGGTGGCCGGGCCGACCGTGACGGTCTCGTCGAGCTCCTCGATCTGGCGGTCGCCGACCAGGACCAGGAAGCCGTTGCGGGCGAAGGCGTCGAGGGCGCGGGCGAGCGCGGGCTCGAAGCCGTCCGGGCCGGCCTCCAGGGCGACCCGGCGGGCGATCAGCTCGCGCAGCGGCAGGCGCTCCTCGGGCACCGCGAGGGGTGCGGAGGCGGTGCGGGCGCCCAGGGTCGTCTCGTCGACGAAGGTGACTGTTCCCATGGACGCCGAGGGTAGGGCCTGTCTGGCAATTGGCGTCGGATCAGGCCGGGTCGTCCGGTGCGTGCGATCGGCGTGCGGCCGGG
>NZ_BNBS01000195.1 GCF_014656075.1 Streptomyces hydrogenans
CGGGCCGTGAGGCGTCCTCACGACCCGGCCCCCGACGGCGTCTCACGGCCGGCTCAGCCGGTCCAGCACGCCCTGCAGGCTCTCCGCCAGGGTGGTCAGGTGCGGCTGCCGCATCATCGAGTGGTGGTCGCCCGGGACCGTGTGGAGTTCGAAGCCGCCGCGGGCCAGGAGCCGCCAGGGACGGGTGGCGGGCCGGCGCGGCTGCCGGCTCGCGGACAGCAGCACCAGACGCCCGTCGACCGGGCCCGGGCGGTGCCGCAGCAGGGCGCGGGTGTTGGCCTCGAAGACCCGTATCCGGTCGCGCAGGTCCTCGCGGATGCCCGCCGGGACGAGGCCCGCGCCTTCCAGGAGGTCCAGCAGCGCCTCGTCCTGGCGGTCCGGCGTCAGCCCGCGCAGCGCGGCCTCGTCGTACCCGGGCGCCGGGGCTCCGGACAGCCCGGCCAGGTCGTGGACGAAGCCGCCGAGGAGCGCGGCGCGGTCGGGCTGCTCCTCGCCGAGGTACGGCGGCATGCCGGTGTCGAGCATGACGACCAGCGCGGCCTCCTCGCCCGCCGCGGTCAGCCGGCCGGCCATCTCCGCGGCCACCAGGCCGCCGAGGGACCAGCCGCCGAGGTGGTACGGGCCGTGCGGCTGGACGGCGCGGATCGCGTCGACGTACCGCTCGGCGAGTGCGGTCAGCGAGGTGGTGAGGGGGCCGCCGTCGAGCCCCGGGTCCTCCAGTCCGTAGAGCGGCTGCTCGGGGTGGACGAGGCGGGCCAGCGGCAGGTACGGCACCACGGATCCGCCGACGGCGTGGACGAGGAAGAGCGGCGGCCGGCTGCCGGTGGGTTTGACGGGCACCAGCGGCGAGGGCAGGGTCCGCTTCCGGTGGGACGGGTCGAGCAGCATGGCGGTCCTCTCCACGGTCGGTGCCGCGTACAGGTCGCGCACGTCGAGGTCGGCGCCGAACTCCCGGCGGATCTCGGCGCGCAGCCGGGTCAGGTCGAGCGAGGTGCCGCCCAGGTCGAAGAAGCTGTCGTGGACGCCGATCCGGTCGGTGCCGAGGAGCCGGCCCCAGACGCGGGCGACGGCGCGTTCGGTGGCGTCGCGCGGGGCGACGGACTCGCCCGCGCGGACCGGTTCCGGGGCGGGCAGCGCGGCCCGGTCCACCTTGCCGTTGGCGGTCAGCACGATGCGCTCCACCGACACCAGGGCGGCGGGCACCATGTAGGCGGGCAGCCGGGCCGCCAGGTGGGCGCGGAGCGCGCCGAGGTCGCCGGGTCCGCCGGGCGTGGCGGGGACGACGTAGCCGACCAGCCGGTCGTCGCGGACCGCCACGCAGGCGTGGTCGACGTCGGGGTGCGCCGCGAGCACGGCCTCGATCTCGCCGAGTTCGATCCGGTGGCCGCGGATCTTGACCTGGTGGTCGATGCGGCCGAGGTACTCCAGTCCGCCGTCGGCGCGGCGCCGGGCCAGGTCGCCGGAGCGGTAGAGCCGGGCGCCGGGCGCGCCGCCGAAGCCGTCGGCGACGAACCGCCGGGCGCTCAGCCCCGGTTGGTGCAGATAGCCCCAGGACAGTCCGGCGCCGCCGACGAGGAGTTCGCCCGGGACGCCGAGGGGCGCGGGGTGCCCGGCCCGGTCGACGACCCAGAGCGACAGGTCGGGGATGGGCTCGCCGAGCGGGCTCGCGTTCTCGCGCAGCAGCTCTCGGGTGAGCGGGCAGTGGGTGACGTGGACGGTGGTCTCGGTGATGCCGTACATGTTGACGAGCCGCGGGCGGTCCTCGCCGTGCCGGTCGAACCAGCGGCGTACGGACTCGGTGTCCAGCGCGTCGCCGCCGAAGATCACGTACCGCAGGGCGAGGGGCTCCTGGCGTTCCTCGTCGGCGGCGACCAGCTGCCGGAAGGCGGCGGGGGTCTGGTTGAGCACGGTGACCCCCTCGCGGACGAGCAGGCGGTGGAAGTCCTCGGGCGAGCGGGTCTGCCAGAACGGCACCACGACCAGCCGGCCGCCGTGGACGAGGGCGCCCCACAGTTCCCAGACGGAGAAGTCGAAGGCGAAGGAGTGGAACAGCGTCCACACGTCCCGCTCGTCGAAGCCGTACCTGTCCTGGGTGGCCCGCATCAGCCGGACCACCTGGCCGTGCGGGACGGTGACCGCCTTGGGCTCGCCGGTCGAGCCCGACGTGTAGATCAGGTACGCCAGGTCGGCGCCCGTCACGGTGACCTCGGGCACCGGCAGGTCCCCGTCGGTGTCGGCGTCCAGGAGGAGCGCGGTCCCGGGCACGTCCAGGCCCGTCTGGGTGACGACCACCGACAGGCCCGCGTCGGCGGCCATGTAGGAGAGCCGCCGCGCCGGGTAGTCGGGGTCGAGGGGTACGTAGGCGGCGCCGGCGCGCAGGATGCCGAGGATGCCGACTACGAGGTCCGTGTCCCGGCGGACGCACAGGCCGACGAGGCTGCCGCGGGTGATCCCGCGCGCGGCCAGCCGGGCGGCCAGCCGCTCGGCGCGCCGGGCCAGTTCGGCGTAGCCGGTCCGCTCCTCGCCGGCGACGACGGCCACGGCGTCGGGGCGTCGGGCGGCCTGGGCGGCGAAGAGGTCCCAGAGGGAGGTGTCGGCCGGCACCTCGCGGCGGGCGGCGCTCCACCGGCGCAGGAGCGCCGTCTCGTCCGGTCCGGGCAGGACGAAGGCGCCCACCGGGGCGTCCGGTTCGGCCGCCGCGCGGGCCAGGACGCGGCCCAGGTGTTCGAGGAGCCGGGTCATCCGGTCCTCGTCGAAGAGGTCGGTGGCGTACTCGGCCTGGAGGCGCAGTCCGCCGTCGGCGGTGACGGTGGCGTGGGCGGCGAGGTCGAAGCGGGCGACCGAGCCGGTCACGGGCAGGGGTTCGGCGGTGACCGGGCCGAAGGCGGGTCCGGCGGCGGCGGTCTCGTCGGCGTGCAGGGTGAGGCTGATCTGGAAGAGCGGGTTGCGGCCGGGCTCGCGGGCCGGGCGCAGTTGCTCGACGAGGGTGCTGAAGGGCAGGTCCTGGTGGTCGGTGGCGCCCCGTACGGCGAGTTCGCAGCGGTGCGCGAGTTCGCGGAAGGTCGGGTTGCCGGCGAGGTCGGCGCGGAGCACCACGGTGTTGGCGAAGTAGCCGACCAGTGGTTCGAGTTCGGGCCGGTCGCGGCCGTAGAGCACGGAGCCGATGCCGATGTCGTCCTGGCCGGAGTGCCGGGAGAGGACGAGCAGGAAGCCGGCCATCACCACGGAGAGCAGCGAGGCGCGTTCGGTGTCGGCCAGGGCGCGCAGGGAGGCGCCGATGCCGTCCTGGAGCCGGAGTTCCACGGTGGCGCCGGGGTGTCCGGCGGCGGTGCCGCGCGGGCGGTCGGTGGGGAAGTCCAGCTGGGGCAGCGCGTGGAGGCGTTCGCGCCAGTAGCCGAGCTGCTTGTCCAGGACGTCGTCGGCGAGCCGGGCGCGCTGCCAGACGGCGTGGTCGGCCGGCTGGACGGCGAGGTCGGGGAGGGGGGCGTCGGGGTCGGTGTAGAGGGTGGCGAGCTCGTCGAGCAGGACGCCGGCCGACCACCCGTCGGCGACGATGTGGTGGGTGCAGAGCAGCAGGACGTGCTCGGCCGGGCCGAGCCGCAGCAGTTCGGCGCGCAGCAGGGGGTCGGCGGCCAGGTCGAAGGGGCGGGTGGCGGCCGCGGCGAGCGCCTCGGGCACCTGGTCCGGGTGGGTCGGGGTCGCGGTGAGCGGCCGGGGGTCCGGTGCGGGGTCGGTGATCTGGACCGGGGCGCCGTCCACGGCGACGAAGCGGGTGCGCAGGCTCTCGTGCCGGGCGACGAGCCGGCCCAGGGCGCGGGAGAGCCGGTCCGGGTCGAGGCGGCCGCGCAGGCGCAGGGCGAGCGGCACGTTGTACACCGGGGAGGCGGGGTCGAGCTGGTGGAGGAACCACAGGCCCTCCTGCTGGTGCGACAGCGGGAGGGGGGCGGTCCGGGGGACGGCGGGGATCCGTCCGCCGGCGTCCGGTTCGAGGAGCCGGGGGGCGAGTTCGGCGACGGTGGGCGCCCGGAAGAGGGTCGCCACGCCGAGGTCCGCGCCGAGCGCGGCGCGGATGCGGTTGACCAGGCGGATCGCGAGGAGGGAGTGGCCGCCGAGGGCGAAGAAGCCGTCGTGGACGCCGACCCTGGGGACGCGCAGCACCTCGGCGAAGAGGGCGCACAGGGCGCGTTCGCGGTCGTCGCGGGGGGCGACGTAGGCCGCGCCGGGATCGGTGTCGCCGGGGGCCGGGAGCCCCTTGCGGTCGATCTTGCCGTTCGGGGTGAGCGGCAGCTGGGCCAGCGGGACGAGGGCGGAGGGCACCATGTACGGCGGGAGGACCGAGGCGGCGGCGGCGCGGATCCCGGCGAGGTCCGGCGTGGGCACCGCGGGTACCAGGTAGCCGACGAGGCGCTTGTCGCCGGGCCGGTCCTCGCGGGCGTGCACATGGGCCTGGGCCACGTGCGGGTGGCGGAGCAGGGCGCTCTCCACCTCGCCGGGTTCGACGCGGAAGCCGCGGATCTTGACCTGGGTGTCGGCCCGGCCGGCGAACTCCAGGGTGCCGTCGGCACGCCAGCGGGCGAGGTCGCCGGTGCGGTACATGCGGGTGCCGGGCGGGCCGAAGGGGTCGGCGACGAAGCGTTCGGCGCTCAGTCCGGCGCGGCCCGCGTAGCCGCGGGCCAGGCCGGCGCCGGCGCCGTACAGCTCGCCGACGACGCCGACCGGCACCGGCCGCAGCCGGTCGTCGAGGAGGTAGACGGCGGTGTCGTCCATCGGCCGGCCCATCGGCACGCTGTCGGGCACGGCGTCGGGGTCGTGGAGGGCCATCTGGACGGAGCACATGGTCAGTTCGGTGGGGCCGTAGGTGGCGCGCACCCGCAGGTCCGGGTGGCGGCGCAGGACGGCGCGGACGGCGGCGGAGCTGATGACGTCGCCGCCGGTCATCACCTCGCGGACGCCGGCGAAGCAGTCGGGGTCCTCCTCGGCGACGACCTGGAAGAGGCCGGAGACGAGCAGCACGTCGGTGAGTCCGGCGGCCCGCACGACGGAGCCGTCGACCTCGCCGGGCGGTGCGACGACGACCTCTCCGCCGGACAGCAGCGGCACCCAGATCTCGCAGGTCGAGGCGTCGAAGGCGTGCGGGGAGTGGAGCAGGGCGCGGCGGGGCCGCTCGTCCTGCCAGCAGCGGTCGCGGGCGAAGGCGAGCACCCCGGCCTGGGTGGTGACGACCCCCTTGGGCGCGCCGGTCGAGCCGGAGGTGTACATGATGTAGGCGGCCTGGTCGGGGTGGGCGGCGCCGTCCGGCACGGCGGCGCGGTCGTCCGCCGTGGCCGCGAATCCGGTCACGTCCAGCGTCGGGCGTCCGGCGGCGGTGGCGGCCTCGTGGTCGCGCAGGGCGTCGTCGACCAGCAGGAGTGCCGCCCGGGAGCCGTCCAGGATGTCGCGCAGCCGTTCGGTGGGCGCGGTGAGCGGCAGCGGGACGAAGCAGCCGCCGGCCTTGAGGACCGCGAGCATCGACACGACGAGGGCGGCGGAGCGCTGCTGGAGGAGGCCGACGCGGGTCTCGGCCGTGACGCCGAGCCGGCGCAGGCGGCCGGCCAGCAGGTCGCTGCGCCGGTCGAGTTCGGCGTAGTCGAGCGTTTCGTCCGGGTCGGAGACGGCGGGCGCCTCGGGGGTGAGGGCGGCCTGCCGGGCGAAGGCCCGGGCGAGTCCGGAGGTCGGCGCGGGACGGGTCAGGCCGTTCCATCCGTACAGCACGGTGGCGCGTTCGCGGGCGTCGAGGAGGTCGAGGTCGCCCAGGGTGCGGTCCGGGTCGTCCGCGACCGCTTCGAGGAGCCGCACGAGGCGGTGGGCGAAGGCGGTGACCGTCTCGCGGTCGAAGAGTTCGGTGCGGTGGACGACCTGGAGGGACAGGTCCAGGGGGGTGCCGTCGGGGGCGTAGCGGTCGGTGAAGCTGACCGAGAGGTCGAAGTGGGCCGCGATGGTCCGGTTGCGCAGTTCGGTCACGGTCAGGCCGTCCAGGGCGTACTGGGCGGCGGCGTTGTTCTGGAGGACGAGGGCGACCTGGAAGAGCGGGTGGCGGTTGAGCGCGCGGCTCGGGTTGAGGGCCTCGACCAGGCGGTCGAAGGGCAGCTCGGGGTGGGCGAGGGCGGCGAGGTCGGTCTCCCTGGCCCGGGCGAGCAGCTGCCGGAAGGTCGGGTCCCCGCCGGTGTCGAGGCGCAGCACCAGGGTGTTCACGAAGAAGCCGATGAGGTCTTCGAGGTCCTCCTCGGCGCGGCCGGCGTCCATGGTGCCGAGCGGGATGTCGGTGCCGGCGCCGAGCCGGGTGAGGAGGGCCGCGAGGGCGGCGTGCACGACCATGAACAGCGAGGCGTCGGCGTCGCGCGCGAGCCGCAGCAGGCGGGTGTGCAGGGCCGCCGGGAGGTCGAGGCGGACCTCGCCGCCGTCGTCGCCGGAGACGTCCGGCCGGGGCCGGTCCAGGGGCAGCGGCAGCTCGTCGGGCAGGCCGGTCAGCCGTCCGGTCCAGTGGTCGAGGAGCTCCGCTCCGTCGGGGCCCTCCAGGAGCTCCCGCTGCCAGAGCGCGTAGTCGGCGTACTGGACGGGCAGCGGCTCCCAGTCGGGTGCGGTGCCGGCCCGGCGGGCCGCGTAGGCGGTTCCGAGGTCGCGGCCGAGCAGGGCCATCGACCAGCCGTCGCCCACGATGTGGTGGAGCACCAGGTAGAGGGTGTGGCGGTCCGGGCCGGTGCGCAGCAGCCAGACCTTCAGCGGCAGGTCCGCCGTGAGGTCGAAGGTGTGGCGGGCGAGCCGGTCCAGGGTGGCGGGCAGTTCGGCGGCGGGGACGTCCGTCTCGGTGACGAACTCGGCGGCGTCCACGCCGGCGCGGACCCGCTGCCGGGGCTCGCCGTCGACCTCGGGGAAGACGGTGCGCAGGCTCTCGTGCCGGGCGACGAGGTCGCCCAGGGCGGAGCGCAGGGCGGCGGTGTCGAGCGGGCCCTCCAGCCGGAGGGCGAGCGGCAGGTTGTAGGTCCAGGCCGCGGTGTCGAGACGGTTGAGAAACCACAGGCGTTGCTGCGCGAACGACAACGGGAACACGGATCCTCCTGCGCCTGCGAGATAGCGACGGTCGTCGGCCGCACACGATAGGTCGGCACCGGCGTGGCCAAGAGGACCGAAGGCCAAAGCCCCTTCTCCCCAGGGGTTTTGGCGGTGTCATCTAGGGGTTGTCGCACAACTTTCCGCCCGCCCATCATGAGCCAGCCCGCACGGGACCACCGGCACAGAGGGAACATGGAGAGCCGCGATGCCGCATTCGCCGGAGCACCTGCCGTCAGCCGATACCGACGTGACCGCGTCCTTGCACGGACTGGTGGCCCGGCACGCGGCGCTGCGCGGTGACGCGCCGGCCCTGCGCTGCGGCCGGGTCGAGCTGCGCTACGCCGAGCTCGACGCCCGCGCCAACCAGCTGGCCCACGTGCTGCGCGGCCGGGGGGTCGGCGCCGAGGACGTCGTGGCGCTGGCGCTGCCCCGGTCGGCGGAGCTGATCGTGGCCATGCTGGCGGTCGGCAAGGCCGGCGGCGCGTTCCTGCCGGTCGACGTCCACCACCCGGCCGAGCGCGTCGCGTTCCTGTGCGCCGACAGCGCTCCCCGGGCCCTGCTGACCACCGAGGCGTTGCTGCCCGGGCTGCCGGAGACCCCGGGCACCGCCCACTGGACGCTGCCGGAACTGCTGGCCGAGGCGGCCTCGGCGCCGGTGACCGCGCCGGACCCGGTGGACCGTCCGCTGTCCCTGGCGTACGTCATCTACACGTCGGGTTCGACGGGCCGGCCCAAGGGCGTCGCGGTGCCGCACCGGGGGCTCGGGCCGTTCGCCGCCGACCTGGCGGACCGGATGGCGGCGGGCCCGGACAGCGTGGTGTCGCAGCTCGCCTCGCCCAGCTTCGACGCCATGATCATCGAGGTGCTGATGGCCTTCGGGCCGGGCGGCACCCTGGTGGTCTCCCCCGAGACGCTGGCCGGCGAGGACGCGGCCGCCTTCCTCGGGGACCACGGGATCACCCACGCGTTCCTGCCGCCGTCGGTGCTCGCGACCGTGCCGAGGACCGAACTGCCCGCGCTGCGCGCCCTGATGGTCGGCGGCGAGGCGTGCGCCGCGCGGCTGGTGGACACCTGGGGCCGGGACCGCAGGATGGTCAACGGCTACGGCCCCACCGAGACCACGATGGCGATCACCCTGTCGGCCCCGCTCGTGCCCGGGACGGACGCGCCGCCGATCGGCTCCCGGGCGGGCGACAGCCGGCTGTACGTACTGGACGACCGGCTGCGCCCGACGCCCCCGGGCGAGATCGGCGAGCTGTACAGCGGCGGCGGGGGCGTCACGCGCGGGTACGTCGACCGCGCCGGGCTCACCGCGGAGCGCTACGTCGCCGACCCCTTCGGGGCGCCCGGCACCCGCATGTACCGCACCGGCGACCTGGTGCGGTCGCTGCCGGACGGCCAGCTCGCCTACTGCGGCCGGGCCGACGACCAGGTGAAGATCCGCGGCCTGCGGATCGAGCCCGGCGAGATCGAGGCGGTCCTCACCGGGCACCCGGCGGTGGAGCAGGCCCGGGTCCTGGTGCACGAGGACCGGCTGGGCGAGAAGCGGCTCGCCGGCTACGTGGTCGCGGGCCGCGCCCCGGCCGGCGAGGACGGCAACGCCGAACGGCACGTCGACGAGTGGCAGCAGATCTACGAGTCGTTCTACGACCGGTCCGACCGGACCGCCTTCGGCTCCGACTTCTCCGGCTGGAACTCCACCTACACCGGCGAGGGCATCCCGGTCGAGCAGATGGCCCGCTGGCGCGAGGCGATCGTCTCCCGCGTCCGGGACTTCGCGCCGCGCCGCGTCCTGGAGGTGGGCGTGGGCTCGGGCCTGATCCTGACGCCGCTGGTCGGCGAGGTGGAGGAGTACTGGGGCACCGACTACTCGGCCTCCGCCGTCGAGGGCCTCCGGGACCGGCTCGCCGGAGAGCCGGAGACCGCCGCGAAGGTCACCCTGCGCGTGCAGGCGGCCGACGTGACCACCGGTCTGCCGCGGGGCCACTTCGACACCGTCGTCGTCAACTCGGTCGTGCAGTACTTCCCGCACGAGGAGTACCTGCGGGACGTGCTGGTCAAGCTGCTGGACCTGCTCCGCCCGGGCGGCCGGCTGTTCGTCGGCGACGTGCGCTGCCTGCCGCTCGTGGACGCCATGTGGACCGGTGTCCGGCTCGCGCAGCTCGCCCACGATCCGGCGCCCGGCGAACTGCGCCGCGAGATCGAGCAGACGGTGGCGCTGGAGAAGGAGCTCTTGATCGACCCGGGCCTCTTCGGCACGGTCGGCGCCGGCGCCGTCGACGTACGCCTCAAGCCGGGCGCCGACCACAACGAACTCACCAAGCACCGCTACGACGTGGTGCTGCACAAGGACGCCGGCGGCGCCCAGGACCTGTCGGCGGCCCCGGCCCTGCGCTGGGGACACGACCTCCGGACCGACGAGGAGCTGGTCGCGCGGCTGGCGGACGGCACCGCGCTGCGGCTCACCGGGGTGCGCAACGCCCGCGCCGGCGGTGAGGTCGCCGCGGCGCGGGCGGTCGGCGCCGACGCGTCCCCCGCCGCCGCCCGCGCC
>NZ_BNBS01000196.1 GCF_014656075.1 Streptomyces hydrogenans
GGCTGGGCCGGGGCGGGGACGCTCCCGCCGCCGCCCTCCGCCCCGCCGGGCTCCGGCCCGGGCGGCGGGGGCGGTCAGGGCGAGAGCCGGCCGCTCCAGGCCGTGGCCGTCGGCCTGCTGAACCTCTCGTGCCTCGGGCTCGGCTACGTCCTGCTGCGCCAGTGGATCGGGGCGGCGGTCTGCTGGGCCGCCACGGCGGCGCTGCTGCTCCTCGCGCTCCCCGCGGACGCGGACGGCGTGCCGCTCGGCGTGCTCGTCGGGTACGGCGCCGCGCTGCTCGCCGTCGCCGCCGCCGGAGCCCTGCGGGGCCTGCGGGCGAGCCTCTCGGTGGGGGCCGCGGCCCGGCGCCTGGTGCTGCCGCTCGCCGTCGTGCTGCTCGCCGTGCCGGCCGGTGGCGCCGTCGCGTACGGCTCGGCCCGCGACGAGGCCAGGGAGGAGGCGTTCCAGCAGTCCCTGCTGGCCCGGCTCGCCACGGCCGACGCGCTGGTGAAGGCCAAGGAGGGCAGCCGCTTCGAGCTCGCCGAGAGCGACTACACCACCGCGCTGGACACGTACGAGAAGCTGGCGCTCGACCACCCGGGCTCCCGGGCGGCGAAGCTGGTGCCGGAGCGGCTGGACGCGTACGTGACGTCCGTGTCGAAGCCGTACACGGACAAGAAGTACTGCGACGCGGTCGACCCGCTCAAGCACCTGCGCGGGCTCCCGGACACCGTGGACGCGAAGGTGCTCGGGGACCGCGCGGACGGCTTCGACGAGCCGCTGGCGCAGTCGCTGTACGAGTGCGGCGCGGGCGAGCTGGGCCGGGAGTCGACGGCGGCCGCCCACGAGGCGTTCACCGAGCTGGCCGCGACCTTCCCGGAGTCGGTGTACGTCGGCCGGACCGAGAAGCTGGTCGGCGACGGCCTGCGGAAGGCGGCGGCCCCGCTCTCCGACGGCAGCGCGTCCGACCCGTGCGCCACCACCGAGGAGGTGCGGACCCGGCGGTCCGGCGTCGCCGGTCTCAAGGGCTACGAGCTGAGCGGGCCGGTGGCGGACGCGGACCGGGCGATCCAGAAGGGCGTCTTCTCCTGCGGCACCAAGCAGTTCCGCGACGAGGAGTACTCCGACGCCGTGAAGACGATGGACCAGTACGCCAAGGACTATCCGAAGAGCCCGCAGACCGCGCACGCCCGGACGATCTCGATCGCCGCGCAGATCGCGGACCACGAGCCGGCCGCCGGGAAGAAGCTGCCGTCGGCGACGGTGCCGGGCGGCTCCCGCATGCCGATGGTGGTGAGCAACGACGGCAAGGACGCCGTCGAGCTGCTCTACACGGGCCCGGTCACCGGGAAGATCACCCTCAGGGCCTGCGGCACGTGCACCAACTACGGCGGCATCCGCGGCGCCGTCGACCCGGACGCCAAGCCCTGCGGGGGCGCGTCCTCGAAGTACCCGAAGGCGACGCTCCAGCTGCCGGCGGGCACGTACCACTTCCTCCAGCGGCGGGCCGGCGGCGGCTTCGCGGTGGCCGGTGAGACCAAGAGCAGCAAGGCCGAGATCGAGCCGGGGTACACCTACACCAACTGCCTGTACGTGACGTCGGGCCTCTGACCGGGAGGGGTCAGTACCCGTCCACGATCCGGTCCACGGCCGCCGCCACCAGCGCGTCCCGCTCCTCCTCGGTGAAGACGTCGGGGAGGGTGAGCTGCTCGACGATCAGCCAGTTCAGGGTGAGGATCAGCAGCTTGACGGAGGTGGCGTCGCCGGGGAGGCCGGAGGACTCGTGGAAGGCCACGTTGGCCGCGACGTCGGCCCGCACCCGCTCGGTCAGGATCGAGCGGAGCGCGGGCCGGCGGGTGGCCTCCAGGCGCAGTTCCAGCAGGGCGAGGTAGCCGGTGCGGAAGGCGGAGATCCGCCCGACCAGCTCGCGCATGATCCGGGTGTACGTCTCCTTGTCCCGGGGCGCCGTGCGGGTCTCCTCCACGGCCGCCTCGTCGGGCTGGAGCCGTTCGTAGACCCGGGCGCCGGCCTGGGTGAGGAGGTCGTCGCGGTTGGCGAAGTAGTTGGAGGCGGTGCCGGTGGGCACGCCCGCCTCGGTGTCCACCGCGCGGAAGGTCAGCCCGCGGGCGCCCTCCCTGGCCAGCACCTCGATCGCGGCGTCCACGAGCGCGGCGCGCCGCTCGTCGTTCCGTCTCGCCATGACACCACTCCGCTCGTAGTACTACACCTTGACCCCTTTGCGTAGCCTACGCGTCCCCCGCGATGAGTTTCCGCCGCCCGGGCAGTCATCACTGCGGAACACCCGAACGAGGAGGACCCCCATGACCGCCGGCCCCCGGCCCGCACCCCAGCTGCTGAAGGTCCAGAACTTCAACGTCTCCGCCGACGGCGTCGCCGCCGGCGAGGACCAGACGCTGGAGCGCCCCTTCGGCCACGTCGACCCGGCCCGGCTCTTCGCCTGGGCCGGAGCCACCGCCAGCTGGCCCAACCGCACCGACCCCGGCGGCAGCCGCGGCCTCGACGACCACCTGGTCCGCGACTTCCACCACAACATCGGCGCGGAGATCATGGGCCGCAACAAGTTCGGCCCCCAGCGCGGCGCCTGGCAGGACGAGGAGTGGAAGGGCTGGTGGGGCGAGGAGCCGCCGTTCCACACCCCGGTCTTCGTCCTCACCCACCACCCGCGCCCGTCCTTCACGCTCTCCGACACCACGTTCCACTTCCTCGACGCCGACCCGGCGACGGCCCTGGAGCGCGCGAAGGAGGCGGCCGACGGCAAGGACGTCCGCCTCGGCGGCGGGGTGACGACGGTCCGCGCGTTCCTGGACGCCGACCTCGTCGACACCCTCCACGTCGTCGTCTCCCCGGTGAAGCTCGGCACCGGCCTCAGGCTCTGGGACTCGCCCGAGGAGCTGACCGACCGCTTCCACCTGGACGTCGTCCCGAGCCCGAGCGGGGTCACCCACCACCTCTTCTGGCGGAAGTGACCCCGGGACGGCCCCGCCTCAGGCCGTGCGGCGCAGCACCCGCAGCGAGTCCGTGACCGAGACCTCCTCGAAGTCGCCGGACTCCAGCGCGCGCAGGTAGATCCGGTACGGCGCCTGCCCGCCGTCCGCCGGGTCCGGGAAGACGTCGTGGATCACCAGCAGGCCCCCGGGGGCGACCCGGGGGGCCCAGCCCTCGTAGTCGTTGGTCGCGTGCTCGTCCGTGTGCCCGCCGTCGATGAAGACGAGCCCCAGCTCCCCGCCCCACACCTTCGCCACCTGCGGGCTGCGCCCCACCACCGCGATCACGTGGTCCTCCAGGCCTGCCTTCCGCAGCGTCCGCCGGAAGGTCGGCAGCGTGTCCATCGCGCCGACCTCCGGGTCCACCACCGTCGGGTCGTGGTACTCCCACCCCGGCTGCTGCTCCTCGCTGCCCCGGTGGTGGTCCACCGTCACCGCGACCGTGCCCGCCTCCCGCGCCGCGTCCGCCAGCAGGATCGTCGAGCGCCCGCAGTACGTCCCCACCTCCAGGAGCGGCAGCCCGAGCTTCCCGGCCTCGGCCGCCGCCGCGTACAGCGCCAGGCCCTCGCCGACGGGCATGAAGCCCTTGGCCGCCTCGAAGGCGGCGAGGATCTCGGGACGGGGCTCGGACATGGCGGTCTCCTACTGGCGAGTAGTACGTCGGTACGGGCGCCCATCGTGCCCTACCCGTCGCACTCGAACCACACCGTCTTCCCGTCCCTCCGCTCCTCCACCCCCCACCGGTCCGTCACGCCCTCCACCACCGCGAGCCCCCGCCCGCACTCCGCCGTCACGTCCGGCACCTTCGCGTGCGGCGCGCCGGCCACCCCGTCCGCGACCTCCACCCGCAGCCCGTACGGCTCCCGAAGGAACAGCACCGAGCAGCGCCGCCCCGGCACGTGCCGCACGACGTTCGCGACCAGCTCCGTCAGCGCCAGCTCCGCGGAATCGGACACCCGGTCGAGCGCCCAACGCGTGAGGAACACGCGCAGGATGCGACGCATGTGACGGGCCGAGTGCTCACCCACGGTGAAGCCCATCCGGTAACTGGCCTCAAGTGCCGCGGGATGCAAGTCTGTTGGTTCGTTCATGCCCCCAGCCTGGAGCGGTTTCGTTACGCTCGGCTACGGACTGAACGCAACGCCTCCGCGCGTACGCTTTGGGGGGTGACCTCTTCATGGTCAACATCCGCAGCCTCGACCCCAGCGCCTCGCCGCTGGACTACTACGGCTACGAACTCCGCCGCCTGAGAGAGGAGGCGGGGCTCAGTCAGTCGCAGCTCGGCGACATCCTCTTCTGCACCGGCTCGCTGGTGGGCCAGATCGAGACGGCGAGAAAGGTCCCGACGAGGGAGTTCTCGGAGCGGGTCGATGCGGCGCTGATGACGGGCGGGCTGTTCACGCGGCTGGTGGGGCTGGTGTTGAAGAGCCAACTGCCTTCGTGGTTCAGGCCGTACGCGGAGATGGAGGCGAAGGCGACGTACATCTACTCGTTCCAGGCGCAAGTGGTGGACGGCCTGCTACAGACCGAGAACTACGCTCGGGCCGTTCTGAGCGTCAGGTTCGAGAGCGATCTCGATGGTCTGGTCGCTGCCCGTATTGAGCGCCAGCGGATCCTGCAGGGCGTGCAACCGCCTCTGCTGTGGGTCGTCATGAGCGAGGCCGCACTACGCCAGGAGACCGGCGGGCGGGAGGTGATGCGAGAGCAACTGGCCCACCTGTTGGAAATGCAGGAGCACGAGTGGGTGAAGATCCAGATGCTCCCCTTTGAAGTCGGTGCACACGCCGGCCAGCCGGGTTCCTTCAACCTCCTCCGCTTCTCGGACGACCCCGACCTCGTCTACACCGAGGACTTCGTTCAGGGGCATATGACCGTGGATTCAGCCGCGTTCAAGCAGGGGTCGCTCCGTTACGATCACCTCCGAGCGGCCGCTCTCTCGGTGGAAGACTCGTCCGCGCTGATCACCCGCGTCATGGAGGAACACTATGGAGACCAACCGAAACCTGGCGGGAGCGCGCTGGCGTAAGTCTTCGTACAGCTCCGACACGGGCGGCCAGTGCGTCGAGTGCGCTCCCCTCGGCACCGCCGACTGGCGTAAGTCTTCGTACAGCGGTGACAACGGCGGCGACTGCATCGAGGTCGCCGACCTCTCCGCCCACATCGCCGTCCGCGACTCCAAGAACCCCGAGGGCCCCGCCTTCCTGGCGAGCCCGGCCGCCTTCACGGCCTTCGTGCGCGCCGCCGTCGAGGGGCGCGTCGGGCGCTGACCCCGTGGTGACCCTCATAGGGATGCTGATCCTCGCCGTCGTCCTGCCGACGTGGGCGGGGATCACGTACGTCGGGATGGTGCGGGCCCGCCGGGAGAACGGCGGGCTGCCGCCGGCGCCGCGCCCCAAGCGCACCCCCGCCAAGAAGGCCGCGTGGCTCGCCGTCCTGGCCTACCTGCTCGGCGGGGCGCTGCACCTGTACGGGCTCTCGTACATGCCGTTCCTCCAGCCGGAGGACGCCTGCTGGTTCAAGGCGGGGCTCATGAGGGAGCCCGACTCCAGCAGCGCGCTGCCGGTGAGCCTGGTGTGCGCGGGGGAGGAGATCGTCCCCGTGTGGGTGAATCCGGGGCTGCTCGTGCTCGCGGTCACCGCCGTCGGCGCAACCGGCGCGTCGGTGGTGTTCGCGGTCAGGAACCGCCGCCGCCGGTAGCGGAGAGGCGGAAGGTCCAGGTGTCGACGGTGTAGCGGGCCGGATCGGCGGCGTGGGGCTCCGCGACGGTCGCGACGAGGCGGTCGTCGCCGTCGCGGCGGAGGGAGCGGATCGTCCGGCTGTCCCTGACGGGCGCCAGCTCGGCCAGGACGGAGGAGCCGAGGTCCCGGTCCACCGCCCGGAGCACGGGGCCGTCCAGGACCAGCACCGTCCCGTCCGGGAGGACGACCGGTTTCGGGGGCAGCGAGTCGGTCAGGGCGGGGCCGGGGGTGACGACGCCGCCGGGGAGGAGCCGCACGACGCGGTTGCCGGTCGGGGTGCGGCGGTCCGCCTCGACGACGCGGACGCCCGTGCCGACGATGTAGTGGCCGTACGAGGGCCACAGGTCCGTCTGCGCGCCGTCGCGGTCGTACGCGCGGGTCTCGAAGATGCCGTAGCCCTCCAGGCCCAGCAGGAAACGGCCGCCGCCGTACGCCGCCCCGCGCTCGCCGCGCAGCTCGGCGACGAGCCGGCCGTCGGCGAGGTCCAGGAGGTGGGCGGGGCCGAGGAAGCCCCAGGGGGTGTACTCCAGCGAGTCCGTCGTGACGAGGACCCGGTCGCCGGAGACGTGCGCGGCGTTGGGGCGGCCGGAGAAGGTGTGGGTCCAGCGGGTGCGGCCGTCCGCGCCGGTCACGCGGACCGCGCCCTCGGCGCCGTGCACGGCGAACTCGCCGCGTCGGGCCAGGGGTTCGCCGGGACGGCGGGCCGGCTCGTACGGCGGACGCCCCTCCTCCTGCTGATGGTCGACGACCTCCGCGCGCCACGCACCCCTGTTCGCCATGGCGGGAGGGTAGCGCCCGCGGGGCCCCGGCGTCGGCGGCCGATGCCGGGGCGGCAGCCGGATCAGCGGCCGTCGAAGAGGTGCGCGAGGGGCGTGGGGGCGAGCCGCAGGGCCTCGAACTCGGCCCGGCAGCCGTCCCCGACGGGCGACTGCGCCCCGACCCCGACGCGTACGGCCCCCGGGCCGCCGAGCGCGAACTGCCGGACCAGGGCCCAGACGCGGCCGTCCTCGGAGGAGTGGAAGGCGAGGCGGTCGCCGGTCCGGCTGATCCGCAGCCACAGCGCGTCCACGGCGACCGGCGCGGCGATCGCGTCGTCCGAACGGCCCCGGGTCACCACCGAGTACACCCCGGCGGCCCCGTCGGGCGCCCGCTCGAACGTCAGCTTCGCCCAGTGGTCGTCGTCCCCCCACACGACCAGCGCCCCGGCGTCCCAGGCGTCCGCGAAGCCGACCCGCAGCCGGGCCGACAGCTGCCAGTCGCCCTCCGGCGGCACGGTCAGCGCCAGCGCGGCGTCCTGCCGCCGGGAGCCGTCCAGCGGATCGGTGAACAGGTCGGTGCGGGCGGCGGCGGTGACCGTCAGGACGTCACCGTCGAAGGACCAGGACGCGGGCGGGACCACCCAGTCCAGGGAGAGGGGCAGGGCATCGGTTTCGGAGGACATGGCCCCATGATCGGGCCCCACCGCCCCCGGAGCCGCACCGGCGGCGGAGGATCCAACAACCCGCACGGAAGTCCAAGCGGGCGGCCCTCACGGCAGGTCGGCGCGCCCCAGCCACGTCGGCCGCACCGGCACCCCGTCCGCGTCCCGGGCGGCCGTGTCCACCACCGGCTCCTCCACCGGCCCGGGCTCCGGCTCCGGCTCCGGTTCAGGGGCGGGTGCGGCGGAGTCGACCAGCAGCTCCGCCACCGTGAACCGTGTGACGAAGGACTGCCAGGCTCCGTCCACGACGAGCAGGAACCCGTCCCCCTGCCGGAGGAGACGGCTGCGCCGGGGGCTCAGGGGATGCGAGGGCGCATAGCTCCGCGCCCGCCGCTCCAGCTCCGCCAGGGCTTCCTCGCGCGACCCGGTCACATGCGCCACCACGGTGGCCTCCACGTGCTTCCGCTCGCCCATCCCCACGGTCGTCTCTATGACCAGGCCCCACGTCGGCACGTCCATCGAACCCCCCGCTGTCGTCAGGAGATCCACCGTAGTCGCCCGAGCCGGCCGGGACCGGTCGGAGGTCAGGCCCCCGCCAGCATCCCCCGCAGCTTCCGCACCCCCGCCTTCCACTCCTCGCCGTCCGACTCCTCCCACAGCTCCAGGAGTTCGGACGGCTCGGCCAGCACCCGGTCCAGCGCGGCGACGGCCTCCGCCCGCAGCTCCTCCGGCAGCACCCCCAGCGGCTTCTTCGGCCCGTACGACGTCGTGACCGGCTCCCCGCCCGGGCACTGCGCCGCCACCAGCGCCGCCGAGGCGATCGCCTCCATGGAGAAGTCCGCGTCCAGGTACTCCTCCCCGGTCCCGGTCACCTCCCGGAACGCCGCCCGCAGCACCTCCGCCTTCTTCCCCTCGTCCGCCTCGTCCACGCGGTACGAGAAGTCCGCCGCGGTGTCGTTGTCGAACGGCCCGATGTCCCAGGTCCCCATGGCGCGCACGCCCTCTCTCGGTAGTGATGCCCGTCTGTCGCCATCGTGGCAGCGGCCACTGACAACGGCCCGCCCCCTACTCGGGTAGGGGGTGGGGAATGGCACCGTGGGGTGAGGTGGGTGAGGGGTGGTCGGCCCTACTGTCCCGGGCGTCGGCGGATGGCCGGCGGACGACCGGACAACGGGGGACAGGACATGGCTGCTCGGCTCTCACGAGGTGTGCGCGGCGGCCCGGCGGGGCTCCTCCGGCGGGCCGGACGCGCGGCGGTGCTGCTGCCGGTCGCGGTGGCGACCACCGGGCTCGTCGCGGCGGGGCGGGCGGACCGGGCGGCGGAGTGGTGGGCCCGGATCGGGGGCGAGGACCCGGCGGCGGTGCGACGGCCGGGTGCGGGGCGGCTCCTCGGCCACGCGCTGGTGTGCGTGCCGCTCGGGCTGATCGCCCTCGTGCCGGTCGGCGTCGAGGTGCTGTCCGTGCTGCGCGGCCTGCTCTACCCGCTGGTCGAATCCGGGCCGTACGACCACTCCTGGGGCGGGCCCACGCTGGCCGGGGCCTGGGCCGCGCACTTCCTCGTCGCCCTCCCGTTCGCGGCCGCCGGACTCGGCGTCCTGGCGCTGCTGCACCGGCTGCACCACCGGCTGGCCGGCCGGCTGTGGGGGCGGAGGGTCGGCGCCGGGCCCGTCCTCGTCACGCTGGTGACGGCGCTCGCCTGCGCCGTCCTGGTCGTCGCCTGGACCCACCAGCTGTGACCCTCAGTCGCCCCGCACCCGCGCGTGGAGGTGCATGTCGTGGGGGCCGTCGTCGTGGACGGCGGCCCTGCGCTTGGTGCCCTCCAGGAGGTAGCCGGCCTTCCGGGCGACCCCGCAGGACGCGTCGTTGAGCGTGGAGTGCTCCAGCTCCAGGCGGTGGAAGCCGACCCCGTCCAGCGCCCAGGAGGAGACCGCCGCCAGGGCACGGGTGGCCACTCCGGCGCCCCGGGCGGCCGACAGCACCCAGTACCCGACCCAGGCGACGCCGTCGTCGAAGTCCAGGCCGCGCAGCGCGATCCGGCCCAGGACCCGCCCGCCGTCGCCGGTGACCGCCCAGTGCGCGCCCCGCTCCCGCTCCCAGTCCCGCCGGTAGTCGTCGAACCACTCCACGACCTGCGCCTCGGAGGTGGGCCGACGGGTGTGCCAGCGGCGGAGCGCCGGGTCCTCGTAGGCGGAGAGGAAGACCAGCGCGTCGGCCGCCTCCCACGGGCGCAGCAGCAAGCCGTCGGCGGGGAGCCGGGGTTGGGCGGAGGCGGCGAGCGAGCCGGGCTCGATCACGGGCGGAGTCGACAGGGTGCGGGTCATGGTCCCCATGATCGCTCCGCCGCGTGAGCGCGTGCCGGTCACCGGCCCTCAGTTGGCGTGGGCGGTGATGTCGCCGAGGGCGGTGGTGGCGCGGACGGTGAGT
>NZ_BNBS01000197.1 GCF_014656075.1 Streptomyces hydrogenans
GGCCGGCCCGGGCATCCCGCCCGGGCCGGCCGTCGCCGTCTCCGTGTCTCCGGCCGGTCGTCGGCCCGGGCCCGGAAGGACGTGTCTAGGCCGGCGCGCCCTCCACGGCCTCCTCGTTCTCCTCGGCCTTCTCGGGGCTCCGCTCCGGCAGCGTCTCCGGGAGCAGGGCGAAGCAGCCGAGGCTGATCAGGGCGACCGCGGTGAGGTAGGCCGCCACGCCCCACGGGGGGCCCGAGCCGTCCTTCGAGAGGGTCGTGGCGACGATGGGGGTCAGCGCGCCGCCGAGGACGCCCGCCAGGTTGTAGCCGACGGCCGCGCCGGTGCAGCGGACGCGGGGCTCGTACAGCTCGGGGAGGTACGCCGCGACCACCGCGAACATGGTGATGAAGGCCAGCAGGGCGCCCAGGAAGCCCAGGAACATCAGCAGCGGCCGCCCGGTGTGCAGCAGGGCCACCATCGGGAACATCCACACCGCGGCCCCCGCGCACCCGGCCAGGCAGAGCGGTCTGCGCCCCCAGCGGTCGCCCAGCAGGGCCAGGAAGGGTGTCGCGGCGCCCTTCACGGCCACCGCCGCCATCACGCAGACCAGCATCATCGTGCTGCTCACCCCGAGCCGCTCGGTGCCGTAGGCCAGCGCCCAGGTGGAGACCGTGTAGAAGATCGCGTACCCGACCGCCAGGGCTCCGGCGGTCAGCAGCACCAGCCGCCAGTGGTCGCGCGCCACCTCGGCGAGCGGGGCGCCCGCGCGGCTCCCGGACGCGGACAGCTCCTCGAACTGCGGGGTCTCGGCCAGCGAGGAGCGCAGCAGCAGCCCGACCGCGGCGAGCACCCCCGCCGCCCAGAACGGCACCCGCCAGCCCCAGGACCGGAAGTCGGCGTCGCTCAGCCCGGCGGTGAGCGCCAGCATCACGCCGTTCGCGAGGAGGAAGCCGACCGCGGGGCCGATCTGCGGGAAGCTCGACCACAGGGCCCGGCGGTGCGGCGGGGCGTGCTCGGCGGTCAGCAGGACGGCTCCGCCCCACTCGCCGCCCAGCCCGAGCCCCTGGAGGAAGCGCAGCAGGAGCAGGAGCAGGGGGGCGGCGACGCCGATCGCGTCGTACGTGGGGACGCAGCCGACGGCGACGGTGGCGCAGCCGGTGAGCAGCAGGGAGGCGAAGAGCACCGGCCGGCGCCCGTGCCGGTCCCCGATGTGTCCGAAGAGGACGGAGCCCATGGGGCGGGAGAGGAAGCCGACGGCGAAGGTGCCGAAGGCGGCGAGGGTCCCGGCGAGCGGGGAGAAGGTCGGGAAGAAGAGCGGCCCGAGGACGAGGGCGGCGGCCGTGCCGTACACGAAGAAGTCGAAGAACTCGATGGCCGTACCGACGAGCGAGGCGGCGGCGAGCCGGGGCATCGAGGGCGCCGGACGGGCCGTCGGTGGCGACGGAGCGTGACTGGGGTGCATGTGGCGCCAACTACCCGGCCGCCGTCCGGGTTACGGGGGCGTACGGGAGCGCCCCCGGCGGTACCGGGGGCGCTTCGGGTACAGGGGCCGGACCGGGCAGGGGCGCGGTCGGTCGGGCGGTCTACCAGCCGCGCTCGCGCCACTCCGGCACGTGCGGGCGCTCGTCACCGAGCGTGGTGTCCTTGCCGTGGCCGGGGTAGACCCAGGTCTCGTCCGGCAGGACGGCGAAGAGCTTGGTCTCCACGTCGCGCAGGAGGCTCGCGAAGGCCTCCGGGTCCTTCCAGGTGTTGCCGACGCCGCCGGGGAAGAGGCAGTCGCCGGTGAAGAGGTGCGGGTGGCCGTGCGGGTCGTCGTAGACCAGCGCGATCGAGCCGGGGGTGTGGCCGACGAGGTGCCGGGCGGTGAGCTCCACCTCGCCCACCCGGATGGTGTCGCCGTCCTCCACGAGGACGTCCGTGGCGACCGGGATGCCCTCCGCGTCGTACGCGCCCGCGTACGTGGTGGCGCCGGTGGCGGCGACCACCCGGGCCAGGGCCTGCCAGTGGTCGCCGTGCCGGTGGGTGGTGACGACGGCGGTGATGCCGTCGTCACCGATCAGCGTGAGCAGGGTCTCCGCGTCGTTGGCCGCGTCGACGAGCAGCTGCTGCCCGGTGGCCCGGCAGCGCAGCAGGTACGCGTTGTTGTCCATCGGGCCGACCGCGACCTTGGAGATCATCAGGTCCTTCAGCTCGTGGACGTCGGCCGGACCGCCCACCCTCACCGCTCCGCTGTACGTCATGGCCTCAGCCTAGCCCCGCCCGCCGACGGCGGGGCCGGCCAGGCGGCCAATGGTCAGACAGGCCCTAGAGCGGCGGGAGCTGGGGGAGCGGTCCGCCCTCGGTCTTGAGGGCGGAGCCGTCGCGGCGGCCGGCGAGCCAGCCGAGCAGCTCGGGCGCGGGGCCGGAGACGGCCACGGGGCCGCCCTCGGCGCCGCCGCCGGTCGTCCACGTCCGCCCGTCGTCGGCGCGGAGACCGGTGGAGGGGACGGCCGGGTGCCCGGCGAACCGCTCGGCGAGGAAGTCGATCTCCCGTGCGACGAACTCCTCGGGGAGGTCCTCGAGGTCGTAGCCGCAGCCGAGGTCCACGTGGTGCAGGGCCACCTCCACCCAGCGGCGGAAGGGGACCCGGGAGGCGCTGTCGGTGACGCCGTTGCGCAGCTCGACGGTGCGGCTCCAGTCGCCCGGGGCGGCGGTGGCCGCCGCGAAGCGCTCGGCGGTCGCGCGGACGTCGGCGAGCTGGACGTCGAGGGGGCGGGAGGCGTCGCGCTCGATGTCCGCGTCGCGGGTCTCGGCGCTCGCGTACATGGGACGGCCCTCGAAGACGTTCACCAGGGCGTCGGCGTTCCGGGCCAGGTGGGCGAGGACGTGGCCGCGCGTCCAGCCGGGAAGCCGTGACGGCTCGGCGACGGAGGCGTTGTCCCAGGAGGCGGCGTCGGTCAGCAGCCGCTCGGTCGCTTCGTGCAGGGAGGCGAGGTCGCGCTCGTGATCGATCATGGCGCCGACCCTAGCGCCGACCACTCGTTCGGGTGAAGCAGGCGAGGGACCGCCGGAAATCGAATGTACGTGCTATAGGCTCGATGGAGGCACCCCCACCGAGGAAGCATCCGGCATCCTTGGGTGTTGAGTGCTTGTCGGGTGTCTCAGGCACATCCGCTCTCCATCCGCTCTCTCAAGAAAGGTGCGGACCGGCGTGGCCGACCGTCTCATCGTCCGTGGCGCGCGCGAGCACAACCTCAAGAACGTCTCGCTCGACCTCCCCCGTGACTCCCTCATCGTCTTCACCGGGCTCTCGGGATCGGGCAAGTCCTCCCTCGCGTTCGACACGATCTTCGCCGAGGGGCAGCGCCGGTACGTCGAGTCGCTCTCCTCGTACGCGCGGCAGTTCCTCGGCCAGATGGACAAGCCGGACGTGGACTTCATCGAGGGTCTCTCGCCCGCCGTCTCCATCGACCAGAAGTCGACCTCGCGCAACCCGCGCTCCACGGTCGGCACCATCACGGAGGTCTACGACTACCTCCGCCTCCTCTTCGCCCGCATCGGCAAGCCGCACTGTCCCGAGTGCCGCCGGCCGATCTCCCGCCAGTCGCCGCAGGCCATCGTCGACAAGGTCCTGGAGCTCCCCGAGGGCAGCCGCTTCCAGGTCCTCTCGCCGCTCGTGCGCGAGCGCAAGGGCGAGTTCGTCGACCTCTTCGCCGACCTCCAGACCAAGGGCTACAGCCGTGCCCGGGTCGACGGCGTGACGATCCAGCTCAGCGAGCCGCCGACGCTGAAGAAGCAGGAGAAGCACACCATCGAGGTGGTCGTCGACCGCCTCACCGTGAAGGAGGGCGCCAAGCGCCGCCTCACGGACTCCGTCGAGACCGCCCTCGGGCTCTCCGGCGGCATGGTCGTGCTCGACTTCGTCGACCTCCCCGAGGACGACCCCGAGCGCGAGAAGATGTACTCGGAGCACCTCTACTGCCCGTACGACGACCTCTCCTTCGAGGAGCTGGAGCCCCGCTCCTTCTCCTTCAACTCGCCCTTCGGCGCCTGCCCCGACTGCACCGGCATCGGCACCCGCATGGAGGTCGACCCCGAGCTGGTCGTCCCCGACGAGGAGAAGTCCCTCGACGAGGGCGCCATCCACCCCTGGTCGCACGGCCACACCAAGGAGTACTTCGGCCGGATGATCGACGGGCTCTCCCAGGCCCTCGGCTTCCGCACCGACATCCCCTACGCGGGCCTTCCGCAGCGGGCCAAGAAGGCCCTCATGCACGGCCACAAGACCCAGATCGAGGTCCGCTACCGGAACAGGTACGGCCGCGAGCGCGCCTGGACGAGCCCGGCCTTCGAGGGCGCCGTCTCCTTCGTGAAGCGCCGGCACGGCGAGGCCGAGAGCGACTCCAGCCGGGAGCGCTTCGAGGGCTACATGCGCGAGGTGCCCTGCCCCACCTGCCACGGCACCCGGCTCAAGCCGATCGTGCTCGCGGTCACCGTGATGGAGAAGTCCATCGCCGAGGTCTCCGCGATGTCGATCAGCGACTGCGCCGAGTTCCTCTCCCGCCTGACGCTCAGCGCCCGCGACAAGAAGATCGCCGAGCGGGTCCTCAAGGAGGTCAACGAGCGGCTGCGCTTCCTCGTCGACGTCGGCCTCGACTACCTCTCGCTCAACCGCGCGGCCGGCACCCTCTCCGGCGGCGAGGCCCAGCGCATCCGGCTCGCCACCCAGATCGGCTCCGGCCTGGTCGGCGTGCTCTACGTGCTCGACGAGCCGTCCATCGGCCTCCACCAGCGCGACAACCACCGGCTGATCGAGACCCTCGTCCGGCTCCGCGACATGGGCAACACCCTGATCGTCGTCGAGCACGACGAGGACACCATCAAGGTCGCCGACTGGGTCGTCGACATCGGCCCCGGCGCCGGCGAGCACGGCGGCAAGGTCGTCCACTCCGGCACCTTGAAGGAGCTCCTCGCCAACGAGGAGTCGATGACCGGGCAGTACCTCTCCGGCCGCCGCGCGATCTCCACCCCGGACGTCCGCCGCCCCCTCGACCCGGGACGGCTGCTCACCGTCCACGGCGCCCGCGAGAACAACCTGCGGGACATCGACGTCTCCTTCCCGCTGGGCGTCCTCACCGCCGTCACCGGCGTCTCGGGCTCCGGGAAGTCGACGCTGGTCAACGACATCCTCTACACCCACCTCGCGCGCGAGCTGAACGGCGCCAAGACGGTGCCCGGGCGCCACACGCGCGTGGAGGGCGACGACCTCGTCGACAAGGTCGTGCACGTCGACCAGTCGCCGATCGGCCGCACCCCGCGCTCGAACCCGGCGACGTACACCGGCGTCTTCGACCACGTCCGCAAGCTCTTCGCGGAGACGATGGAGGCGAAGGTGCGGGGCTACCTCCCCGGCCGCTTCTCCTTCAACGTCAAGGGCGGCCGCTGCGAGAACTGCTCCGGCGATGGCACCATCAAGATCGAGATGAACTTCCTCCCGGACGTCTACGTGCCGTGCGAGGTCTGCCACGGGGCCCGGTACAACCGGGAGACCCTGGAGGTCCACTACAAGGGCAAGTCCATCGCCGAGGTCCTGGACATGCCGATCGAGGAGGCCCTCGGCTTCTTCGAGGCCGTCCCCACGATCGCCCGCCACCTGCGGACGCTCAACGAGGTCGGACTCGGCTACGTGCGCCTCGGGCAGTCGGCCCCGACGCTCTCCGGAGGCGAGGCGCAGCGCGTCAAGCTCGCCTCCGAGCTCCAGAAGCGGTCGACCGGCCGTACGGTCTACGTCCTGGACGAGCCGACCACCGGCCTCCACTTCGAGGACATCTCGAAGCTGATCAAGGTGCTGTCCGGTCTGGTCGACAAGGGCAACTCGGTGATCGTCATCGAGCACAACCTCGACGTCATCAAGACCGCCGACTGGATCATCGACATGGGCCCCGAGGGCGGCAGCGGCGGCGGCATGGTCGTCGCCGAGGGCACCCCCGAGGAGGTCGCCTCGGAGCCGGCCAGCCACACCGGCAAGTTCCTCCGCGAGATCCTCGGCGCCGACCGGATCAGCGACGCGGGCGTGCCCGCGCCGCGCCGGGCGGGCAAGAAGACGGCGGCCGGGAAGACGGCGGCGAAGAAGGCCACCACCAAGGTCACCACCACCAAGGTCACCGCCACCAAGGCCGCGGCCACCAAGGCCGCCGCCGCGAAGAAGACCGCCGCCAAGGCCACCAAGGCGGCACCCGCGAAGAAGACGGTCACCCGCGCCCGCAAGGCGTGACACCCGGCCGGCCGGCGGCCTCGTCGAGCGGGCCCGCGGGCACGCCGCTCCCTCGGGGATCCCGGCCGCGGGGCACCTCCTCCGCGCCGCCGCCCGCGGGCCCCGCCGCCGAGGAAACGTCCCGGCCCGCCACCCCGCGGGACGGTGCTCCCACGGCGTTCCCCGGGGCCCGGGCGAATTCGATCCTGGATCGGGTCCCGGTCGAAACCGGCCGAAAGGGCGCGGGTATCGTCGGGACGACCACCCTTTCACCGTCCCACGTGGAGCGATCATGTCCGGCCAGTCCACCCGCCGCACCGTCCTGAAGGGTGCCGCTCTCGCCGGTGCCGCCGGGCTGGGAGTCGCCGCCTGCTCCACCGAGTCCAAGGTCGGCCACGCCGGCGTGCCCACGCCCACCGCGCCGGTGGCCCTCGGCTCGCCGGACGAGGTCCCGGTCGGCGGCGCCAAGCTCTACCGCGAGCAGAAGGTCCTGGTCAGCTGCCCCGCCAAGGGCGAGTACAAGGCGTTCAGCGCCCAGTGCACCCACGCCGGCTGCGTCCTCGACAAGATCGAGAACAACGAGGGCAACTGCCCCTGCCACGGCAGCCGCTTCGACGTCACCACCGGCAAGGCCCTCCAGGGCCCCGCCACCGTCCCGCTCCCCGCCGTCGAGGTCCGCGTCGAGGGCGGCAAGCTCGTCGCCGGGCCGAAGGCCGCGCCCTCCGCCTGAGCCGCACCCTCCCGCAGCCTCCGCCCGAGCCCGCCCGCCGTCCCGCGCGCCCGGCTCACTCCCAGTCCCAGTCGATCCCCAGGATCCCGGGGCGCACCCCCTGCTCCACCAGGTGCACCGTGCGGTGCCGGCCGCCGAGCGTCAGCTCCGTCCGGCCCCCGCGCGGCGCGCCCGCCGACGCCTGGGCGAAGCGCCGGCACCGTACCGGCAGCGCCGCCTCGTCGAAGGCGACCTGGAGCACGTACTGCCCGCCCGCGAAGCTGAAGCCCCGCAGGTACTCGCCGCTCGGCCCGGCCGTCCCGTCCTCGAAGCCGTACGAGAACAGATGGGTGTCCCCGGCCCGCAGCCGCGCGTCGAAGAGCAGCTCGGCGACCACCACACCGGTCTCCGCGTCCCCGCGCACCCGGCCGGTGCGGCAGTTCTCCACCGCCCGCACCCGCACCCGCGCCGGATCGCAGCCCGGGTCGCCGTGGTGGATGGCGAGGTACCGGTCGACGCCGTCCCGGTGCGCCCGCACCACGTGCTGCGACTCGCGCCCCACCAGCTCCCGGCCCGGCCCGATCCGCACCCGCTCGTGGTGCCCCACCGTGTGCAGCCCGCCGTCCGCGGGTGACTCCAGCTCGGCGAACAGCTCCTCCACCGCGCCCGACGCCTCGACCAGCGAGCGGAACGACCGGGCCGCCGGCCGCTCCACCCCCTCCCGGGCCGCCGCGTCCTCCGCCAGCAGCCGCAGCAGCGAGTTCCCCGGCAGCTGGAGCACCTCCTCCAGCGCCCGGACCGCCTTCAGGGACTCCGGCCGCTGCGGGCGGCGGGCGCCCTGCTGCCAGTAGCTCAGCGAGGTCACCCCGACCTTGACGCCCCGGTGCGCGAGATGGTGCTGGACCCGCTGGAGCGGCAGCCCGCGCACGGCCAGGGCGGTGCGCAGCGCCAGGTGGAAGGGGCCGGTGTGCAGCAGCTGCACCAGATCGGCCTCGGTGTGGCTCACACGGGCTCCTCGGTGAACGTTCACGCCCGGGGCGGGGACCAGCGGGGCCCGGACGGCGGGCGGGCAGGTGGGCAGCGGGCGCGCGTTCACACCCGCGCCACACCGTTCACAGCCCGATGTCACCCCGCATTGAAGCGTGTTGACCCGCTCCCGACAACGACCGATGCTCCAAGCGGTGTCCGGACGCCACCTCCACCCCCCACCCATCCCCACCCCCGCACTGGGAGGACCCCCATGCGCAGACGACTCCAGAACGGGCGGAGGAGCCTCGTGGCGTTCGCCGCCGCCGCGCTGCTCCTCGTCCCCACCGCGGCCTCGGCGTCCGCCGCGCCGGCCCCCGCGCCGCTCACCGGCACGGCGCCGGCACCCGCCGCCGCCCTCGCGACCAAGCGCCTGAACATCACCATGCAGGCCCAGCAGAAGACCAACTGGTGCTGGGCGGCCGCCGGGAACACCATCGCCACCTGGTTCGGCCGCGGCTACAGCCAGAACCAGTTCTGCAACGCCGCCTTCCAGCGTCAGCAGGGCTACGACTGCCCCAACTCGCAGGCCACCCTCGGCAACGTCCAGACCGGCCTCTCCTGGGCCGGCGTCCGCCCCGGCTCGTACGTCGACGGCTGGCTGCGCTACGCCACCGTCCAGACCGAGATCAACGCCGACCGGCCCGTCGAGACCCGCATCCAGTGGTCGAGCGGCGGCGGCCACATGCACGTGCTGTACGGCTACGACGACGCGAACAGCTGGGTCTACTGGGGCGATCCGTGGCCTTCCAGCAATCGCTACAACTGGGCCTCCCACGCGTGGTACGTCAACAACGGGTCCTTCTCCTGGACCCACTCGCTCTACCGGATCGGGGCGTGACCATGACCACCACGGCACTCGTGACCGGAGCCGCCGCCGCACTCCTCGCCCTCGCCGCGGCGGCCCTCGCCGCCGGCGCCTCCGGCGACCCGCTGCCCACCGCGCCGACCGCGGAGCGGGCCGCCGCCGCGCCGGAGACGCTGGCCACCCTCGGCCGCTTCTTCGCCCGCGACGGGGCGCTCGCCCGCACGGAGGCGGCGCCCCGGATATCCGGCGCGTCCGTCCCGGTGCGGATCCTCTCCGCGGACTTCGTCGCCGGCACGGCGGGCGCGCCGGTGGCCCGCGAGGAGTTCCGGGCCAGCCTCGCCGTCGCCGCCGACGGACAGAGGGCGTCCCTGTGGACGGTACGGAACTCCGCCGGCTGGCAGGTGGTGAACATCGCCACCGGCGACGACGAGTTCCGGTACGCCCGCGAAGGGGCCGCGAAGCTCCCCGGGGGCCTCGTCTTCCGCGAACCGCAGATCGACGCCTGGTACGTCCAGAAGGGCACGAAGGTGCTGCCGCTGGACGAGGACGCGGTGCGGGCCGTCGGCAAGGACGGGACCACCCTCGCCGCCTACCGCGACCGCGTCACGCGCGCGTACGCCGACAAGCTCCCCGGCTCCGCGTACGCCCGCAAGGGCGCGGCGGGCGGCTACGCCCCCGAGGCGGCGGCCCCGGGGGCCCGCGCCGCCGAGCGGCCGGTGGCACGGGCCGCCGAGCTGCCCGCGT
>NZ_BNBS01000198.1 GCF_014656075.1 Streptomyces hydrogenans
CGCGCCGCCGCCCGCGCGCGGGGCGTGGGCCACCGGGCGCGAGGTGCTGCGGGAGGCCGCGACCACCGAGCCGGGCCGGCTGCGGATCCTGGGCGCCGTCCTCGCGCTGCTCGTCCTGGCGCTGGGCACGGTCGCCGGCCTGGAGGCCGCCGACCGGACCACCTCGGCCGAGGACGTCGTCGGGCGCAGCCAGCCGCTGAGCGCCGACGCCGCCGCGATCTACCGCTCCCTGGCCGACGCCGACTCCACCGCCGCCGCCGGCTTCCTCGCCGGCACCCTCGAACCGGCCGAGTCCCGCGCCCGCTACGACCGGGACCTGGCCACCGCCTCCCGACTGCTGGTCAAGGCCGCGGCGAACACGAACGGCTCCGACGAGTCCGCCCGCGAGATCACCGCGCTCAACGAACTGCTGCCGCGCTACGCGGGCCTCATGGAGCGGGCCCGGGCCGCCAACCGGCAGGGTCTTCCGCTCGGCGGCGCGTACCTGCGGTACGCCAACCAGGAGATGACGACCCGCCTGCTGCCCGCCGCCGAGCGGCTGTACGCGGCGGAGACCGCCCGGCTGCACCGGGACGACGACGAGGCCCGCGCCTGGCCGTACCTGGCGCTGGGCGCCGGGGCGCTCGCCCTCGGGGTCCTGGTCTGGGCGCAGCGGCGGGAGTACCGGCGGACCAACCGGGTGTTCAGCCGGGGGCTGCTCGCCGCGACCGCCGCCTCCCTGCTGGTGCTGCTCTGGCTGGCCGGGGCGCACACCGTGGCCCGCGCCGGCCTGGGCTCCGCGCGGACCGAGGGCCAGCAGTCGCTCCAGCTCCTCAACGAGGCGCGGATCAGCTCCCTCAAGGCCCGGGCCAACGAGAACCTGACGCAGGTCGCCCGGGGCGCCGTCCTCACCGAGGACGGCAAGAACGACAAGTACGAGGCGGAGTACGCGACGGGCATGGCGGCGCTCACCGACGCTCTCGCCCGCGCCACCCGGCTCGCCGACGACGAGGCCGGGCGGGCGCCGCTGACCGAGGCGACGGCCCGGGCCCGCGAGTGGCAGGAGCGGCACGCCGCCGCCCGGGAGCTCGGCGAGGCGGGCGACTACCAGGGCGCCCTCGACCGGATCATCGGCCCGAAGGGGACCGCGGAGCCGAAGGACTCGGCCGGCTGGTCCTTCGACCAGGTCGACGCGGCCCTGGAGCGGGCGCTCGCGCACGAGCAGGAGCAGTTCACCGGCTCCGCGCGCGGAGCGGTGGACGCGCTGACCGGACTGCCGCTGGGCGCGGCCGCGCTGGGCGCCCTCGGCGCCCTCGGCGCGGTGCTCGGCATCAACCGAAGACTGTCGGAGTACCGGTGAGAGGGGGCGGAATGACCCACGACGGCGAGCCGGTGGCGCGACGGGCGGCACGGCGCCTGCGGGGCTGGGGCGGTGTGGCCGCGATGGGCGCGGCCTGCGCGCTGACCGCCTCCCTCACCCTGCTGCCGCTGGCCCGGGACGCGGCCGACGCGGGCACGCCCGCCGGACCGTTCGGGCCGGGACCGGGCGTGGCCACCGGCCTCCAGGTCAAGGCCGACACCTGCGCGCACCCGGAGGCGTCGCTGCGGCCCTCGACGGAGGACGGCCCCTCGGTCGCCGCGATCAAGCAGCGGGGCAAGCTGATCGTCGGCGTCGACCAGTCCAGCTACCGCTGGGGCTTCCGCGACCCGGAGACCGGCACGCTGGAGGGCTTCGACATCACCCTGGCCCGGGCGATAGCCAAGGACCTCCTGGGCAGCGAGGACGCGGTGGTCTTCCGCGCCGTGCCCACCAACCAGCGGATCGCGGCGCTGGACAGCGGCAAGGTGGACCTGGTGGTCCGCACGATGACGATCAACTGCAAGCGGATCGAGCAGGTGGCCTTCTCCACCGCCTACTTCCAGGCCGGACAGCAGGTCCTGGCGCCCAAGACCTCCCCGATCACCGGCTACGACGCCTCGCTGAAGGGCCGGCGGGTCTGCACCGCCGAGGGCTCCACGGCCCACGACGCCCTGGAGGAGAAGTCCTTCGGCGCGGTCATCAGGGACGAGGGCGACGGCACCCCCGCCGACCGCAACCTGCTGACCGTGCCCAACCAGCTGGACTGCCTGGCCCGGCTCCAGATGGGCGAGGTCGACGCGGTCGTCACCGACAACGCGCTGGCGGCCGGCCAGGCCGCGCAGGACCCGGCGGTGGAACTCAAGGGGACGCCGTTCACCAAGGAGTACTACGGGGTGGCGGCGAAGCTCGGCAACGACGACCTGGTGCGCCGGGTCAACAAGGTCCTGGAGGACTACCGCAAGGGACGCTGGCAGGAGGCGTACGGCATCTGGCTGGAGGCCGGGCTCGGGAAGGCCGAACCGCCCGAGCCGCTGTACCGCTAGACCGGGTCCCCCGCACGAACGAACGAGATGAGGAGAGCGATGGGCGTCACGGGACCCCCCGGGCCGGTGATGGACCGGGACGAGGTGGACCGTGCGCTGGCGCGCCTCGGCGCGGAGCACAAGGCGGTCGAGGACTCGCTCCTCGCGCTCCAGGACCACGCCGGTCGGCGGCTCCTCGAAGGTGCCGGGCTGACCGGCACCACCCGGGAGCGCTGGGCGGAGACCGAGCGGGCCATCACCCTGCTCTGGAGCTGCTTCGACGCCTACACGGCGGCGCTGCGGGAGGCCCGGGAGGTCCGGTCGCGGCACAAGTGGCCGAACCGGGAGGAGCTGGCGGAGTTGACCGAGCGGCTGCGCGGCGACACGGTGCACGTGCCCGGCGGCGCCGGCGAACAGCCGCTGCTGGCCGAGCGGTTCACCCTCGACGGGCTGGTGCGGCGGATGAACGAGCTGTACGCCGCCTCGCTCGACGTGGTCGTCACGGCGGACGCCGTGTGGTCGGCGCTGCCCGCGCGGATAGACCTGCTCGCGGCCGAGCTGGGCCGGACCCGTTCGCTCGCGCACTCGGTCGGGGTGCGCCCCGGCGAGCACCCGGCCGGCGACGAGCTGGAGTCGATCACGGCCGAGCTGACCGAGCTGCGGTCCGTCGTGGTGACCGACCCGCTGGCGTTCTGGCGCCCGACGGCGGGCAGTTCGGCGCCCGGCGGGGGCCGTCCCGACACCGTGCGGTACGACCGGGCGGCGCTCGCGCTGGAGGACGTGCGGCGGGAGATCGAGGCGGTCCTCGCGGTGCGGCAGGACTCCGAGGATCGGCTGCTGCGGCTGCGGGACGTGCTGTCCCGGGCTGACCGGACGCTGGCCGAGGCCCGGGTGGCGCGCGGCGAGGTGCTCGCGAAGATCGCCGCCTCGGAGGTGCCGGCCGTGAGCGGGCCGCCGACCGCGCTCCAGGAGCGGCTCCAGGCCGCCGCCGAGTACCGCCGGCACGCGCTGTGGCACCGGCTCTCGCCGCTGCTCGACGCGCTGGAGCGGGAGGCGGAGGAGGAGTTGCTGCGGGCCCGGGACTCGCTGACGGCGGTGACGGCTCCGCTCGCGGTGCGGGCGGAGCTGCGCGGCCGGCTCGACGCGTACCGGGCGAAGGCGACCCGGCTCGGCGGGGCGGACGACCCGTTCCTCACCGAGCGGTACGACACGGCGCGCCGGATGCTGTGGAGCGCGCCCTGCGACCTGCGGGCGGCGGAACAGGCCGTGCTGCGCTACCAGGGGGCGGTGGCCGAGCTGCTGTCCGGTCCGTCGGACACGGGAGGACGACAGTGGTGAGCGGTCAGGCGGCGGGCGGGGCGGGCGGCTGCCAGCGGCCCGCGTGCGAGGGCGCGTACGAGGACGTGGGCGGCGGCGAGCTGTACTGCGACACCTGCGGGCTCGCGCCGGTGGTGGCGCCCAGCGGCCGGCTCCAGGCCAACCCGACCGGGATCGCGGTGCCCGGGAAGCGCGGCACCGGCACGGGCGCGGGCCTCGGCACGCCGTCCGAGGCGGCGGCCTGGGGGCCCGACTCGTCGTCCGCGCACAGCTCTTCGCGGGCGTCCTCGCGGGCCTCCTCCCGCTCCTCGTCCTCGCGCCGCTCGGTCTCCGGACGGCTGTCGCGGGCGCTGTCCGGGCAGGCCACGGGCCGCTCGGTGTCGGTGCGCAGCTCCGGTTCGTCGACCGCGCAGTCGGCGCGCAAGCGGCTGGGCGCGGGGCTGGTCTCGATCCCGGAGGTGCCGCGCCCCGACCCGCGAGCGGCGGTGATGGCGAACCCCGAGGTGCCCGAGCGGAAGCGATTCTGCTCCCGCTCCGACTGCGGTGCTCCGGTGGGCCGTTCGCGCGGCGACCGGCCGGGCCGCACCGAGGGCTTCTGCACCTCGTGCGGGCACCCGTACTCCTTCGTGCCGAAGCTGCGGGCCGGTGACGTGGTGCACGGGCAGTACGAGGTGGCGGGCTGTCTCGCGCACGGCGGGCTCGGCTGGATCTACCTCGCCGTCGACCGGGCCGTCTCGGACCGCTGGGTGGTCCTCAAGGGCCTGCTCGACACCGGCGACCAGGACGCCATGGCGGCGGCGATCTCGGAGCGCCGCTTCCTCGCCGAGATCGAGCACTCCAACATCGTCCGCATCTACAACTTCGTCGAGCACCTCGACCCGCGCACCGGCTCCCTCGACGGCTACATCGTCATGGAGTACGTCGGCGGCAAGTCCCTCAAGGAGATCGCCAACGACCGGCGGACCCCCCAGGGCCGGCGCGACCCGCTCCCCGTCGAGCAGGCGTGCGCCTACGGCATCGAGGCGCTGGAGGCGCTCGGCCACCTGCACAGCCGCAACCTGCTGTACTGCGACTTCAAGGTGGACAACGCGATCCAGTCCGAGGACCAGCTCAAGCTCATCGACATGGGCGCGGTCCGGCGGATGGACGACGACGAGTCGGCGATCTACGGCACGGTCGGCTACCAGGCGCCCGAGGTCGCGGAGGTCGGCCCGTCGGTCGCCAGCGACCTGTACACGGTGGCCCGCACCCTCGCCGTGCTCACCTTCGACTTCCAGGGCTACACCAACGTCTTCGCGGACTCGCTGCCCGAGCCGCAGCACATCGACGTCTTCCAGCGGTACGAGTCGTTCTACCGCTTCCTGGTGCGCGCCACCGACCCGGACCCGGCGCGCCGCTTCGCCTCCGCCGAGGAGATGGCGGAGCAGCTGACCGGGGTGCTGCGGGAGGTCGTGGCGCTCCAGTCCGGGCGGCCCCGGCCCGCGCTGTCCACGCTCTTCGGCGCCGAGGTGCGGGTCACCGACACCGTGCTCTTCGCCGAGCGGACCGAGGACGTGTCGGTGCTCGGCGCCCGCCGCACCGGCCGGGCCGCTCCCCCGGCCGCGGCGGGCATCCCGGCCGGGCAGCAGCTCGCCTCGCTGCTCGCCCCGCTCGACGTGGCGGCCACCGCGCTCGCGCTGCCGGTCCCCCGGGTCGACCCGGCGGACGCCAACGCCGGCTTCCTCGCCGGCCTGCTGGCCGCCGCGCCCGCCGAACTCCTCGGGGCCCTGCGGGCCGCGCCCGCCGACACCCCCGAACTGCGGCTGCGCGCCCTGCGGGCCCAGCTCGACCTGCGGGACCTGGTCTCCGCCGGGCAGACCCTGGGCGCCCTGGAGCAGTGGGACGCCGACGACTGGCGGGTGGTCTGGCACCGGGGCGTGGCCTCGCTGGTGGGCGGCGACCTGACACACGCGGCGCTCGCCTTCGACGCCGTCTACGACGCCTTCCCCGGCGAGCCCGCGCCCAAGCTGGCGCTCGGCGTCTGCGCCGAGGTGCTGGGCCAGCTCGACAACGCGGCCGAGTACTACCACCTGGTGTGGGCCACCGACCCCGGCTTCGTCAGCGCCGCCTTCGGGCTCGCCCGGGTGCGGCTCGCGGCCGGGGACCGCACGGGTGCGGTCGCCGCGCTGGAATCCGTACCGGAGTCGTCCATCCACTACACGGCGGCCCGGGTCGCGGCCGTCCGGGCGCGGCTGCGGCGGCGCCCGCCGCACGAACCGCTCGGCGCCGACCTGACGGCGGCCGCCGCGCAGGTCTCGGCGCTGGGCGGCTTCGGGCTCGACCCGGTGCGCCGGGAGCGGTTGTCGACGGAGGTGCTCGGTACCGCCCTCGACTGGGTACTCTCCGGGAGTCCCGGTGCCGCGCCGGGCGGCGGGGAGCCGCTGCTCGGGAGCGCCCTGGACGAGAGCGGGCTCCGCTTCGGCCTGGAGCGCGCCTACCGGGTGCTGGCCCGGCTCGCCCAGCGGGGCGAGGAGAGGATCGAACTGGTGGAGCGGGCCAACCGCTACCGCCCCAGGACGTGGGTGTGAGGATGGACCAGAAGCCCCAGCCGCCGTCGCACGGCCTCGCCGCCTGCCCGAACCCGGAGTGCGCGGAGCCCGTGGACCCCAGGGACCGCTACTGCGGGGCCTGCGGCTACGACCTGTCGGCCACCGTGGAGCCGCCCGGCGGCCAGGACCGGCCGACCATGCCGATCGCCGCGCCCGTCTGGCCCGAGGCGCCGCCCCGGGACCCCGGCTCGCTGTCGACGCTGACCCAGCACCCCGGCGAGCTGCCGGGCACGGACTCGGGCGGCCGGGACCTGCCGACGGTGCCGGTGCGCACGGACGGACCGGTCGCGGCACCGGAACCGTCCGCGGCTTCGGCACCGGTCGCCGCCCCGGCACCGTCCGCGCCCCCCACGCCCGCGCCGACGCCGGAGGCCGGGCCGGAGCCCGTGCCGCCGAGCGGGGAGACGGTGCGGGGCGGCGGCGACTTCGAGCTGGCCGCGCCCGACCCGCGGGTGGCCGTGCGGGTGGACCCCGCGACGGCGGCCCCCGCTGCGGCCCCGGGAGCGGACCCCGGGGAGCCGGCCGAGGGGACCTGCGTGGCCTGCCGCGCCGGACGGGTCGACGGGGACGGGTACTGCGAGAACTGCGGGCACGCCCAGCCCCGCGAGCGCGACCACATGGAGCGCGAGCTCGGCACGGTCGCCGCGGTCAGCGACCGGGGCCTGCGCCACCACCGCAACGAGGACTCCTTCGCGCTCACCGAGACCAGCCTGCCCGACGGGCGGCCGGCCACCGTCGCGATCGTCTGCGACGGCGTCTCCTCCGCCCACCGCCCCGACGAGGCGTCCGCCGCCGCGGCCCGCGCCGCCGGCGCCGTGATCGGCGAGGCCCTGCCGCGCGGCACCCACCCGCAGCAGGCGATGCACGAGGCGATCGTCGCCGCCGCCGAGGCCGTCACCGCGCTGGCCCGCACCGGCGGGGACGGCGCCGACGCCCCGCCCGGCGGCAACTCCCCCGCCTGCACCATCGTCGGATCCGTCGTCACCGACGGGCTGCTCGTCGTCGGCTGGGTCGGCGACAGCCGCGCCTACTGGGTGCCCGACGACCGGACCGCGCCCGCCGCCCGGCTCACCGAGGACGACTCGTGGGCCGCGCAGATGGTCAAGGCGGGCCTGATGAACGAGGCGCAGGCGTACGCGGACGAGCGGGCCCACGCCATCACCGGCTGGCTCGGCGCCGACGCGTACGAACTGGAGCCGCACACCGCCGCGTTCAAGCCCGACCGGCCGGGGGTCGTCGTGGTCTGCACCGACGGGCTGTGGAACTACGCCGAGGCCGCCGAGGCGATGGCCGGGGCCCTCCCCGCCGACGCGGCGCTCCGGCCGCTGCACGCGGCGCGGGTCCTCGTCGGCCACGCCCTCGACGGCGGCGGACACGACAACATCACGGTCGCGCTGACGCCGTTCACGCCGCCGCCCGCGGGGGCAGGCTCTTCCTGACCCCCCGTCACCACTCGCGCCAGCACGCCCCTCCGAGGAGCCGAAACCAGATGGCGAACTTCGCCAAGCCGTCCGTGCCGCAGTTCTCGGTGGACGTCTACCAGAACGAGTACCTGCCGGTCGGCGGGCGGGACGTCGACGCCGTGGTCACCGTGACCGCGACCGGCGGCGGCACCAGCGGGGCCACCGGGGTCACGGCCGGCGGACCCGCCGGAGTGGTGATCATGGTCGACTGCTCGGGCTCGATGGACTACCCGCCGACCAAGATGGAGGGCGCCCGGGCCGCCACCGCCGCCGCGATCGACACCCTCCGCGACGGCACCTCCTTCGCCGTCGTCGCCGGCAACCACGTCGCCACCCCGCTCTACCCCGGCGACGGACGCCTCGCCGTCGCCGGCGCCCGCACCCGCGCCGAGGCCAAGGAGGCGCTGGGCCGGCTCCACGCCGACGGCGGCACCGCGATCGGCACCTGGCTGCGGCTGGCCGACGCGCTCCTCGGCGGCGAGGACCTGGTCATCCGGCACGCCGTGCTGCTCACCGACGGGCGCAACGAGCACGAGTCGCCCGAGTCGCTGCGGGCCGCGCTCGACGCCTGCGCGGGCCGCTTCACCTGTGACGCGCGCGGCGTCGGCACTGACTGGGAGGTCAAGGAGGTCACCGGGATCGCCTCGGCGCTGCTCGGCTCCGCCGACATCGTCGCCGACCCGGCCGGTCTCGCCGCCGACTTCACGGCCATGATGGAGAACGTCATGGGCAAGGGCGTCGCCGACGTGGCCCTGCGGCTGTGGACGCCGGTCGGCGCGGAGGTCGTCTTCGTCAAGCAGGTCGCCCCCGCGGTCGCGGACCTCACCGGCCGGCGCGCCGACACCGGGCCGCGCGCCGGGGACTACCCCACCGGCTCCTGGGGCGACGAGTCCCGCGACTACCACGTGCGCGTGCGGGTGCCGGCGAACGCGGTCGGGCAGGAGATGCTCGCCGCCCGGGTCTCCCTGATCGTCCCCGACCCGGCCGGCGGCGACGCCCGGCCGGTGTCCCAAGGGTTGATACGGGCGGTGTGGACGCACGACGTGGCGATGACCACGGCCATCAACCCGCAGGTCGCGCACTACACGGGCCAGGCGGAACTCGCGGACGCCATCCAGGCCGGTCTGGACGCCCGCAAATCGGGCGATCAGGACGGAGCGACCGCGAAACTGGGCCGCGCGGTGCAGCTGGCGGCCGCCTCCGGGAACGCGGACACCGCGAAACTCCTTTCGAAGGTGGTGGACGTGGTCGACGCGGCGGCGGGTACTGTGCGGTTGAAGGCGAAGGTCGCGGAGGCGGACGAGATGACACTCGAGACCCGCTCCACCAAGACCGTTCGCGTCAAGAGGTAGCCCGGCCAGCGGGCCGGACGACGAGAGGGGGAAGCACCGACATGCCGACCTGCCCGAACGGACACCAGTCGGTCTCCGACGACTGGTGCGAGGTCTGCGGCCATCGCATGGCCGGGGCGGGTGCGCCGGCGGGTGCCGTACCGCCGCCTCCCCCTCCGCCCCCCGGCCCCCCGGGCCCTCCCGGACCCCCCGGCCCGCCGCCCCCGGCGTACGGCTACCCCCACCCGACCCCCGCCGCCCCCGGCGGCCCGGACCGCCCCGGCTTCCCC
>NZ_BNBS01000199.1 GCF_014656075.1 Streptomyces hydrogenans
GTGGGGGTCAGTCCGCCGGGGTCAGGGCGACCTCCGCGCTGCCGGAGAGGGACGGCAGGCCGGACGGAGGGGTGTCCTTGTACGAGGCGTTGAAGACGGCCTTCAGGTTGTCCGCGCCGGCGTGGCCGCCGTCGACGAACGTCTGGAACGAGCCGGTGCAGCCGGTGCTCGTCGACAGCGGGTGGCCGTGGGAGTCGTGGCCGAGGATGAACGAGACGGTGACCTTCGAGCAGTCGACGGGCTGGTCGTCGGTGACGTCGACCTTCCAGGTGACGGTGTCGCCCCAGTGGAACGCGGTGCCTCCGTGCGGCGCGGGGTCGGTGGTGAGGGAGACGAGGGGGGCCTTGTTGCCGACGACGACCTGGACGGCGGTGGAGGCCGACCGGCCGGTGCTGTCGGTGACCTTCAGGGTGGCCTCGAAGACGCCGTTCGTGGTGAAGGTGTGCGTGGGGTCGGGCTCGGTGGAGTCCACGGTGCCGTTCGCGTCGAAGTCCCAGGCGTAGCGGAGGGCGTCGCCGTCGGCGTCCTGCGTGCCGGCGGCGGAGAAGCGCACCGTCAGCGGGTTGACTCCGTTGACCACGTCGGCGGTGGCCTTGGGTTCCGGTGTGCGGTTGCCCCGGAGGTAGTCGATGCGGGAGAGCTGGGCCTCGGGCAGTTCGGCGAAGTAGCCGGTGCCGTACTCGAGGACGTAGAGCGCGCCGTCGGGGCCGAACTCGGCGTCGATGGGTCCGTCCGTCCGGATGCCGGGGACGGCGTCGTCGATGGCCAGCACCTCGTTGCGCTTGCCGAGGGTGAGGGCCTTCATCTGGTCGCGGGTCCACTCGTAGAAGAGGGGCTTGTCGGCGAGGGAGGCGGGCCAGCGGTTCTCCGCGGTGTTGTGCTTGTCGTACCGGTAGGCCGGGCCGCCCATGGGGCCGATGCCGCCCGTGCCGAGCTGCGGGAACTGGGCCGAGGCGGCGTAGCCGTAGACGATTTCGGCGTCCGTGACCGGCGGCAGGACGGTGCGTCCGGTGTTGTGCCGCGAGTCGTTGACCGGCGCGGCGCAGTCGAAGGCGCCGGCGGACTTCTGGGTGGCGAAGTCGTAGTCCTGGTAGGGCTGGTCGCGGGTCACGCAGAACGGCCAGCCGTAGTTGGCGGGGCGGTCGACGACCATCCAGCGGCCCTGTCCGGCGGGGCCCCGGTCCGGGCGGGCGGTGCCGGCGTCGGGCGAGTAGTCGCCGACGTAGACCTCACCGGTCCGCTTGTCGACCCCGAAGCGGAAGGGGTTGCGCAGGCCCATGGCGTAGATCTCGGGGCGGGTCTTCGGGGTGCCGGGGGCGAAGAGGTTGCCGTCGGGGACCGTGTAGCCGCCGTGGCGCTTGACCTTGATGCGGAGCACCTTGCCGCGCAGGTCGGCGGTGTTGCCCGAGGTACGGCGGGCGTCGTAGGCGGGGTTGCGGTCGGGGCGGTCGTCGAGGGGGGCGTAGCCGTCCGAGGAGAAGGGGTTGGAGTCGTCTCCGGTCGACAGGAACAGGTTGCCCCGGTGGTCGAAGTCGATCTTGCCGCCGACGTGGCAGCAGAGGCCGCGGTCGGCGGGGATGTCGATGATCTTCTGTTCGGAGGCGTAGTCCAGCGTGTTGCCGGTGAGCTTGAACCGGGAGAGCCGGGTGTAGCCCTTGTACGGGGCGAAGTCCGCGGGCGTACCGGTCTGCGGGGCGTCGCCCTCGTTGACGCCCGGGGTGGCCGGGTCGTCCATGGGCGTGTTGAGGCGGGGCGAGTAGTAGAGGTAGACCCAGTGGTTCCTGGCGAAGTCGGGGTCGACGGCGATGCCCTGGACGCCCTCCTCGTCGTGCTGGTAGAGCCCGGCGGGGCTCTTCTTCATGTCGGCGGCGAGGAAGTTCACGCCGCTCTTCGGGTCGTGGACGCGGATCTCGCCGGTGCGCGCGGTGTGCAGGACGCGCAGGTCCGGCAGCACGGCGAGGGCCATGGGTTCGCCCGGCCGGTCGTTGAGGGTGACCTTCTGGAAGGCGGACGCGGCCGGTGGGGCCTGGGCCTCGTCCGGGGTGGTGGTGGCCTGGACGGGGGTGAGGGGCAGCAGCCCGATGACGCCGGCCAGCGCCGCCGTGCCCAGGAGGGTGACGATCCGTCTGTTGCGCACGCGGAACTCCTTCGCTACTGGTTCGGGGGCGGGGCGTCGTGGTCAGCGGTGGGCACGGAGGGCGGCGAGGTTGTCGTAGCCGATGCGGGCGTACTCCAGCGACTGGCCGGGGACGGTGGTGCTCGGGGCGGTGTCCTGCTCGACCATCGGGTGGTGGCGGTTCTTCGCCCCGACCCGGGTGAAGAAGCGCCGGTAGTCGATGTCGCCGGTGCCGAACGGCACCATGTCGTAGCCCATGCCGCTCTCCGGGTTGATCACGCCGTCCTTGGCGTGGAAGAGCGGGAAGCGGGGCGTGTGGCGGGCCACGAGCCCGGCCGGGTCGAAGATCCGCTCGTGGCGGGAGCCGTCGTGGGCGGTGTAGGCGGGGAACTTGTACTGGGCCACGTGGGCCCAGAAGACGTCCAGCTCCAGGTAGACGCTCCTGGGGTCGCTGACCTGGAGGAAGTACTCCAGCTTGCGGATGCCGGAGCTGCGGGTCGGCCGGCCCTGGGCGTCGAGCGGACCGCCGTCGAGGAGGAAGTCGTAGGCGCTGTCGTGATTGTGGGTGTAGAGCTTGACGCCTTCCCGGGCCGCGAGGGCGCCGAGGGTGTTCCACTTGTCGGCGGCGACGTCCCAGTCGGCGCGGTAGGGGCTGTTGGTGGGGTCGCCGCCGGTGCCCATGTGCTCCATGCCGAGGATGTTCGCGATCTCCAGGGCCTGCCGGAACGCGTCCAGGTCGGCGGGGGTGAGCGGCCAGGAGCCGGGGATGAAGCCGTGGCTGCCCTGGGCGCGCAGCCCGTACTCGTCGAGCCAGGAGCGCATCAGGCGCGCGCCCTCGACGGTGCCGAGGTCCGCGCCGCCGGGTGCGTTGGCGTGCTGGCGGTACCCGGCGAACTCCACCTGCCGGTAGCCGTACCGGGCCAGCTGGCGGAACACTTCGCGGAAGCCGGACGGCAGGTCGGAGGCGAGCGGGTCGCGTGCCACGGCGTCCCGGACGGTGTAGAGGATCAGTCCGCGCTTGTCCGGGGGGACGAGGGCGGAGCGGCCGCGGTCGCCGGAGGGCCGCGGTTCGGTCCGCGCCAGGGCCGGCGAGGCGCCGAAGACGGGGGCGGCGATCGCCACGGCCGCGGTGGCGGTGCAGGTGCTGAGGAAGCGGCGGCGGCTGACGCCGAGCGTGCGGCGCAGCTCGTCGCCGGCGGTGGTCTCCTCGGGGGACGGGGTCACGGCGTTCTCGCTTTCGTCGTCAGGGGTACGGGGGCGTGCCGGGCGTGCCGGAGCACTCGGGGTCGAGCGGCCCGGCGCGGGGCGCGGCGGAGCGGGGTGGGGCGGTACGGGGAGCGGCGCGGCGGATCAGGCGAGGCCGGCGAGCCGCAGGAGGAGCGGCTTCACCTCGGTGGCCGCGGTGCGGCCGGGCAGGGCGCCGGGGGTGGAGCAGAGGATGAGCGGCCCGTCGGCGTCGCTCGCGGGCAGGCGGCCGTGGCTGCCGCGGACGGGTGACGGGTCCAGGGGCACGACCGCCACGCGGTAGCGCAGGCCGGCCTTCTTGCGGGCGACGGCGGCCGCGGCCTTGAGCCGTACGTAGGGGTCCTGGGGGTCCATGAACAGTTCGGCCGGGTCGTAGCCGGGCTTGCGGTGGATCTCGACGAGCCGGGCGAAGTCGGGGGCGCGCGCGTCGTCCAGCCAGTAGTAGTAGGTGAACCAGGCGTCGGGTTCGGCGACGGCGACCAGTTCTCCGGAGCGGGGGTGGTCCAGGCCATGTGCCTTCTTTCCCTCGTCGTCGAGGAGTTCCTCGACGCCGGGCAGGTCCTGGAGGGCGGCGCGGGTGGCCGGGAGGTCCTCGGGACGGCGGACGTAGACGTGGGCGAGCTGGTGGTCGGCGACGGCGAAGGCGCGGGAGGCCATCGGGTCGAGGTACTCCATTCCGTCCTGGGTGTGGACGTCGAGGAGTCCGGCGCGGCGCAGGGCGCGGTTGATGTCGACGGGGCGGCTGACGGGGGTGATCCCGTACTCGGACAGGGCGACGACCGTCCGGCCCTCGGCGCGGGCGTCGTCGAGCAGCGGTCCGATGACCGCGTCGAGTTCGGCGGCCGCGCGGAGCGAGCGCGGGTCGTCGGGGGCGTACCGCTGGAGGTCGTAGTCGAGGTGCGGGAGGTAGCAGAGCGTCAGGTCGGGGCGGCGGGTGCGCATGATGTGCCGGGTGGCGTCCGCGATCCACCGGCTGGAGTCGAGCGAGGCGCCCGGTCCCCAGAACCGGAAGAGGGGGAACGTGCCGCATCGTGCGGTGAGTTCGTCGTGGAGCGCCGGCGGGCGGGTGTAGCAGTCGGGTTCCTTGCGTCCGTCGGCGTAGTAGACGGGGCGGGGGGTGACGGTGATGTCGGTGTCGGCGCCCATCGCGTACCACCAGCAGATGTTGGCGACGGTGTAGCCGGGGTGGGCGCGGCGGGCGGCGTCCCAGACCTTGTCGCCGGCGACCAGGCCGTTGTGCTGGCGCCACAGCAGGACGTCGCCGAGTTCGCGGAAGTACCAGCCGTTGCCGACGATGCCGTGCTCGGCGGGCGGGGTCCCGGTGAGGAAGGTGGACTGGGCGGCGCAGGTGACGGCGGGCAGCACGGTGGACAGGGGGGCGCGCGAGCCGGAGTCGGCGAGGTCGCCGAGGCGGGGCATGTGGTCGAGGAGCCGGGGGTTGAGGCCGACGACGTCGAGGCCGAGGAGGGGGGTCGGGCGTCCGCCGGCCGGGGGTTTCGCGTCGGTCACGGGAGGTCCTTCACAGGAGGTCCTTCACGGGCGGTCCTTGGCGGGTTCCTCGGGGCTCCTCAGGGGAGTTCCCTCAGGCCGAGGTCGGTGAGCAGGTCACGGGCGAGGGTGAGTTCGGCGGCGATGCCGTCGGCGAGGCGGCCGCGGGTGCGGGGCCGCGCTCCGGGCGGGAGGGCCTGCCAGGTGTACGTCTCGACCTCCAGGGGGCGGGCGCGGGGGTGGGCGCCGGGGCCCAGGCGGGCCAGGGTGTCCTTGAGGACGGGGAGCGTGGAGCCGAGCGGCGGGGCGGGCGGGGCGTGCAGGGGGAGGTGGAAGTGGGCGCGCCAGGGGGCCGCGTCGGGCAGGGTGTCGCCGGCGAGCGCTTCGGGCAGGTCGTCGGTGCCGCGGAGTCCCGCGGCGGTGGTCGTGCGGGTCTGGTGCAGGAAGCGCGGTTCGGCGAAGGCCGCGAGCGCGGCGCGCACCTCGGGCCGGTGGGGGTGTTCGGCGTGCAGGGCGGTGGAGAGCTGGGCCTTGGGGACGCGGATGCCGGCGGCGTCGAGGGCGGCGAGCGCCGTGGCCGGGTCCTCGAAGGAGGTCGCGAGGTGGCAGGTGTCGACGCAGACCCCGACGCGGTCGCCGGGCAGGTCGGCGAGCGGTCCGATGGCGTCGGCGGTGGTCTCCACCACGCAGCCCGGCTCGGGTTCGAGGGCGACGCGGACGGACTTGCCGGTCAGCTCCTCCAGCGCGTCGAGCCGTTCCGTCAGGGTGGTGAGGGCGTTCCTGGCGGTGGCGGCGGCGTGCTCGTCGAAGCCGGTGCGCCAGGCGAGCGGCAGGGTGGAGACGCTTCCCTCGGTGACGTCGTCGGGGAGCAGGGCGGCGAGGAGACGGGCGAGGTCGGTGGTGTGGGCGAGGCGCTCCGGCTCGGTCCAGTCGGGACGGTAGACGCGGTGCTTGACCGCCTCGGCGCCGAAGCCCTCGTAGGGGAAGCCGTTGAGGGTGACGACTTCGAGGCCGCGGCGGTCCAGCTCGGTCCGGAGCCCGCGCAGCGCCGCCGGGTCGTCGACGAGGGTCCGGGCGGCGTCGTGGGCGAGCCAGAGGCCGATGCCGAGCCGGTCGCGGCCGAGGCGCCGGCGCACCGGCTCGCAGTGGTCCCGGAGCTGGGCGAGGACGCCGTCGAGGGTCTCGGCGGGGTGGACGTTGGTGCAGTAGGAGAGGTGGACGAGGGTGCCGTCCGGGTGGCGGAAGCGCACGGGCCCCTCCTCATTCCCCGCCGCGCAGCACGGAGTTGCCCTCGTGCAGGGCGTCCGGGGCGGGGACGTCGAGCCGGAGCCGGCCGCTGAGTCCGTAGAAGGCGACGGGGTTGCGCCACAGGACCCGGTCGACGTCGTCGTCGGTGAAGCCCGCGGCGAGCATGGCGTCGGCGACCTCACGGGTCTTGAGCGGGTCGCTCCTGCCCCAGTCGGCGGCCGAGTTGACGAGCGTCCTCTCGGTGCCGAAGGTCCGCAGGACGGCGACCACGCGGTCCGGGTCCATCTTGGTGTCGGGGTAGACGGAGAAGCCGAGCCAGCAGCCGCTGTCCGCGGCGGCGGCGACGGTCGTCTCGTTGAGGTGGTCGAGGAGGGTCCGTTCGACGGGCAGGGCCGACTCGCGGACGACGTCGAGGGTGCGGTGGAGTCCGGCGAGCTTGTCCCGGTGCGGGGTGTGGACGAGGGCGGGCAGGCCGTGGTCGGCGGCGAGCTGGAGCTGGGCGGCGAGCGCGGTGTCCTCTGCGGGGGTCATCGCGTCGTAGCCGATCTCGCCGACGGCGACGACGGAGTCCTTGTCGAGGTAGCGGGGCAGCTCGTCGAGGACGGGCGTGCAGCGCGGGTCGTTGGCCTCCTTGGGGTTGAGCGCGATCGCGCAGTGGTGGGCGATGCCGTACTGGGCGGCGCGGAACGGCTCCCAGCCGAGCAGCGCGTCGAAGTAGTCGAGGAAGCTGGCGGGCGAGGTGCGCGGCTGGCCGAGCCAGAAGGCCGGTTCGACCACGGCGCGGACGCCCGACGCGTACATCGCCGCGTAGTCGTCGGTGGTGCGCGACGTCATGTGGATGTGCGGGTCGAAGATGCGCATCACGGCTCCTCGTTCGGTACGCCGGTCAGGGTCAGGGCGTGGCGGAGGTCGCGGGGGACCTCCCGGCCCGCCGCGGTGCGTTCGGCCGCGAGGGCGGTGAGCATGCGGGCGAGTTCCGCGTCGCCGGCGGCCCGCCGCGCCAGGTCCGCCACGGCGGCCGGCGGTACGCCGGTGAAGAGGCACTTCAGGACGGCGTGCCGCCAGGCGTGCGGGGGCAGGTGCTCGGCGGCGTAGGGGCCCACGGCGGCGGAGACGAGCCGGGTGTCGTGGGTGCGCAGGGCGTCGTCCACGAGGGGGGTGGCCCCGGGGCCGTCGACGAGGAAGGGCAGGGCGAGGAGGACCGCGCGGCGCTCGGGGGCGCTGCCCTCCCGGTACAGACGGGTCAGCGTCTCCGTGTCGGCCCGTGCCTCGATCAGCAGCAGGGTCCGTACGTCGTCCGCGGCGTCCGGGCCGCAGTGCCGGCCGGCGGTGACGAAGCGCGACTGCCAGACGGGGTGCCCGGGAGCGGGCGCGGGCGGTGCCTCCGATGCCGTGGCCGGGTCGGCGGCGGGCGGCCCCTGGGGTGCCGTCGCGGCCCGGGAGGCGTCGGCGAGGGCCTCGGCGAACCAGGCACGGGCCTGGTCGTCGGGCAGCCGGGCCGCGAGGTCCGCCCGGGTCCGGGACGGTGGTGGCGTCAGCATGCCGGCGCTCCCTTCGCGGCGGCCGCGGCCGCGTCGCGGAGGAACGCGAAGGATTCCGCGGCCAGGCGTGGGCCGGCGTGCGCGTGGCGGGGCAGTTCGACGACGGTGAGGCCCTGGTAGCCGGTGGCCGCGAGGGCGTCGAGCACGGCGGGGAAGTCGATCTCGCCCTCGCCGAACGGCAGGTGGTCGTGCACACCGCGCCGCATGTCCTCGATCTGCACGTGCCGCAGCCAGGGCGCCGCCGCGCGGACGCACGCGGCGGGCGGTGCGGACTCCAGGCACTGGCAGTGGCCGATGTCGAGGGTGAGGCCGAGGGGCGGGGGGTCGCCGAGTGCGGCGCGCAGCCGGTGGAAGTCGTCGAGGGTGGCGAGGAGGTGTCCGGGCTCGGGCTCGACGGCGAGCGGCACGCCGGCGTCGGCGGCGGCGTCGAGCACGGGCGCCAGCTCGTCCGTCAAGCGCCGCCAGGCGGTGGCGTCGTCGGTGCCCGGGGGGGTGACGCCGCTGAAGCAGTGCACGGCGTGCGCCCCGAGGTCCGCCGCGACCCCGACCGCGGTGAGCAGCAGGCGGACCCGTGCGGCGCGGTCCCGGGGGTCGGCGTCGAGCAGCGAGGGGCCGTGCTTGCGGCGCGGGTCGAGGACGTAGCGGGCCCCGGTCTCGACGGTGGCGGTGAGGCCGAGCGCGCCGAGGCGTCGGGCGACGCGGGCGGTGCGGGCGGCGAGGCCGGGCGCGAGCGGGTCGAGGTGCATGTGGTCGAGGGTGAGCCCGACGCCGTCGTAGCCCAGGTCGGCGAGCAGCCCGAGGGCGTCGTCGAGGCGGAGGTCGGTGAGCCCGTTGGTGCCGTATCCGAGGCGGAGTCGCCGCCGTTCGCTCATGTGGCGCTCACCTTCCGTGCGAGGGTGCGGGCGAGGGGGGCGAGTCCCAGCACGCCGATCGCGGTGCCGAGGGCTCCGGCACGGGCCGCGAGGGCGGCCTGGAGCGGGATCATGGCGCGGATCCCGCCGCCGACGGCGCGCTGGGTGAGGGGCGGTGACGGGTGGAGCGCGGCGTGGAGGAGGGGCGTGCCGGCGGTGCCGACGTAGAGGGCGGCGGGCAGCAGCGGGACGAGCGCGGCCACGCCGTCCGGCTTCCGGAGCGCGCGGCGGGCGGAGACGGCCCCGAGGGCGGAGGTCGCGGCGAGGGCACCGAGGGGGACGAGCGTCGAGCCGCCCCGTGCCTCGTGCCGGGACACGGCGGTGACGGCGTACGTGTGCACGG
>NZ_BNBS01000200.1 GCF_014656075.1 Streptomyces hydrogenans
GTTTCCCTTCCGCTTCACACTGCGTCGAAGCGGGGGGGGAAGAGCGTCCCTGGCCGATTCCGGAGAACTTCGTCCCCTGCCTGGTGCTGCTCCGCCGCGGTTCGTGGAGGGGGTTGGAAGCTGGTCCGGACACGTCGGATGGGTCAGGCGAATGAGAAGTGCGCGGCGGCTTCGGCGGGCGTGGTCGCTTGGCTACGTCCGGGGACATCGTGGACGCTGGTTGCGCCCTCGGAGCGGAGCTGGTCGGCACCGGCGTCCCGGGTCATGATGTCGGCGTAGACGCAGACGTCCGTGGAGGTGAGGTCGGTGCGGCCTCGCTCGGTGTACTGCTGGATGAGGTCGGTGATCTCCGGGTTGAATCGCAGCATGGTCACTGGGGCGTTGAAGCGCCTGGCGATGGCGATGAGTCGTGCGCGTGCCTGTGGCGTGACGTTCGTCGACTCGGCGACCGCGTTGTGTCCGGCGGCGATCCGGCCGACGATCCTGCGGTCACGTTCCTCGAAGACCTCTGCATCCGCCGTGTCGGATTCCGCTTCGTCGGGTGAGGTTCGGAAAAGCTCCGCGCGGATCTCGTCACTGGACACCACGGCCTCCACGTCGATCTGCCCGCGCGCGATCAGTGCCTGAACGAAGCTGGTCTTGCCCGAGGCTGGTGGACCGACGAGGACGACGAGTCCTGTCGGAACCCGGATGGCCTGCGCGGGAGCATTGAGATGGAGGGCGCCGGCACAGTCGAGGGCTTCCTCCGGGGAACCGGCCGGCAGTCCGCTGGGCAGGACGTTGTCGCGGTAGCTGTCGCCGCCGGCCAGGTAGAGGGCGAAGCCCCAGGTGTGCAGTACGCCGGCGAAGCGCAGGCGGCACAGCGGCAGGCTCTGGCCGCAGGGCAACTCGGCGGTGACGTAGGCGAATCCCGCGCGGAAGCAGACCTCGATGGCGTCCACGTGCGGCCAGCGACGGCGGGCGTGGCGGTTCAGGCGCCGGCGCAGGTGGCGCTGCGTCGATTCCGGCGGGTTCTTCGGCACAGGCCCATCCTGTCGGGTGGGGCGGCGGCCCGCCATGACCGTTGGCCGTGCGGGATGGACGGCGAGTGCGGACGGCGGCTTCGGCAGGCTCCGAGGGCCGGTTCCCGAGGCCGGAGGAGTGTCCGGAGGCGGTGGTCGATGCGGCGGGCTGGTCCGCATGCCGGGAATCGGATCGCCATCAACGGAGTTGGTGGGAGATGAGAGCCGATCTTGGAGAGTCATGCGAGCGATTCAGGTGTACGAAGTGGGCGGTCCCGAGGTGCTGCGGGAGGCCGAGGTGGACCAGCCGCGGCCGGGTCCGGGCGAGGCGGTCGTGGAGGTCGCCGCATCCGGGGTCAACTTCCTCGACGTCTACCACCGCGAAGGCCGGTACAGCCTCCCACTGCCCTTCACCCCGGGCGCTGAGGGCGCCGGCACGGTCGTCGAGGTCGGGCCCGACGTCGCTGACGTCGCGGTCGGGGACCGGGTCGGTTGGGTGGAGATACCCGGCACGTATGCCGAGCGGGCCGTCGTGGACTCCTCCCGGCTGGTGCCGCTGCCCGACGACATCGACTTCGAGACAGCCGCCGCCGTGCTGCTCCAGGGCATGACCGCGCACTACCTCGTCAAGGACGCCTACCCGGTTCAGGGGGGCGACACGGTGCTCGTGCATGCGGCTGCCGGTGGCATGGGACTGCTTCTGACCCAGCTCATCACCCATCTCGGCGGCAGGGTGATCGGCACGACGTCGACCACGGCGAAGGCCGAACTGGCGAAGCGTGCCGGGGCCGCCGAGGTCATCCTCTCCTCCGCGGTCGACGATCTCGCAGCCGAGGTGAGGCGGCTCAACGGCGGTCAGGGACTGCCGGTCGTCTTCGACGGCGTCGGCGCGCACACCTTCGATGCGAGCCTCGCCAGCCTGCGACCCCGCGGCCATCTCGTGCTCTTCGGCGCGGCAAGTGGTGCCGTGCCGCCGTTCGATCCGATTCGGCTCGCCCACGGCGGTTCGCTGACCCTGATCCGGCCCAGCCTCGGGGACTTCATCGCCGATCGGTCCGAACTGCTGCGACGGGCCGCCGATGTGTTCGACTGGGTGCGCTCCAAGGCGCTTGAGGTCTCCGTGACGGGCCGCTACGCATTGTCCGAGGCCGCCCAGGCCCACAGCGATCTGGAGGCTCGGCGCACCACCGGCAAGCTGCTCGTCATACCCGATGCGGCCGCTCTTGGACGCCGCGAGGAGACGCGCAGCTGATCGCGGGAGACGAGGTCGGGGATCTTGGAGACTGAGACGTCGGGGGCATGACCGACCGTCATCACCAAGGTCCCCGACAGCGACAGGCACGCAGCAGGCCGAGATCGACCCTTGCTGGTTTCTGGCGTATCCGGGTCGCGCCCCTTCAAGATCCCTCAGCCGAGACCTGGCCCGCCTGTCCAGCTGCCCACCTCCCGGGACAGAACATCGAGCACGTATGCCTGCCACCAGGTATACGTGTCGGCACCAAAGCCACGGGGCGACGACGATGGCGGGCGGCATTCTGGACCGAGGTAGCCTCTCTCAGCTGTTCACCCCGGCTTCCCACTTGCGTCGGCGCAACACGTAGTCGCTGAAGAGATGCCGGCTCCGGTCCAGCAGTTCCCCCACCTGCGCGTCTCCGCGCCGCTCGTCCGGCGACGGATGCCAGCGCTGCACCGATTGCGAGGCCCAGGTGCGCAGCTTCGTATCCGCGTCCTCGAGCAGATCCACTGCTGCCCGCAGCGCCACGATGCCGCCGCGCGCATCGAGCAGCCGGAACGCGCCGACGCGGACGTGCCGCGGCCACTCGGAGCTGGTGCGCTCCAGCAGCCAATCAGCCGGCAACTCCTTGGCCGAGGGCAGCAAGGCTGCAGCGGTCTCGCGAACGACCCCGGCGGCAGGGTCGTCCAGGAGCGGCCGCAACTGTTCCGCATCCACACACTCCAGCACCCGCAGCCCTGCCACCGCCTGTGCCCGAACCCCGGCCGCCGGGTGCACGAGCAGCGGCCGCAGCAGCGCGGCGTCCGCGCGGTTGTCGCACTCGGCCAGCCCGATGACCGCCCCCGGCGGCAACGCGGTATCGTCCGCTGCAGCGCACCGCTTTCGGTACCAGACCGCCGGGTCACCGCCCTGTTGTCGTACGACGTAGCGCGCGCAACCACGCACGAGCGCGGAACGGTCACTGAGAAACGGCTCCGCCTGCTCGGACAGTCCTGCCCGTCTCAGCGCGGTGACGCCGGCCGAACGGACACGTGGGTTGCGTGCGGACAGCAGAGGAAGCAGCACCTCTTCGGTGGCAAGGTCATCCGTCAGAGCGGCGAGTACGGCCGTGGCACACAGGTCCTGGACCACAGTGTCCTGGTCCCGGGCTGCCGCACGGGCCAATTCGACGGGACCGAGCAGTCGGCCTTCGACGACCAGCCGGTAGGCGAACCGCCGGACGACACGGTCGGGGGCAGCGAAGAGAACGGCGAGCTGCCTGCTGGATGCCTGGCGCAGGACATGGCCGAGCACATCGACACCGAAGGCCCCCCTGTCGCGCCGGCCCAGACGAAGCACGAGCGGGGCAAGGTCGAGCGCAGATTCCACCGTCAGGGTTTCACGTAGCAGCAGCCGAGCGTGCTCGCGCACCGCGCCGACCCAGTCGGCGCAGCGGATCACCACCAACGGCAGCAGCCTGGGAGCCCGGACCAGCTGATGCAGGGCCTGCTGACGGACCCGCCCGTCGCGATGACAGAGGGCGAGCGCGAGCCGGGACTCGTCGAGCTGAGTGAGATCGGCGGGCAGCAGGGCGGCGTGCTCCCACCTCGGCAACAACTGCGGGTGGTGCCAGGTCGCCTCGCGCACCGCTGCGTCCAGCGCGAGCCAGTCAGTGGGGTCGGCGACATCGAGCACGCTGTGCAGCGGCGCACCCGCCGCCAGTTGCGCCGCCGCTGCTCTTCCGCCCTCGATGTCCTTGAGCATTCCCGTCCCTCCAGCAGACCTACCAGGTGATCGTAAGAGGCGGGGCTAGCCGACAGCGCGTGGTTTTGGGCCGGTGATCACCAAGGGCCGCTCCTGGCATCCACCAGAGACCGAATCCCGGGGCATCGCCCACGCTTCCGGTACAGGCGGACGCGCCCCGGTCGAACGCGGCTTTGCCCATCTGAAGAACCGGCGGATCCTCACCAAGCTCCGTACTGACCACGCTCGCGCCATCCACCTGTCTCGTGCGCTGCTCGTCCTGACGAACATCGAGGCCCCTACCGGCAATTGATCTCTACCGCAGGTAGCCCACGGCAGCACATGTCCCCTGAACAGCGTCACTGAGCCGGGATCGGCTGGGTGAGGTTCACCGGGTTGCCGTCGGGGTCCTGGATGTGGGCGACGCGCTGTCCCCACGGCATGTCGTTGGGGCCGCTGCCGACCGAGCCGCCCAGCGCCTCCACCCGGCCGAGCGTCTCGTCGACGTCGTCGACACCGATGCTGAGCAGGATCCGCGGCGCTGCCCCGGTCCCCGGGTTCGCCTTGGCCACCAGCCCGAGGTCGGTGTCGCCGATGCGCAAGCCGATGTAAAAGGCCGGGCCTTCCGCCGGCACCCGGAAGATCTCCTCGGCGCCGAACAATTTCGTATAGAAACCGAGCAGAACGTCGTGGTCGGCAGTGATGATCACCGGCTGGATGGTGGACATGGCACTCCTGTCGAGAACGGTCGTGTCACTGGGTAGACCGTTCAAGGACGGTGAACTCATCGGCAGATCCACCCCGCCGGACGATCTACCACCCAGACTGCCGCCCACGACCAGCACGAGCACGAGCACCCCGAAACGAAGCCACGCCACCCCGCTGACCAGCCACTTCTAGATGGGCGGAGCCTCTCTGAAAGTGCCTACTCCTCGAAAGTCCCTACTCCTCCTGGTCTCGGCCGGTGAGGGGCCGGGCCCGAGCGGGAGCGTGGCCCGGGCTGGCGAGGTGGCGGGTCTGCCAGCCGTTTGCGCCCCCTCGGTGCGCGGAGACGACGGGCTCGGTCACCCGGGGCGGCGGGGCACGGCGCAGGCAGGGCTTCCTCCCGGCAGCCGGTGGCGGTGGGCCGCGACGAGCCGGTAGACGCCTCGGGCGACCCACCGCACGCCGGGCAGCAGGAGCACCGCCCCCAAAGGTGCCCAGACGCCGCCTGCGCTCAGGAGAGCCTTCGCCACGGCCCGGGCCCCACCGTCCACCGCTCCCGACGGTGTCACCCACAGCACCTCGTACGTGGCACGCTCTGGCGTGACGCCGAGGGCATCGAGGTTCGTGAACTGCCACGGAACGATCTCGCAGCGCGGCCGCACACGCCGTTCGGTGAAGTTCGCCGCCGTCGTGCAGAAGCCGCAGTCTCCGTCGTAGACAAGCACAGGTCGAGAGCGCATACCTCCATCATGCTGTGCCGCGCCGCCGGGATCCCGCCGTGGCCTCCCTCGCTCTTCCCTCTCCCCCGGTGCTGAAGCGGCGTGGCGCTGACGGGCTGCGAGGGTGGGCGTTTGCCAGGGTGGAGAGGTGACGGCTCATGCGCGAAAGCCCGCCCGCACCCCCGACGGCCGGTATGTGATCATCGACGGCCGGCGCTGGCGGGCCACGGACCCCGACGTGCCCGAGGACGTGGCCGCCCGGCTGCGGTCCCACCTCATGGCCGCTCGTCGCGCCGTCGCCAGGGCCCGCCGCGCCCAGGACACGGCTGCCGAACGTGCCGCCCGCGACCGCGTGCACACCGCGAAGATCGCCCTCGGAGAACGCGGCACGCCGTGGTGGGACCAGCAGGAGCCCGAACGCCGCGCCCGCTGGAGCGACGGACTGGCGGCACTCGACGGACACGGTGACCAGAAGGACGCCGACGAAACGTGAGCAGCCCCGGCTTCCGGTACCAGGGCCCGGAATGTCCGCCTTCGCGGCACCCCCGAACGGGGCCCGTCGGGCTCACCTCCCCACGGCCCCACCCCGTGAACCGCAAGGGCAACGGCAACTGGGTGCGGGACCGGATTCCGCAGATCATCCGTGTGGACGGGGCCGGCTCGGTGGCCGTCCGCCGACCTTCGACCGGGAGGCCTACCGACAGCGCGACACCGTCGAACGGGGCATCACCAAGATCAAGCGGTGGCGCGGTCCCGCGACCCGCTACGACAAGACCGCCACCATCTACCTCGCCAGACTCCACATCGCCGCCATCTCCATCCGGTCAGCCAGGTGGCTCCAGCCGGCCTGCCTAAACCCATCCCTGGCCGAGGTGGACCGTCCAGGTACCTCCCACTGCCTTGTGCAGTTCAACCAGGGCTGCAACCTCGGCGATGGCTGTCGGAGCGTCGGACAGTCGCAACGGGGAGTCCGGAATGCTGTTGCGGGTGTAGACCGGCAGCTCGCCGTCGCAGTCGAAGGCGTGAAGCGATGGGGAAGCATCGTTGAACCACGCGGGACAGTTCTCCTCGGCCCATGCAGCCGCGGCGTCGACACGATCCACATGCACCAGTAGACGCTCAGGAGCAGGCCCGCCACTGAACTGGACGAGGAACCCCTGAGCGTCCACTGCCCACCAGTCCCACATGAATCCAGGTCGGGGGTGCCGCAGGACTGTCGTCATGCCATCACCGTATCCAGGCCGGACAAGAGCGTTGAAGGTGATCCGAAGGAAACGGCCTGAGGGCTTGCAGGGGATCAACGTGTTGCTTCCCTGCAAGCCCCTACCCCGTGGCCGCTGCCAGGGCACAGGCCGGCCCTGGCCGCGATGCTCCGAATCCCAGGGCCAATCAAGATCAATATCATCGGGATGTCCCGTACGTCAGTTGCTCATGCCCGGGGAGGCCCATGGGTTCAGAGAAACCGAAGTCCCTTCAGTGGGAGCTCACCGGTCGGTCCGTGTGCGTCAGCTGCGCAGATCTGCGGGTTCGACGGCAACCGCGGGGTGGGCTGCGAGGCGGCGGGCTTCGGCGGCGACCTCGGCATCGACCTGGTCCACGGTTCTGTCGCCGTATTCGAGGATGTCGTACTCGTCGTCGAGTGCAGCGAGGCGCTCGGTCAGAGCCAGCTCATGTCCATGGCGCTGGTGAATCCGGAAGGTGAACTCCCGAGGCGTGAGCCCTCCAGCGAGCATGCGGCGTGCGAGGGCTCGGGCGGCGGCTTCCTGACCGGTTTCGCTGCCGACCGGATAGAAGGTGAGTCCGAGTTCGACGAGTGCCGCCGGAAGCAGGTAGTGGACGTCGTAGTCCGCTTCGGCGCGCGTGCAGGCGGCGAGGATGCGAAGGCCTGGGGTGTCGAGTCCGGCGACGAGCGCACCACAAGCGGCGTCCACGACATCGCTCGCGCGGATCTCCCCCATGCTCCAGAGAGCGGCATGGTCCTGGAGAGCGATTGCTGCTGCTTCGGTCGACGTCACTCGTCCATGATCCCCTTCTTCCTGAGTCCTGGTCGAGCAGATTTCATCGAAGCTGCTGTTCGACGGCCTGCTCCAACCGGGCTCGCACGGCGTCCGCATAGCGCATCGCGGTCTTCTCCTCGAGCCCGCAGACCTCCGCCGAGAAGCAGTCGATCAGACCCGTGAGTCAGGGTCTCTTCAAGCTGCCGGTCAACGCGAAGCCGCTCCAAGGTGGCGTCCTGCCGTCGGAGCGACGCACTGATTCAGTGGTTTGCCCGGCTGGTGGTGTTGGCGGTCTGATCGTTGATCAGCAGGTAGAGGTTCGGGGCGCTCGGCCACCGCGCCCCCGGTGGCCGAGCCGGACCGTCAAGAGGTTCAGGGCGATGGGGTGCTGCTCGATTCACAGGCGGACGGCCACCGGGAGCCGATACTCCCCCGGCGACCACACGCCGTGAGCCGACACGCTGGATCCCGATTGGCCACTCGCGTCACTCGGGAAGCGAGAAGCCCAATTCCCGCAGGCGAGGCAGGCACGCTTCAAGGCACTGCCCCACCGAGGCGCCGTCAGCTCGCACGAGGATGTCGTCACGCAAGGGGGCGCCACTGGCCACGAACGTCCAGGGTTTGCGCCGCTCCGCCATCCGTTCGGCGTCGGCCTTGAAGAGCACCGTGACGCCCTGCTCAGCCAGCGCTTCCATGATCGCCACGACGTCCATCGGTGATCCCCCTGAGAAGTGCTTCGAGCACACCATCGTGAACCTACCTGTCCAGGACCCCGCCACGAGCACCGACCTCACTGCTCAGGGAGACCGTCCGCAACCCTGCCAGGTGGAATACGCGACACCTCGACATGCGCGCCTACCAAGCTTCAACCCCCTGCTCCAAGGCCGTCCGCGCCAGTACGGGGAGCAGCCCTCGATGAGCAGCCACACCGGACAGGCGGTCTGGTCGGACCGATTCGTTCATGTCCTACGCGGGACCCGGGGGCAGGTGGACGGTCATGATCAGGCAGCAGGTCCGGGTGCCCGTGCCACGGTACGTGTGGGTGGTGTCGGCGTCGAAGGTGGCGGTCTGCCCGGCGGCGACGGGGTATTCGGTGCCGTCGACGACGAGGACCATCTCGCCGGCGGTGACACTGACGGTCTCCACCACGCCGGCCTGGTGGGGGTGGCTGGGGTACTCCTCGCCGGGCTCCAGCGTCCAGCGCCAGACCTC
>NZ_BNBS01000201.1 GCF_014656075.1 Streptomyces hydrogenans
CCGGAGCGCGTCCGGCGTCGCGTACGGCCTCCGGCCGGCCCTCCGTGCCCTCCGGGGCGCGGGCCTCGCCCCGTACGGCCCCCTCGGCCTGCCGCGGCACCGTCGCCGTCGCCGGTGCGCCGTCCGGTACCGCGCGGTCGCGCAGGAGGCGTTTCCAGGCGCGGTCGGCGTGTTCCCAGTGGGCGGCGAGGGGGCCGAGGTCGGCGCCGGTGATGTCGGAGAGCGCGACGACGGCGCTCCTCGGCACGGGCCGGTGGGCGTTCAAGTACGCCTCCCAGTCGCCGCGTTCGTGGTGGGTGCGCTCGGCGACGGCGACGACGCCGAGTCCGCTGCGGTCGATGACCAGCCGCAGCCGTTCCGTGAACGTCCGCACGTCCGGGTCGAGTTCGCCGGACAGCGCCTTCCACGCCGACATGTGCACCCCCTCGTCGAAGTTCCTCGAAGGATGGCAGCTCCGGCGGGCGAGCGGGACCCCGGGCCCGGCGGCCGGATGTACCGGAATGGTCACCTCCGTGCCACAGGGGGCGGCCCGAACTTGCCCTTCATTGGCGCGTACATGACCCTTGATCACGGACGGCGCCCGCCCTCCCACGGGGGAGAGGGCGGGCGCCGTCGTCTCACGACCGGAATCCCGGCGGATCGCCTCAGGTCACCGTCAGGTGGAGGATGTCCTCCAGGAACGGGATCCTGAGCCAGGGCCGCGGCTGCACCATGAGCGCGAGCAGCACGATCAGCGAGCCCATCACCCCGTACGTGATCATGTCCGTGAAGCGCGAGCGGACCGCCAGCATGCCGACCGAGGGCAGCACCCGGCGGAGCACAGCGCCCAGCAGCAGCGCGGCCCCCACCAGCATCGTGCCGACCCGGAAGGACTGGGCGAAGGAGTCCGTCCCCACCACGAGCAGTCCGAGCGCCGCCGTCCCCAGCACGAGGAGCAGCGGCCACTGACGGGCCGGCGCCGGGGCGTCGCCGCCCGCCGCCCGGCCGCCGCCCTCGGGCCGTGCCGTGTCCGTGGTGAGGGTCGGCGGCCGGCGCGAGCGCCGCACCCGGCGCAGCTTCGACACCCGGCCGCGCGGCAGCTCCCGCGGGCCGCCCGGGGCCCCGGGGGAACCCGGGCTCCCCGGCGTCATCTCAGAGCGCCGCGGCCGCGCGCTCCGCGGCCTCGACGACGTTCACGAGCAGCAGCGCGCGGGTCATCGGGCCCACGCCGCCGGGGTTCGGGGAGATCCAGGCGGCCACCTCGGCGACGTCCGGGTCCACGTCACCGAGGATCTTGCCCTCGGCGTTGCGCGAGACGCCGACGTCGAGGACGGCCGCGCCCGGCTTGACGTCCTCCGCCTTGATCAGGTGCGGCACACCGGCGGCGGCCACGATGATGTCGGCGTTGCGCAGGTGCGCCGAGAGGTCCTGGGTGCCGGTGTGGCACTGGGTCACGGTGGCGTTCTCGGAGCGGCGGGTCAGCAGGAGCGGCATCGTGCGGCCGATGGTGACGCCGCGGCCGACCACGACGACCTCCGCGCCGTTGATCTCCACGCCGTGGGCGCGCAGCAGGCTGATGACGCCGTTGGGCGTGCAGGGCAGCGGGGCGGGCTCGTTGAGGACGAGCCGGCCGAGGTTGGTCGGGTGCAGGCCGTCCGCGTCCTTCGCCGGGTCCATCAGCTCCAGGACGCGGTTCTCGTCGATGCCCTTCGGCAGCGGCAGCTGGACGATGTAGCCGGTGCAGGCCGGGTCCTCGTTGAGCTCCCGGACGACCGCCTCGATCTCCTCCTGCGTGGCGGTCGCGGGGAGTTCGCGCTGGATGGAGGCGATGCCGACCTGCGCGCAGTCGCGGTGCTTGCCCGCCACGTACTTCTGGCTGGCCGGGTCGTCGCCGACCAGGACGGTACCGAGACCGGGCGTGACGCCCTGCTCCTTGAGGGCCGCCACACGGGCGGTCAGGTCGGACTTGATCGCGGCCGCGGTGGCCTTGCCGTCGAGAATCTGGGCGCTCATGGAGGACATCCTCCCGGATGACCCCCGGCTTCTCCCAATTCGGTCCCGCCGGGGCTCCCGGGCGGACGCCGCGGCACGGAACGGAGAGTTGCACTTGCACAACTCCGGTGCGTATCGACTGGACAACACCTCGGAGCTACGACGACGATGACCAGCGCAGTGCCGCGGAAAGTGCCGGGGGGAGTCCGCTCACGTGCCGTGAAAGTTCCTCCGCGCGGGCCGCGTCGTCCCCGCACGAGAACATTCACGGAGGAAACACCCGATGAGCTTCGGCGACCCGAACAACCCCTACGGCCAGCAGCCGCAGGGTCAGCAGCCGGGCTACGGCTACCCGCAGGCCCCCCAGGGCGTCCCCCAGCAGGGCGGCTACGGCTACCCGGCGGCCCCGCCCGTCTCGCCGTACGGCGCCTACCCGGGCGGCCCGAACCAGGTCCCGCAGTCGATGCCGGGCCTGCTGATGACGGCACGCGTGTTCCTGTACCTGATCTCGGCCGTGCAGATCATTTTCGGGGCCATCTACCTCTTCGGGGCCGCCGCCACGAGTGACGCCTCGAACGCCGCGTCCGACTACGCGGGCGACAACCCGTTCAGCGAGATCGGCAACGCCGCCACGGGCGTCCTCGTGGTCCTCGCGATCATCGCGCTCGCTCTCGCGGCCCTCTCGATCACCCTGGGCGTGAAGTTCGGCAGCGGCGGCCAGGGCGTGCGGATCACGACCGTCGTGTACGGCGCGCTCGGCACCCTGCCGGGTCTGTACTTCCTGTTCATCGGCTTCGACATCGGCCTCGCGTCCGTCATCCTGCCCGGACTGATCTGGACCGTCTTCGGCGTGATCATCACCATCGCCCCGGTGGTCGGCAGCGGGACCGCCTGGTTCGCCCGCCCGCGCTACTGATCGCGCGGTACGCCGAAGGGCCCGGCTCCTCCTGGAGCCGGGCCCTTCGGCGTACCGCCTACTTCCGCTTCAGCACCGCGAAGCCCTCCGAGCGGTGGACGACCTCGTACGCCGCCTCCGGATGCAACTGCGAAGCCGTGATCGCCGGGTCCGAGGTCTGTCCGGACCAGCCGCGCAGGTCCAGCGCCAGGTAGTCGGGGGTGGCGCCCTTCGCGGTGCCCACCCAGTAGACCCGGTGGTCGGCGGTGAGGTGCGCCAGGAGGGGCACGTCGGCCTCGACGGAGGCGCCCTTCGGGACCGCCGCGACCGCCGCCCGGGCCTGCTCGGCGCGGACGTCCGCGGCGTACGTCTCGGACTTGAGCAGCTCGCGCAGCGGGAGGTTCGCGGCGAGGGTGAGCGCGACGGCCGTGGCGACGGCGACGGCCACCTTGCCGTACGCGGCGAGCCAGGCGCGCGGCGAGGTGCGCACCGCGCGGACCGCGTCGACCAGCGCCAGGAAGACGATCGGCATCAGGACGGCGCTGTAGTGCCAGTGCAGGCCCCAGTGGTTGGCGTCCTGGGAGACGAAGCGCCAGCCGAGGGTGGGCAGCACGAGCAGCACCAGCGGGGAGCGCAGCGCGAGGAAGCCGGTGACCGCGAGGACGTAGAGGACCATCTCCCAGCGCTCGCCGGAGGTGAGGGCGTCGGTGACGACCTGTACGAGCGAGGTCTCGGCGCCCGTGCCGGTCTTCTCGATCTTGGCCCAGTAGTCGTACTGGCCCAGCTTGCTGGCGGCCGGGATGAGGACGAGCACGGTGAGCGCGAAGGCGGCCACGCCGAAGCCCGCGAGGGCGGCGCCGAGCTTCCGCTGCCCCTTGACGGCGAGGACGACGCCGACCATGGCGACGGTCAGCCCCATGTCCTCCTTGACCAGGACCAGCGGCGCCGACCAGGCGACGGCGGCGGTCCAGCGGCCGAGGAGCAGGGCGCGGCAGGTGAGGGCGAGCAGCGGGACGGCGAAGGCGATCTCGTGGAAGTCGGACTTCACGGCCTCCTGGAGGCCCCAGGAGAGTCCGTACGCGACGGTGAGGGCGATGCCGGTGGCCCGGCTGCCGAGGACCTGCTGGGCGGTGCGGCCGACGATCACGGCGGAACCGGCGAAGAGCGCGGCCTGCGCGAAGAGCAGCGAGACCGGCGAGGGCCAGATCCAGTACAGCGGGGCGAGCAGCGCCGTCACCGGGCTGAAGTGGTCGCCGAGTATCGGGAAGCCGGGACCCTTGATGTCGACGACGGGGACCTTGAACTCCGCGTAGGAGCGGACGGCCTGCCCGAAGATGCCGAGGTCCCAGGAGGGGGTGCGGAAGTGGTCGTACTGCACCCACGAGTAGAGGAAGTACGCGGCGGTGAGGGCGACCGCGATCAGCACGTGGGGGAGGTACGGGACCGGAGCGGTGGCGGTGTCCTCGGCGGGCCGCTCGTCGGCGGGGTCCGCCGACGGTCTGTTCAGTACGTCCAACACCACGTCTCCACTACTGCCGGCCGGGCCAGGGCCCGTCCATTAGACCAGAGACGACGGTGGGGCCCTCCGGAAGCGGAGGGCCCCACCGTCGCGTCCCGTCAGTGGAAGAAGTGGCGGGTGCCGGTGAAGTACATCGTCACGCCGGCCTTCTTCGCGGCCTCGACGACGAGCTCGTCGCGCATCGAGCCGCCGGGCTGGACGACCGCCTTCACGCCGGCCGCGGTGAGGATCTCCAGGCCGTCGGGGAAGGGGAAGAAGGCGTCGGAGGCGGCGTAGGAGCCGCGGGCGCGCTCCTCGCCGGCCCGCTCGACGGCGAGCTTGGCGGAGTCGACGCGGTTGACCTGGCCCATGCCGACGCCGACGGAGGCGCCGTCCTTGGCGAGCAGGATCGCGTTGGACTTGACCGCCCGGCACGCCTTCCAGGCGAAGGCCAGCTCGGCGAGCTCGGCCTCGGAGAGGGCCTCGCCGGTGGCCAGGGTCCAGTTCGCCGGGTCGTCGCCCTCGGCCTGGAGGCGGTCGGTGACCTGGAGCAGGGCGCCGCCGTCGACGGGCTTGACCTCGACCGGGTTGCTCGGGGCGCCCTCGGCCCGGAGCACGCGGATGTTCTTCTTCTTGGCGAGGACCTCGACGGCCCCGTCCTCGTACGCCGGGGCGACGATGACCTCGGTGAAGATCTCGGCGACCTGCTCGGCCATCTCGACCGAGACCGGGCGGTTGACGGCGATGACGCCGCCGAAGGCGGAGAGCGGGTCGCAGGCGTGGGCCTTGCGGTGCGCCTCGGCGACGTCGGCGCCGACCGCGATGCCGCACGGGTTGGCGTGCTTGATGATCGCGACGCAGGGCTCGGCGTGGTCGTAGGCGGCGCGGCGCGCGGCGTCGGTGTCCGTGTAGTTGTTGTAGGACATCTCCTTGCCGTGCAGCTGCTCGGCCTCGGCGAGGCCGCCCGTGCCGTCGACGTACAGCGCGGCGCCCTGGTGCGGGTTCTCGCCGTAGCGCAGGACGTTCTTGCGGGCGTAGGTGGCGCCCAGGAAGTCGGGGAAGCCGGAGTCGTCGGCGGCGGCGTAGTCGTCGGCGAACCAGGAGGCCACGGCCACGTCGTAGGCGGCGGTGTGCTGGAAGGCCTCGCCGGCGAGCCGCTTGCGGGCGGGCAGGTCGAAGCCGCCGGCCTGGACGGCGGCGAGGACGTCGGCGTACCGCTCCGGGCTGGTGACGATGGCGACCGACGGGTGGTTCTTGGCGGCGGCGCGGACCATCGACGGGCCGCCGATGTCGATCTGCTCGACGCACTCGTCCGGGGTGGCGCCGGAGGCGACGGTCTCGCGGAACGGGTACAGGTTCACGACGACCAGGTCGAAGGGCTCCACGCCCAGCTCGGCGAGCTGCTCGCGGTGCGACTCCAGGCGCAGGTCGGCGAGGATCCCGGCGTGCACGCGCGGGTGCAGCGTCTTGACCCGGCCGTCCAGGCACTCGGGGAAGCCGGTCAGCTCCTCGACCTTGGTGACCGGGACGCCGGCGGCGGCGATCTTCCCGGCGGTGGAGCCGGTGGAGACGAGCTCGACACCGGCCTCGTGCAGACCGCGGGCCAGCTCCTCCAGACCGGTCTTGTCGTAGACGCTGACCAGCGCGCGGCGGATGGGCTTAGCGGTGTCCGTGTTCACCGATCTGAACCTTTCGTCCCTCAATGCGGTAGCCGTGCCGGGCGAGACGCCCCACGACGTCGACGAGCAGCGAGCGCTCGACTTCCTTGATGCGCTCGTGCAGAGCGGCTTCATCGTCCGACTCCCGTACCTCGACCACGCCCTGGGCGATGATCGGGCCGGTGTCGACGCCGTCGTCGACGAAGTGGACGGTGCACCCGGTGACCTTCACGCCGTGGGCGAGCGCGTCACGCACCCCGTGGGCACCGGGAAAACTGGGGAGGAGCGCCGGGTGGGTGTTGACGACCCGGCCGCCGAAGCGGGCGAGGAACTCCTTGCCGAGGATCTTCATGAATCCGGCCGAGACGACGAGGTCCGGCTCGTACGCGGCGGTGGCCTCGGCCAGGGCGCGGTCCCACTCCTCGCGGGTCGCGTGGTCCTTCACCCGGCAGACGAAGGTGGGCAGCCCCGCGCGCTCGGCCCGCTCCAGACCGGCGATGGACTCGCGGTCGGCACCGACGGCGACGATCTCCGCGCCGTAGCCCTCGGGGTCGGCGGCGATGCCGTCGAGCAGGGCCTGGAGGTTGGTACCGGACCCGGAGACCAGGACGACAAGGCGGGCGGCAGCCACAGGGTCACTCTTTCCGTGGTGTTTGTGCGGTCCTACGAACGAATCGTGCCCGTCGATACGGGGAACCCTACGAATGGCTCGACCGTCAGCAACGATACCGGCACACCGGACGGCCCCCACGGGACGGGGGCGGAGCAGAGGGGTAGCGTCAGGGTCCGACGCCGGTCACGCCGCCCGGTGCGACGCGGTCACGACGACAGAGGGAAGACGTCCAGCAGATGCCGGATCGCCAGTCCACGAACGACAACAACCCGTTCGCCCCGCCGCCCGAGGGCAGGCCCGACCAGCCCTGGCAGCCGCGCCGGCCGGACGGCGCGGAAGGCTCGGACGGCCCGGACGGCGAGGGCGCCGAACCGTCGTCGCCCGGGACCGGCTCGTCCGACGGGCGCTGGAGCCCGCGCCAGCCGGGCCGTTCCTCGGACGGTTTCGGGCGCGGACCCGAGCGCGGACCCGAGCGGCAGGGCGGCCAGGGCGGCTCCGGGCCGGAGCGGCCGGGGCTGCGCTGGGACCCCACCGACCCGGCCCAGCGGCGCGCGCGGTACGCGATCCTCGGCGGCATGTGGGCCTTCTTCTTCGCCATCTTCGACATCCCGGAGCTGGCCCTGCTGCTCGGCGCGCTGTCGCTCTACTGGGCGATCAGCTCGCTGCGCGCCAAGCCGAAGGCGCCCGCCGAGGTGTCGCCGGAATCACAGGCCGCGTCCCAGCCCTCGGGACAGCCGGCCGCCGCCCCGGGCGCCCCGAACCCGGTCCGCTCGATGCGGACGGCGGCGATCAGCGGCCTGGTCGCGTCCGCCGTGGCCCTCTCGATCGTCGCCTTCGGCTTCACGATGCAGCTGGTCTACAAGGACTTCTACGAGTGCCGGGACGACGCCCTCACCCACGCGGGCGCGGTGGCCTGCAACGACCTGCTGCCCAAGCCGCTGCGGGACGGGTTCGGGGTGCGCGACTAGGGCGTGTCCGACCATTGGTGTCGGATCAGGCCGGGTCGTCCGGTGCGTGCGATCGGCGTGCGGCCGGGGCGTCCATGTAGCAGCGCTACTTGGGCGTTTCGGCCGTGCGGCGAGCGTGCGTGCCGGGCGGGCCGGACCCGACGGGAATGGTCAGACAGGCCCTAGGGGCGTGTCCTTCGGTGTCGCTTCCCGCTCCGCCCCGGTCGTCCCCGACGGCCGGGGCGGTTCCGTGTCCGGGCGGGGAGCCGGTGCGGGCCGGGGGGCGGGGGGCGTCGAGGGCGTCGGTGCCGTCTCCCAGGACGCGGGGAGGTAGTCGTACGGGACGTAGCCCTCGTCGTCGTCCAGGTCCGCGAGACCGTTCGATCCGTTCAGGCCGTCCAGGCCGTTCAGGGAGAAGTCGAAGACCGGTGGGGCCGGGGCGGCGGCGCCCGGGACGGGCGCGGCGGCCGCCAGGGCCGGAGCCTCCGCCGTCCTCGCGGCCTTCGGCTGCTTCGGCGGCTTGGGAGGCTTGGGAGGCTTCGGACGGGGTACCCGGCGGCCCCAGGCCCGTACCGCCAGCGCGGTCGGGAGGCCGACGGCCACGCCCCACAGGACCGCCGCCGCGCCCGCCTGCCACCACACCGGGCCGAAGGCGAGCAGCCGGCCCGAGCCCAGCGGGCCTCCCGCCGCGCCCGCGAGGCCGGCGACCGGCGCCCCGGACGCCCAGGCCGCCCCGAGCGCCGCCAGC
>NZ_BNBS01000202.1 GCF_014656075.1 Streptomyces hydrogenans
CCGGCACCGAGGTCCGCATCGCCGACGACGGCGAGATCCTGCTCCGCGGCCCCGGCATCATGGAGGGCTACCACGGCCTGCCCGAGAAGACCGCCGAGGTCCTGGAGGCCGACGGCTGGTTCCACACCGGCGACATCGGCGAGCTGTCCGCCGACGGCTACCTGCGGATCACCGACCGCAAGAAGGACCTCATCAAGACCTCCGGCGGCAAGTACATCGCGCCGGCCGAGGTCGAGGGCCACTTCAAGGCCGTCTGCCCGTTCGTCTCCAACATCCTCGTCCACGGCGCCGACCGGAACTACTGCACCGCCCTCATCTCCCTCGACGAGCCCAGCATCCTCGGCTGGGCCGCCGAGCACGGCCTGGGCGGGAAGTCGTACGCCGAGGTCGTCGCCGCCCCGGCGACCGTCACGCTCGTCCAGGGCTACGTCGACCGCCTGAACGAGGGCCTCCAGCGCTGGCAGACGATCAAGAAGTTCCGCCTGCTGCCCCGCGACCTCGACATCGAGCACGGCGAGCTCACCCCCTCGCTCAAGCTCAAGCGGCCCGTCGTGGAGCGCGAGTACAAGGGCCTCATCGAGGAGATGTACGCGGGCTCCCGCGAGGCCTGACCGCGCGCGGCCCGCCTCCACCCGGGCGGTACGGGACAATGGACCCCATGCCTTCCGTACTGCCCGATGGTGAGCCCATGCCCGAGGACGGGGCGCTGCCCCCGCACGCCCTGGAAGGGGCGGGGGAGCGGCCGCTCGGGTTCTATCTGCACGTGCCGTACTGCGCCACGCGGTGCGGCTACTGCGACTTCAACACCTACACCGCGAGCGAGCTGCGCGGTGCCGGGGGCGTGCTCGCCTCCCGGGACAACTACGCGGGGCAGGTCGTCGAGGAGGTCCGGCTCGCCCGGAAGGTCCTCGGCGACGACCCGCGGCCGGTCCGGACCGTCTTCGTCGGCGGCGGCACGCCGACGCTGCTGGCCGCCGGGGACCTCGTCCGGATGCTGGGGGCGATCCGGGACGAGTTCGGGCTCGCGGACGACGCCGAGGTGACCACCGAGGCCAATCCGGAGTCCGTGAACCCGGAGTACCTCGCCGAGCTGCGCGCCGGGGGGTTCAACCGGATCTCCTTCGGCATGCAGAGCGCCCGGCCACACGTGCTGAAGATCCTAGACCGGACCCATACGCCGGGGCGGCCGGAGCAGTGCGTCGCCGAGGCGCGGGCGGCCGGCTTCGAGCACGTCAACCTCGACCTGATCTACGGCACCCCCGGCGAGAGCGACGACGACTGGCGGGCCTCGCTGGACGCGGCCCTCGGGGCCGGTCCTGACCACGTGAGCGCGTACGCCCTGATCGTCGAGGAGGGGACGCAGCTCGCGCGGCGGATCCGGCGCGGGGAGGTGCCGATGACCGACGACGACGTCCACGCGGACCGGTACCTGATCGCCGACGCGGCCTTCGAGGCGGCCGGGTACGCCTGGTACGAGGTGTCCAACTGGGCCGCCTCCGAGGCCGGGCGCTGCCTGCACAACGAGCTGTACTGGCGGGGCGCGGACTGGTGGGGCGCCGGGCCCGGCGCGCACTCGCACGTCGGCGGGGTGCGGTGGTGGAACGTCAAGCATCCCGGCGCGTACGCGGCGGCGCTGGGGGCCGGGAAGTCCCCGGGCGCCGGGCGCGAGCTGCTGTCCGAGGAGGACCGGCGGGTGGAGCGGATCCTGCTGGAGCTGCGGCTCCGGGAGGGGATCGAGCTGTCGGTCCTCAAGCCCGCGGGACTGGCCGCGTCGCGGAAGGCGCTGGAGGACGGCCTGCTCGACGCGGAGCCGTACGCCGCCGGACGGGCCGTGCTGACCCTGCGGGGACGGCTGCTGGCGGACGCGGTGGTGCGGGACCTGGTCGACTAGGGCCCGTCGCCCGTGCGGGGCGGTGGCCCCGCACGGCGGCGCGGCTACGGCGCCGTCACGTGGTCGATCAGCTCCTCCACCCGGCCCAGCAGCTCCGGCTCCAGGTCCTTGTAGGAGGTGACCCGCTTGAGGATGGCCTGCCAGACCGCGCCCGTGTTGTCGGAGGGCCAGCCGAGGGCGCGGCAGGTGCCGGTCTTCCAGTCCTGGCCGCGGGGGACCTCCGGCCAGGCCCGGATGCCGAGGACGGACGGCTTCACCGCCTGCCAGATGTCGATGTACGGGTGGCCGACGACCAGGACGTCGGGGGAGGTCACCCCGGCGGCGATGCGGGACTCCTTGGAGCCCGGGACCAGGTGGTCGACGAGGACGCCGAGGCGGGCGTCGGGGCCCGGGGCGAACGCGGCGACGACCTCCGGGAGGTGGTCGACGCCCTCCAGGTACTCCACGACCACGCCTTCGACGCGCAGGTCGTCGCCCCAGACGCGCTCGACCAGCTCCGCGTCGTGGCGGCCCTCGACGTAGATGCGGCCCGCCCGGGCCACGCGCGCGCGTGCGCCGGGGACGGCGATCGAGCCGGAGGCCGTACGGGTGGGGCGGGCCGGGCCGGCGGACGCGGGACGGACCAGGGTGACGACCCTGCCCTCCAGGAGGAATCCGCGCGGGTCGAGGGGGAAGACGCGGTGCTTGCCGAAGCGGTCCTCCAGCGTCACCGTGCCCGCCTCGCAGCGGATCACCGCGCCGCAGAAGCCCGTCGACACCTCCTCGACCACCAGGTCCGGCTCGGCCGGGACCTCGGGAGCGGGGGCCTGCTTCTTCCACGACGGGGTGAGGTCGGGGTCGTAACTGCGCAAGGGTTCCGGTCCTCCGGGTGCTCTGGCGGGCGTTTCCGCGGGGGCCCGGGTGGCGCCGCCCCCGGGTTCGTGGCCGGGGAGGCGTCGGACCCGGGTCGCCGCGCGCTCCGGGGACGCTACGACACGGCGAAGCGGCGTGCCAGTTCATCGCGCTGGCGTCGCACGAAAGCCGCGTCGACGGTCGCGCCGTGGCCGGGGACGTACAGCGCGTCCTCGCCGCCGAGGGCGAGGAGCCGGTCGAGGGCGTCGGGCCAGCGGGCGCCGATCGCGTCGGGGCCCGCCTGCGGCGCGCCGGACTCCTCGACCAGGTCGCCGCAGAAGACCGTCTCGCGCTCGCCGGGGACCAGCAGGACCAGGTCGTGGCCGGTGTGGCCGGGGCCGACGTTGGCCAGCAGGACCTGCCGGCCGCCCAGGTCGAGGGTCCACTCGCCGGTGACGGTGTGGCGCGGGGCCACCAGGGCCTCCGTCGCCTCGGCAGCCGCCCCCTCCTCGACCCCCTGGCGCACCGCGTCCTCGTACAGCTCCTCCCGGGTGCGGGCGGAGCCGAGGAGGTCGTCCATGCCGACCGCGCCGAAGACCTCCGCGCCCGCGAAGGCGGCGGTGCCGAGGACGTGGTCGAAGTGGGGGTGGCCGAGTGCGATGTGCGTCACGCGCCGGCCGCCGGTGATCGCCTCCGCCTGGGCGCGGATCTCGGCTCCCTCGGCGAGCGTGGCACCGGTGTCGTAGAGCAGAACGGCCTTGTCCCCCACGACCAGTCCCGTGGTCGCGTCCCAGCCGGGGAGCCGTCGCCGGCCCACCCCGTCCGCCAGTCGTTCCCACCCCTGAGCCGCCCAGACCGCCTGTTCGATGTCCATGCGCCCGACGCTAGCGGGTCCGCCTCCTTGCCAGGAGCGACCGGCCCGGCCGTACACTGGCCGGGGGATTCCTGGCACTCGGGCAGGGCGAGTGCCAAAAGCGGAGCAACCGGAACGGCTGGAGCGGGAGGTGTGCGCGTGTTGAGCGAACGCAGACTCGAGGTGCTGCGCGCCATCGTCCAGGACTACGTCGGGACGGAGGAGCCGGTCGGCTCCAAGGCGCTCACCGAGCGCCACAGGCTCGGCGTCTCCCCGGCCACCGTGCGCAACGACATGGCGGTGCTGGAGGAGGAGGGCTACATCGCCCAGCCCCACACCAGCGCCGGACGGATCCCCACCGACAAGGGCTACCGCCTCTTCGTGGACCGGCTGGCCGGCGTCAAGCCGCTGTCGACCCCGGAGCGGCGCGCCATCCACAACTTCCTCGACGGGGCCGTGGACCTCGACGACGTCGTGGGCCGTACGGTCCGGCTGCTCGCGCAGCTGACCCGGCAGGTCGCCGTCGTCCAGTACCCGTCGCTGACCCGCTCCTCCATCCGGCACGTCGAGCTGCTGGCGCTGACCCCGGCCCGGCTGATGCTGGTGCTCATCACGGACACCGGCCGGGTCGAGCAGCGGGTGATCGACTGCCCCGCGCCGTTCGGCGAGACCTCCCTCGCCGATCTGCGGGCCCGGCTCAACAGCCGGGTGGGCGGCCGTCGCTTCGCCGACGTGCCGCAGCTGGTGCAGGACCTGCCCGAGTCCTTCGAGGAGCCCGAGGACCGCGCCACGGTCTCGACCGTGCTCGCGACCCTCCTCGAAACGCTCGTGGAGGAGCACGAGGAGCGGCTGATGATCGGCGGCACCGCCAATCTCACCCGCTTCGGACACGACTTCCCGCTGACCATCAGGCCCGTCCTGGAGGCCCTTGAGGAGCAGGTCGTGCTCCTCAAGCTGCTCGGCGAGGTCAAGGAATCGGGCATGACCGTACGCATCGGGCACGAGAACGCCTACGAGGGACTGAACTCCACGTCCGTCGTCTCGGTCGGCTACGGTTCGGGCGGCGAGGCAGTCGCCAAACTCGGCGTGGTCGGACCGACCCGCATGGACTACCCCGGAACGATGGGAGCGGTACGCGCAGTGGCACGTTACGTCGGACAGATCCTGGCGGAGTCGTAAGTGGCCACGGACTACTACGCCACACTCGGCGTGCGCCGCGACGCTTCCCAGGACGAGATCAAGAAGGCCTTCCGCCGCCTCGCCCGCGAGCTTCACCCGGACGTCAATCCGGACCCGAAGACGCAGGAGCGGTTCAAGGAGATCAACGCCGCCTACGAGGTCCTCTCGGACCCGCAGAAGAAGCAGGTCTACGACCTCGGCGGCGACCCCCTCTCCGCCTCGGGCGGCGCGGGCGCGGGCGGCTTCGGAGCCGGTGGCTTCGGCAACTTCTCGGACATCATGGACGCCTTCTTCGGCACGGCCTCGCAGCGCGGACCGCGCTCGCGGACCCGCCGCGGCCAGGACGCCATGATCCGGCTGGAGATCGACCTCAACGAGGCGGCCTTCGGCACCACCAAGGACATCCAGGTCGACACGGCCGTCGTCTGCACCACCTGTTCGGGTGAGGGCGCCGCCCCCGGCACCTCCGCGCAGACCTGTGACATGTGCCGCGGCCGCGGTGAGGTCTCCCAGGTCACCCGGTCGTTCCTCGGCCAGGTCATGACCTCCCGGCCCTGCCCCCAGTGCCAGGGCTTCGGCACCGTCGTCCCCACCCCGTGCCCCGAGTGCGCGGGCGACGGCCGGGTCCGCTCGCGCCGCACGCTGACGGTGAAGATCCCGGCCGGCGTCGACAACGGCACCCGGATCCAGCTCGCGGGCGAGGGCGAGGTCGGCCCCGGCGGCGGCCCCGCCGGCGACCTGTACGTGGAGATCCAGGAGACCCCGCACGAGGTCTTCCAGCGGCGCGGCGACGACCTGCACTGCACGGTCACCCTGCCGATGACGGCGGCCGCGCTCGGCACCAAGGTGCAGCTCCAGACCCTCGACGGCCTGGAGGAGATCGACATCCGCCCGGGCACCCAGTCGGGCCAGTCGGTCCCGCTGCACGGCCGGGGCATCACCCACCTGCGGGGCAACGGCCGCGGCGACCTGATCGTCCACGTCGAGGTGCAGACCCCGTCGAAGCTCGACCCCGAGCAGGAGCGCCTGCTGCGCGAACTGGCCAAGCTGCGCGGCGAGGAGCGGCCCACCGGCCAGTTCCAGCCCGGCCAGCAGGGCCTGTTCTCCCGGCTGAAGGACGCGTTCAACGGACGCACGTGACGGGTGCCGGGGACGGCGGCCCCCACGGGCCCACCCGTCCCCGGCGTACGTGATCTCTGTGTGAGAGGGGCGGCACTCTGAGTGCCGCCCCTTTCCCTTGCCCGGGAAGGGGCATGACACGATGCCCATATGTCCACCACCGCGCTGAACGATCTCTTCCGGTACCCGATCGTGCAGGCCCCCATGGCGGGTGGCGCTTCCTGTCCCGAGCTCGTCGGCGCCGTCTGCGAGGCCGGTGCGCTCGGCTTCCTCGCCGCCGGCTACAAGACGGCCGGCAGCCTCTACCAGGAGATCAAGCGGGTCCGCGGGCTCACCGGAAAGCCCTTCGGCGTCAACGTCTTCCTGCCCCAGTCCGGCCCGGGCGCCGACCCCGCGGCCGTCGAGGTCTACCGCCACCAGCTCGCCGGCGAGGCGGGCTGGTACGAGACCCCGCTCGGCGACACCGACGGCGGCCGGGACGACGGGTACGAGTCCAAGCTGGCGATCCTCCTGGAGGACCCGGTCCCCGTCGTCTCCTTCACCTTCGGCTGTCCGAAGCCCGAGACCTTCCACGCCTTCGCCCGCGCCGGGACGTACACGATGGTCACCGTCACCTCCGCCGAGGAGGCCAGGACCGCCCAGGCGGCCGGCGCGGACGCGCTGTGCGTCCAGGGCGTCGAGGCGGGCGGCCACCAGGGCTCGTACCGCGACGACCCCGACGAGGAGGAGACCGGCACCGGCCTCCTCGCGCTCGTCACCCAGGTCCGGGAGGCCACCGCGCTGCCGCTGGTCGCCGCCGGCGGCCTGATGCGCGGCGCGCAGATCGCCGCCGTCCTCGCCGCCGGGGCCGGCGCCGCCCAGCTCGGCACCGCCTTCCTCGTCTGCCCCGAGTCAGGCGCCCACCCGCTGCACAAGCGGGCCCTGACCGACCCGCTCTTCCAGCGCACCGCCCTCACCCGGGCCTTCTCCGGCCGGCCCGCCCGCGGGCTCGTCAACCGCTTCATGCGCGAGCACGGGCGGTACGCCCCCGCCGCCTACCCGGAGATCCACCACCTCACCGCCCCGCTGCGGAAGGCCGCCGCCACCGCCGGAGACGCCCAGGGCATGGCCCTGTGGGCCGGCCAGGGCCACCGGCTGGCCCGCGAGCTGCCCGCCGCGGAGCTCGTCGGGGTGCTCGCCGCCGAACTCGACACCGCCCTCACCGACCTCGCCGATCCGGCCTTCAGGAGTGCCTCATGACCGCCCCCGTCTTCGTCGTCGACGCCGTCCCCGGCGCCGGCACCTTCGTCCTGGAGGGGCCCGAGGGGCGGCACGCCGTCTCCGTGAAGCGGCTCCAGGCCGGCGAGGAGCTCGTCCTCACCGACGGCCGGGGCGGCTGGGCCCCGTGCGTGGTGCGGGACGCCGAGGGCAAGGACCGGCTGACCGTCGAGGTGACCGAGGTCCACCGGGACCCCGAGGAGGAGCCCCGGATCACCGTCGTCCAGGCCCTGCCCAAGGGTGACCGGGGCGAGCTGGCCGTCGAGACGATGACCGAGACCGGCGTCGACGCGGTCGTGCCGTGGGCGGCCTCCCGCTGCATCACCCAGTGGCGCGGCGACCGCGGCCTCAAGGCGCTCGCCAAGTGGCGCTCCACCGCCCGCGAGGCCGGCAAGCAGTCCCGCCGCACCCGCTTCCCCGAGGTCGCCGACCTCATGAGCACCAAGCAGGTCGCCCAGCTCCTCGCCGGCGCCGACTTCGCGGCCGTGCTGCACGAGGACCGCGCCCACCCGAGCGGCGCCCTCGCCACCGCCGAACTGCCCGCGAAGGGCTCGGTCGTGCTGGTCGTCGGCCCCGAGGGCGGGGTCTCCCCGGAGGAGCTGGCCGCCTTCGAGGCTGCGGGCGCGCGGCCGTACCGCCTCGGCCGGAGCGTGCTGCGCACCTCCACGGCGGGCACGGCGGCCACCGCGCTGGTCCTCGCCCGCACCGGCCGCTGGAGCTGAACCCGGCGTCGTGGGGGACCCGCTGTCCAAGCGTCCCGGGTCTTTTCTAGGCTGACCCGTATGGCCGACGAGTCCCCCCTGATCCGCAGTCTGCGCGCCGCGGTCGCCGCCGCGCCCGGCGACGTGCCCCTGCGCCTCCACTTCGCCGAACTCCTCCTCGCGGAGGGGCGGAACGACGAGGCCGTCGCCGAGGCGGCCGTCGCCCTCCAGCACGCGCCGGGGGACGCCGACGCCCGCGCGCTCATGGTCCGCGCCATGGGGATCCCGCCGACCGCGCCGACGCCCTCGTCGGCGAGGCCCGAGGCCGCGCAGCCGCCC
>NZ_BNBS01000203.1 GCF_014656075.1 Streptomyces hydrogenans
GCGGGGGCCGGCGGGGCCGGCTCGGGGAGGTCCGGCGCCTCGTCCTCCAGGGCGGCCAGCTCGGCGACCGCGGCCTTCGGGTCCGGCGCCCCCGCCGCGGCGAGCACCCGCAGCACCTCCGCGTCGCCCTGCCGCTCCAGGCCGCGCAGTACGTACGCGGCGCGGGCCGGTCCCGAGAGCCGGGACAGCAGCTGGTCCAGGGCGAGTTCGTCCGCCCCGCCGGCCCTCGGGAAGAGCCGCAGCCCCCACACCTGCGGCAGCAGCGGCGGCAGCTGCGCCCGGCGCGGCACCGCGAGCCGCCGCAGCGGCAGCCCGGCCACCAGCGCCTGCCGCAGCACCTCGCCCCGCACGTACGCGTACCCGGGATCCACCGCGTCCTCGGCCCGCCGGGGCTCCGGCACCGCGGGCCCGGGCACCCGTCGGCGCGGCAGGGCGCGCTGCGCGAGCGCGTGCGCGGTCAGCACCCGCCGGTTGCGGCCCATCGTGGGCGGCAGGACCAGATAGGCGATGCGGACGAGGCGCGGATAGCGCTCGACGAGGGCGGCCTCGGCCTGCTCGACGTCGACGGGGCCCACGGGCGAGGGAACGAGATCCTGGGTGCTCACGTTCAGCAGAACGAGCGATTCTTCCGATGGTCACCCCGGCCGGACCCCGCGCCCCCTCAGGCCGCGTACACCGTCAGCCGCTCGCGGATCAGCTCGGTGAGCTCGTCCGGGACGCCGAGACCGTCGCGGACGTACGCCTCCATCGAGCCGTGCCGGTCCGCCACCTCCTCCAGCCCGGCGTCCAGGTAGTCGGGCAGCACGCCGATCATCGCCAGCGCCAGCTCGGGGTCGCCGCCCTGGGTGACGAAGCCCTCGATCATCGGCGCGAACGCCTGCCGCACCGCCGGATTGACCCCCAGGTACTCCTCCCGGACCACCGTCTCGTCCGCCCCGAGCAGGGCGAGCACCACCGTCGCCGCCCAGCCCGTGCGGTCCTTGCCGGCCGTGCAGTGGAAGAGCAGCGGCCCGGCACCGGGCGTGCCCAGCTCGGTGAGGAGCGCCCGGTAGGAGGCGCGGGCCGAGTCGCTGGTGACGAAGGCGCGGTAGGTGCGCCGCATCGCCTCGCGGATCCGGCCGCCGCCCAGGTGACGCTCGGCCAGCGCCGGATCGGTGAGGAGCGTCTTGAGCCGGGCGGCCGGCGGCAGCCCGCTCGCGGCCAGGTGGTCGGCGAGCACGTCCGCGACGAGCAGCCGCGCGTCCTGGGGAAGCCGGTCCGGCCGGTCGGCCCGCTCGGCGGCGGTCCGCAGGTCGACGACGGTCCGCAGCTTCAGACCGGCCACCGCCGGCTCCTCCGGCTCCAGCCGGTCGAGCTGCGCCGAGCGCAGCACGAGCCCGGACCGGACGGACCGTCCGCCGCCCAGCGGGAGGCCGCCGAGGTCCCGGAGGTTGGCGACGGAGGTGGCGGGAATCGCGGGCATGGTGTCGGGCTCCTCCCGTTGCACGGCTTTCCTCCCGACCGTAATCGCCTCCGGCCCGCCCGGCACCACCAGCCCGTGGCCGGCGGCCGGACGGGGCCCGAAGTAGTCCGGTCCGTACCACCGGCAGGCGGTCTGTCCGGCCCCGGCGGCGGGTGGCAGCATGTCCCCGATGACGACGTCCCGGTCGCCGCTGCGCACCCTGAGAGCCGCCCTGTTCGCGGTGGTGTGCGTCGTACTGGCAGCGGTGGGGCATTCGTCCATGTCTGCGCACGCGCTCGACCCGCGCACCCTCCTCACCGCCTTCGCCGTCACGGCCGCCGTCGCCTGGTGCGCGGCCGGCCGCCGCCGCGGCCCCGCCGCCTACGCGGGCGGCACCCTCGCCGCCCAGGCCGCCCTCCACCTGGCCTTCTCCCTCACCGGGGCCCACACCCCGCCCGCCGGGGGAGCGGCGACCGGGACGGCCCACCCGCCCTCCCACCTGGGCCACCCGGACCACCTGGGACACGAGGCCCACTCCGGCCCCGAGGCCGCCACCACCGCCGACACCGTCACCCGGACGCTCACCGAGACCGCCACCACCCCCGACGGCCTCGCCGCGCTCCTCGCCCCCGTCGCCGACGGCGGCCCCGGCATGCTCGCCGTCCACGTCCTGGCCGCCCTGGTCTGCGGGCTGTGGCTGGCCCGCGGCGAGGCGGCCTTCCTCGCGCTCGCGGAGGCCGCGCTCACCCCGCTGCGGCACCTCCTCGCCGTCCCGCTCGGCCCCGTCGCCGTCCGCGCCGACCCGCGCCGCCCGGTCCGGCGGCCCCGCCGGAACGCCCGGCGCCCGCACGTCGTCGTCCTCGCGCACGTCCTCTCCCGGCGCGGCCCGCCCCGGCCCCCCGTTCCCCGCGCCACGGTCCTCGGTCCGCTCGTCTGACGCCGGGGGCCGCCTCCCCCTGCCCGAACGGCAGGGCCAGGGCGTGTCTTTCGGAACATGCCGGGCTCGCGACGCCTGGCACGCACGCTCGCCGCGTTGTCGTCGGTCGCCGATGCTCCGCATGGGCTCCCTCCTCCGCCTTGCGAGCGCACGCACCAGACGCCGCGAGCTGATCCGCCCTGCTCCGAAAGACACGCCCAGCCCCCCTCACGAGACACCGAGGACAGTCATGACCATCGACGATCCCGCACGCCCCGACACGGCCGAGGCACCCGCCCCGCCGCCCCGCCCCGCCCCCCGCGGCGCCCTGCGCGCGCTGCGCCCGCTCCTCCTCCGGCTGCACTTCACCGCCGGCCTCCTCGTCGCCCCCTTCCTCCTCGTCGCCGCGCTCAGCGGACTGCTCTACGCGCTCTCCTTCCAGGCCGAGAAGATCGTGTACGCGCACGAGCTGGAGGTTCCGGTAGGCGACACCGTCCTGCCCCTGGACCGCCAGATCGGCATCGCCCGCGAGGCGAACCCGGACGGCACCGTCACCGCCGTCTGGCCCGGCGCCGAACCCGGCGCGACCACCCGCGTCCTGATGGCCGACCCCGACGCCCCCGAGGGCACCTCCCTCGCCGTCTTCGTCGACCCGTACACCGGCGAGGTGCGCGGGCAGCTGCCCAGCTACGGCAGCGGCGGAGCCCTCCCGCTGCGCACCTGGATCGACGGACTCCACCGCGACCTGCACCTCGGCGAACCGGGCCGGATCTACAGCGAACTCGCCGCGAGCTGGCTCTGGGTGCTGGTCCTCGGCGGCCTGGTCCTCTGGTTCGCCCGGCGCCGCACGAAGCGACGGGCGCTCCTGCTGCCCGAGGGCGGTCCCCGGTCCCGCCGCCGCACCCTGTCCTGGCACGGCTCGGTCGGCCTCTGGGCGGCCCTCGGCCTGCTGCTGCTCTCCGCCACCGGCCTGACCTGGTCCCGGTACGCCGGCGAGAACATCGGCACCCTCCAGGACGGTCTCGGCGGCGCCACCCCCACCCTCTCGGCGGGCGCCACGGCCGGCGCCGGCGGCGAGCACGCGGGCCACGGAGCAGGCCACCAGCCCCCGGCCGGCACGCCGCGGGGGGCCGACATAGGCGTCGACCGGGCGGTCGCCGCCGCCCGCGCCGCGGGACTCGACAGCGCCTGGCTCGCCGTCACCCTGCCCGCCGAGGGCAGCGGTTACGTGGTGAAGGAGACCGACAAGCAGTTCCCCGTCGAGCTGGACTCGGTCGCCCTGGACCCGGCCGACGGCACCGTCCTGGACCGGCTCCGCTTCGCCGAGTACCCGCTCCTCGCCCAGCTGACCCGGATCGGCATCGACGCGCACACCGGCGTCTTCCTGGGCCTCGCCAACCAGCTGGCGCTCGCCCTCCTCGCCCTCGCACTGGTCCTGATGACCGTCTGGGGCTACCGGATGTGGTGGCTGCGCCGCCCCCGCCGGCCGGTCGGCCGGGGCGCCTGGCGGAAGGTGCCGGTGACGCTCCTGCTGCCGCTCGCGGCGGTGGTCGCGCTGATCGGCTGGTTCCTCCCGCTGCTCGGCGTGAGCCTGCTGCTGCTCCTGGCCGCCGAACTCGTCCTCACCCTGGTGGCCCGGGCGAGGACGGGGCGGACGACCGTCTCCTAGGGGACGGTCAGGGCAGGTACTTGTAGCCGACCCGCCGCACGGTCTGGATCGTGTGGCGGTGCTCGGCGCCCAGCTTGCGGCGCAGCCGGGCCACGTGGACGTCGACGGTGCGCCCGTCGCCCACGTGTCCGTACCCCCACACCGTCTGCACCAGCTGGTCGCGGGTGTGCACCCGGTGCGGATGGGCCACCAGATGGGCGAGCAGCTCGAACTCCAGGTACGTCAGGTCGAGCGCCCGCCCGTCGACGGTGGCGATCCGCCGCTCGCCGTCGATGCCGACCGGCCCCTCGGGGACGGCCCCGGGTTCGGGCTCGGCGGGAGCGGGCGGCTGCTGGTCGGCCGGCAGCAGGACCAGGTAGCCGACCATCGGCGGCCGGCCCGGCAGGACCGGCAGGGCGTGCGGCGGGGCGGGCAGCAGCGTGGCGCCCGGCGGGAGGAAGTCGGCGACCCGGGCGAGCCCGGCGACCTCGTCGGGGGCGACGGCGCGCAGGCGGGGACGGGGAGCGGCAAGCGGGGCGGCAACAGCCTGGGTGTGGGCCATGGGAGGACTCAGCTCTCTCGCGCGAGGTGCGGGACGGACCGGAGGTCGTACGTCATGCGTCATGCGCGTCGGCCGAAGGCCGGGGGACCGGAGTATGCCGGTCGTGGCTTTAGAGGGCCGACGCGTTCCTCACGCGCCGACAGCACCGGTCGAAGTCGTGGTGCTGACGGGAAGGCCAGAACGGCTCGAGGTCGAGTCGACCCCTCGCGCTGTCGTTCCGCTCCTTGCTGGCCATATCCCTATTGAACCAGAAGGGAACGACCCTGAGCAGCCCCGGGGCGGCCAAATCCCCTGTTGTCCTGCCCACATGGCGCATGCCGTCCCGCCCACACGGCGAAAAGGGGCGCCCACCGTACGGAACGGTGGGCGCCCCTTCACGGGAAGCGCGTCTGCGGGACGATCAGACCTGGCCGGCCTTGGCCAGCGCCTCGCAGCAGGTGTCCACGATGAGGCGGGTCACCACGTACGGGTCGACGTTCGCGTTCGGGCGACGGTCCTCGATGTAGCCCTTCTGGTCCTGCTCGACCTGCCACGGGATGCGGACCGAGGCGCCGCGGTCCGAGACGCCGTAGGAGTACTCGTCCCACGGGGCGGTCTCGTGCAGGCCCGTCAGGCGCTCGTCGATGCCGGCGCCGTAGTTCTTGACGTGGTCGAGCGGCTTCGAGCCCTCGCCCAGCGACTCGCAGGCGGTGATGATGGCGTCGTAGCCCTCGCGCATCGCCTTGGTGGAGAAGTTGGTGTGCGCGCCCGCGCCGTTCCAGTCGCCCTTCACCGGCTTCGGGTCCAGCGTCGCGGAGACGTTGAAGTCCTCGGCCGTGCGGTAGAGCAGCCAGCGGGCGACCCACAGCTGGTCGGAGACCTCCAGCGGGGACAGCGGGCCGACCTGGAACTCCCACTGGCCGGGCATGACCTCGGCGTTGATGCCGGAGATGCCGAGACCGGCGGTGAGGCAGTTCTCCAGGTGCGCCTCGACGATCGGACGGCCGTGGATCTCGTCCACGCCGACGCCGCAGTAGTAGCCGCCCTGCGGGGCCGGGAAGCCGTTGACCGGGAAGCCGAGCGGGCGGGTGCCCTCGAAGAAGGTGTACTCCTGCTCGATGCCGAAGATCGGCTCCTGGGAGCCGTACTTCGCGGCGACCTCGGCCAGCGCGGCACGGGTGTTGGACTCGTGCGGCGTCATGTCCGTGTTGAGGACCTCGCACAGCACCAGGATGTCGTCGCCGCCGCGGATCGGGTCCGGGCAGGAGAAGACCGGCTTGAGGACGCGGTCCGAGGCGTGGCCCTTGGCCTGGTTGGTGCTGGAACCGTCGAAGCCCCAGATCGGCAGCTCCGCCAGCGGCAGACCCTCGCCCGCGATGATCTTCGTCTTGGAGCGAAGCTTCGCGGTCGGCTCGGTGCCGTCGATCCAGATGTACTCAGCCTTGAAGGTCACGGGGTCATCCTTAGGGCGTGGCGTGCTGCTGCGGGTGTCCGCGGCGGCTCGCGGCGCTGCGAGAAGCTGCGGGTCGGCGCCGAACGCCCGGCCGGTGACCCGGCCCGCCGCCCGTGGCGCCTTTCGTGTGACCGCAGCTTCGCAACACGGGATTTCCCTTCGGTTGCCCGTTTGTGAACCCCGTGTTACTCAGCCTTCCTGCGTTTCGCGCGCCGCCTGTGCGAGACCGTGCGCGTCCAGCAGCGCGCCGAAGCCGGCCGCGCGGATCCGCCGCACCAGCTCCTCGCGCGAGGTGCCCAGCGCCTCGGCCGTCCGGCCCGGGTGCCAGTCGCAGGAGGCCAGCCTGCGGAGCAGGTAACCCCGCCTGACCTGCGCGTCCGACAGCCGGAAGGTCTTCAGATAGGCCGTCCGCCTCTTGTGGTCGGTGATCAGCTCGCCGATGTGCTGCTCCCGGCCGTCCCGCAGGAACGGCGGCAGGAACCGGTACAGCGCGAACCGCCCGGCCCGGTGGACCCGCTCGAAGGCGTACGGCGTCTCCAGCAGGTCCCGCGCCATCAGCCCGTCGTGCGCCACCGCCCAGCGCCGCTCCTGCTCCCGGGCCGCCGCCCGCAGGTCCGCGAGGTCCCGGATCCCGCCCGCGCCGTCCCGGATCCGGGCCGCGAACTCCGGCACCGGACCGCCGTAGTGCGCGTACTGGTGCACCAGCTCGCCGAACAGGTCCTCCACCAGGGTCGGGTGCAGCAGCCGGTAGTCCTCCGGATGCGGCACGACGAAGGCCGCGGCCAGCGAGTCCGCCGCGTACACCATCACCCCGCACTGGCCCGGGTGCAGCTCGAAGATCCGCAGCGCCTCCGCGAGCCCCGGCACGTCCACGCCCGCGTACGCCGCCTCCGCCCGCGGCGACAGACCCCGCCGCAGCGCCTCCCGCGACCACTCCTGCCACAGCACGGAGGGCCCGCCGAAGTGCAGCGAGAGGTACCCGTCCAGGGCGAGGTGGAGCGGCAGGAAGCGCAGCCGCCGCTCGCCGTGCCGCCGCTTGGCGAGCCGGTGGTGCGGGGCGCGCAGCGGCACGGCGGCCGGCGGCCCGTCGCCGAGCCCGGTGCCGTAGGCCGCCTCCTCCCGCTCCGCCCCCGACCAGTCCGCGACGAAGCCGTGCGGGACGTAGGAGGTGTAGACGGTGCCGTCGCCGACGTCGACGGCGGAGGGACCGCGGCCGTCCGCGCCGCCCCGCTCGTACACCTCCCGGCGCAGCCGCAGCCCCTCGACCGGCTCGGCCCGCACCAGCGGCACGAGCCGGATCCCGCCCCACACCTGCGCGGGCCGCACGTCCAGCCCGGTCAGATCGATCCGCGTCACGCCCGCTCCCCCTTCGCGTGGGCCGCGAGGAAGTCCGCCACCCGACGGTCCAGATAGGCGCGCAGCTCCGTCAGACCGGTCCGCCCCTCCGCGAAACCGGCGATCTCCACCAGCGCCGGCAGGTCCTCCGCGTCCCGGATGCCGACCGCGGGCACCGAGGGCCCCAGCCGCCGCACGTCGAACGCCCCGGCGTCGTATACGGGGTTCACATGGACCACCGCCGTCCGCCGCTCCGGATCCAGCCGGGTCCGCCAGACCCGCAGCACCTCGCCCGCGAGCCCCGGCGGGGCGTTGTCCCAGCCGTCCGAGACGACCACCAGCCGGTCGGGCCCGCCGTCGAGCGCGTCGAGGATCCGCAGCCCCAGCGGCGTGGGCCCGTACGGCCGGACCAGCAGCGGATCCGTCCCGCCCGAGGTCCACAGACCGGTGTACGCCCCCGGCGCCGCCAGCGCCTCCAGGAGGAAGTGGCAGCCGAGCGCCACGGCCAGCGGCCGGCGCCGCTTCACCGCCGAACCCGACGAGGAGAAGCTGTCGTCGAGGACGGCCGCGACCCGCCCCCAGCTCCCCGCGTACGGCCCCGCCGCCCGCAGCGCCGCCGCCCGCAGCGCCCCGGTCAGCTCGGCCCGCCGCGCC
>NZ_BNBS01000204.1 GCF_014656075.1 Streptomyces hydrogenans
TCGGCTGCTGCCCGGCCCGCGCCGAGCGCCCCGCGGCCGCCGGCGCCGACAGCCCGTGGAACGCGGCCCGTTGACCGTGTCCGACGGACGCTCCGGCCCGGCTTTCCGTCAGGTCGCCTTCGGCCACGTGACGAGCGCCGTCCCGGTGGCCGCGCAGCCGGCCGCGCACGGCGTGGACCCGTCGCCGGCCGCGCCCCGGTGGGACGCGTCTCCGCGGCGCACGGAGCCTCGCCCGTCCCCGTCGTCCCGGAGCCGGGCGGATGCGCCGCAGACACCGCCACGCCGTCCGGGGAGGCCCGACGGCCTCCCCGGACGGCCGCTCACCGCGAGTCCTCCGAAAGCGTGGACGAGGGCGTGCCCGGGAGCGCCGGCGGCGCGGTGCGCTCCGCCACGCCCGGGAGCGCGGTGACGGCCCGACGACGCGCGAGCGACTCCGCGGCAGCCTGGCGCGGATGCCGGCGGCGCCAGTAGGGATTGTCGTGGGACAGCTTGCTGGACACCCGTCCGTACATCCCGAACGTGACGATCAGCAATCCCATCACGAAGCTGAACATCACGTTGGTCATGCCGAAGTCGAGGAAGTTCGCCGGCCGGTCGAGTACGAAGAGGTGGTAGAAGCCGCTGAGCAGGAACGAGCCGCCCACGACCATGTTGACGGTGGAGGCGACGTTTCCTCCCACGGCCGCGGCCACCAGGAGGGCGAGCCCCACCACCAGCGAGATCACGCTCAAGGCGGTGTTGGTGGTCATCCCGGCGATACGGTCACCGGAGGTGTCGAAGGGGTTGAGCGCGTCGGCGAAGCCGAGGCAGCCGAACACGAGCAGGATGCACCCGCAGACGCCGGCGCCCCAGCGGTACACCGTGGCGAGGTGGTGATCCACGGGAAGTTCTTCTTTGAGTCGCACAGTCGTTCCCCAATCCGCGCATCGCCCGCGGGTCCCCCGAGGGGGTACCGAGCGGACGGAGATGCCGCGAGGCGCCTCGATGGCCCTCAAGTCGTTTTCCCGACAAATCGGCATCGGGATGCGCTTCGTCGTCCGAAGGGCTCCCTTCACCCTCCCGGCCGAGCGAGCTCCGGCGCGTCCGCAGGGCCCGCGGTACCGGTCGCCGTGCCGCATCCGCGGGTCGGCCCGCGGGAGAAGTACGGGTACGGACAGGCGGACGAACGACGAGGTCGAGCCCATGAACGACGCGGAACGCGCACCGGACGGCCCCCGGGGCCCCGTACACCCCGGGTCGAGGCCGACGGAGTCCGTGTGGGACTACCCGCGGCCCCCGGAGCTGAGGGGCGACGACCGCCACGTGACGGTCACGGTGGGTCCCCAGGTCGTGGCGGACACGCGCGCGAGCCTGCGGATCCTGGAGACGAGTCACCCGCCGGTCTTCTACCTGCCCCGGCGCGACGTGCGCACCGCGTTCCTGCGCCCCCGGCCGGGCCGGACCCACTGCGAGTGGAAGGGCGTGGCGTCGTACTGGGACGTCGTCGTCGGTGACATCGTGGTGGTACGGGCCGCCTGGAGCTACGAACAACCCCTCGGCCCCTACGAAGCCCTCCGCGACCACCTGGCCTTCTATCCGTCCGCGGCGCGCTGCACGGTCGACGGCGAGGTGGTGACCGCCCAGAAGGACGACTTCTACGGCGGGTGGATCACGCACGAGATCGAAGGTCCTTTCAAGGGCGGTCCCGGCACCTGGGGCTGGTGACCGCCCGCAACGAAGGAGGACGTCATGACGAACACAGCGCGGGCGACCAGGGGCGCCGAGGTCGTGATGGATCCGGACCGCCCCGCCGACGTGGCGGCGGACCTCCACGCCTACCTCAGCTACCGGGACACCGAAGCCGCGCTGGCCTGGCTCTCGGAGGTCGGATTCGAGCTCGTGCGGCGCCAGGACGCCGAGGACGGTTCACTCGCCCACGCCGAGGTCCGGTGCGGGGACGTGGTCCTCATGGTGGCCGGCGCGCACGCCGAGTACAGCAGGCCGGCCCTGCACGGCACCAGCACGGGGAGCGGCCTGTACCTGTGCCTCCCCTCCCCCTCGGCGGTGGACCGGTGGTACTTCCACGCGGTGTCCGCGGGCGGGGTCCCGGTGATCGAGCCGGAGGCGACCGAGTGGGGGACGCGACGCGCCCGGGTCCTCGACCCCGAGGGACACGAGTGGAGCGTGGGGACCTACCGGCCGGGCTGATCCGAGGGCCCGGCCGGCAGGCCCTCACGAGCGGACGGGGTACTCGTCGTACGGGGCCGGAGGGGCGGACCCCGTCAGGAGCGCCAGCCCGTGGGCCGAGCCGCTCTCCTCCACCACTTCCGCCAGCGTCTGCGGCGTCCGCACCGTGGCCGGCTCGACCGCTCCGTCACGGTGCAGGGATCCGTGGCCCCCGGCCTCGGGATGCTGTTGTACTCGCAGGGGGCGGAGGAGTAGTAGGCGCCCGTGTCGTGCAGCATCACCAGGTCCCCCTCCGCAAGCTCCGGCAGCAGGCGCTCGTGCGCCACTACGTCCCCGGCGAAGCAGAGGGGGCCGGCGAAGTAGAGGGGGCCCGCGACGTCCTGCGGTACGGACGCGGTCGTCTTCCACCAGGCGCTGCAACTGCGGCGCCCGCCTCTGGTAGCGCACGGTCAGCCCTGCGGTCTGTTCGGCGAAGGTCGCCTTCGGGCACGCTGCGTTCTCGCAGTACAGACGGCGTATGGACAAGTCGATGCGCACCGGCCGACCCCCGAGACAGACATCGGCCAGGTGCCGTACATAGCGGCTGTGGCACCACTCGCTGAACCAGCTGCAACCCGTACATGCCGCAGGAGCACCAGACCTCGTACAGGCGCGAACCACCACACCAGCATCAGAGGCATCGACCGACACGACCAGCGCATCAGCCAACTGCGTTAGCAGTGAAGCCAGTTCCATAGAGCACAGCCACAGGCTGCCCGCGTTACGGACCGGCCGACCGTGTCACCGAGATGATCTCCGGCTACGAAATTCTCGCCAGAGCCACGTTCACGCGTACGCCGACACGTGGTCGAAGGCCGGCGGGCGGCCGCCTCGCCGGGCCCGGTGTGCGGCCGGTCGGATCTGGACAGCTGCGGCAGACGGAGTCATCAGGGGGCGCTCGCCCGAAGGGCGCCGCTGGCGTCACTCTGACGTGATCGGGCGCTACTCCGCGGGGTCGGCGTCCTGGGTGGTGATCCGTGCGCACTCGCGGACGACCTCGCCGAGTTCCATGCCGCCCTCGAAGAGGTCGCGCTGCCTCCGAGCCCCTCCCCCACCCGCCAGGACGTCCTTGATGCCGGCCCGTGCCCGGTCGAGGTCGCCGGTCTCCCGCAGCGCGGTCTCGGTATACGTGATGAGGGCGTCGAAGGCCGCCTCAGCAGGGACGGGGCGCAGCGTCCGGGGGTCGAGCAGCCGGCCTTCCGGACCCGAGCGGGCGGCCTGCCAGGCCGCGAGGCGCAGCGCCTCGACCGGGACGCGGGGCACGGGTTCGCCCGACCGCCAGGCCCGTGCAACGGTCTCGACCAGGGCGCGGACGAGGGTGGCCACCAGCACCGTGGTGCCGGGTTCGAGGCAGACGTCGGCGACGCGGATCTCGACGGTGGGGAAGGTCGGGGAGAGGCGGGCGTCGAAGTAGATCATGCCCTGGTCGCGCAGGACGCCCGTGCTCAGCATGTCGCGCACGCGGGCGTGGTAGGCCGCCGCGCTCCCGAACGGCTCGTAGGGGCCCGCGGAGGGGAGGCGGTACCAGACCCGGCTGCGATAGCTGGCGTACCCCGTGTCCTTGCCCTGCCAGTAGGGCGAGTTGGCGATGATCGCGGTGAGCAGCGGCAGCCACGGGCGGATCCGGTCGAGGACGCCGACGCCCTCCTCGCCGGGCTCGCCGGAGACGTGTACGTGGCATCCGCCGGTCAGCTGCTCCTGCGCGGTCAGCGCGAACTGGTCGGCGAGCCAGCGGTACCGCCGCCCGAGGTTCCGGGAGGGCTCGACGGCGAGCGGGGAGGTCGCGAGGGCGGCGACCTGGGCACCGACACTTCCGGCGTGGCGCCGGGCCTCGGCCCGCCACCGGACGATCTCCTCGCGTAGCGCACCCATGTCGGCGACGGGGCGGGTGGCGAACTCCAGCTGCTCCTGGTGCAGCTCCTTCTCGAAGACGTCCCCCGCCTCGTCCCCCGATGCCGCCGCGAGGACCGCGGACGACAGGGCGAGCGGCTCTCCAGTCCTGGCGCTGACGAGCAGCAGCTCCTCCTCCACCCCTACCGTGCGGGTCTTGTGGTGCGTCGAGGTCTGGGTCACGCTTCTGTCCTTCCGGGTGGTGCGTCGCTCAGTGCGCTGCCTGGACGCCTGCCCGTCATCGGAGGAAGCAACCGCATCGATCAGAAGGACGACTGGGAACGACCTGACCTTCAGGCGGTCCGGTGTGCTCGCCCCGCGTGTGCCCCCGCGACCGGGCCTCACACATCCGCGACAGCGTGCTGCGCCGAGATGCCTGGCGGGTGGCCTCGCACTTCGTCCGGAACGGGCGAGGGCCGTCGGGCCCCCGGCCGCCGTGCAGGCCCGTACGTCTGCCCCCTTACGGAGCGGTGCTCCGGAGCACTGCCTTCCTCGGTCCATGTCCGCTGCCGTGCGCGAGTCCGGCTCGAGTGCGGCGCGTGCGCCAGGGGTCAGGAGGGTCTGCGCAGGGTGCCGGCGTCGCGCTGCCAGGATGCGGGATGCAGGATGCGGGATGCGGGCGGAGTGGACACCGGCGTCGGGAGACGCGGCGAGAGGTCGGGGCCGTGTCCCTGGGGCGAGATGCCGGAATCAAGCCTGCGGCTCGGGGGGTGGTGGAAGAAGCGATCGTCTGGACCGGAAGGTCGATACGGGTGGCCGGGACCGGGCGAGGAGGCGGCTGTGGTTGGGCCCGGGCGGAACGGGCTGCGATGCGCCGCGGAGCGGACGGCACACTCCACGACATGGTCGCCGCCACAGCGTGCTACAGGCACCGGAGACGGCGCACACGGGCCTGAACCCGAAGCACGGCGGCGTCGCTGCGCCCGGGCGCCGGTGACGCGCAGGGTCTGGAAGCGGACATAGCTGCGGGCCCCGGTGGAAGACCGGTCACGACGGTGTCCTGGTCGAGCGGCCTCCGAGGAGACCGGATGGCACATCGTCGGACCGGAGCCGTCGGCATGACGGGCAGCTGTCGCCCTGGCGAGCGAGTCGGCGTCCGCGGGGCCACGGCCGCCGATCTCGTCGCCCACGCCAGCCACGCACCGTGTCGGACATGGCGGACCGGATGGGGAAAAGCGGAATGGCTTGAGACGGCATCCCGGGGGCCCGGTGGCCGGGCGGGAACGGGCCGTCCCTGTGTCGAGGAGCGGCGTGTCCCCGAATTCGGCCGGTGTCAGCGCCGGCGTCGACGATCCGCATCGGCGGGTGACGGCGGACGCCACGGACGTCGCACGTCCTACGTAGACGTCGGGCCCGTCAACGCGCCTGCGGTGGTGTTCCCGCACAGCAATCCGACCTGGTCGTATCTGTGGCGGAACGTGATCGCACCTCTGGCTCGGGAGTTCCGCTGTCTCGCACCTGACCTGCCGGGCATGGGCCGCTCCGCGCCCTCCGACGGCCGCTACCGGTTCCTCGATCACGCCTGTCACCTGGACGCCTGTTTCACCACGGTCCTGCCCGAGGGGCCACTCGCTCTCGTCGCGCACGACTGGGACGTGGCGTTGAGGCTGGGATGGGCCGGCCGGTATCCGGAGCGGCTGCGGGCCTTCGCCCACGTGGAGGGAGTCGTCCGGGGCCGGCGTCGGGCCGACTCCCCCGGTGGCGACGCGGTGTTCCGGACCGTGCGCAGCGAGCAGGGCGAGGCGACGGTGCGGGGCGAGGACATGTTCGTCGAGCGGATGCTGTCGATGGGACCCTGCGGGATCTGGATCCGCGCGAGAACGATGCCTACCGAGTCCCGTTCGCCACGGAGGTGTCCCGGCTTCCCACCCTCGTCTTCGTGCGGGAGCTGCCCTTCGACGGCGATCGCGGCGACGTCGCCGTACTGGACGCGAACGCCCGGTGGGCGGCCTCGTCTGACGCGCCCAAGCTCCTGATCACCGGAAATCCCGGGGCCGTGCTGACCGGGGACCCGTTGGAGGCGGTACGCGCATGGCCGGAGCAGCGTGAGGTCACCGTCACCAGCGCGTTTCCTTCCGGGCGCCGGACGTGGAGTCCGGGATCACCTCCTCGGCCTCACCGGGAGTCGGTTCGTGGCATCGGTGGCACGTCTTCACCGCGCATCCCCCTCATTTCGCTCCTTGTGGCACGAGCAGTTGCACCGGCCCGGCTGCCGAGCCTGTTGGCCGCCTGTCACGACAAGCGGCTCATTGCTCGTCCTCGATGCACTCAACGTCGACGGGCTGCGTGCCGTTGAAGGTCACCAGGATTCCGTAGGGGTCCGCCAGCCGGAACCTGCTCTCCGTGAACCGAATGGCCCAGCTCTGGTCGGCCCACACCACTGCTTCGGGAACTGCCAACGGCAGCTCTGGAAGGTCCAGCCAGCTCAGTTCCTCGGATGTGAGGTCAAAGCGCCGCTCCCGGAGCCGGGCCCGGCAGTACCCCACGGCTCGGTCGACGAAGACGTCGAAACGGCTCGCGACGTCGTGAACGAGTTGCAGGGTGCCCTCGTCAGGCGGCGCAGCCGGCTCCGTCACCAGACTGATAGACACCGTGGAGCCCCCTGTCGGCTCCAGGAAGCAGCCGGTCCAGCAGGCCAAAGACGGTGGACTCTCCGTCCGTTTCAATGCAAGGCCGGCGACACGCAACGTCGCAGGCAGGTCCACGCCATTGCCCGAAGTACTTGGCAGCTCACCGTCGTCCGACATCGGCCCACCCTATGTCAGCCTCCTCACGCCGATGGCGCCGGCCAAGACGCAACCGTCAGAGCCCTCGTCGGTCGTCCCTCCTGGCGCACTCGATCTGCCGCATGCGCTCGGGAAGTGGGGCACGATGCTGATCGCCATCTGTGAGGACGACCGCCGGTGCCTGCTGAAGCTCGCGGAGGAAGTTCCCGGGCTTCGGGACGAGCTCTTCGACGGGGCGGTCAGGGCGATGAAGTACCGCTCCTTCGTCACCGCCCCCAGCGCAGAGGATGGATGGATCACCGGCTAGCGATCTGTTCTCCCTCGGTGCGACGCTCTACCAGGCCGTCGAGGGTGTCTCGCCGTTTCAGCGAGCCACCCGCGACGCGACTCTGGCGGCGATTCCGTGGGAGGACGCACCGGTGCCCCAGCGGGCCGGACGACTCGCTCCACTCATCACTCAGCTGCTGGACAAGGTCCCGGACTCCCGTCCGACGATCGCCGAGGCACTGGCCATCGTCTGCGGGGAGCAGCCCACGCGGGTCCAGGTCCGGCCGCAGATCCTCGTACAACGCGACGCCATGTCTCTCCCCGAGCCACCAGCCGCGACAAGCTGGGAGCACACGGCAAATGCGGTGATCATCGCGCTGATCGCCCTGGTCGGCGTCGCGGGACTTCCGGACGCCGGCCCGACATGGGGACGGTTCGAGCACGACAGTCGTGTCGTCATCGCTGTGTTCGACGTCTTCGCCGGCGGGCTACCGGGCGCGGGCCTGGCGCGGTTCGTGCCGGCGAGGGCCGGCAGGCTCGTGATCCTTCTCGCTCGGGTCGCCGGCTTCGGCTTCGGCTGCTTCGCAACGGGTTTCGCCGTACACGGCGCCGCGAAATCACTCCTGGGCTCGATGCTTGCGATCACACAGGAAAACGAGGCCACGACGGCCTCGCTCACCTTCCTCACCGCCACCTTTCTCATCGCGGCCGCACTGGCTTGGCAGGGCAGGAGGCGACGCCTGCGCGAGCTGCTCTAGTGATCTGAGTCAGAGATTCGTCGGCAGTGGCGGCGTCTTTGTCAGGATCTCGTCGGCGGTCTTCGTCCATACGAACGGTCTGGGGTGTTCGTTCCAG
>NZ_BNBS01000205.1 GCF_014656075.1 Streptomyces hydrogenans
ACGCCTCCGGCCGCGCGTCCTCGTCCGGGCCGGGGGCCGGCGTACCGGCCTTCTTCGTGGCGGCCGGGGCCGCCGGGGGCGGCGGGCCGGGGGCCGGGCCGGGCTCGGCCGGCTCGCCGGGAATCTGGCCGTCCGCCAAGGACACGCGTGTCGCCTCTCGTCGTCGCGGGGAATGCTGCGTCCCCTTCATTCTCGCCCCACGGGAGGCCGTGCTGGGCCGGGCCGACGCGGGTCGGCCCGGCCCAGCACGGCCCGGCGCGGCGCGCCGACGCGGACCGGTGCTGCCGGATGCGGGCCGGTGCTGCCTTCCGGGCTGCCCGACGCGGCCCGGAAGGCGACGTCGGTCCGGTACATGGCGGCCAGGACCGGCACAGGGGCCCGGCCCTGTACGAGGCCGGCCCCGGCACGAGGGGCGCCCGCCACAAGGTCCGCCCCGCGCCGGGGAGGGTCGGCCCGGTGCGGGGGTCGGCCCGGTCCGGGGGTCGGCCCGGTCCGCATCGGGCAGGGGGTCAGCGGTGGGCCGGTTCCGCCGCTTCGGTGGGGTCGGGGGTGGGCTGGGGCGGGAGGCCGGGGGCGGGGGCGCGTCCGGGGAGGAATGCGGCGACGACGACCGCGCCGACGGCGGCGACCGCGGCCGAGGCGTAGGCGGTGACGTGCATCGCGTCGAGGAACGCCTGCTGGGCGGGGGCGACGAGGGCGTCGACGTGGAGCTTCTCCGCCACCGCGAGGGTGGCCTCCAGGGACTCGCCCGCGGTGGCCCGCACGGCGGGCGGGAGGACGCCGAGGTGGGACTCGATCTCGCCCCGGTAGACCGAGGAGAGGACGGAGCCGAGGACGGCCACCCCGAGCGCGCCGCCGACCTGCCGGAAGGTGTTGTTGACGGCGGAGCCGGAGCCCGCCTTCTCCCGGGGCAGCGTCTGCATGATCGCGACCGTGACCGGCGGCATGATGTGCGCCATGCCCGCGCCCTGCACCAGGAAGACCAGGGCCATCACCCAGACCGGGGTGTCCGCGTCGAAGAAGGCGAAGGCGGCGAGGCCGAGGGCGACGGCCGCCATGCCGGTGGCGCAGACCGCCCGCGCGCCGAAGCGCTCGACGGCGAGCCGGGCCCGGGGCGCGAAGACCATCTGGGCGAGGGCGAGCGGCAGCAGGAGCAGGCCGGAGTCGAGCGCGCTGTAGCCGCGGACGCTCTGGAGGTAGAAGGCGGAGAAGAAGGTCACGCCCATGAGGGCGAAGAAGACCAGGGCGATCGCGGCGACGGCGGCGGAGAAGACCGGCTTGCGGAAGTAGGAGACGTCCAGGGCCGGGTGGTCGCTGCGCTTCTCGTACAGGACGAAGGCGGTGAGGACGGCGAGGCCGCCGAGGACCGGCAGGAGGACCCCGGGCTCGGTGAAGGACGCCCGCTCGCCGCCGCGGATGATCCCGTACACGAGGAGGACCAGGCCGAGGACCGAGAGGAGCACGCCGACCAGGTCGATCCGGCCGGGCGCGGGGTCGCGGGACTCGGGGACGAGCCAGGCCATCAGGGCGAGGCCGAGGAGCACCACGGGCACGTTGACGAGGAAGATCGAGCCCCACCAGAAGTGCTCCAGCAGGACGCCGCCGGTGATCGGGCCGATGGCGATGGCGAGGCCGACGCTGCCGGCCCAGATGCCGATGGCCTTGGGCTGCTCGTCGCGCTCGAAGACGTTCATCAGGACGGCGAGGGTGGCGGGCATGACGAAGGCGGCGCCGAGGCCCATCACGGCCCGGTAGGCGATCAGCTCGCCCGGGGAGCCGGAGAAGGCGGCGAGGGCGGAGCCGAGGCCGAAGACCGCGAGGCCGAAGAGGAGGGACCGCTTGCGGCCGAGCCGGTCGCCGAGGAGGCCGGAGGCGAAGAGGAGCCCGGCGAAGACGAGCGTGTAGGAGTTGATCGCCCACTCCAGCTCGCTCTGGGTGGCGCCGAGGCCGGTGGGGGCCGGGGTGGCGATCGTCTTGACCGCCACGTTGAGGATCGAGTTGTCGAGGACGACGATCAGCAGGCTGAGCATCAGCACGCCGAGGACGGCCCAGCGGCGGCGGTGGACGGCCTCGGGGACGCGCGGCGGCGCGGGGGCGGGGTCGGAGGGCGGGGACGCGGAGGAGGCGGGCGACGGCTCTGGCATGGACACCACTGTAGACCTATTTCGAAACGGCCCCGTCTCGTATCGCAATCCGGTTCCGTGTGAACAGCGCCACTCCGGCCCACTTCCCCGCCCGCCCGGCGAAGTGCCACCATGGATGTGGTCCGGGGACGCCGTCAGGGCGCCTCGAGATGACGAAGGAGCCGTTCACCATGACGCTTCAGGCTGCCCAGAGACCGCCCGCCGACAGCACGAAGACGCTGTACGGGGGCAAGGGTTCACGCCGACTCACCGTCCACGACATCGCCGCCGCCAAGACCCGCGGCGAGAAGTGGCCCATGCTCACCGCCTACGACGCCATGACCGCCTCCGTCTTCGACGAGGCCGGCATCCCGGTGATCCTCGTCGGCGACTCCATGGGCAACTGCCACCTCGGCTACGACACCACCGTGCCGGTCACGATGGACGAGATGGCCCTCCTCTCCGCCGCCGTCGTCCGGGGCACCCGGCGCGCCCTCGTCGTCGGCGACCTCCCCTTCGGCTCGTACCAGGAAGGGCCCGTCCAGGCCCTGCGCAGCGCGACCCGGCTGGTCAAGGACGCGGGCGTCCAGGCGGTCAAGCTGGAGGGCGGCGAGCGCTCGCTGCCGCAGACCGAGATGCTGGTCCAGGCCGGCATCCCGGTCATGTCCCACCTGGGCCTCACCCCGCAGTCCGTGAACACCATGGGCTACCGGGTCCAGGGCCGCTCCGACGAGGCCGCGCACAAGCTGCTGCGCGACGCCAAGGCCGCCCAGGACGCGGGCGCCTTCTCGCTCGTCCTGGAGCTCGTCCCTGCCGAGCTGGCCGCCGAGGTCACCCGCTCGCTGCAGATCCCGGTCATCGGCATCGGCGCGGGCCCCGACACCGACGCCCAGGTCCTCGTCTGGACCGACATGGCCGGCCTGACCGACGGCAGGGTGCCGCGCTTCAGCAAGCAGTACGCCAACCTCCGCGAGACGCTCGGCGACGCCGCCCGCGCCTTCGCCGAGGACGTGGCCGGCGGGGCCTTCCCCGCCGAGGAGCACACCTTCCACTAGGGCACGCCCGCACGTCACCGACAGCCCGCCGACAGCCCGTCGGCGGGCTGTCGGCCGTTTGTCGGAAGACTGTCAGTGACGCCGTGTTCCATGGTGGCCATGACGCGATCACAGACCAACGCCGTCGAGGTCCGGGGCCTCGTGAAGCACTTCGGCGACACCAAGGCCCTCGACGGGGTCGACCTGGACGTCCGCGAGGGCACCGTCCTCGGCGTCCTGGGGCCCAACGGCGCCGGGAAGACCACGCTCGTCCGCTGCCTCTCCACCCTCCTCGTCCCGGACGCCGGGACCGCCACCGTCGCCGGCTACGACGTGGTGCGCCAGCCCCGCCAGCTGCGCCGCACCATCGGCCTCACCGGCCAGTACGCCTCGGTCGACGAGAAGCTCTCCGGCTTCGAGAACCTGTACATGATCGGGCGGCTGCTCGACCTGTCCCGCGCCGACGCCCGGCGCCGCGCCGACGAGATGCTGGAACGGTTCTCCCTCACCGAGGCCGCCAAGCGTCCGGCGATGAACTACTCCGGCGGCATGCGGCGCCGGCTCGACCTCGCCGCCTCGATGATCGGGCAGCCGGCCGTGCTCTACCTGGACGAGCCCACCACCGGCCTCGACCCCCGCACCCGCAACGAGGTGTGGGACGAGGTGAAGCGGATGGTCTCCGAGGGCGTCACCGTCCTGCTCACCACCCAGTACATGGAGGAGGCGGAGCAGCTGGCGAGCGAGCTGACCGTCATCGACCGGGGCAAGGTCATCGCCCAGGGGGAGGTGGACGAGCTCAAGGCGAAGGTCGGCGGACGCACCCTGAAGGTCCGCCCGGTCGACCCGGGGCAGCTGCCCGCGATGGCCGCCGCGCTCCGCGAGACCGGTCTCGACGGCGTCGCCGGCGCGACCGTGGTGCCCGACGAGGGCGCGCTGTACGTCCCGATCCTCACCGACCAGCAGCTGACGGCCGTCGTCTCGCTGCTCGGCGCGCGCGGTTTCGGCATCGCCCACATCGGCACCCACCTGCCCAGCCTGGACGAGGTGTTCCTGGCCATCACCGGTCAGAAGTCCACCGTGTCCGACCCGTCCGACACGATCAGCGAGGAGGTCGCCGCATGAGCACGACCACGGTCACCAAGGCGTCCGCCGGCACCTCCGGCCCGGTCGGCGCGGGCCCGGTCCGCCCGGTCCGCCCCGACGCCGACACCCGCATCGGCCTGCGGGCCAACCTGCGCCACATCGGCGCCCTGGCCCGGCGCAACGCCCTCCAGATCAAGCAGGACCCGGAGTCGATGTTCGACGCCGTGTTCATGCCGATCATCTTCATCCTGCTGTTCGTGTACGTCTTCGGCGGCGCGATCTCCGGCAAGGGCAACAACGACGTCTACGTGAACTACGTGACGCCCGGCCTGATGGCGATGATGGGCATGAACATCGCCATGGGCGTCGGCGTGGGCATCAACGACGACTTCAAGAAGGGGGTGATGGACCGCTTCCGGACGATGCCGATCGCCCGCTCCTCGGTCCTCATCGCCAAGATCGTCGTCGAGCTCGGCCGGATGATGATCGCCACCGCGATCCTCCTCGGCATGGGCTTCCTGCTGGGCCTGTCGATCCACACCTCGGTGCTCCACCTGCTGGCCGCCATCGGCCTGTCGGCGGTCTTCGGCGCCTCCCTGATGTGGATCTTCATCCTGCTGGGGCTGAGCCTGAAGTCCGCGCAGGCGGTCCAGGGCATGGCGATGCTGGTCCTGATGCCGCTCCAGTTCGGCTCCTCGATCTTCGCCCCGACGACGACGATGCCCGGCTGGCTGGAGACCTTCACGGACTACAACCCGCTGTCGAACCTCGCCGACGCCGCGCGGAACCTCATCAACGGCGGCCCGGTCGCCCACTCCGTGTGGATGACGCTGGGCTGGGCGCTGGCCATCACGGTCGTGACGGCGCCGCTGGCGGTCTCCAAGTTCCGCAAGAAGACCTGAGCGGCGCCCCCGTGACGGGGGCTCAGGACTCGGCGCGTCCGGTGATCGCGTCGGCGGCGCGACCGAGCAGGGCGGCGGCCTCCCCCGTGGTGAGGCCGCCGCCCTCGGCGTGCGCCGCCTCGAAGGCGGCGTCGCCGAGCGCCGCACGGGCCAGTTCCGTCGCCCGCGCCAGGTTCTCCCGCTCCATCGGCGGCTCCCGGTGCCCCTCCGGCACCAGGGCGTCCCGCACGCCGAGGAGCACGGCCGCCGTCCGCGCCGGCTCGCGCCCGAGCCCGGCGAGCGCCCAGGCCCCCACCGCCAGGTGGATCCCGGGCATCTGCGGCATCACCATCATCGACAGCGGGCCGAGGGAGCGCTCGTACGCCCCGGCGACGCGCCGCAGCGCCGAGGGGTACTCCTCCTCCAGGGCGTCGATCCAGGCCAGGACGCCGAGCGTGAACCCCTCGAAGACGGAGAGGGTCTCGCTGCTGAACTCCTCCAGGAGGGCCGCGAGATGCCGCCGGGCCTCGCCGGTCCGGCCGGTCCGCCCCAGCGCGACGGCGAGGAAGAGCCGCGCGCCGAGCTGCGCCTCGTGCCCGGTGGAGTGGTCGCCGATGATCTCCCGCAGGATCGCCTCCCCCTCCTCGATCCGGCCGGACTCGACGAGGGTGTCGGCGTACCGGGCGCGCAGCAGGGCCCGCTGCGAGGGGGCCCTGATCTTCTCCGCGTAGTCGATGGCGGCGGCGAAGTCCCGGGCGGCCAGGTCGTAGGCGAGCTGCCGCTCGTGGGCCTCGGCGCGGGCGGAGAGCGCCTCGGCGGCCCCCCAGGCGTCCCCGAGCCGCTCGAAGAGGTCCAGGCTCTCGTCGGCGTCCGCGATGGCCCGCTCGGCCCACTGGCCCCGGTTGGCCCGCATGTTGGCGCGCAGGTGCAGGATGTGGGCGAGCTCCCACGTGTAGCCGTTGTCCCGGCAGGCGTCCACGGTGACGTCGAGCAGTTCGTGCAGCCGCTCGGGCTCCCCCATGATGAGGACCGCGAAGACGGCGAAGGAGCCCGGGAGCCGGCAGGTCTGGGGCAGTCCCGGCCGGTAGACGGCGGTGATCTCGCGGAGCCGGTCCTGGCCCTCGGGGCTCATCCAGCGGGCGGTCTCGTGGTCCATGTTGATCAGCTCGACCAGCCGCACCCCGCGCCGGGCCTCCCAGCGCTGCTCCTCGGAGAGCGGCGGCGGGGCGGCCGTGCAGGGCTCGGCGAGCGGGACGAGGGGCGCGGCGGGCGGGGTGAAGGGGTCGGGGCCGAGGGCGGCGACGGCGTGGACGGCGTGCAGCGCGTCGGAGCGGTGGTCGCGCAGCTGCCAGTACCAGAGCAGGGCGTGGACGAGGACGAGGGCCTCGTCCTCGTCGCGGGCGGCGACGGCCCGGCCGAGCGCGGTCCTGACGTTGCCGTACTCGGCGTCGAGCCGGACCATCGCGGCGATCTGGCCCGCCCCGCGCAGCTCCGGGTCGGTGCGGCGGGCGAGTTCGCGGTAGTGCGTGAGGTGGGCCCGCTCGACCGCCGCCCGCTCCCCGGCCTCGTCCAGCCGCTCGCCCGCGTACTCGGCCACGGTCTCCAGGAGCCGGAACCGCATGCCGGAGTCCTCGGGCGCCGACACCACCAGCGACTTGTCCACCAGCGCGCCCAGCACGTCGAGGACGTCCGTGTCCTCCGGTCCGGCGCAGACGGCCTCGGCCGCCTCCAGGTCGCAGCCGCCGGTGAACACCGCGAGCCGCCGCAGCACCGCCCGCTCCGGCTCCTCCAGGAGGTCCCAGGACCAGTCGACGACCGCCCGCAGCGTCTGCTGGCGCGGCAGCACCGTGCGCGCCCCCGAGGTCAGCAGCCGGAAGCGGTCGTCGAGGCGGTCCGCGATCTGGCGCGCCGACAGCATCCGCAGCCGGGCCGCCGCCAGTTCGATCGCGAGCGGCAGCCCGTCGAGCCGCCGCACGATCTCGCGCGCCGCCGCCGGGTCCTCCGCCCCGTCGAAACCGGGCCGCGCCGCCGCACCGCGCTCGGCGAGGAGCCGCAGCGCCGTCGCCTCGGGCAGCGGGCCGAGCGGCCGCAGCCGCTCCCCCGGCACGCCCAGCGGCTCCCGGCTCGTCGCCAGGATCCGTACCCCGGGGCACCGTGCCAGGAGCGACTCCGCGAGCCGGGCGGCCGCCCCCACCACGTGTTCGCAGTTGTCCAGGAGCAGCAGCATCCGCCGTCCCGCGCAGTGCTCGACGAGCCGGGACAGCGGGTCGCCGGCGGTGCGCAGTTCCTCGGCGCCGGCGCCGCGCAGCACGGTCTCGCGGGCTCCGAGGGCGGCGAGGACGGCCTCGGGGACGGCCTCCGGGTCGCGGACGGGGGCGAGTTCGGCGACCCAGACGCCGTCGGGCCAGGTGTCGGCGACCCGCTCGGCCGCCTCCTGGGAGAGCCGGGTCTTGCCGGCGCCGCCGGGTCCGAGCAGCGTCACGAGCCGGGCGGCGGCCAGGTCCTGGCGCAGCGCGGCGATCTCCTCGTCGCGGCCGACGAAGGAGGTGAGCCGGGCCCGCAGGTTGCCGGGGGCGGGGGCGGCGCGCACGGGGGCGGGGGCGGGGGCCTCCGCCGCCAGCAGGTCCTCGTGGAGGGCGCGGAGTCCGGCACCGGGGTCGGCGCCGAGCCGGTCGGCGAGCGTCCGGCGCACCTCCTCGTACGCCG
>NZ_BNBS01000206.1 GCF_014656075.1 Streptomyces hydrogenans
CGCCACCTCGCCCGCGCCGGACGCGCCCGCCGCTCCTCCGGCGACGGTGCCGGCGGCCTTGAGGGAGTAGCCGGCGGCGAACCAGCCGATGACCGCGACCGGGAGCAGCGCCGGGATCCCGGCGTTGACGTGGGCGAGTTCACCGGCCGCGACCCGGCACTTGGCGCACTCGTCGAGGTGCTTGCGCAGCCCGCGCTCGGCCCGCGTCCGCAGTCCGCCGCGGGCGTGGGCGCCGAGCCGGTCCGCGTACCGGGCGCAGTCGCCGCCGGCCGTGAGGGCCTGGCTGACGTGCGCCTGGAGGTAGGCCTGCTTGAGTCCCTCGCGGGCGCGGCTGGCGAGCACCGCGGTGGCGTTGGCGGTCAGGCCGAAGAGCGGGGCGACCTCGCTGGGCGACTCCTCCTCGACGGTGGTGTGCCACAGGACGGCCTGCCAGCGCTCGGGCAGCGAGCGGAACGCCTGCATGGCCAGCGACTGTTCGGCCTCCTGCATGGCCCGGACCTCGGCGCCGAGGTCCAGGGTGTCCTGGTCGGAGACCTCGGAGGAGCGGGCGGCGTCGGCGGCGAAGACGGCGAAGTCCTCGACGAGGTGCTCGCGCCTCTGGGTCTTGGCCCAGGCCGCGCCGACCCGCCGCACGGTGGTCATCAGATAGGCGCGGACGGCCTGTTCGGGCCCGGCGCCGCCGCGGACGGCCTGGAGGGTGCGGGTGAAGACCTCGGCGGTGAGGTCGTCGGCGGTGTGCCCGTCCCGGCAGCAGGTCCTGGCGTAGCGCCGTACGGCCTCCGAGTGGCGGCGGAACAGCTCCTCGTACGCGGAGTCGTCGCCGTCCCGCATGAGCCGGATCAGATCGGCGTCGGAGGGCCCGGCCTCCCGCGGCGGCGGCAGCACCCCCTCGCCGTCGGCGTCGTCCGCCGGGTCGTCCTCCGCGAGGGGAGGGGGCACGGCGAGGGGCGCGGCTCCGGCCGAGGTGGCCTCGCGCTGCTGCGGCACGCTGGGTTCGCCCGTGCACTTCGGCGAGCCGGGACCGTCAGCGGGGGGCCCGCCCGGGCCTCCCTGGCTCGGGACCTGCCGGGCCGGCAGCCCCTCGGCCTCCGTGGCACCGCCACCGCCCAGCGGATCGTCCCGACCTTCACCGCTCATCGCGGAAGCCCCCGTACGCATGCGCAGACCCGAACACCGGCCCAGCCTGCCACACGACGCGGGCACGCCGAAGCGCCGCGTCCACTTACCACTCGTCCGGGGCGACTTCACGCGCCCCGGCGTAACCGCTCACACGTTCGTGTCACACCCGCTGGTCCGACCGGCCCACAGGACCGGCGGACCGACGGGCGGGCGACCGCGGCGCGCTACCGCGAGCGCAGGCCCTCCAGCAGGATGTCCAGGAGCCGGGCCGAGGCCGCCGCCTGCTGCACCGCGTCCGGCAGCGCCGGGGCCGAGGTGGCGATCACGAGGAGGACGTCCGCCACGGTCACGTCCGTCCGCAGCTCACCCGCCTCACGGGCCCGGTCGACCAGTCGGCCGACGACCTCCAGGAGCTCCGCCGCACCGGCGTCGTCCCGCTCGTCCACCGGCACCGCCCGGGGCGCGACCACGCGCGCGTCGCCCGGCTCGCCGAGACCCCGCTGGGACGGCACCCGGGCCGTGCCCTCGCCGTCCCCGTCCACCGCCGACGGCTCGTCGACGCCGACCCGCAGCACCTGCGGCGGCAGCAGCCGCCCGGCACCCGAGGCGACCGAGGTGCGCAGGAACCGGGAGAGCGCCGACCACGGCTCGTCCTCCTGCCCGAGCGCGGCCCGCGCCTGCTCGGTCAGCCGCGCGGTCTCCTCCTCGGCTATCCGCCGCACCAGCACGTCCTTGCTGGGGAAGCGGCGGTAGACGGTGCCCACGCCCACGCGGGCCCGCCGGGCCACGTCCTCCATCGGCGCGCCGTAACCGAGCTCGCCGAAGACCTCGCGCGCGGCCCGGAGCACGTGCTCCAGATTGCGCTGCGCGTCGACCCGCAGCGGCGCCGCGCGCCCGCCCGCCACCGGACCGCCCATGACGGTGCCCGTGCCCGCGACGGTGCCGCCGGCCAGCGCGCTCCCGACCGTCGGCACGGAGGCCACGGCCCCCGCGCCCCGGTCGTCGCGCTCGGCGCCGACGACGGACTGCCAACGAGAATCCTGAATCTGCATAAGCGTTCCCCCGCTCATGATGTCTCCCCCCGGAGACTCCCCGCCCTGATACGGGGCTCCCGGCCGGTGTGCGCCATCGGTCCGCGCGCACGCCGACCCGACACCCCGACGAACTACGAACATAGTTGAGTCCGGGTCAATTCAGAAGGGGGAGTTCCGTACGGTGCGCCCCCCGATCGGAGCAAGGCACCGAAGCCACCGGTTTCCCACCCCCTGCCCCACCACCCGCGCCCGCCGTGACCTGCGCCGTTGCGCCCCGCCGCGCCGTGCGCGCCACCCCGCGCCTCCGTACCCCTCCGGTCACACAATTCGCCGGGCCTGTGGACAAACCCCGGACGGCGATGCCTCATGGGACGGTGACGGAACCTGCGCGCATTCTCGTGGTCGGCGGTGGCTACGTCGGCATGTACACCGCGCTGCGCCTCCAGCGGCAGCTCAGGGCGGAGCTCGCCGACGGCACCGCCGAGATCACGGTGGTCACCCCCGACCCGTACATGACGTACCAGCCGTTCCTCCCCGAGGCCGCCGCAGGCTCCCTCTCCCCGCGCCACGTCGTCGTCCCGCTCCGCCGCGTCCTGAACCGCTGCCGCCTCCTCATCGGCGAGGCCGAGTCCGTCGACCACGCCAAGCGCACCGCGATCGTCACCACCCTCGCCACCGACGAGGAGGGCGCAGGCCCGGTCGCCCTCGGCTACGACGAACTGGTCCTCGCCCCCGGCTCGGTCTCCCGCACCCTCCCGGTCCCCGGCCTCGCCGAGCACGGCATCGGCTTCAAGACCGTCGAAGAGGCCATCGGCCTGCGCAACCACGTCCTGGAACAGCTCGACATCGCCTCGTCCACCCGCGACCCCGCCCTCCGCGACGCCGCCCTCACCTTCGTCTTCGTCGGCGGCGGCTACGCGGGCGTGGAGGCCCTGGCGGAGCTGGAGGACATGGCCCGCTACGCCACCCGCTACTACCACAACGTCAAGCCCGCGGACCTGCGCTGGATCCTCGTCGAGGCCGCCGGCCGGATCCTCCCCGAGGTCGGCGAGGAGATGGGCCGCTACGCGATCCGCGAGCTCCGCGGCCGCAACGTCGACGTCCGCCTGGACACCCGCCTCGACAGCTGCGAGGACCGCGTCGCCGTCCTCAGCGACGGCACCCGCCTGCCCACCCGTACCGTCGTGTGGACCGCCGGCGTGAAACCCGCACCCGTCCTCGCCGCCACCGACCTCCCCCGCGACGAGCGCGGCCGGATCCGGTGCACCGCCCACCTCGCCGTCGCGGACACCCCCCACGCCTGGGCGGCCGGCGACGCCGCCGCCGTCCCCGACGTCACCGCGGCGGAACCCGGCACCCCCTGCGCCCCCAACGCCCAGCACGCCGTCCGCCAGGCCAAGGTCCTCGCCGAGAACCTTGCCGCCTCGCTCCGGGGCCGCCCGCTCAAGGAGTACGCGCACGCGTACGCGGGCTCCGTCGCCTCCCTCGGCCTCCACAAGGGCGTCGCCCACGTGTACGGGCGCAAGCTCAAGGGCTACCCGGCCTGGCTCATGCACCGCGCCTACCACCTCAGCCGGATGCCCACCGCCAACCGCAAGGCCCGCGTCCTCGCCGAATGGACCCTCTCCGGCCTCTTCAAGCGCGAGATCGTCTCCCTCGGCTCCCTGGAACATCCCCGGGCCGAGTTCGAACTGGCGGCCGCACCCCCGCCCCCGCCCCCCGAGACCGGCTCCGACGGGAACGACCGGCCGTCCTCCTGACATCACTGTCAGTGCACTCGTCCACACTGGACGTGTGACCATAGGTGGGCTCACACCTGCACAGCGTGACTCCGCACGGCACCGACACCACGAGGCATACAGATCCGTGAACTTCACCCGTTGGAGCGCCCGTCTCCCCGGCACGCAGCGCCGCGCGGCGCGGGGGAGCGAAGGCTCCGTGCCCGCCGCCCGCGGGGAGTACGGTCCGCGGCCGGAGCGACCCGCCGAGGGCATCGAGGACCCCGAGCACGCGGAGGACACCGTGGACACCGAGGTCCCCGCCCTGGAGGACTTCTCCGTACGGGACCTCCTCGGCCGCCTCCCCGGGCTCGTCGCACTCCTGTACGGCCCCGAGCACCGCATCGCGTACGTCAACGAGGCGTACGCCGCCGCCTTCGGCCCCCGCACCCCGGGCGCCACCGTCGCCGCCACCTGCCCCGAGGCCGAGGAGCTGGGCCTGCTGCCCCTCCTCGACCAGGTCCTGCGCAGCGGCAAGCCCCGCACCGTGAAGTCCCGCCGCACCGCCGACGGCGGCTCGTACACGGTCACCTGCCTGCCCGTCGACAGCCCGCACCTCGAAGGCGCCGGCGTCCTCGTCCACGCCGCCGACGTCACCGACCACGCCGAGGCCGCCGAGCGGCTCCGGGCCAGCGAGCGCCGGCACCGCGAGACCGCCGTCACCCTCCAGCGCTCCCTCCTTCCGCAGGAGCTGGAGCAGCCCGACGACCTGCGGATCGCCGCCACCTACCAGCCCGGCGTCGCCGACGCCGCCGTCGGCGGCGACTGGTACGACGTCATCACCCTCGGCGCCGGCCGCACCGCCCTCGTCATCGGCGACGTGATGGGCCGCGGCGTCCGCGCCGCCGCCGTCATGGGCCAGCTCCGCACCGCCGTCCGCGCCTACGCCCGCCTGGACCTGCCCCCGCACGAGGTCCTCCAGCTGCTCGACGGCCTCGCCGCCGAGATCGACGCCAGCCAGATCGCCACCTGCGTCTACGCCGTCCACGACCCCAACGAGGGCAAGCTCGTCTACGCCTCCGCAGGCCACCTCCCGATCCTCGTCCGCGACGAGGACGGCACCGTCCGCACGGCCGGCGACCCCACCGGACCCCCGCTCGGCACCGGCGGCTGGCTGCACGCCTCCGGCTCCATTGCCCTGCCCCCCGGCTCCACCGCCGAGCACGACGACGACGTCGCCGTCCTCGTCGTCCAGCACCCCGCCCGGGACGGCGCCGACGCCGAGCTGTTCCACAACGCGGCCCTCGAACTCCTCGGCGGCGTCGAGGCCGCCCCGCGCGCGCGTGCCTTCGCCTCCGGAGTCCTCTCCTCCTGGCGCTTCCCCGTCGAACTCCGCGACCTCGGCGTCCTCGCCACCAGCGAGCTCGTCGCCAACAGCCTCCAGCACGGCACCCCGCCCATGCGCCTGCGGCTGCGCCGCACCGACCGCCGGCTGATCATCGAGGTCACCGACGGCGACGACCACCTGCCGCGCCGCCGCAGGGCGGAAACGGAGGACGAGGCGGGTCGCGGGATCTCCATCATCGCGACGATCGCCTCGTCCTGGGGGAGCCGCCGCACTCCGGGCGGCGGCAAAGCGGTGTGGTGCGAGTTCGCCCTGCCCGACTAGGCAGCGGCGGCGGTCTCCTTCTCCGGCTGGTGCCGCACCACGATCCGCGAGGGCTTCGTGGCGAGCGACGGCTGGTTCTGCACCGGCGTGAGCTGCTTGCCCAGCCGGACCGCGAGCACCGTGACCAGCAACGAGAACAGCACGAAGGTCACGATGTACGGGCCGTGCAGCGACGCGCCCATCGGACCGCCCACCGCCGGACCGACCGCCAGCGCCAGCTGCTTCACCAGGGCGAAGGCCGAGTTGTACGAGCCCACCATGGACTCCGGCGCCAGATCGGCGACCAGCGGCGCCACGGTCGGCGACAGCATCGCCTCGCCCAGACCGAACAGCGCGTACGTGGAGACGAACGCGGCCGTCGCCATCGCCTGGCTGCCGTGCCCGAGACCCGCGTACCCGGCGATGATCCAGGCCAGCGCCCAGATCAGACCCACGGCCGCGATCACCCGGGACCGCTTGCGGCGCTCCACGAACTTCAGCACCAGGAACTGGGCCAGCACGATCACCGCCGTGTTGGCGGCCAGCGCGAGGCCGAGCGTCGACGGCGCGATGCCCGCGGCCTCGGTGCCGTACGCGGCCAGACCCGACTCGAACTGTCCGTAGCAGGCGAAGAAGAGGACGAAGCCGAGCACGCACAGCTGGACCATCGCCTTGTGACCGAGCAGCGCCCGGATCCCGCCCCTGCCGCCCTCGGCGGGCCGCGCGCCCTGGAGCGCGGGCGAGCCGGCCGTCTTCACGGTGCCGACCACCGCGGCCAGCACCAGGAACATCGCCGCCTCGATCGAGAACAGCAGCAGGAAGCTGTCGGGCCGGCTCACGTCGACCAGCTGGCCGCCGATCAGACCGCCCAGACCCAGGCCGAGGTTCTGCAGGAAGAACTGGAGCGCGAAGGCACGGGTCCGCCCGACGGGCTCGGAGCACCACACGATCATCGTGGCGAGCGCCGGCTGGAGCACCGCCGTCCCCGCACCGAGCAGCGCGGCCGCGCCCACCGCGGCCGGGACGCTCGACGCGAGCCCCATCGCCACGGCACCGGCCGCGGCCAGCCCCGAGGCGACCAGCAGCACCGGCACGGGCCCGCGCCGGTCGATCGCCCGTCCGCTGAACGGCAGCACCACGAGCGCGGCCATGGCGAAGACGGCCAGCACCACACCCGCGGTCGTCGCGCCCAGATCCCGCACCTGCGCCACGTACACATAGAGGTACGGCACGGTGAAGCCGAGTCCGAACGCGCTCAGCGCGCTGCCTGCCTGAATCCGGCGCATCGCGGCGCCCCTCGCCTTGGTCACACTCACCCACTTCGATCGCGGGTTCAGGCTTGTACGCCTGAACCCTCAAGACTTCAACCCTAAAGTTCGATCCTTAACAGTACACATAGAAGGACTTCAATGCCAACGAGGAGCGTGGAATACTCGGACCCATGTCCGACACCCCCGAGCGCCCCGCCTCGCAAGAGCCGCAGGAGCCGACGCTCGACGAGCAGATCGCCGCCTACCAGCGCGAGTACCGCGACCTGGACCCCCAGGTGGAGAAGGTGGTCTCCGCCCTCGGCCGGCTGAACCGCCGGATGAACGTGGCGTACGGCCGCCAGCTCGCCGACCTCGGCATCAGCAACGCGGAGTGGGAGGTCCTCAAGACCCTCGTCCTCTCCGGAGCGCCGTACCGCCTGGGCCCGGGCGAGCTGGCCAAGCGGCTCGGCCTCACGCCGGCCGCCATGACCCACCGCATCGACCGCATGGCCGGCGAGGGCCTGGTCACCCGTGACCGCGACGAGAACAACCGCGTCCGCGTGATCGTGGAGCTCACCGACGAGGGCCGTACGAAGTGGCTGGAGGCGATGCGCATGGCCACGGACTTCGAGGAGAAGCTCCTCCAGGACCTGGAGCCCGAGGAGCGCGGCGCCCTGGGCGACGCCCTCATCCGCCTGCTGCGCCGGGTGGAACTGAGCCAGCCCGACGCCGGCGGCAGGCTCACGGACCTCGACTGAGGACGTCCCGCGAGGCCATCTGAGGGGGGTTGACACCCCCCTGGTCGATGCGTAGTGTTCTCCGAGTTGTCACGGAGCCGGAACGGTTCTGCGACAGCCATCCCGCCGCGATAGCGGCACCTCAACCCAGCACGATCTCCCTCACGGGATGAATTTCGGCGTGCCGAAATTCAATTCGAACGACTCGATTATGAGTTGACCGAGGGAATCCGCTAAGGTTTGAGACGTCGGAACGGCCCAACGGCCGGGAAGACAACTCCCGCTGACTGGGAATCAGACG
>NZ_BNBS01000207.1 GCF_014656075.1 Streptomyces hydrogenans
CAGGACGGCGGCGATGACGAGTTCCATTGTGTTCCTTCCGGCGAGGCTCGCGCGGGGTTCCGTGTGAGCCGTTCACTGGAGAAGGGGTGCGGGGGCCGCGTCCGCATGACACCGCCGGAGAAGTTTCCGGAGGCATTGGGCTGAGAAGGCTGGCCGGCGGGAGCCGCGGAAAGAGTCTTGGGCGGGGCGTCATGCAGGCGGCACCCCGGTGTCCCTGTACAGGCGGGGCTCGACGACCCCGACGTGTCGCATGTCGATCACAGCGAACTGCCGGATTCCACGACGAGACCCCTCCGCCCCGCCCCGGAACCCCGCCTTGTCCGGACGGGGGACACCACGTACGACTCGTCTCGACATGAGCTGACACGAGCCGACGTGAACGGCCGGCCGGACGGCGGGGCCCCGCTGCGAGACCGTGTCCTATGTGGTGAGGCGGATGAGTCGTTTGCAGCAGCAGAGCGTGGCGGCGAGGTCGAGGAGGCCAGGTGGTTGCGGGGGTGGCGTGCGTGGCGGTGGTCGAGCCGGCGGTAGCCGGTGAGCCGGCACATGGTCCGCTCGATCACCCCCTGCGTAGCCCGAGACGCTTGGAGGACGCGATAGCACGAGCGGCTGAGCACCGGTCGGCCGGACGCGGCCCTCGTCGATGTCCCACCGCCCTGCCCCACGGCCCCGCACCGGTTCGTTCGCCCTCGTGGAAGGTTTCAGCGCGACAGCACCGAGCCCGGATCGACGCCGACGGAACACCCCCGCTCGCGCGGGGAGCAGGCCGGCCGCCGCACCGCTGTCCCGGGTACGGCGGATCGTGACGGTACCGGACCGGCCTCGTGTCCGAGTCCGGTCCGGTACGCCGCTCAGGGGGCGGCCGCCGCCGTGCCCTACCGCTCCAGTTTGGTGTCACGGCCGACCTTCTCCCAGGCGGAGAGGTCGCCGCGCACCTGCTCCAGGTGTGCGTAGATCGTGTCGATGGAGTCGTCGCCGAGAGCGAGCCGCATCGGCTTCTCGTCCGCGTTCAGGGCGGCCAGGACCGCGGCCGCGGCCTTCGCCGGCTCGCCGGGCTGGCCGCCGTCGCCGCCCTCCACGTAGGCGCGGGTGGCGCCGACCGTGTCCGTGTAGTCGGCGATCGTGTCCGGGCTGAGGCTGCCGTTGCCGAACAGGCTGGTGCGGAAGGCACCCGGCTCGACGATCAGGACGTGGATGCCGAGCGGGTTGACCTCGGCGGCCAGCGCCTCCGACATGCCCTCCAGGGCGAACTTCGTCGCGCTGTACGCGCCGAAGCCCGCCATCGACATCTGCCCGCCGACACTGCTGAGCTGCACGATCGCCCCGGAACGGCGCGCGCGCATGTACGGCAGGACGGCGCGGGTCAGCGCGGCGGGACCGAAGACGTGCACGTCGAAGAGCGAACGCAGCTCGGCATCGTCGGTCTCCTCGACCGAACCGACGTGGGTACGGCCGGCGTTGTTGACCAGGACGTCGAGGCGGCCGTGCCGCTCGGCGACCTCGCGCACCACTCGGTCGACCACGGCGTGGTCGGTCACGTCGAGGCTGACGGCATCGACCTGGTCGGGGTGGGCGGCGACCAGGTCGTCCAAGGCGCCCACGCGGCGGGCTCCGGCGACCACGACGTCGCCGGCGGCGACCGCCGCCTCGGTGAAGGCACGTCCGAAGCCGCTGTTGGCGCCGGTGATCAGCCATACCTTGCTCATGATGGTGTTCCCCTCGTGATGCCCATCGGGACGTCTCACCCGCCGACCACTCGGCGGTGACACAACGAGCATGACCACAGCGGGAGTTGCCCGTCCAAGATCCGTCGTGATAGCCCATGGGCATGACCACGGACGTGCACGGGCGGGATCTGCGGTACTTCCTCGCGGTCGCGGAGGAACTGCACTTCACACGAGCGGCGGAGAAGCTGTACGTCTCCCAGCCCGCGCTCAGCAAGCAGATCCGGGCCCTGGAGCGGCAGCTCGGCATCCCGCTCTTCGACCGCGACCGGCAGGGCGTCCGCCTCACCGAGGCCGGTACGGCCCTGCTGCCGCACGCCCGGGCGGTGCTCGCCGCGTGGGACGAGGCGGAGGGCGCGGTACGGGCGGCACGTGGGGAGGCGAACGGCACCCTGGTCGTCGGGATGAGCACCAGCCCCGGCCGGCGCGGACTGCTGCCCGCGATCCGCTCGCGCTTCACCGCGACCCACCCACGGGCCACCATCCGGCTGCGGCAGATCGGCTGGGAGGACCCGACGGCCGGGCTCGCCGACCGTGGCAGCGACGTGGCTTTCGTCTGGCTACCGATGGCCGGCGCGAACCGCTTCCGCTGGGTCGTCGTCGCCACCGAACCGCGCCTCGTGGCCCTGCCGGAGGACCATCCACTGGCCGCCCGCGAACGGATCGACTTCGCCGAACTCCTCGACGAGCCCTTCCTCGCCCTGCCCGACACCGGCCCCGCACTCCGTGACTACTGGCTGGCCCTGGACGCCCGGGACGGCCGTCCGCCCGTCGTCGGCGCAGAGATCGCCAGCGCCGACGAGACGTACGAGGCCCTGGTCGGCGGCCTCGGCATCTGCCTGGTCGCCACCGGCAACGCCCCGCTCCTCACCCGCGGCGGCGTCGTCACCCGCCCCGTCGACGGCGTCTCGGAGTCCCGCTTCGCGCTCGCCTGGCGCGCCGACGACACGCGCCCTCTGGTCCGCGACTACGCGGACGCGGCAGCCCAGGCCGCCGCGTCCACACGCACCTGACCCAGGCCGCCACCGGCCGCGCCCCCGGCGTGACGGGCCCGCTCCAGCAGGCGTAGATCGTTCCACGTCCTCCTCGCCATCGGCGAGGTGCGGCCCCTGCTCGCCGAGCGGGGGTGCACGATCAGCCCCGGCGTCCGGCTGCGAACACTGGCCGAAGTGATCGACCACCTCGGCGCCGGTCGGCAGACCGGCATCCTCGACGGCACCGACCGCCACCGCCGCGGTTCCCGCCCAGGCCACCACCCCGGCCCCGCAGGCCACCCCCGACCCGGCCTCGGGAGAGGTTCAGGGGTCCTCCGTGCACTGGACTGTCACCGCCGCTCTCGGCATGGCCATTATCGGCCTGGTGCCCCACCAGATCCCCGGCCTGGTCCGCATCGTGGACGCGGTCGGCTCCTTCTCCGCCGCCGTGGGCCGCGCCACCCCCCTGGCAGGACCCGCACGACATCGATCTGATCAACACGGCCCTGCTGCTGCACAGGCCGCTGCTCGTCACGGGCCGTCCCGGCATAGGCAAGTCCACCCTCGCCTACCCCGTCGCCCGCGAACTGGGCCTCGGCCGTGTGCTCCGCTGGGGCATCACCTCGCGCAGCACCCTGCGCTCCGGCCTGTACGAGTACGACGCCATCGGCCGCGCCCAGGCGTCGCTCGGACACCTCCGGCCCGCCGCCCCGGCGCCCGGCCCGGACGTCGGCCCGGCGTTCGGCTCTCCCGGGGAGCCGAACGGCGAGACGTCCGGGCCGAGAGGCCCCCGGATCGGGGACTTCGTCCGCCTGGGTCCGCTGAGCACCGCCCTGCTGCCGTACGAGCTGCCGCGGGTGCTGCTCATCGACGAGCTGGACAAGAGCGACATCGACCTGCCCAACGACCTCCTCCACGTCCTCGAGAGCGGCTCCTGCGCCAGCCCTGAGCTGGTCCGCGCCCGCCACCAGGAGGGGCGGGTCCTAGTGTTCACCGACGATCCGGGCGGCACGGCCCCAGTGCGCGACGGGCGGGTGCGCTGCCTGGCCTTCCCTTTCGTCGTGATCACCAGCAACGGCGTGCGGCAGTTCCCCGCCGCCTTCCTCCGGCGCTGCGTCCGGCTGGACGTCTCGCCGCCGCGCGAGGACCAGCTCACCGCCATGATCGCCGCCCACTTCCGGGACCAGGACGGCCGCCACACGGCCATGATCCAGGCGTTCCTGGAGCGCAGCCGGGAGAGCGGCGGACTCGCCACGGACCAGCTCCTGAACACCGTCTACCTGCGGACGGCCGACGCCCGGGACGACGACGAGACCTGGTGCGAACTCCTGGACGCCCTCTGGCGCCCGTTGTCGCAGGGCACCCGGTCCGGCGCTGGCCCCCCGACCGGAAAACGCCGGCACGAGACGTAAGCCGCCGGCGTCTGCTCCTCTACCGCCCGCACCACCCGGGTACCACCCATTCCTTCCCGAAAGGACCCCACCATGCCTTCCCGTCAGACCGTCCGGATCATCGCCGTCGTCATCGTCGTCCTGCTCGCCGTCGTCATCGGCCTCGGGGCGGGGATCGTCACGGCCGCCCTCGGCGCCAGTGCCCTCGTGGCCGTGGGCGCCGGCGGCGGGGCGTTCATCGCGATCGCCACCCTCGGGATGATCATCGTGGTGTACCTCGTCCCCCCGGCCCAGGTGTCCGCCCCGGCGGCACCCCTGCCTCCTCCGCCGAGTCAGGCCACCGCGGCCTCCTCGTGACCCGCTCGTTCGACGTGCTTCCTAGGGACCCGCAGGTGCCCCCGCGCTCGTAGAACTGCCGAGCGGCCTTGGTTGGTTCAGCTTCCATTTGCCGGCCTGTGTACGGCGCGGCCGAGGCTTCTACTCCTCGGTCGCCGGCTCGATCCCGAGGACTTGCTCACACATCCACTCCTGCACGGCCGTCAGGTTGTCCCACCCGAGGCGCTGCGCCCGCACCCGCGGTTGATGAGGCTCGTTGAATATCCCCATCCGGTGCTCAGGGGATGGACAGACCTGCTCGTAGTAGTTCCCCAGTCTTCAGCGTTCGCTGGGGGCGCCCTTCTGACGTCACTGGTCCTCGCGGTCACGCAGATCGTGTTGGGTCCCTGCGACCGCAGGCCCCCAGGTCTCCGACATGCGGGCGACGACCACCGCTGCGGCTTCCTCGGCCGTGTAGCCGGGTTCGCGCGAGAATGGCTCGCCGCGGTGATGGACCGCATAGCGGTGGTCACCGAGCGGATGGATCGCCGAGACGTCCTGGGAGAACGGGAACCCGGTGCATCTGCTGAACATCAGGGCACCGTGGCTGGTGAAGGGGAAGAGTGCTCTCAGTCTGGGCTCGGCGTGCGCTGCATGGAGCATTTCCAGGTCCTCGTACGGGCCGGGTGTCAGGTAGCGACTCCACTTCTCTGCCACGGCGTACTCAGGACCGCGTTCGTGGGCCAGAGCTAGGGGGCTGGCTTCCAGGAATGGTGCCGCGGCCTGTAGTTCGGCCAGAGTGACGCCTGCATGCCAGGCTGCGGCCGCTTCGGCGAGCTCGGCGAGGTCGCTGGTGGAGCCGTTGGTGAGATTCACACCTTGACCCCACGCGGCGATGAGGAACACCCGCTCCGCGGATCCGAGGTCCACGCTGAATCGGTCCAGCCGTGGGTTGCGGCTGGTGATCCCTGCGTGGATGAGCGACGAACCGTCGGACGGGGACCGAACCTCACCGACGTCCAGGTCGTTCTCGGCGGCGCACTGGGCGAGGGCTGCACGGAGACTCCCCGCAGCGGCAACATCGGGGTACAGCTCGGGATCGGGTGGGAGCGGCTGCCGGGACGGGCCAGGTTGTTGAGTCACCCCGACATGATCACTTCAGTTAAGTCCGCAACCAAGTGGGGAGTGAGAGCGGGCCTGGGGAAAATCGAAGATCCTCATCACGGCCAGGACAAGCACGTCAAAGCATGCGGCGTAGCAAGTGGTCGCGGTCGACGAGCTGGTGCTTGAGCACGAGCCCGATGTGCAGGGCCAGGGCGATGAAGAAGACGAGGTGTGCCGTGACGTGGGCGGCGAGCAGGCTGTCTTCACCGGAGACGACCAGGGCGAGCCCGGACAGCGGGATGGCGAAGGTCACCGCGTAGAGGGCGGTCTCGGTCCAGTGGGCCAGGCGGCGCTCGAACGTACCGAGGGTGGGCGCCCAGGGGGGCAGGGGCGTCGTGAGGCGCCAGACGAGACGGACGGTTCCCAGCAGGAGGATCGCCAGGCCGAGCAGGACATGGGCAGTGAGCAGCGTGTCATCGCCGAAGAGTTCGTAGCCGTCGTCGCCGCCCCTGTCACGCCCCTGGCCTTTGCCCGGCCCCTCCCCACGGCCCCGGCCTCGCCCCCTGCCCCGTCCGCTGTCGTCCACGTCGAGGAGGTAGCCGACGGCGAACTGCACGGCGATGGCGAGGACCACCGTCCAGTGCAGCGTCCTGGTGACGAGGCCGTAGCCATGGGGACCGTTCCGGAAGTGCGCGCCCATGCCCTTACGATGCACCACACGGGCGGATCAAGGCTGTAAAGCTACACCGGGCCGGAGCTGGAAGAGGGAGGCAGGGAGTCGTTCGCGCACCCAGAAAGCAGCCGCACCCCCAAGCCCCTGTCCGCCGCGGCATCCCCGGAAACCGGTGGCCGCATCCGCCGGTCACTCAAAATTCCGGGCGCGGGATGGTGCCGGGAGAAAGCAAGTAAAGAGTACGAGGTTCCCGCAGGGGTGTTTTCTTGCTGGGTGAGCCTGTTGTTGAGCCGTGCTTCGCCGAGGGGTGGAGCGGCCGGCCTTCGAGGTAGAGGTCGTATTGGTAGCGCCTGGCGTGTTCGAGGTCGCGCCGCTGCTGTGGGACAGCGTCCGGCAGGACGAGCTCCGCGAAACCGCGTTCCGGCTCTCACCCTGGGAGGACCGGATCCGGTCGGCTGACCAGGGAATCCGAGGGAGCCGTCTTGGCTGTTCTCGGCCTGCTCGGGTGTTCTCGGATTCCCTGGTCCACCGACCGGCCGTCGGGGGCGTGCGCCCTCTCGGCTCCCGACCTATGGTCTGAAAGTGTGGACGCCGTAGCGCGGCCGACACGATGGAGCGGCCATGGACGACCCGGAAGCACCCCGATCCCCGGAGACGAGCGCAACGGCGGGTGAGCGGTTCAGCTCGTTTACCAAGCGCAACGTCGTGCTGGTGGCCGTCTTCTTCCTGTCCAATCTCCTGACGGCGGTCAGCACCCTCGTCACGGCCGTGACCGTCCTCAGGGAGACGGGGACGGATTGGCGCGCCGCGGAGTACCGCAAGCTCCGGCAGCTCCGAGCGGGCTACACGCTGGAGAAGTTCCGGCAGGAGCTCGGGCCACCCGTCTTCCGTACGCCACTGGAGGGCGGCCCGTTCGTGCGGAACGTGTACCACCCACGGGAGGAGTACTGGGTGGAGGCTATCTCCGACAAGAGCAACGCCGCCATGACGTATGCGGTGACGACCTGCGATCCGGCCTTCAGGCCGGAGTTCTTCTTCGGTGGTGACGACAAGACCAGGATCGTCCTGAACGAGAACACGCTGTCGGATGTGCTGCCTGCGGAATGGGAGCGCGACCAGTCGCTCCAGTTGTCCTTCGGCGGCACCAGAAGCACCCCGCAACTCGCCTTCCACGTGTTCGGCGGCGGAGGCCCGGACCACTACCGCGAGTTCGCCTGGGGGCTCAACGACGTCTGCTCGGTGTGGCGTTCCAGGACGCCCGGGTACGACGTGCGAGCGTCGTGGAAGCGCTGGTTCGAGATCCAGAAGGGATACGAAGAACCGCTGGGGACCTTCTTCCTCCCCGAGAAGCTGAACAAGGGCGCCCGGGGGATCATGGCCGAGTCGGTCGTCAACACGTACGCGGAGACAGCGACCTTTCAAGACATGCTCCGCTACTACCCCATCGGCATCGGCGTGGACGTACTGACCGTCCAATAGCGCGCCGACTCACGCCCCGCCAAGGGTGTGAGGGGGCTCGACCGGATCCTCACCGGCCCGGAAGATCCTCCAGCGCGGTGCGCAGGGCGCCGGCGTCGGTGAAGCGGACCACGGTGATACCGACGGCCCCGGCGCCG
>NZ_BNBS01000208.1 GCF_014656075.1 Streptomyces hydrogenans
CGGGGATGGTCCCGGATTCGCCTCCACGGGCGCCCCGGTCAGCTGCTGCTCCCCGCGCTCGCGGGGATGGTCCCTGCCGGCCTACGGTGCCGGCGGCCCCGGTGAACTTCTCCCCGACTCCGTGGGGGGCGTCTGCCGCGGCGCGGTGCGGCACGGCACCCGAGAGCCGCACAACGCCCCGGACGTCCGACGGTTGAGGGCAGGCGCGTGGGGCAGGCGCCGAGCGGAATGTTCTCCCCGACCCGTCGGAGGTGCCGTGACTTCGCCCGCGCAGAACCGGACCGTCGGCCCCAGCCCCTACGTACGAGCGGCCGACTACATCGCGGCCGCCCTGATCTTCCTGCAGGACAACGTGCTGATGTCCGACCCCCTGCGACCCGAGCACGTCAAACCGAGACTGCTGGGCCACTGGGGCTCCTGTCCCGGCATCACGCTCGTCTACACAGCCCTCAACGCCCTGATCCGGGAGCGCGGCACGGACGTCCTGCTGGTCACCGGACCGGGCCACGGCGCACCCGCCGTCCACGCCAACCTCTGGCTGGAGGGCACTCACGAACGCCAGGACCCGGCACTCGCGAGGACCGCGACAGGGCTGCGGGAGCTGGCCCGCCGCTACTGCGCCCCGGACGGCTTTCCCAGCCACCTCTCCCCGTCGGTCCCTGGCACCCTGCACGAGGGCGGAGAGCTCGGCTACGCCCTCGCGACGGCGGTGGGAGCGGCGCTGGACGCCCCGGACCGGGTCGTGGCGTGCGTGGTGGGCGACGGGGAGGCGGAGACGGGGCCCACGGCGGGTGCCTGGCACTCCACCAAGTACCTCGACCCGGTGACCTGTGGAGCGGTCCTGCCCGTGCTCCACCTGAACGGCTACAAGATCTCCTCACCCACCCTCTTCGCGACGATGACCGACGAGGAGCTCACGGCCCTGTTCCGCGGCTACGGCTGGGACCCTCGCATCGTGGACGAGACGGGGCCCTCGCCCGGAGCCGCCCTCACCGCGGCCGTCCTCGACGCCCACGGCACCCTCCGCGCGCTCCAGCGCCGGGCCCGCTCCGGCGACCTTCCCGTGCGGCCCGCCTGGCCGATGATCGTGCTGCGCACCCTCAAGGGGGCCGGTGCGCCGGCCGAGGTCGAGGGCACGCCGATCGAGGGCACCTTCCACTCCCACCAGGTCCCGCTCCCCGACGCACGCGAGGACCCGGAGCAGCTCAAGGCCCTGGAGTCCTGGCTGCGCTCGTACCGGCCCGAGGAGCTGTTCGACGAGGAAGGGCGGCCGGCGCCCGAGGTCCTCGCCGCCCTGCCGGAGCCGGACGCCCTGATCGGCGCCCAGCCCGCCGCCAACGGAGGACGGCTCCGTCGCCCCCTCCCGCTCCCGCCCCTCGCCCCCCACGCCCTCGCGCTTCCCGACGGGCCCGGGTCGGCCACGGCCGGCCCCACCCGGGTGCTGGGCGACTGGCTGACCGAGCTGACGGAGGCGACCGCCGAGCGCCGTGACTTCCGCATCGTCTCTCCCGACGAACTCGCCTCCAACAAACTCGACGCCATCCTCAAGGCCAGCGGGCGCGCGTACGTCTGGCCGGTCGAGGAGTACGCCGAGGACCTGGCCCGAGACGGCCGGGTGATGGAGACGCTCTCCGAGCACAACTGCCAGGGATGGCTCCAGGGATACCTGCTCTCCGGCCGCCACGGCCTCTTCCCCACCTACGAAGCCTTCGCCGCGATCGTCGACAGCATGGCCAACCAGTACGCGAAGTGGCTGAAGATGTCCCGGGAGGTTCCCTGGCGCGCCCCTGTCAGCAGCCTCACCTACCTCCTCACCAGCGAGGGATGGCGCCAGGAGCACAACGGCTACAGCCACCAGGGCCCCGGCTTCATCAGCAACCTCCTCAACCGCAAGTCCACCGTCACCGGCGTCTACCTGCCGCCCGACGCCAACACCCTGCTGGTCACGATGGAACGGCTCCTCGACGAGACCGGGAAGATCAACGCCGTCGTCGCCGGCAAGCACGACGCCGCCCAGTGGCTCGATCTCGACGCCGCCCGCGAGCACTGCCGGGCCGGGGCCTCCGCGTGGACCTGGGCCGGCACCGCGGGCGACGGGCCCGCCGAGGCCGTCCTGGCCTGCGCCGGCGGCATCCCCACCGTCGAATCGCTCGCCGCCGCCGACCTGCTGCGCCGCGACCTTCCCGAAGCCCGCATCCGCTTCGTCAACATCGTCGACCTGTGCGCCCTGGCCCCGCCGGACCGCCACCCCCACGGCATGTCACCGGAGCGGTTCCACGACCTGTTCGGCGAGGACACCCCCGTCGTCCTCGACTTCCACGGCTACCCCTCGGCCGTGCACCAGCTCCTGCACGGCCGCCCCCGCCCCGACCGCTTCCACGTCCGCGGCTACGTCGAGGAGGGCACGACCACCACCCCGTACGACCTCCTCGCCCTCAACGGAACCACCCGCCACGACCTCGCCCGTACCCTCCTGCACCACCTCGACCGCACGGACCGGCACGCCGGCCGCGCCCGCACGCTCGCCGAGCACTACGCGCGGCACCGCGACGAACTCCGCCGCGAACTGCGCCGCACCGGCGAGGACCCCGCCGAGATCACCGAATGGCGGTGGCCCGGATGACCGGCACCGTGCTCGTCGCCGACGCCGGCTCCTCCAGCTTCCACCTCGCCGTCCTCGACGCGGACGACCGGGTCGTGGCCTCCCGGGACTTCGACGCTCCACCCGACGAGGGAGCCGACCGGATGATCCGAAGCTTCCTGGACGACGCACCCGCCGTCGACGCCTGCGGGCACCGCGTCGTCCACGGAGGCCCGGACGTCACCCACCCCACGGCCGTGGACCAGACCGTACGCGCACGCCTCCAGGCCGCCGTCGGCCTCGCCCCGCTGCACATGCCGCCCGCGCTGGCCGCCCTGGACGCCGCCCGCGCCCTCCTGCCCGGCGTCCCGCACGTCGCCTGCCCCGACACCGCCTTCCACCGGCAACTGCCCGAACCGGCCCGCACCTACGCGCTCCCGCGGGAACTGACCCGCCGCCACGGCCTGCGCCGGTACGGCTTCCACGGCCTGTCCTACGCCCACGCGCTGCGCCGGACCACCGAACTCCTCGGTGCTTCCCCCACCGACCTCCAGCTGCTCCTCACCCACCTCGGCGGCGGCTGCTCCGCCTGCGCCGTCCGCAACGGCAGGAGCGTCGACACGACCATGGGGATGACACCGTCCGAGGGCCTGCCCATGAGCAGCCGCAGCGGCACCGTCGACCCCGGCATGCTCCTGTGGCTCCAGGACGAGACCGGGACGGACCCCCGGCGCACGGCCCGGCTCCTCGACCGCGAGTCCGGACTCCTCGGCGTCTCCGGGACGTCGGGTGACACCCGCGAACTGGTCCGGGCGCGCGCCGACGGCGACCCCGACGCCGCGCTGGCTCTCGCCGTCCTCACCCTCGGCGTCCGCCGGGGCCTGGCCGCCATGGCCGCGTCCCTGGACCGCGTCGACGCCCTGGTCTTCACCGGCGAGATCGGTCAGGACCAGCCAGAGGTGCGCGAGGAAGTGGCCGCCGGGCTGCGCGTGCTGGGCATCGAAGGCGGTCTCACCGCGGTCGACGACCCGCGGGAGCCCACGGTGGTCAGCCGACCGGGCGCGACCGTCCCCGTCCTCGTCGTTCCCACCGGGGAGATCCACGAAGTCGCCCGCCAGACCCGTGCCTGCCTGGAAACCGACCGCTGACCGCTTCCAGGACCCACAACCCGGTCCCGGCCGCGCGGTGCACGTCTCACACGGTCATGACGCGGGTCGCGGCGAAGGACGCAGGCGAGCGAGGAGGCGCACTCCATCAGCTGACAAGCAATACCAGTACAAAGCACGCGCACACGTGCATCCAGCCGGCGCCCGGTACGAGTTGCGAGTACGCGTCACTGGCCGCTGACCGCGTCCGGCCGCACAGGGCATGTGATCACGACGTGGCGCTGCATAGCCTGAAGGCCCAGCCCTGCAGGCGTCTGGAGGAGTTCGATGTCCCCGATGCCCCGTCCCTCGGGGTCCGGTGAGTGCCGTCTCCTGAGCCCTGTACGCGGCCCGGGTGCCGCCTCCGGGCGATGCCGGCAGGATCCGCCCGCGCGCCGGGAGCGCCCGTTGGTAGCTTGGCGGTCCTCACCGCCCGGCTTCCGGAGGACCTGGTGAACAGTGCCGCCGCCCCAACCACCCCGGCCGAGTACTGGGATGAGCAAGCCCTACCGCGGCGAGGGGCCCAGCCCCGTCCCGCGGCAGCAGCGTTCGACTGGACTGGACTGGACTGGACTGGCCTGGTCGACGACGCCGGGCCCGGCGCCGAACTTCTCGGCTCCCCGAAGACGGCTTTCGACCTCGGGCCGGCCCGAGGTCGAAAGCGCAGCGCCTCGCCCGCGCCGGAGTCGAGGTGACCGCCGTCGACTTCTCCCACGCCCAGGTCGAACGCACCCGCCGTCCCTGAGACGGCGGGCCCCGTCTCACCTTCGTCCACGCCGAGGCCTGCGCCTTCCTCGACCAGGCCCCGCACCGGTTCGACGTGATCTAGATGCATTGATCACGAGCGTTACAGCTACTTTTTAGCGACTGCTCCATGATCATCAAGGTCCGGAATGTACTCACGCGAATACCTTCCCGACGACGGCTTCGAGGAGCGTTCCCTTGGAAAACACGGGCGGCAGCGCCGCGGCGAGTGCCTGCGTGCCCGCTCCGCCCTCCACGACGCTTGCCACCCCAACCGCGTTGGCAGGCGGGCCAGGTCTTTTGACCATCCAGGAGTGAGCGTGAAGGTGCGGTGTGAGGGTAGGCGGGTTGTGGAGCGCCTGGATAACGCCCCTGGCCGGCCGCACGCGGACTTCCCCCGACGCGTGCGGCCGGCCTCTTCGTCCGCCAACTCGTTCTCGTCCGTCTGGTCCGCGGGCTCGTGCTCGGCGGTGATCCGGTGCCCCCGCCCGGGTGCTCCGGCTGCGCCTTTGTGTGGCGTTGTGGCGGCCTCTCGTCTGGCCTGGGTTCCCTGGGCGCCCGGGTGGCGTCGGGCGTTGGCGGATGAGCGTGCTACTTGGCGGGCTGAGCAGCGTGGATGGCGGACGAGTCGTGGCAGGCCGGCGCCGCTGCGGAGCGTCCAGAGGGAGTCGGGCTCTCGGTCGCCGGGTCGCTCCGTGTGCGATAGGACGGGCTTGTCGATGTCGAGTCAGGTGACGTGCGGGCTGTACCCGTCGTGCTCGTCGTCGATCACGCACTCGACTCTGGGTCTGATCCGTGAAGCGGCTCTCCAGGGCGTTGTGCGTGGACGCGGCGCACGTGCTTCACCGTCACCGCCACTGGGAGGCCGGCCAGGAGGAGGGACAGTCCCACCGGAAGCACTCCCGCCCACACCGTGGGTGAGACGTACGCGGTGCCGGATGTGCCGTCCACCAGCCACGCGTGAACCGGTTGCGCATCGATGTCGCCCTCGACGGGGACGGAGAACGACGAGCCGCCGTCCTCCGGGGTGAAGGTGCCTGAGCAGGACGTCGACGTTCCCGCATTGGCCACGGTGTTGTCGTACGTCCGGCAGTCGGCTTCGGTCACGGTGCCGCGCTCGCCCCACAGCGCCGCCCGCAGCTCCGCGGTGAAGTTCGTCAGTACGACGCAGGCCAGGAACAGCCCGACCAGGCAGGCCAGCGCCAGCCACGGGGCGGGTCCGACCTGCTCGGGCCTGCTTCGTTGCCCGTCCATGGCGCTCCCCATCCCCACCCCCGGATCCCCGACGGACCTTCATGCTGACTGATCCAAGGAGCCCGCGGAAGCCCTTCATGACGTGCTGGTGGGCGCGCACGAACGTCACACTGACCGACACCGGCCATCGATGTCGTCGACACCGCCGCCGCGCCCGCCTCGAAACGATGACCCCCGGTCGAAGTACCGGGGACCATCGTGTGCGTTGCTGATACTTGCGGATGTTGACCCTCACGCTGACGCCGTCGAGCGTGAGTGCGGCGGCACCGATGGCCCGGCCGCGGCAGCCGCCTGGGCGTGGCCGGTGAGGCTGAGGACGAGGAGCCTCCAGCGGGGGCGAACTACCTATGGACATCCGTAGGTGGCATGCCCTCAGGGCCACCACATTGGACACGGCCTGACTTCCCTGGGTCTGCTCGCTCTGCGCCCCAACCTGCTCAGTTGATCTCTCGACCTTTCGTATGGCCCTGCCCGACGTGTCGAACTGGTATCGGTGCGTCGTGGAGAACCTGTGTGCGCAAGTTCGGCCTGCTCGGAGGCCTGGATGCTCACGCGGGAGGAAGGCGTGGATGCGCACGTACTGCGTCGTCAGGGTTGGACGATCTCGGCGATCGCACGGCATCTGGGTCGTGACCGCAAAACGATCCGCGCCTATCTGAATGGCGACCAGGCCCCTGGCCGGCGACGTCAGGGCCCGGATGCCTTCGTTCCGTTCCTGCAGTACTGCCGGCAGCGGCTCGCGTTGCGCAATAAACAGAACGTTTGTTTGCGTTGGAGGTGTAGAGCGCACCACCTTCCCTCTCGACCTGCTCATCGCGCAGACGCGGGCGACCGCCGCCTACCAGACCCTCGCCGTCCCCCGCCCCGTCCATACGGCCGCGCTCCACCGTGCCCTGCTGCGCTGGGAGACCGCCGTGCACTACCACTTGTACTGGACGCCCCAGGGCCACTGCGCCGGTGGACGGGCCAAGCTGCGGCTCGCCGCCCGCGCTGAGCTCGCCCGCCACGAGCGTTAGGAGACGGCGGCATGAACGAGCGCGACCACGTGATCTGGCACGTGCGATGCCACCCCGACACCAGCCCGGACGCCTACCGCCACATCCTCGACCTCGCCGCGGAATTCACCCCCACCGCGCAGCCCCTCCCGCCGACCGCGCTCGTCGCACAGCTCCGCGGCGCGAGCAGGGTGTTCTCCTAGGCTCCCCGCAGGCTCGCGCAGCGATTCCAGCTCCAGGCCATAGCCACGTACGGCGTCCGCGTCCACATCGGCGTCGCGGACACCTGGCCGACAGCCGCGACCGCCTCCGCACCCACCGGACCGTCCGGCATCCTCCACCTCCCCGACCACCGCGCCGTCGAGACCTTCCTCCACCCGCTCCCCGTCGACGCGGTGCAGGGCATCGGCCCCGCCCAGACCGACACCCGGCGCCGCTTCGGCCTGCACACCGCCGGCGCGCTCGCGGCGATGCCGAGGACGTCGTCTGCCTCTTCCTCGGCGGAAGGAAGGGCCGCCTTCTGCGCGGCCGGCCCGCGGAATCGACCCGCGCACGATCACCGCGCACCGGATGCCCGAGTCGACCGGCGCCCACACCTCCTTCGGCCGGGACGATACAGACGCGGCGAGCGTGTGCGCCGCCGTGCTGGACCTGGTGGCCACCGTCGGCGAGCGGATCCGGCGCCGCGA
>NZ_BNBS01000209.1 GCF_014656075.1 Streptomyces hydrogenans
GTCCGTCGACGGCCCGCCGCCTGAGGTGTCAGGTCGTCTCGGCGGGTTCGGCCGAGGTGCCCGCGGGGGTGCGGGGCGGGTCCGTCCTGGTGTTCCGGGCCGCGGCGGCGGACTCTTCGGCGAGGCGTTCCATGCCGCTCGTGGTCTTCAGCGGCTTCTCCTTGACGAAGAGGACGGCGACGAGCGCGAGGAGCGCGAAGGGGGTGGCGACGAGGAAGAGTTCACCGGTGGCGACGCCGTACGCGTGCTCCACGATCGCGCGGATCGGGGCGGGCAGGGTCGTCATGTCCGGTACCGCACCGTGCCCGGCGGAGCCTCCGCCGGCGGGGACGCCCGCCTCCTGGAGGCCCTTGCTCATCTCCGCGGCCACCCGGTTGGCGAGGATCGCGCCGAGCACGCTCGTGCCGATGGTGCCGCCGAGACTGCGGAAGAAGGACAGGACGGAGGTGGCGGCACCCAGTTCGGAGGCGGGCACGTCGTTCTGCGCGGCCAGCACCAGGTTCTGCATCATCATGCCGATGCCGACGCCCATGACCGCCATGTAGAGGCTGAGCAGACCGAAGTGGGTGTCGGCGCCGATCGTGGAGAGCAGGCCGAGGCCGGCGGTCATCAGGATGCCGCCCGCGACGAGGAACGCCTTCCAGCGGCCGGTCTTGCTGATGAACTGTCCGGCGACCGTGGAGGACACCAGAAGGCCCATGATCATCGGCAGGCTCATGAGGCCGGCGACCGTCGGGGACTTGCCGAGCGAGATCTGGAAGTACTGCGAGAAGAAGACCGTGCCGGCGAACATCGCCAGGCCGACGAAGAGGCTGGCGACGGTCGTCAGCGTGACGGTGCGGTTGCGGAAGATGCCGAGCGGGACGATCGGCTCGGGCACCCGGGACTCGACGAGAACGGCGGCGGCCAGCAGGACCACTCCGCCGCCCGTCAGGGCCGCGGTCTGCCAGGACGCCCAGTCGAAGCTGTTGCCCGCCAGCGACACCCAGATGAGCAGCGCGCAGACACCGGCCACGATCAGGAAGGCACCGAGGTAGTCGATCTTCGCCTCGCGGCGCGTGCTCGGCAGCTTCAGGGTCCGCTGGAGCAGCACGATGGCGATGATCGCGAACGGCACGCCGACGTAGAAGCACCAGCGCCAGCCGAGCCAGGAGGTGTCGACGAGCACGCCGCCGAGGAGCGGTCCGACGACGGTGCCGACGGCGAAGACGGCGCCGAACAGTCCGGCGTACTTGCCGAGCCTGCGGGGCGGGATGATCGCCGCCATCACGACCTGCGCCAGGACCATGAGGCCGCCGGCGCCGATGCCCTGGGCGACGCGGCTGAAGATGAGCAGCCCGACGTCCTGGGAGAAGCCGGCCAGCAGCGAGCCGACCACGAAGAGGCCCAGCGAGATCTGGAGCAGCAGCTTCTGGTTGTAGAGGTCGGCGAGCTTGCCCCAGAGGGGGACCGTCGCCGTCATGGCGAGGAGCTCGGCGGTGACGACCCAGGTGTACGAGGACTGGCTGGCGCCGAGGTCGGCGATGATCCTGGGCAGGGCGTTGGCGACCACGGTGCCGGCCAGGATGGACACGAACATGCCCGCCATCAGGCCGGACATGGCCTGGAGTATCTGTCGGTCCGACATCGAGGTCGGTGGCGCCTCTGCGGGCGCCGTCGTTGAGGTCACAACATCCTTCTCACGTGGTGCGTTGTCCGGAGGACCGCGTGCGCGTGCGCGGGTCGGGGTGCTCCGGGGAGGATCCGTTCGGCGGGCGAGGGGGTGGGGGCGAGGCGGGTGCTCGGGAGCGTCCGCCTCGGCTACCCGCCGGTGTGGACGTCGGGGTGACGCCGGGGGTGCGGGTCTGGGCGCACGACCGCTCGGACGTGGTCGTGGACGTCAGGCGTCAGGCGTCGGGGGGACGCGGGGGTTCGGGCAGGCCGGCGGCGAGCTGCTCGAACGTCTCCCGGAAGACCTCGGCGAAGGGGGTCTCGCCCTGCCGCACGCACCAGTGCTCGACCGCGATGCGGACGGCGGTGCCGCCGACGGCCGCCAGGAGGCGGGGGTAGAGCGGCAGCGCGCGTCTGCGCTCCTGCTCCTGCGGTGATCCGTGGGCGGGGCGGTCCTCGGTGAAGAGCGGCGAGCCGGCGCCGACGCGCTCGGCGAGCGCCTCCGCGAGGAGGAGTTCGTCGGCCATGTGGGCGCCGAGGGTCCGGGCGAGCAGCTGGGGGTTGGAGCCGAGGACCTCCGCGTGGAGCCGCCAGGTCTCGTGCTGCTGCTCGACCTCTTCCAGCTCGGCGGCCAGGGCCTCCCGGAGCACGTCCAGCGGGGCGCGTCCGGCGGGGGCGGCGAGGACGTCGTCGCAGACGAGGGCGCCGGAGTCCGCCCCGATCATGACGAAGACCTCGTCACGGGAGTCGAAGTAGTTGAAGAACGTCCGTGTGGAGACCCCAGCGGCCGCGCAGATGGCGTCGACGGTGACGTTCTCGACACCGTGCTCGGCCGCCAGGCGCACCGCCGCCTCCGCCAGGGCGGCGCGGGTCGCCTTCTTCTTGCGTTCTCTGAGCCCGCCGCGAGCGGGCACCCCCTCTGCCATGCGTGCATGGTACGCAAAAATGCATGGCCTGCAAAAATTGACTTCCGCCACTCACCGAAGGGGCCGCGGCGGGTCTTTCGACGAGGCTAAGGCGTGCCCTTCTCCTCTGGGCCGGACGTCGTCGAGCCGCGCACCCTGGAGGCATTCCTGGAACTCTCCCGAAAGGACGCGCGGGGCCATGACCGGTTTCTGGCTGAACGGCTCCCCCGAGGGCGCGGGCGGCTCCGGACTGAGCCCGTCCCTCGCCCGGGCCAATGTCCGCGCCTGGCTGGCCGGCGAGGGGATCGACGCCGAGGCCGGTGCCGAGGTGCTCCTGGTCGTCTCGGAGCTGGTCGCCAACGCCGACGAGCACGGCGGCGGCTGCACCCACCTCGCCGTCTCGGTGGGGGGCGGCCGTGCGGCGCGGGTCACCGTCGCCGTCGGCGACCGGTCCCCCCTTCCCCCCGTCCCCCGGGACGACCGGGAGGACGCGCTGTCCGAGCGCGGCCGGGGCTGGGGCATCGTCCGCAGGCTCGCGAGCCGGGTCGACACCTCCTCCTCCCCCGGCGGGGGCAAGGTCGTCCGGGCCGAGGTCGCGGTGCCCCTCCCCCGGCCCGTACGCGCGCGGCGGCCGGACCGTCAGGTCGTGGGGTGACGTGGGGGCGGGTGCGAGGGCGGGACCGTCAGGCCGTGGGGTGACCTGAGGGCGAGGGCGGGACCTCGTCGCCTCGCTCCTCGGGCGGTGCGCCCGCCCGCCGCGCCTCCAGCGCGGCCCGTGCCGCGGCAGCCTCCCGCTCCAGACGCTCCGTCAGGAGTCTTACCCGGGCCTCTCGTTGTGCTCCCGTCAGGCCGGTGAGCCCCAGTCGCGCGTCGCGTGCCTCCTGGGACACGGCGTCACCTTCCCTTCGGTGCGGACGGTCGGGGGCGAGCCTACGCACCCCACCCCCTCCCGTCGCTCCGGGAGGGGGTGCCGGTCGCCGGTCAGGGGGTGGTGACGGTGGGGCGCGGCGGCGTGGGCATGCCGGCGCCGATGAAGAAGCCGGGGTGCGGGGGCTGGTTGTAGGCGGTGTTCTGCCAGGCGAGGGCGGTGCGGTACTGGGTGTCGTGGAGCAGGGTGGTGATCCTGGTGGTGGTCGGGTGGGGCGTGGAGTAGACGCGCAGGGCGGTGTTGTCGTCGGTGCGCCAGACGACCTCTTCCCGCCAGTCGCCGAGGAGGTCGCCGGAGAGGGCCGGGGTGGCCTTTGTGGTGTTGTTGGAGGAGACGCCGGCGCCGGTGAGGAGGCGGGTGTCGCCGGAGGTGCCGTACTTGTCGATGTGGGTGCCGTCGAGGAGCTCGCGGACGGTGTCGCCGTCCCACCAGGAGAGGAAGTTGGTGCTGGAGGGCTCGCGGCCGAGGGAGGCGCCGGACGCGGAGCGGAGGGTGGTGTCGGAGGAGGACCACGCCTCGGCGCCGGGGCTGCCGGCGTAGATGTCACCGGCCACGCCCCTGCCGTTGTCCGCGCCGGAGGCGGTCTGCCACAGGATCTGGCCGGTGCGGGCGTCCGCCAGCCAGGAGCCGGGCTTGGTCTTGTCCTCGGAGACCTTGAAGTACTCCAGGCCCGGGCGGGCGGGGTCGAGGTCGCCGAGGTGGCCGGCGTCGCCGTGGCCGAGTCGGGTGGTCCAGAGTCCGGAGCCGTTGTCGTCGACGGTCATCGCCCCGTAGGCGATCTCGTCCCTGCCGTCGGCGTCGACGTCCGCGATCGACAGGGCGTGGTTGCCCTGCCCGTCGTAGCCCTTTCCGACGTTGGTGGAGGAGTTGGTGTCGAAGGTCCAGCGGCGGGTGAACCGGCCGTCGCGCCAGTCCCAGGCGGCGATGACGGTTCGGGTGTAGTAGCCGCGGGCCATGATCAGGGACGGGCGCGCGTCGTCGAGGTAGGCGGTGCCGGCGAGGAAGCGGTCGACGCGGTTGCCGTAGGAGTCGCCCCAGGACGAGACCGTGCCGCGCGCCGGGACGTAGTCCACGGTGCCCATCGCCCTGCCCGTCTGGCCGTGGAACATGGTCAGGAACTCGGGGCCGGTGAGGACGTAGCCGCTCGTGTTGCGGTGGTCGGCCGACGCGTTCCCGATGACGGTGCCCGTGCCGTCGCGGGTGCCGTCGGCCGTCTTCATGGCGACCTCGGCCCGGCCGTCGCCGTCGTAGTCGTACACCTGGAACTGCGTGTAGTGCGCGCCGGAGCGGATGTTGCGGCCGAGGTCGATCCGCCAGAGCCGGGTGCCGTCGAGCCGTATGCCGTCGACGATCGTGTTGCCGGTGTAGCCGGACTGCGAGTTGTCCTTGGCGTTGGTCGGCTGCCACTTGAGGATCAGGTCGGCCTTGCCGTCGCCGTCGAGGTCGCCGGTGGAGGCGTCGTTGGCCTCGTAGGTGTACGCCACCCCGTCCGGGGTCGTGCCGCCCGCGGGCGGCGAGATCGGTACGTCCAGGTGGCCGGAGCGGAACTTCAGCGCGGTCTCGGAGGACGCCTGTTCGACGCCGTCGACGACGGCGCGCACGGTGTAGTCGGCGGAGTCCGGGGCGCCCGCGTCGAGGTAGTTGGTGGAGGTGGTGAGCGGGGTGGGGGTGAGCCTGACGGCGCCCCGGTAGACGTTGAAGGCCACGTTGTCGGGGTCGGTGGCGAGCCAGCGCCACGAGACGAGGTTGCCGCTGCCGGTGGGGGTGCTGGTCAGCCCCCGGTCGAGGCGCTCCACCTGGCGAGCGGTGGCGGCGTGTGCGGTCTGCGGCAGGACGACGGGCGCGGAGACGGCGAGGAGGGCGGCCGTGAAGCCGCACAGCAGCCGGATCCGGGACCGGGCACGCACCCGGCGGGGTGGCGGGGTGGGGTGGGAACTGCGGCGTGCGTCCGTCATGGCGACCTCCGTGGCGTGGGGGCGAGGGCGGTGTCCCGCGGTGCGCGAGGAGCGTGACGGCCACCCCGGAAGGGGTGTGGGAACGCTCCCACACCGGTGCGAGCGTAGGAACCCGCTGACGCCCGGTCAAGAATCCTGTCGCATCTTGTTGTTCGCCGGTGTGCGGATTCGTGACTTTCCCGTGGCGTGTCGACGAGCCCCCGTCGCCTCAGGCGAGTCCGCCCGCCGCCACCCTCAGCGCCTCCCGCATCACCCGCGCGAGCTCCCGCTCCGAGGCGTCCGCGTCGGCCGCCCGGACCTCCTCGCCCCAGGCGTGGTGTTCGACCGCGGCACGGAGGGCGGCGTTCAGCATCGCCGCCTGGAGGGCGGGGCGCAGGTCGCCCGGGGACAGGCCGGCGCGGTCGGCGAGGGCGCGGGCGAAGGCCGGCTCGGCCTCGTCGTAGGACTGGAGCCACACCGCGCGCAGGGCGGGTTCCGTACGGGTGAGCCGGACCAGGGCGCCCACGGGTGCGCGCCCCTCAGGGCCGCGGACCGGCCGGGGCGCGCCCGCGAGGGCCCGCTCGAACGCCTCCTCCAGGGGCGTTCCCGGCCGCCAGGCGCGCAGGCAGGCGGCGATCGCGTCGATGCCCGCGGTGAACAGCGGGGCGACGCAGGCCTCCTTGCTCGGGAAGTACCGCCAGACCGTCCGGGCGGAGACGCCCACGGCCTGCCCGATCTGCTCCCCCGTGGTCGCCGCGACGCCCTGGGCGACGAACAGGTCCACGGCGGCGTGGGCGATCTCCAGCCTGATCTCCGCCTTGCGCTCCTCCGTCAGGGGCGGCCGCCCCGTGCGCCCCGCGCCCCCCGTACCTCCCGCGCGCCCCCGGGATGCGGTCATACGGCCCTCCGACTCGATAGCTCCGCTCACGTTCCGTACGGTGCCGATTCTCCCCGAGGACTTTATGTCAGTCAGAGACATTAACTCGTTACAGTGGTGGCGGGGCCTCGGAAGGCCCCGTTCCCCATCGAGAAGAGAGCAGCGTCATGAGCACGGGACTGGCAGGCCGCAGCGTCATCGTCACCGGAGCGGGATCCGGCATCGGGCGGGCCGCCGCCCTCGCCTTCGCCGCCGAGGGGGCGCGGGTGGTGGTGGCCGACCTCGACGCCGAGGGCGCGGCGGCCGACGCCGTGGAGATCGGCGAGGGCGGCGGCAGGGCCGCCGCCGTCACCGGCGACCTGAGCGAGCAGGCCGTGGTCGACGCGGTGACCGCCACCGCGGTGGAGCGCTTCGGCGGGCTCGACGTGCTGGTGAACAACGCGGGGATCATGGACGGCATGCAGGCGCTGGCCGACGTCACCGACGCGGAGTGGGAGCGGGTCATCCGGGTGAACCTCACCGCCCCGTTCCTGCTGACCCGGGCGGTGCTGCCGCACATGCTGGCGGCCGGCAGGGGCGCGATCGTCAGCACCGCGTCCGAGGCGGGCCTGCGGGGCAGCGCGGCCTGCGGCGCCTACGCGGCCTCCAAGCACGGCGTCGTCGGGCTGACCAGGTCGCTCGCCGTGATGTACCGGGGCAAGGGCATCCGCGCGAACGCGATCGCCCCCGGCGGCACGCGCACCAACATAGCCGTCACCGCCGAACAGGGCGCCCACGGCCCGACGACCCTCGGCCCCCATTTCGTCAACGTCGGCCGCCTCGCCGAGCCCGAGGAGCAGGCCGCCGCGATCCTCTTCCTCGCCTCGGACGCGGCGAGCAACGTCAACGGCGTGGTCCTGCCGGTCGACGACGGCTGGTCGGCCGTCTGACCGGTGTCCGTCGGGGCGCCGGGAAAGACGACGGCCCCGACGGAAGGCCGCCCCGGTGGACGCCCGACCCGCCGGGACCGCTCGGCGACGAGGGCGGCGGCGCCTCCCACCCGCCGGACGGCCCGGCC
>NZ_BNBS01000210.1 GCF_014656075.1 Streptomyces hydrogenans
CGTCAAGGTGCCTGTCGCCGGCGGCCTCGGCGGCGCGGTCGCGAGCGTCGACGCCGACGCCAGCGCCGCCGGGATCGAGGTGCTGCGGCGCGGCGGCAACGCGGTCGACGCGGCCGTCGCCGTCGCCGCCGCCCTGGGCGTCACCGAGCCCTACTCGGCCGGCATCGGCGGAGGCGGCTACCTCGTCCACTACGACGCCCGGAGCCGCACGGTCCACACCGTCGACGGCCGGGAGACCGCCCCCGCCTCGGCCGACGCCGCCCTCCTCACCGAGAACGGCGCGCCGCTGCCCTTCGAGGAGGCGATGACCAGCGGGCGCTCCGTGGGCACCCCCGGCACCCCCGCCACCTGGGCCACCGCCCTCGGCGCCTGGGGCAGCAAGCCGCTCGGCGAACTCCTCGCCCCCGCCGAGCGGCTGGCCCGCGAGGGCTTCACGGTCGACGCCACCTACCGCGCGCAGACCGCCGCCAACGAGGCCCGCTTCCGCGACTTCCCGGCCTCCGCCGCCCTCTTCCTGCCCGGCGGCCGGCTCCCCGAGGTCGGCTCGGTCGTCACCAACCCCGACCTGGCCCGGACCTACGCCACCCTCGGTGAGCAGGGCGTCGGCGCCCTCTACCGGGGCCCGCTCGCCCGGGACGTCGTCCGCACCGTCCGCACCCCGCCGGTCCGCGAGGGCGCCGGACGCGTCGTCCGTGCCGGCGACCTGACGGAACGGGACCTGGCCGCGTACCGGACCGTCCGGCGCGCCCCCACGAAGGTCGCCTACCGGGGGCTCGACGTGTACGGCATGGCGCCGTCGTCCTCCGGCGGCACGACCGTCGGCGAGGCGCTCAACATCCTGGAGGCGACGGACCTCTCCGCCGCCCCGGAGACGGGCTACCTCCACCGCTTCATCGAGGCGAGCCGGATCGCCTTCGCCGACCGGGGCCGCTGGGTCGGCGACCCCGCCTTCGAGCCCGTCCCCGTCCGGGGCCTGCTCTCCCAGCGGTACGCCGACTCCCGGGCCTGCCTGATCCGCGACGACGCCGCCCTCGGCAGCCCGCTCGCGCCGGGCGATCCGCGCGACCCGGTGCCGTGCGCGCCCGGCGGGACCGCGGCCCCGACCCCGTACGAGGGGGAGAACACCACCCACCTCACGGTCGCCGACCGGTGGGGGAACGTCGTCGCCTACACGCTCACCATCGAGTCCACCGGCGGCAGCGGCATCACCGTCCCCGGGCGCGGCTTCCTGCTCAACAACGAGCTGACCGACTTCTCCTTCGTCCCGGCGAACCCCGCCGTCCACGACCCCAACCTGCCCGGCCCCGGCAAGCGTCCCCGCTCCTCGATCTCCCCGACGATCGTGCTCGACCGGCACGACCGGCCGGTCCTCGCCCTCGGCTCACCGGGCGGCGCCACCATCGTCACCACCGTCCTGCAGACCCTGACCGGTGTCCTCGACCGGGGGCTGCCGCTCGTCGACGCCATCGCCGCCCCGCGCGCGAGCCAGCGCAACCAGGCCACGACCGAACTGGAACCGGCCCTCTGGAGCAGCCCCGCCAGGCCCGCCCTGGAAGCCCTCGGGCACGCCTTCCGGCAGAACGCCGAGATCGGCGCCGCCACCGGTGTCCAGCGGCTCCCCGACGGCCGCTGGCTCGCGGCCGCCGAGACCGCCCGCCGGGGCGGCGGCTCGGCGATGGTCGTCCGCCCGGACCGGTGAGGACCGGCGTCAGGCGCCGTCCGAGTCCTCCAGGCCCATCCGCCGCGCCAGCGCCGCGACGCCCCGGACCATCAGCCCGTCGCATATCTGGCCCGGGGTGACGTGGTTGGCGCGGTGGTCGTCGTGGACCTCGTACAGGAGGGCGTAAGCGAGCTGTTCCTCGCGCGGGGTGGGCGGGGCCGGCAGGGGCGTGTCGCGCCAGAGGGCGGCGACCGACTCCGGGGTCACCGGCAGGGGCAGGCCGCAGTGCAGGGGACTGGGCGCCGCCGCCAGCCGGAGCGCCCCCAGCGCGACCGACGACTCCGACAGCCCGCGCCGGAACGCCCACCGTGCGGCGGGTCCGGGGGCGACCTCCCGGGCCGCGTCCTCGACCTGGGCGACGGTCGGCCCGTCCGTCCAGACCAGCGTCGGCACCTCCCCGGCCTCCAGGGTCAGGGGCGTGCCGAACCGCTCGCCCAGGGCGGCGAGCGCCTCCGCCGCGAGGCCGTGCTCCGCCGCCCGCTCCGTCGGTCTCCGCGTCATGCCGCGAGTCTAGGAGCGGCCGCCGACAGCGTCTCTGGCCGCGCCTGCCCCGGACGGTGCCCCGACAGGGCTACGGCGCCGTGAGGACGCGCGGTCCCGCCTCCGTGACGGCGACCGTGTGCTCGGCGTGGGCGGCGCGGGAGCCGTCGAGGGTGCGGATCGTCCAGCCGTCCCGCGCCGTGTAGTGCGCGTCGCCGCCGCCCGCGATGAGCATCGGCTCGATGGCGAGGACCATGCCGTGGCGCACCCGCATCCCGCGCCCGGGGCGCCCCTCGTTCGGCACGCCGGGGTCCTCGTGCATGGCGCGGCCGATGCCGTGCCCGCCGAAGCCGTCCGGGACGCCGTACCCGGCCTTCCGGCACACCGTGCCGATCGCGTGCGCGATGTCGCCGATCCTGTTGCCGACGACGGCCGCCGCGATGCCGGCCGCCAGGGCCTCCTCGGCGGCGCCGATCAGCCGGGTGTCCTCGGGACGGGCGCGGCCGACGGTGAAGCTCACCGCCGCGTCGCCGGCCCAGCCGCGCAGCAGGGCGCCGCAGTCCAGCGACACCAGGTCGCCGTCGGCGAGCCGGGTGCCGTCCGGGATGCCGTGCACGATCGCGTCGTTGACGGACACGCAGACGACGGCGGGGAAGGGGGTCGGCGCCCAGTCCGGGCGGTAGCCCAGGAAGGGCGAGTCCGCGCCCGCCCCGGTCAGCACCTCGCGGGCCGCGCGGTCCAGCTCGGCGACCGGCGCGCCGGGCACCGCCCGCTCCCGTGCCGCGGCCAGGGCGCGGGCCACCACGCGGCCCGCCTCGCGCAGCGCGGCCATGTTCTCATCGGTCTTGATCTCCACCATGCCCATTACTATACCGGTATGAAAATGGGGTGCGGGTCGGTAGAGTGGGGGCATGGTGCGCACCCCCCTGACCCCGGAAGAGCGCGAGCGCGGCGAGCGGCTCGGCCGGCTGCTGCGCGACGCGCGCGGCGAGCGCTCGATGGTCGAGATCGCCGCGGCGGCCGGCCTGTCGGCCGAGACGCTCCGCAAGATCGAGACCGGCCGCGCCCCCACCCCGGCCTTCTTCACCGTCGCCGCCCTCGCCGGCGTCCTCGACCTGTCGATGGACGAGCTCCTCACCCGCTGCGCGCCGCTGACCGTCTGACCGGCCGCCGAGTGGCCCGCGCCCTGCCGGGGGAGGACGCTGGAGGTGAGTACGTCCGGGTGGACCGAGGGCGTACCGCCGCAGGGAGCCTCCGCCCGGCCGGGATCGGAGCTGTGCCATGCGCATGCTGCTCAAGGTCGAGATGAACACCGAGGCGTCCAACGACCTCATCCGCCAGGGCGCCCTCCAGGAACTCATGCGGGAGGCCCTCGGGCGCGTCCACCCCGAAGCCGCCTACTTCACCGTCGAGAACGGCTGCCGCACCGGCTACTTCTTCTTCGACCTCGCCGAGACCTCCGACCTGCCGGCCATTTCGGAGCCCTTCTTCATGCGGCTCGGCGCCAGGATCCACTACTCCCCGGTGATGAACCCGGAGGAACTGGCCAAGGGCCTCGGCCAGATCGCCACCCGCGGCTGATCCCGGCCGCCCCGCCGCCCCGCGGTCGGCGCCCCTCTCAGCCCGGGAGCGAGGCCGAGACCGCGAGCTGGACCCGGCTGTGCCGGGGCGTCTCGATCTCGTCGAGCAGGGCCAGCGCCAGATCGGCGTGCGCGATCCGGCCGGGTCCGTCCACGACCGTGCCGACCGCCGTCCGGTACCCGCCGGTGGGCTCCGCCTCCGCGTTCAGGTCCAGCGGCGGCACCACCATCAGCCAGTCGAGGTCCGGTCCGGCCCCCGTCGCCAGCAGGTCGAACTCCACGACGTGGCCCTGCGCGAAGGCGCGCCACGCGGCGGGGAAGTCCGGTGCGTCCATCAGCCGCGCCCCGGCCGCGTCCTCCAGCGTGGTGGCGATCCCCAGGGTCAGCAGCCGGCCCACCCGGGCCGCCGTGAGCCCGGAGAGCAGCGCCTTCGCCGTCGCCCCGAAGTACTCCTCCGACGGCACGTCGAGGCGGGCGGAGGCGTGCACGGCGGCGTCGTGCCCGGCGGCGAGCGCCGCCACCGACCCCGGGTCCGTCACGTCGCCGCGCGCCACCGCCACCCCCGGCCGGCCCAGATCCGGGTGGCGGGCCGGATCGCGCACCACCGCCGTCACCCGGTGGCCCCGGGCCGCAGCCTCCGCCACGGCCGCCCGGCCGACCCGCCCGCCGGCCCCGAACACGATGATCTTCTTGCTGGTGTCGTTTCCCATGGCGGGGACGGTAGGACGGGGGACACCGGTTACTTCAACGGTACCGGCGCCGCTACCGTCGCCCCCATGAGCCAACCGCCCCCGCTCCGCGTCCGGTTCGACGACCCCGACTGCGCCGACGGCGCCGTCCAGCCCTTCCGCGTCGGCGACAAGTGGACCGGCGTGGTGCTGCGCTGCCTGGAGGACGGCGCCGCCCGCCGCTTCGGCGAACTCCGCGCCGCCCTCCCGCGGGTGACCCCCAAGGTCCTCACCGAGACCCTGCGCTCCATGGAGCGCAGCGGCTTCCTCACCCGGACCGCGTACGAGGAGAACCCGCCGCGCGTCGAGTACGCCCTCACCGCGCTCGGCCGCTCGCTCCTCGGACCGCTCGACACCGCCTGTGCCTGGGCACGGGCCCACGGCGCCGAGATCGGCGACGCCCGCGCGGCCCACGCGGACGACCGCCCGGTGGCGTAACAGCGGATGCGGCGGCCCGGCCGGGGCCCCACCGTGGTGCCGTGCCTCCTCAGTCGCGTACCCGACCGCGCCGCCTCCGGGCGCTCGCCGCCGCCCTCGGCCCGCTGCTGCTCCTCTCGGCGGCGGGCTGCGGGAGCGCCCCCTCCGGTGCGTCCGCGCAGGCCCCGCCGACCGGCGCCGCCCCGGAGCGCTTCCACCACCCGGGCGTCCTCGTCGGCGGCGCCCAGCTGGACGCCGTGCGCCGCCACGTGCGGGCGGGCGAGGAGCCCTGGGCCTCCGCCTACCGGGCGATGAGCACCTCCGCGTACGCGGCCCCCGACTACGTCCCGCACCCGGCGGAGACCGTCGCCTGCGCGTCCGACGCCGGCACCGACGCCTGCGTCGCCGAGCGCGAGGACGCCCTCGCCGCCTACACCCACGCCCTCATGTGGTCCGTCTCCGGACGGCCGGCGCACGCCGCGAAGGCCGTGGAGATCATGGACGCCTGGGCGCGGACCATCAAGGAGCACACCCGCGACGACGCCGACCTCCAGACCGCCTGGGCGGGCTCCTCCTGGGCCCGCGCCGCCGACATCGTGCACGCGGGCCACCCCGCCTGGGGCGGGGCCGCCGTCCAGCGCTTCAAGTGGATGCTGCGCAAGGCGTATCTGCCCGCCGTCACCTCCGACGTCCCCGACTACAACGGGAACTGGGAGCTGGCGATGACCGACGCCGCCATCGGCATGGCCGTCTTCCTGGAGGACCGCCGCCTCTTCGAGCAGTCCGTGCGCCGCTACCGCGCGCGCGTGCCCGCCTACTTCTACCTCGCCTCCGACGGCGCCCTGCCCAAACCGCCGCCCGGCGGCACCATCGACACCCCCGACGAGCTGGCCACCTACTGGTTCGGCCAGCGCACCTACCGCGACGGCCTCGGCCAGGAGACCTGCCGCAACTTCATGCACGTCGGCTACTCGCTGGCCGCCACCGCCCACATCGCCGAGACCGCCTGGCACCAGGGCGTCGACCTCTACCGCGAGGAGGCCCCCCGGATCGCCGCCGCCCTGGAGTTCCACGCCCGCTACCAGCTCGGCGCCTCCGCCCCGCGCTGGCTGTGCGGCGGCAAGGTCGAGCGCACCATGGGGCCCGACGTCGAGGTCGCCCTCAACCACCTCGAAGGCCGCATGGGCCTGCGGCTGCCGCAGACCGCGAAGCTCGCCGCGAGCCGGCGGCCCGGCGGCACCGACGACCTCTTCGTCGCCTGGGAGACCCTGACGCACGCCCGCAACCCCACCCCGGCATAGGCTCGGCGGTCATGACGACCGACGGACGAATCCCCGAGGAACTGCGGCGCGGCCGCTACCTCCGCCTCACCACCTTCCGGAAGAACGGGACCGGCGTCGCCACCCCCGTCTGGTACGCCGTCGAGGGCGAGCGGGTGTACGTGTGGACCCGCTCCGACTCCTGGAAGGTCAAGCGGCTCCGCAACGACCCCCGGGTCGAGCTGGCCGTCTGCGACGTGCGCGGCGGGGTTCCCGAGGGCGCCGTCCGCGTCACCGGCACCGCCCGGCTGGTCACCGGGGAGGAGCTGCGGCACGTGCGCAAGCTGCTCTCCCGCAAGTACACCTACCAGTTCTGGCTCGTGGACTGGCCGGCCATGATCGCCCGGCTTGGCAAGCGCCCCCACACCGGCATCGTCGTCACCCTGTGACCCGCCGGTACGGGACCGATGTGGTCCCCGGGGCACGGAAAGGAAAACGGTCCGTAGCCGTCCCGTAACACGACTGCGGTGCAATGCCCTGCGGCGGACCGGAAGGTCCCCTTCTACCGCGGGGCAGGTGCGAGCGCATGACGGTCACTCACATTCCGTCGGAGATGGCGGAGTTCACCCACTGGCTGGGCGGACTCGCCGCCCGCGCCGAGCGGGCCGGCGGCTGGTGGGCCGTCTTCGCCGAACGGGACCCCGACGGCCTGGGCGCCTGTCTGGAGGGCGCCGAACTGCTGCCCTGGGACGTCGTCGCCTCCCTCCTCCAGGACGTGGGGGAGGACCCCGGACCGGCCCGCGGACTGTACGCGGCGGCCGCCGGGGCGCACGACCGCAGACCCGGCGGCGCCGAGGCGCTGGCCGCCCGCCGCGCCCTGATGGAGGAGGAGCACCGGCACGCCGGGACCCGGATCCGGGAGCTGGACCTGCTGCTCCTCACCCACCCCGAGCCGGACTCGGCGCAGGCCGCCCGGCTGGCGCACGACCTCGCCTGGACCCGCGACGACCTCGCCCGCGCCGCCGCCCGCACCGCCGACCTCGCCGACCGGCTCGGCCGGGTCCGCGCCGCCCCGGCCCCCGCGGCCGGACCGGACGCGAGCCCGCCGCCCGCACCGGCGCGGGCGGCGTTGACGAGGGCGACGGTGACGAGC
>NZ_BNBS01000211.1 GCF_014656075.1 Streptomyces hydrogenans
GCCGGCGGCGGTGCCGCTGGCGGCGGTGGGGCGGGCGGCGGCCTCGGCGGCCCGGGCGGCGGCCTCGGCGGAGGGGCCGGGGCTGGGTGCCGTGGAGGATCTGTGTCAGCAGTCGCGGTTGGCGGGGGCCGTGGTGGAGCTGGTGGAGCTGGGGGAGTCGGGGGCGTATCCGCCGGAGGTGGAGCGGACGGCGTACCGGGTGGTGCAGGAGGCGTTGACGAACGTGCACAAGCATGCGCCGGGTGCCGAGGTGGTGGTGCGGTTGGCGCATCGGGGTGCCGAGGTGGCGATGCAGGTGGAGAACGGTCCGTCGGACGCGGGGGCGGCGGACGCGGGTCTGCCGAGTGGGGGGAACGGTCTGGTGGGGATGAAGGAGCGGGTCGCGCGGTTGGGCGGGGCGTTCGTGTCGGGGCCGACGGAGGCCGGTGGTTTCAAGGTGTCGGCGGTGATTCCCGTGCGGGAGGTGTGAGGGTCAGCCGGTGGTGAGTCGGCTGGGGCGGGTGCCGGTGACGAGGGTGGCGAGGGCGGTGTCGATGTCGCGGCCGAGGTACCAGTCGCCGGCGTGGTCGAGGCTGTAGACGCGGCCTTCGGCGTCCATGGCGAGGACGGCCTGGTGGTCGCCCTCCTCGCCGAGGGGGGCGAGCTCGGTGCCGAGGGCGCGGCCGAGGTCGGCGAGGGTGCGGGCGAGGTGGAGGCCGGCGAGGGGGTCGAAGCTGAGGGTGGCGGGCGCTATCTGGCGTCCGTGGCCGGGGGCGGTGAGCTGGAGTCCGCCGAATTCGGCCCAGGCTTCGACGACGGCGGGGAAGACGCTGTGGCGGTGGCCGGCGGGGGAGACGTGGGCGCGCAGGGTGTCGGCCCATTCCTCGGCGAGTTTGATGTCCCAGCGTCCGGGTTGCCAGCCGGCGTCGCGGAGGGCCGCGTCGACGTTGACGGGGAAGCGGGTGGTGTCGGACATGGGTCGGGTCAGCCGTTCTCGGTGGGGGTGACGGTGCGGACGCCGAAGTGGTCGAGGAGGGCGGCGCAGGAGCGGCAGGGTGCGGCGTAGCTGCCGTGCAGGGGGTCGCCGTCCTCGCGGATGCGCCGTGCGGTGAGTTTGGCGTGTTTGAGGCTGCGGCGGGCTTCGCCGGGGGTGAGGGGCTTGCGCTGGGCGCGCTTGGAGCGGCTGTTCTCGGTGGCGGTGAGGTGTCGGGAGAGCAGGATGGCCTCGGGACATCGTCCGGTGAAGCGTTCGCGCTGGCCGCTGGTGAGCGTGTCGAGGAAGTCCTGCACGAGGGCGTGGAGGACGGGTGGTGTCTCGCCGCGGCCCGCCGTGCAGGTGAGGGTCTCGCCGCGTACGGAGAGGGCGGCTCCGACGGCGGGCAGGATGCCGTCGCGGCGGTGGAGCAGCAAGGGGGCGCGACCGTGGTCCGTGTCGCTGCTCCAGTTGAGGCGTGGGTCACCCTGCGTGGGCGTCGTGCTGGCGTACATGGTGCTCGTCTTCCCCTCCTGCAATCCCCCGAGTTGCGGTGCACAGCCTGCCAAATAGGGAGCCATATGGGGAAGCTGGGTGGGGGTTTCGGCTCGCCGGTGTGTCGGAGCCGTGGTCGGCCTGTCATGGGTTCGTGACCGTTGGTGACGGTGGGTGTGCGGGTCGGGCCGGTGGGGGTGCGGGCCGGTTCGTGGTCTTGTGGCAGCGCATAGGCTGTGCGGGATCGGTCGGGCGTGCTGTGCGCAGCGGTGTCCGGCAGCAGGAGCAAGCAGTAGCAGCCAGTGACGCCATGCAGGGGGCAACCGCCATGACGACAGGTCGGCTCGGGCAGTCCACCGCGCCACCGAACGCGGCCTATGCCGGGCAGGTCGTGCGTTTCCCGGATCCGGTGCGCGCTTCCCGGCATCCGCGAGGGGTGCGGGTGGACGAGCGGGGGTTCCCGGACTTCTCGCCGTACGCGCGGGCGGCGGCGGAGATTGCCGAGCCGCCGGAGGGTTTCGGCGTCGACGAGCTGCGGCTGACGGACTACGTGTCGGCGAACGCGGCGATGGCGGCGACGGGTCACGAGTTGTGGGACACGATTCCGGCGGTGGCGACGCCGCACGGGTGGACGTGGCACCACGTGGCGGGTTCGCGTCGGCTGGAGCTGGTGCCGGTCGAGGTGAAGGCGTTGCTGCGGCACCACGGGGGTGTGGCGACGGCGGCGGTGGACCACGCGAAGCGGGGTACGCGGCCGTTGCAGGAGACGCGTCCGGTGCACTTCGGGCTGCCGAAGAGCGGGATGTCGGTGTCGGAGCAGCAGTTGCAGGGTGTCGAGGAGGATCTCGGGTACCGGCTGCCGGGGGCGTACCGCTCCTTCCTGAAGGTGGCGGGCGGGTGTGCGCCGGTGGGTGCGGCGCTCGACGCGGAGCTGGGGCTGTTGGTGGACCAGCCGTTCTTCACGGTGCGCGAGGAGGCGGGGGTCAATGACCTCGTCTACGTCAACAAGTGTCTGCGGGACCATCTGACGAAGGACTACCTGGGGGTGGCCTTCGTACAGGGCGGTCTGGTGGCGGTGAAGGTGCGGGGTGCCGGGGTCGGTTCGGTGTGGTTCTGCGCGTACGACGACGTGCGGGACTCCGGCGAGGAGGCCGCGGGCTGGTCGGTGAACGAGCGGGTGGAGCGGTTGCTGCTGCCCTGTGGTGAGGATTTCGACGCGTTCCTGCTGCGGCTGGCCGGTAATCCGCCGGAGTTGGAGACGGTCGCGAATCTGATGGTGGACGGCGGCTTCGCGCGCGCCGTGCCCGTGGCCCCGGTGGGAGGGTGAGCCGGCTGTGGTGACGTTCGCGCAGGCGCAGGAGCGCGCCGAGGAGTGGATCAACGGTGATCTGCCGCCGTACCAGCACCAGGAGGTGCGGGTGCGGGAGTTCGCGCTGGGTTTCGTGGCGTGGGCGGAGGGCCGCGAGGGCGGTCCGACGGCGGACTCGGGGCGGCAGCGGCTGGTGGTCGCGCGGGATTCGGGTGAGGCCACGTTGTGGCCGGGGCTGCCGGTGGGCGAGGTGATCCGGCGGTACGAGGAGGAGTACGGGGTCGCCGAGGCGCCGGTGGAGTCGGCTCCGCCCGTGCCGCCGGCGCGGATCGATCTGAACCAGACGTCGTTCCTGTTGAGTCCGCCGGAGTGGTTGCAGGACGCGGCGGACAAGATCGGTCTGCCGCAGCGGCCGAACGCCTCGCAGGAGGAGCGCGGGGACGCGGAGCGGGAGGCGGACGCGGACACGGGCGCGGCGCCGGTGTCGGGTGCGGGGCCGGTGGCGGGGTCGGGTGCGGCGTCGGTGTCGTCCGCGGGGGCGGATTCCTCGGACGGTTCGGAGACGCCCGCGGCGGCGATTCCGCTGGCCGCTCTGGACGCTTCGGTGTCGGCTTCGGTGTCGTCGGGCGGGTCGGACGACGCGTACGAGCCGACGGCGATGGACGGGGTCCCGGCCGGGCCGGCGGCTCCGGCGGCTCCGGCGAGCCCGTGGGCGGACGCGAACGCGAGTTCCGGTGGGGTGGAGGGCGTGCCGCTGCCGGCGACGGTGTTCGCGCCGCCGTTGTCGGGGGCCGACGACGAGGACGCGCCGCCGCCGGTGGTGGGCGCGGACGCGCCGACGGCGCTGATGCAGGGCGGGAGCGCGCTGCCGAAGACGGCGGTGGCGCCGCGTCTGGACCCGTCGGCCGCTCCGGCTCCGGTTCCGGCGGCGGGTGCGGCTCCCGCGCCGGTGGCGCCGCCGGGTGCGACGCCGCCTCCGGTCGCTCCGCCGGGTCTTCCGGGTGCGGGGGACATCGCGGACGCGGCGACGAGCAAGGCGACGCTGCCGCCGAAGAAGGCGGCCCATGGTCCGGTCGCGCCGCCGTCTCCGCCGGGGGTGCCCGGGGCGGGGTCGGGCGGGCCGGCTCCGGCGCCCGCGTACGTGCCGACGCAGTTGATGGCGCAGACGCCGCCGCCCGCGCCGGGTCCTGTGCCGCCTCCCGGTCCGGCGCCCGCGCCGGGGCAGCCGGGGACGCCTCCGCCGCCCGCGCCGCCGGGTCCGGTGACGCCTCCGCAGCCGGTGCACCACGCGGCGACGATGCTGGCGCACCCGGGGCCGGGCGGTCCCGGTGCGGCGCCGCCGCCACCGCCTCGGCCGCCGGGTGCTCCCGGTGGTGCGGGGACGCCGGCGCACGGCATCGAGCACGCGCCGACGATGCTGGCGCAGCCGGGTCCGGGTGGTCCGGGCGCCGGTCCGGGTGCTCCGCCGCCTCCGCCGGGGCCCGCTCCGGCGGCTCCGCGGGTGCCCGGCCCGGCTCCGGCTTCGGGCTACGGGTATCCGCAGCAGCCGGCCGGGGTGCCGACGGTCGGTCCCGGGTACCAGGCGGTGCTGCGGTACCGGGCGCCGGACGGTTCGGAGCAGCAGGTCATCCGGCGTTCGGCGCCGGGCACTCCGCATCCGGAGTGGCAGATCCTGCACGAGCTGCGTGGGCTCGGTGTGCCGCCGCAGCAGGTGCTGGAACTCCACACGGAGCTGGCGTCCTGTGAGCTGCCCGGTGGTTACTGCGCGCGGATGATCCGTGAGACGTGGCCGCAGGCGCGGATCACCAGCATCGCCCCGTACGGTCGTGATCACGCGGGCCGTCAGCAGGGCATGCGGCAACTGCTGACGCACCAGGGTGAGTTGCACCAGGTGGCGGACGGTCCGGCGCGGCCCGCCCCGGTCCGGGCGCCGCTGCCGCAGGTGCAGCCGGCGCCGCCGGTGCCGCCGGAGGGTGTGGCGCAGGAGCTGGCGGGGGCGTTCGGTCCGGGCATCCTGCGTTTCGACCAGCGGGCGGTGTCGCGGCAGGGCGTGCCGGAGGCGGTGGCGGTCACGCTGATGTGGGCGGGGCTTCCGGCTGACTTCGGGCCGTTCTTCTGGGCGCAGCCGGCGATGCCGGTGGTGCCGACGCTGGCGGAGCTGGCGCAGCAGCGTCAGGTGCCTGCGGCGGCGGACGCGAGTTCGTATCTGGTGCTCGGTTCGGACTTCGGGCGGGCGATCTGCGTCCAGTACGGGACCGCGCACATCGTGGCGGTGCCGGTGGAGGCCGGTCCGGGCGGGGCGTCGGTGCCGCCGCAGTTCGTGAACACGGGGCTGCCGGAGTTCGCGCGGTCGATGGCGTTGCTGGGCCGGATGTGGCGGCTGCGGTTCGGGCTGACGCCGGAGCAGGCGGGCCGGTGGACGGTGGACTTCCAGGCGCAGCTGGCGATGCTGGACCCGGCGGCGCTGTCGTCGCCGGAGAACTGGTGGTCGGTGCTGCTGGAGCAGATGTGGGACGGCCTGCTCTGACGCGTTCCCGTCCGGGGATCTGACGCCGTGTGAGAGCGGAATGTGACGAAGGGCGCTCGATGTGTGATCACATCGGGCGCCTTTTGTCCGTTCTTATGGCGCATCCTGGAGGGCGAGGCCATAGGGAAGGGGCGTCAGGATGAGTTTCGCCGTCGGACGGGGTCGGGGGTACCGCCCGGAGCAGGTCGACCCCTATCTCGCCGCGCTGTCCAAGGGCCGCGACGAGGCGTGGGAGCGGGCCGCGCGGCTCACCGCCCTCGCCGAGGAGATGGAGGCCGGACTGGCCGGCCTGAGGGAGACCGTCGCGGCGCTGAAGCCGCAGCGGTACGAGTCCCTGGGCGAGGCCGCCGAGCAGATCCTGAAGCTGGCGGAGCAGGAGGACGAGCGGCTCGTCCGCGCCGCGGAGGCCGAGGCCCAGGCGGTCGCCGAGGCGGCCGACGCGGCGGCGAAGGAGGCCCGGGCGGCCGCCGACGCCTACGCCGAAGGGGTACGGGCCGCGGCCGAGGCCAAGGCCCGCGCCACCCTGGAGACCGCGCGCGAGCGGGCCGAGGAGCTCGACACCATCGCCCGCAGGGACGCCGAGGGCGCCCGGACGGCGGCGACGGAGACGTACGAGGAGACCGGGCACCGCGCGGCCGAACTCCGGGCCCGGCAGGCCGAGGAACACCGCACCCGGAGCGCCGACGCCGACCGCGCCGAGGCGGCCGCCGTCGCCGCCCAGGACACCCGCGACGCCGAGCGGGTCGCGGAGGCCGAGGCCCGCCTGGAGGAGGCCAGGCGGGCCCTCGCCCGCACCGAGGAGGAGGCCAGGCACGGCCAGGAGGACGCCGACGCCGAGGCCGAGGAGATCCTGGCCGAGGCCCGCATGAAGGCCGAGCGGACGGAGCGCGGGACGGAGCGGGTGCTGCGCGAGCACGAGGAGGCGCGCGACGAGATCCACTCCCACATGGAGCACATCCGCAACTCCCTGGCCGCCCTGACGGGCCGCCCGGTGGCGACGTCCCCGGAGGCCGGCGAGGGGGCGGAGCCCGGCAGGGGGACCGACGCCGGCGAGGAGAACGACGCCGGTGAGAGGGCCGCTGCCGGTGCGAGGGCGGACTCCGGCGAGAGGGCGGAACTGGGCGGGGAAGCGGGCCCGGACGCCGATCCGGACGTCGAGCCCGACGCCGGGGCCCCCGAAAACCCCGGGGCGGACGGGGACGCCCGCCCGTAGTCTCCGCGCATGCGGATGAATCTGACGGCGGTGAACCTCGACTGCGCCGACCCCCTGGCCCTCGCCGGTTTCTACGCGGAGGCCACGGGGCTGCCCCTGCACGAGCGCTCCGGTGCCGACTTCGCCGGTCTGGTCGACGGGAACGGCCTGGTCCTGGGCTTCCAGCGGGTGGCGGACCACCGCCCGCCGACCTGGCCGTCGGGCGGGGTCCCGGCCCAGCTCCACCTGGACTTCGACGTGGACGACCTCGACGAGGCGGTCGCCGCGCTGACCGCCCTCGGCGCCACCCTCCCCCCGGCCCAGCCCGAGCCCACCCGCTGGCGCGTCCTCCTGGACCCGGCGGGGCACCCCTTCTGCGTCTCGCCCCGGAAGCGGGCCGGCGCCTGAACCGCTGCCCCGCCTCGGGCGGGTGTCCGGCGGTCCGCTAGCCTCCCCCTTCCCAGGGGAGGGAAAACGATCATGCACAGCACGTACGCGCGCCCACGCGCCCGCCGTCTCGCGGCCGCCGCCGTCACCGTCGCACTCGCCGCCACCGGCGGCACGCTCTCGGCGCTCCCGGCGGCGGCCGCACGGGTCGCCGCGGCCGCCGCGCAGGAC
>NZ_BNBS01000212.1 GCF_014656075.1 Streptomyces hydrogenans
CCGGTCCTCCCGGGCCCCGGCCCGGGCCGGGGGCGGGGCGGGGGCCGGGGTGGGGTGGGACGGGGGCGGGGCCTGGCGGGCGGGGGGCTCGGCCGCGCGCGGGGCGGGAGCGGTGGCGGCGGCCGCCGCGTACAGGCCGAGGAGGATGGCGAGGACGGCGGTGCGGGTGCCCGCGGCGAGGAGCGCCGCGCCGAAGCCCGGCCGGGGGAGCTCGCGGCGGCCGACCGGGCCGCCGCGGCGGGCGTCGCCGGACGGGGGGTCGCCGGGGCGGGGGTGTTCGTGGGGGTCGGGACCGGTGGGATCGTCGTACCGCATGGGGCTCCGCTCTCTCGCCTGCGCCGCCGTCCGGTCCGGCGGCTCGGGCGAGCCGCCGGGGCGACGGGGTCAAGGCTTTCCGCGCACCGCCGCCCCGACACCCCCTGTCAACCCGGAGGGTCAACTCCGCGGGTCGACCCGCCCTGCCGGCTTGACGCGGCGGCCCGACGGGTGCATGCGGTTCCCCGGCTCAGCCCTGCGGGATCACCGCCACCGGGCACGGCGCCAGGTGGAGCGCCGCGTGCGCCACCGAGCCGATCCGCTGCCCCAGCGCGCCGCGCTTGGCGCGGCGGCCCACCACGAGGAGCTGCGCGGCGCCGGAGGTGGTGAGCAGCACCTGCCCGGCGCTGCCCAGCTCGACGTGCTCGGTCACCGGCACGTGCGGGTACCGCTCGCGCCAGGGGGCGAGGGCCTCGCGCAGGGCCTTCTCCTCGAACGGCAGGAGTCCGCCGGCGTCGTCGGCGAGCCGCATCGAGGCCGGGCTGAACGCGTAGAGCGAGGGGAGGCTCCAGGCGCGCACGGCGCGGATGGCGGCGCCCCGGGCGTGCGCCGTCTCGAAGGCGAACCGCAGCATCGCCTCGCTGTCCTCCGGGGTGCCCTGCTGGCCCACCAGGATCTCGCCCGTGGGCGGTTCGGCGGCCCGGTCGTCATGGGAGCGGACCGCGACGACCGGCCGGCTCGCGGCGGCGATGAGCTGCATGCCGTACGAGCCGAGCAGGAAGCCGGCCACCGCGCCGTGCCCGCGCGAGCCGATGACCAGCATCCCGGCCCCGTGCTGCGCGTCGAGCAGCGCCGGGACCGGCGTGTCCTTCAGCACCTCGGCGGTGACCGCCACCCCCGGGTGACGTTCCGCGATCCGCGCCTCCGCAGCCCGCACCACCTCCTCGGCGGCCCGCTCCTGCGCGCCCTGGTCCTGGACGAGCGGCAGGTCGAGCGGCTCCCAGCGCCACGCGTGCACGAGCCGCAGCGGCACCTCGCGGTGCTCCGCCTCGCGCGCGGCCCACTCCGCCGCGGCGAGGCTCTCCGGCGACCCGTCCACCCCGGCCACGATCTCCGTCCCGACCCGGAACTCCTCGGCCTCGCGACTCATCCGACGTCCTCCCAGACACCATCCGGGGGTCCGGCCCGGACGCCGGTCCCTCCTCGCCTCCCAGCTTGGGCCCTTGGGCCGCCGGGGGAGAGGGACGGAGGGCCCGACATGCCGGACCGTTCGTCCCGGCCGGGGACGGGGACCCGTCGTTCGGACGCGTCCCGGGACCGTCGCGCGGCGGCGGCCCGTGACGCGCGGTCAGGCGCTGCGGGCCAGCCGGGTGTGGGTGTTGTTGAGGTAGTGGTCGCCGATGTCGCGGAGCCGGTGCGAGGGGCGGGTACGGGCGGTGAGGGCGCGGGCGTTGCGCCAGAAGCGGTCGAAGCCGGGACCGCCGCCTCCGGCGCCCGGTGCGGCGGGCGGGGCGCCCTCGACGAGTTCCAGGATCCGGGTGGTCAGCTGGACCGCGGCCCGGCCGGTGACGGTCTCGGCGGCGGCGACCAGGACGGCGAGGTCGGCGCGGTCCTCGAAGCCGAGGGTCCAGCCGGTGCGCAGACCGCGGGTCAGGGCGTCGGTGGCGCGCTCGGCGACGGCGGCGGCGGTGTGCGCGGCGGTCGCCAGTTCGCCGTAGGAGAGCAGCAGGTACGGGTCGTCCGGCAGGCCGTGAGCCGGGGCGGGCGCCGGCTCCGGGGGCGCGGCGCGGTTGACGTCCCGGGCCTCGGCGAGCGCGCCCTCCGCGATGCCGAGCGCCACGTGCACCAGCAGCAGGCGGAGCACCAGCGGGGCCAGCGCGGTGAACGGGGCCACCGTGTGCTCGTCGGCGGGCAGGGTGCCCAGCACCCGGGCCCGGGGCACGGGCACGTGGTCGAAGACGACCGTGCCGGCGCCGGTCAGCCGCTGTCCGACCCGGTCCGTCGCGGCCTCGGCGAAGACCCCCGGGTGGGCCGGGTCCACCAGCGCGACGAGCAGGTCGCCGGTGCCCGCGGCGCGGGCGGCGACCACGAGGCGGTCGGCGACGGTCACGGCGGAGTCAAAGGCGCGCCGGCCGTCGAGCAGCCAGCCGCCCCGGTCGGCGCGGGTGAGCGTGAGGCCGGGACCCGTGCCGGTGCCGGGCGGCGGGGGTTCGGTCGCCCCGGCGAGCAGCCAGCCCTCGGCCGCCGTGCGGGCGTCGAGGCGGGGGAAGGTCTCGGCGGACCGGCCGCCCGAGGGGCCGGCGAGGAAGCGGCTGGTCCACGACAGGGCGTAGTGGTGGGCGAGGAGTTCGCCGACCGAGCTGTCGGCGGCGGACAGCTCCCGCACGGCGGAACACGCGGTGCGCAGGTCGGCGCCGTGCCCGCCGCCGCCGAGCGCGGGGTCGGCGGCGGTGAGGAAGGCGGGCAGGCCCGCCTCCTGGAGCCGCTCGACCTCGTCACAGGGGCTCTTGCCGGCCCGGTCACGGACGTGCGCGTCGACGGCCAGGTCGTCGGCGAGTTCCCGGACGACCCGCCGCCAGAGCGTGTCGTCCCTGGGCGTCTTCTGCTGCGTGCTCATCCCACCCCACCTGTCCTCCCGTAATCCCACTGAATCACTAGGGATAGTGGCAGAGGGTGGCCGGAGCCCCCAAGGGGCGTCCGACATGTGGATGGTGATGTTTCGGCCGACGAGATCGCGTCAGATCGGCGCAGGTGGGGGAGGGTTGGGGTTCCCCAGGTGGCGGGGGCGGGGCGCGCGGACGGGCGTCGGCGCACGCCTCCGGACGTCCGTCGGCGGGTGGAGCGGGGATGTGGCGCGCGGGGGCGGTCCACGCGCAGGGGTGTCCGCCGGAGAGCGGGCGGGGCCGTGCCGTCAGGGGGCGGTCCAGGCTCCGGGTGTCCGCCGGAGAGTGGAGGGAGTCGTGCCGGCAGGGGTGGTTCCAGGCTCGGAGTGTCCGCCGGAGAGCGGAGGCGGCCGTGCCGTCAGCGGTCGGTCCAGGCTCCTGATGCCCGCCGGAGAGTGGAGGCGGCCGCCGTCAGGGGTTGGTCCAGGCCTCCGGGTCGTCGGCCCGGGCCGCGATGCCCTTCGGCAGGTCCGCCGCCGCCACCTCCGCCAGCGAGACGCCCAGCACCTCGCGGACGCTGGCCCGCAGCGCGATCCACAGCGGCAGCAGCGACTCGGCGGGCCCGGTGTACGCGAGGTCCGGCGGGCGCTCGCCGCGCACCGAGACCAGCGGGCCGTCCACGCAGCGGATCACGTCCGCGACCGAGATCGTCTCCGCCGGCCGCGCGAGCCAGTAGCCGCCCCGCCCGCCGCGCTGGCTCTCCACCAGTCCGCCCTTGCGCATGTCGCCCAGGATCCCCTCCAGGAACTTGTGCGAGATGCCCTGCCCCTCGGCGATCGCCTCGGCCTTCAGGGGCCCCGCGTCCACGGCGGCCGCGAGCTGGAGGGCGGCCCGCACGGCGTAGTCGGCCCTGGCTGAAATGCGCATGCGGCGCATTATTCCGTACGACTCCGAGGGGCGTCGGACGCCGGTCCGCGGGCCCTCCCGGCGCGGGCACGGGGCGCGGCGGGGTGCCGTACCCGCGGCCGGGCACCGGATCGGCGGCCCGGGGCGAAACGGCCGCCGGCCGTCCTGTCCGCGCCCTTGACGGCGTCTCCCGGCCGCCCGACACTCGGGTGAGGGAATCCGAGCGGACGGGTAGGGAACCATGCGAAACGGCGACGGGCTCGACGGGTACCAGGCCCGCCCCCTGCCGCGCTCCCTGCCCCTCACCTCGCGCCGCCACATCGACCTGCTGCGGGTGTGCAGCGCGGCCTGACGGCGCCCCCACGGCGTGCCCCGGCGCGGTCCGGCCGTTCCCCCGACCGTTGCGGTCCGCCCGTCTCGACGCACCTTCCGTCCGCCTTCTCGTGATCCGACCGGCCGGGTCCGCCCGGTCCTCCGTCCGGCCCGTCCGCCCGCCGGCCCGGTCGTCCGTCACGGCCGCCGCGCCCCGCTCCGCCGGGCGGCGGCCGCCTCGCCCCCGTCTTCCCGTCACTCCGCTGCCGCCGCACGGGCGTTCCCGCACGCCGGGGGAGCCGCCCGCCCGGACCCAGCACCGAGCCACCCTGGGAGCACCATGTCCGTCGTCGTCCCCGCCTCGCTGCTGCCCGCCTCCGCCGCGCCCGCCTTCCGGGGCCGGATCGGCCGCGACGCCGCCAGCGGGCACTACGCCGTGCCGCACCGCTATCGCCTCCACGTCGCCCCGGCCGACCCCGACTGTCTGAGCATCGCCGTCACCCACGGACTGCTCGGCCTCGACGCCGCGCTGCCGCTGCGGCTCCTGCCCGAGGTGCCCGACGCCCCGGACGGTTCGTACACCGCGCTCCGCCCGCTCTACGAGGCCAGCGCCCACCTCTACACCGGCGCCGCCGCCGCACCGGTCCTCGGCGACGTCTGGACCGGACGGATCGTCAGCACCCACGTCCCCGACATCCTCCGCGACCTCGCCCTCCGCTTCCGGGGCGACGGGCCGGACCTCCTGCCGGAGGAGCACCGCGAGGAGATCGACACCCTCGCCGCGCTCTGCGCCGACGGCGTCCACCGGGCCGCGCAGCGCGCCGGGGAACTCGGCCTCGACCCGGCGGCCGACGCCCGGCGGGAGGCGGCGGAGGCGCTCGGCACGCTCTTCGCGGCGCTCGGCGGCCTCGACGCGCGGCTCGCCGGCCGACCGTACGTCCTCGGGGACGCGCCGACCCTCGCCGACGTGCACGTGTGGGGCGCCCTGGTCCAGCTGGACACCGTCCACCGCTGGCACCTGGACGCCGCCGCCCTGGAGCGCGTCGCCTCCCACCGCGCCCTGTGGGCCTACGCCCAACGGCTCGCCGCGCAAACGGCGTTCGCCCGCCACCTCGACGTGGAGGCGGTCCTGCGCCGCCACCGCGCGCACTGCCGGGGCCGGGAGGCGGCCGGCGCCGCCATCCGGATCGTCGACTGGGGCGCGGCCGGCACCGGCCGCTGACCGGCCCCGGCTCAGGCGGCGCGGCGCCCGGCCAGGGGCGCCGTGTCGTCGCCCGCCCCGGCGCGGACCCCGCGCAGGAACGCCTCCAGGGCCTCCACCGAGGTGGCCTCCGGCCGCCAGTCCAGCTCCTCGCGGGCCCGGTCGGTGGACATCACCGGCAGGTGGCGCAGGAGGTCGAAGAGGCCGGGGGAGGCGGGCGCGAGGCGGAGGTGCCAGGCTGCCGCGAGGGCGCCCCGGACGGCGCCCGCCGGGACCTTCACCGGCCGCGCGCCGAACATCTCGCCGAGCAGCGACGCGTCCACCACCGGCTCGGCCGCCAGGTTGAACGCGCCCCGCACGTCCCGCAGCACCGCCCGGACGTAGGCGTCGGCGGCGTCGTCGGTGTGCAGGACCTGGAAGCGCAGGCCCTCGGGCTCCGGCAGCACGGGCAGCAGGTCGGGCCGGACGAGCTGGCCCGGCAGGAACCGTCCGGCGAAGATCCGGCGCTGCTCGCTCGCCGCCTCCTCCTTGAACAGGAACGCAGGCCGCATCCGTACCACCCGGGTCTGCGGATGGTCGCGCTCGAAGGTGTCCAGAACCCGCTCCAGATACGCCTTCTCCCGGCTGTAGGTCGCGCCCGGCCAGCCGTGCGTCGGCCACGCCTCGGAGACGGGCACCCCGCCCTGGGGGCCGGGGGAGTAGGCCCCCACCGAGGAGGCGAACACGAGCGCGGGCACATGGGCCGCCGCGACCGCCTCGCAGACCCGCAGGGCGCCCAGCACGTTGGTCTGCCAGGTGGTCACGGGGTCGTGCGTCGGGTTGAAGCGCCAGGCGAGGTGCACGACCGCGTCGGCCTCGGACACGTACTGCGCGAGCCGGGGTTCGTCGCGGTCCAGGGACAGGTCGACGGTGGCCCAGTCGACCCCAGGCAGGTCGAGTCCGGGTCTGCGGCGGGCCAGGCCGAGCACCGACTCGACCCCCGGGTCGCGGACCAGGGCCCGCACCACGCTGGTGCCCACGTTCCCGGTCGCACCGGTGACGACCACCCGCTGTCCTGTGCGCGCGTTCATGTCTTCGACCCTCCGCCCTTCGGGCGGCCCCCGCACCTCGACACGGCCCGCCGTCACCGAAAGTGACCGTGCGGGTCGCGCGCGTGGCCGGTCGCGAGCACCATGGAGCGACGCACGAGACGGGGCCGTTACGGAGGAACCCATGCTGCTGCCCGACCGGAACACCGTCGAACGGCTCCTCCGGCACTACCGCACCCAGGAACAGAGCGTTCTCGACGGCCCCTGCGACCTCTCGGTCCGCCGCCGCTTCGAGGACACCGCCTACACCCTGTGCGTCCTCATGGGAGTCCGCTCGACCCCGGAGGCCCTCATCGCCGCCGAGCGGTACGTCGCGACCCGGGCGTCCCTGTGACGGACGGCCGGGACCGCCGGGCCGCGTAGGGGAGGGCGGAGGCGGCGCACACCGTCGCCGCGAGGAACAGCGCCGCCGGGAGGGAACGGCTCGCCACCGCCCCCGCGACGGCCGCGCCCACCGCGAAGCCGGTGATCTTCAGGCCGGCGCCCGTGGTGAAGACCCGGCCCCGCAGCCGCGGCGGCGTCTCCGCGTGCCGGACGGCGAACAGCGCGGTGAGCTGCGGGCCCTCCGCGGCCCCCGCCACGGCGAAGGCCACCACCGTCGCGGCCGGCCCGCCCGTCCCGGCCACCGCCCAGGCGCCCGCCTGCACCAGGGCCCCGAACCCCAGCACCCGCCCCGGCGGCACCGCGCGGCCGAGCCTGGCGTGCAGCGCGGTCGCGGCGAGGGC
>NZ_BNBS01000213.1 GCF_014656075.1 Streptomyces hydrogenans
TCACCCCGGCGGGACGCGGCCGGCTCGCCGGGCGGCGCCGCGGGGGCGGCGGCGCCGGCCTTCGCCCCGCGGAGGACCCAGACCAGGAGGGCCGAGGCGGCGAAGGACGCCGCGTTGAGACCGCTGGCGATCGCCGGGCCGACGAAGACGACGATGGCCGCTCCGGCGACCGGCCCCAGGAGGCTGAGGAAGCTGTCCGTGCCCTGGAGCCAGGCGTTCATGACCGGCCTGCGGTCCTCGGGGACCCGCTCGCTCAGCAGCCCCTGGAAGGAGGGGAAGTGGAACGGCCGGATCGAGGAGAGCAGGAAGGCCAGCGCCATCACCGCGTACAGCGAGAACCCGTCGGTCAGGCAGATCACCGTCAGGACGCAGCTGATGACGGCGGAGAGGGCGTCGCACCCCACGATCAGCCGCCGCCGGTCGCTCCGGTCCGCCACCACGCCGCTGACCAGGCCGAAGAACAGGTACGGCACGTACTCGACGGCGTACGTGACGGCGGCGAGCATGGCCGAGCCCGACTCCTGGAGGACCAGGAGCGGCAGCGCGAACCGGAAGATCCAGTCGCCCGTCGAGGACACGGCGAAGGCGGCCCGCAGGGCGCGCTCCTCCCGCCGCGAACCTCCTTCGGCCACCGGTTTCCGGTCCGCGGCGGGCTCCGTGCCGCTCACGGCCGCACCGGGGCGGCGGCCAGCTCGGCGAGGGGCACGTCGGGGCGGCGCGCCGCGGTCGTCAGGATCTCGACGAGGGTGTCGAGCAGCCGGGCGACGAAGTCGGCGTCGACGCGGTCGCTCTGGTAGCGGGCCGACAGGTCGAGCCCGTCGGGACCGGAGCTCCCGACGACCATCAGTTCGCTGCGGGGACGCGCCGCCGTCTGCGGGACGGTGAACGGGGTGCACGTGGCGTCGGCGGTGTCGAAGGCGCCGCCCAGCAGTTCCGCGTAGAGCATGTTGAGGACGACGCCGACGGGCGCGTCGGGGCGCGCGTACTCGGCGGGGTTCAGCGCCTTGACGAGCTCGGGGTAGGGCAGCCCGGCGTGCTCCTGCGCGTCGAGGGTACCGTCGCGGACCAGGCGCAGCGCGTCGCGGAAGGTGACGGCGCCGGCCGAGTCCACGCGGACGACCATGAGTTCGGCGAGCGGGGCGACGAGCCGTTCGGTGCCGAGGGTGTCGCGGTTGTAGAGGTTGACGGCGGTCGCCTGGTCGGAGCCGCCGCCGTGCAGGCGCAGCGCCACCTGGAGGGCGGTCAGCACGACGAGGAACAGCGTGGAGCGTTCCCGGCTCGCCAGGGCGCGCACCTCGTCGGCGAGCGGGGCGGGCATCCGGACGACGGCCGTGCCGCAGTCGACGGGCAGGCCCGCCCCTGCGCGGCCGGTGACCAGGCGCGGGATGGCGCCGGTCCCGTCGAGCGTCTTCGACCAGTACGAGAGGAGCCGCTCGTACTCCGGCCCGGTCAGCAGCTCCTGCTGGTCGCGGATGTGGTCCTGGTAGCCGTACTCGACCTCGGGCAGGCCGGACGCCTCGCCGGCGCGGGACGCGCGGTAGCAGGCGCCGAGTTCCTCCAGGACGAGGCCGCGCGACCAGGCGTCGACCACGAGGTGGTCGAAGGCCAGCACGAGCACGCGGTCCGCCTCCGAGAGCGTGATCAGCGTGGCGCGCAGCCGGGGGGCCTCGTCGGCGGCGAACGGCGCGAGCGCGGCCTCGCGGGCCGCCCGTACCGCCGCCGCCTCGGGGTCGGCCTCACCGGCGACGGACCGTTCGTCGAGCCGGGGCTCGGCCTGGTCCCGAACGTGCTGCTGGTGCGGGCCGCCGGTGAAGGTGGTGCGCAGCGCCGCGTGGCGTCCCACCACCTCGCGGAGGGCGGAGCGGAGGGCCGCCGGGTCGAAGGGGCCCTCGATCCGGTACGCCTGGGTGATGGTGCGCAGGGACGGGAGGGACTCGCGGCGGGAGATCTCGTCCATGCGCAGGCGCCCCTCCTGATAGCTCAGGGTGGGAAGGGCGCGGCTGGTGGGTGTGCTCACGGGCCCTCCTCTCAGGCGTCGGCGGGGGCAGGGGCGGGGGAGGCCGTGGAGGCGGCGGCGCGGGCCACCAGCTCGGTGAACTCCCCGAGGAAGGGGTGGTCGAGGACGTCGCGCAGGCGGAGCTTGACGCCGTGCGCGCGCTCGACCCGGGCGATCATCTGGGTGGCGAGCAGGGAGTGGCCGCCGAGGAGGAAGAAGTCGGCGTCGGCGTCGAGTTCGTCGGGGCCGACGCCGAGGGCGTCGGACCAGATGGCGACGACGGACGCGTGGACGGAGGCGGGAGGGGTCATGGGCGGGATCAGTCCTTCTGGAGTGCGGGGGCCGCGGTCAGGCGGCCGCGGTCGGTCTTGCCGTTGGCCGTCAGCGGAAGGCTGTCGACGACCGTCCAGCGCGCGGGGACCATGAACGCGGGGAGGCGGGAGCGCAGGGCGAGCCTCAGCTCCCGCGTCAGCCGGGCCGCGTCCGCGCCGGAGACGACGTGGGCGCTCAGCCGCTTGCCGCCGAAGGCGTCGGGCTCGACCACGACGCAGACCTGGCGCACGTCCGGGTGGGCCAGTACGGCGGCCTCGATCTCGGCCAGCTCGATGCGGTAGCCGTTGACCTTGACCTGGAGGTCCCGGCGGCCGAGGAAGTCGAGCGCGCCGTCGTCGCGGAGGGTGGCCAGATCGCCGGTCCGGTACATGCGGACGCCCTGGAGGGGGCCGCGGTCCGGGGTGGTGAAGCGCTCCGCGGTGAGGTCGGGCCGGCCCGCGTACCCCCGCGCCAGGCCGTCGCCGGAGGTCCACAGCTCCCCGGGCACCCCGGGGGGCACGGGGTTGCCGTAGGCGTCGAGGAGGTGGACGCCGGTCCCGGCGACGGCCCGTCCGATCGGCAGGCTCGCGCCGGCCGCGCCGGCGGGGTCCGCGAGGACGTGGCACGTGGTGAAGGTGGTGTTCTCGGTGGGCCCGTAGCCGTTCACCACGGCGATCCCCGGCCACCGCGTGAGCACCGCGCGCACGTGGTGCGGCGACACGACGTCGCCTCCGGTGAGGAGCAGGCGGACCCGCTCCAGGCAGTCGGGTTCGTACTCCGCGAGCTGGTGGAAGAGTCCCGCGGTGAGCCACAGGGCCGTGATCCCGCGCTCGCGGACGACCTCGGCGAGTTCGGAGAGCGAGAGGGGGCCCGGCGGCGCGATCTCCAGGACCGCGCCGCGCGCGAGGGCGCCCCAGATCTCCAGCAGCGAGGCGTCGAACGCCAGCGGCGCGCAGTGCAGCACGACGTCGTCCGGCCGGAAGGCGATCCGTTCGTCGCGGACGAGCCGCACGATGCCCCGGTGGGTGATCTCCACGCCCTTGGGCGCGCCGGTCGAGCCGGAGGTGTACATGAGGGTCGCGAGCCGGTGGCCGCGGTCGCCGTCGCCGTCCGGCCCCGCGCTCGTGGCTCCCGGTCCGGGGGCGTCGGGGCCGGGGCGGAGTTCCGGTGACGACGGCCGGTCGAGGTCGTCGGCCGGCAGCGTCGGCACGTTGCCCGGGACGCGGTGCGCGTGCTCGGGCGCGGCGACGACCGCGACGAGGCGTGGGTCACCGGTCATCAGGGCGAGGCGCGCGTCGGGGTAGCCGGGATCGAGCGGCACCGCGCACGCGCCCGCCATCGAGGACGCCAGCAGGTGGACGACCGCCGCGACGCCGCGCTCGGCGAGTACGCCGACGAGCGCGCCGGGGCCGACGCCCGCGCGGCCCAGGCCCGCGGCCACCCGGGTGGCGCGGGCCCACAGCTCGCCGTAGGTCAGTGCCTCGTCGCCGCACCGGACGGCGATCCGGTCGGCGCCCTCCACGGCGTGCGGTTCCACGAGGGCGTGGATCGGCACGTCGGGGGTCGCGGCGTCGGTCTCCGGCGCGTGCTCGTGGGTGTGCGGGTCGGCGCCCGGCAGGTCCTTGAGCGGGACGTCCGGGGCGTGGAGGGCCGCCGCGACGAAGCGGGCTCCGTGCTCCCGGACGGCGCGGACGATGCCGTCGGTCAGGGACGGGAGGCCCGAATCCAGCGTGACCACGAGGCCGACCGGTTCCGGTACGGCTCCGAGCTCGGGGCCGGGCTTGGTCGCGGATCCGGCTGCGGTTGCGGTTTCCACGGTGACGGTCAGGCCGGGCTCGGCGGTCTCGTCCGGGCGGGCGGCCGGGGCCCCGTCGGCGGGGGTCCCGACCGGCTCCGGAGCCGCCGTGGCCGCGTACGCCTCCGGCTTCGCGAGGATCTCCGCGAGTCCGGCGTGCAGCAGGCGGGCGTCCGCGCGCAGCGGCGCGGCGGTGAGGGCGCGGCCGTCCGGGTCGCGGACGACGGCGGTGAGGTCGTCACCGGTGTAGCGGTGCAGCTGCTCGGCGAGCGCGGCGGCGAGGGCGACGGGATCGTCGGTGGCCGGGCAGCTCAGGGCACGGACGGTCAGGGAGCCGGTGTCGTGGCCCGGCGGGGCGGACGGGCTCGGCGCGAGGGGTGCGGCCATGTCATCGGCCCCCGTGCGCCGGAGCCGTACGGCCCACGCCGGCCGGCGTCCGCGTGGCGGCGGTGACGAGCTGTCCGAGCGCCTCGGCGAAGGCCCGGTTCTCGGCCGGGGTGCGGCAGGCGACGCGCAGGTACTGCTCGCCGTCCGGCATGGACTTGCCCGCGCAGTCCTTGGTGAGGATCTTGTGCTCGGAGAAGAGCGCGCGCACGACCTCGGGGCCGGTCACGCCGTCGGGCAGGCGGACCATGACGTAGTTGGCGTCGGGGCGCCAGACGGTCAGCCCGTCCACGTCCCTGAGCAGCTCGTAGAACTCGTCGCGGTCCCGGCGCACCAGTTCGCAGCTGCGCAGGAACGCCTGACGGTACCTGGGCAGCAGACGCAGAAACGTTTCCGCCAGGCCGTTGATGTTCCAGATGGGCAGCTTGGCGCGGAACCGCGCGACGAGGTCGAGGTCGGCCGACAGGAGGTAGCCGAGGCGGAGTCCGCCCACGCCGTACACCTTGCTCATGCTCTTGACGATCACGAGGTTCGGGTGGTCCTCGAGGGTGGGCTCCAGGCTCTGGCCCTCGTCGCAGAAGTCCACGAACGACTCGTCGACGACCAGCAGGCAGTCCTGGGCGGCCAGGCGCTTGCAGAGGAGTTCCAGGTCCTCCCGGGGGACGGCCATGGACGTCGGGTTGTTCGGCGAGGTGATGATGACCGCCCGCGATCCGGCCGCCCGCACCTGGTCGGTGAAGTCGTCGACGTCGAGGCGGTAGTCGGGCCCCGGCAGGAGGACGCGCTGGATGGCGGACTCCTCGAACACGGCCTCGTACTCGTTGAACCCGGGGACGGCCAGCGCCACCTTGTCCAGCGTGTGACCGAGGATCTTGATGAGCTCCGACGCCCCGTTGACCACCACGAGGCGGTCGGCGGGCTGCCGGATGACGGCGCCGAGGAGCTGCTGGAGCACCGCGTGGCCCACCGGGTAGTGGACCAGCGACTCCCGGAAGTCCGCGGCCAGTTCGTCGACGAGTGCGGCGGGCGGGAAGTAGAGGTTGTACAGCAGCCGGTGGTCCACCACGTCGTGCCGCCAGTAGCCGCCGTACAGCTTGCAGAGCTGCTCCAGCCGCTGCTCGTCGTCGCCGAACTCGTAGACGGCGGCGCCGAGGTCGGTGAGGTCGTCCACCTCGTACCACGGCAGGTCGCCGCAGTCCACGGCGCCGACCTCGCCCTCGTGCGCGGCGGCGAGACCGGCGAGGACGCCCTCGTAGAACGCGTCCGTCCCGCCGTCCTGGATCAGGCGGTCGAGCGCCGGCCCGAAGCGGTCCGCGAGGAACGCCCCGCGCAGCAGGTGCACGTTGATGGTCTTGAACAGGCCCTCGGACCCGCCGCCCTCGGTCTCGCGCTGCGCGCCGACGTGGAACCGTCCGACGCCTCCGTCCCCGGTGACGGAGACGACCGTCCCGTTCATGCCCTTGCGCCAGGGTGCCACGGCGCACACGGCCGGGGCGTGGTGCGAGGCGAGCCGGTCGAGCAGGCCGGGCCCGAAGACCACGTCGCCCTCGACGAGGTAGAGGTCCTCGGTCAGGTGCTCCCGGGCGAGCCAGAGCGAGTAGGCGTTGTTGGTGGTGCGGAAGCGATCGGAGACGACGTACGAGACGGCCATGCCGGCGTACGTGTCGCCGACCGCGGCCCTCACCTCGTCCGCCAGGTGCCCGACGACGAGGACGACCTCGCGGACGCCGACCGCGGCGAGCTGGTCGAGCGACCGGTGCAGGATCGACCGGCCGTGCACCGGGGTCAGCGTCTTGGGGCCTTCTCCTCCGAGCCGGCTCCCCGTTCCCGCCGCCAGGATGACGGCCTTCCGGACGATGGTCATCGCTGGGTCACCTCGATGGTCGTGGAGTGGGCGTGCCGACGGACGTCGCCGCGCAGGGCGGGCAGGTGGTCGAGGACGATGTCCCCGATGCCGTTCTGGTAGAGCCAGACCCCGTCCGCCCTGCGGGTGTAGCCCGATTCGCCTCCGGTGGCCCCGGAGATGCGGAGCCCGGCGCCGAGGCCGTAGGCGAGCAGCCGCTCGTCGGTCGAGCCGTCGCCCAGGACGAGCAGGGCGACCCGCGCCACGTCGGTGGCGGTGCCCTCGACCCGGACGGTGAGCCCGCCGCCGTCCTCCCCGAGCAGTTCGGGGAGGCGGGCCTGGTAGCCGGTCGCGACGACGACGGCCGCCGCGGCGTCGAGCGCCGACGCGGCCTCTCGGTCCGCCGTCTCCTCGCCGATCCGGATCAGCCGGACGGGCACGGTCTCGCCGGTCATGCC
>NZ_BNBS01000214.1 GCF_014656075.1 Streptomyces hydrogenans
GATCCGGGCGGCACTGGGCGGGCGGGTGCGGTACGTGACCTGCGCCGGCTCGCCGAGACGGAACGGACGCCGGGCGCGGTGCGCGGCCGGGCCGCCCGGATCCTGCTCGACGAGGGGCGACTCACCGACGACGAGGCCGCCCGCCTCATGGGCCTCGCCCTCTCGCCCGGCGCCCCGCCCGCCTCCGCCGCCGCCTGGCTCGACGGCTTCGTCGGCGGCACCGGCGGCGGGCTGCTCCTCGTCCACGACGAGCGCCTCCTCACCCTCCTCGACCGCTGGCTCTCCGGCGTACCGGCCGAGGCGTTCACCGACGTCCTGCCCCTGCTGCGGCGCACCTTCGGGGCGTACGAGCCCGGCGCCCGGCGCACCCTCGGCGAGCTGGCCGCCCGCGGGCCCGGGACCGCGCGCCGCACCGCCGCCGTCCCCGGCTTCGCCGCCGCTCCCGACACGGCGCGGGCCGCCGGAGTCCTGCCCCTCCTCGACCTCGTCCTCGGCACGGAGGCAGCCGCATGAGCACCAGCACCCCCGACGAGCGGCTGCGCCGCTGGCGGCTCGTCCTCGGCGGCGCCGCGGCCGAGGGCACCGGCCGCACCCTGTCCGGCACCGACGCCGCCATGGACGCCGCCCTCGCCGCCCTCTACGACAGCGCGGACGGCGGCGGCGAGCGCGGGGGAGGGCTCGGCGGCTCCGCGCCCTCCGTCGCCCGCTGGCTCGGCGACATCCGCGGCTACTTCCCCCGCTCCGTGGTGCGGGTCCTGCAGCGCGACGCCATCGACCGGCTCGGTCTCGCCGCCCTCCTCCTGGAGCCGGAGACGCTGGAGGCCGTCGAGCCCGACGTCCACCTCGTCGGCACCCTCCTCTCGCTGAGCGAGGCGCTGCCGGAGACCACCAGGGAGACCGCCCGGGCCGTCGTCCGCAAGGTCGTCGCCGATCTGGAGGCCCGGCTCGCGAGCCGCACCAGGGCGGCCGTCACCGGAGCCCTCGACCGCTCCGCCCGGATCAGCCGGCCCCGCCACCGGGACATCGACTGGGACCGCACCCTGCGCGCCAACCTCAGGCACTACCTGCCCGAGCACCGCACCGTCGTCCCCGAGCGGCTGATCGGCCACGGCCGCGCCTCCCGGGCGGTGCGCAAGAAGGTCGTGCTCTGCGTCGACCAGTCCGCCTCGATGGCCGCCTCCGTCGTGTACGCCTCCGTCTTCGGCGCCGTCCTCGCCTCCCTCAGGACCGTCGCCACCCGGCTCGTCGTCTTCGACACCTCGGTCGTCGACCTCACCGAGGTGCTCGACGACCCCGTCGACGTCCTCTTCGGCACCCGGCTCGGCGGCGGCACCGACATCAACCGGGCGCTCGCCTACTGCCAGTCGCGGATCACCCGCCCCGCCGACACCGTCGTCGTCCTCGTCAGCGACCTGTACGAGGGCGGCATCCGCGACGAGATGCTCCGGCGGGTCGCCGCGATGCGGGCGTCCGGGGTGGGGTTCGTCGCCCTCCTCGCCCTCTCCGACGAAGGCGCCCCCGCCCACGACCGCGAGCACGCCGCCGCGCTCGCCGCCCTCGGCGTCCCCGCCTTCGCCTGCACCCCCGACCTCTTCCCCGAGGTCATGGCCGCCGCCCTGGAGGGGAGACCGCTCCCGATGCCCGACCCGGTCTGACCGGCACCCGCCCCGTCGTCCGGACCGGCACCCGCCCCGTCGTCCGGACCGGCACCCGCCCCGTCGTCCGGACCCGCGTGCGGCCCGGGGGCCCGGGGCCGCGCCGGACCCGTCGCACGGTCCGGCGCGCGTGCGGAATCCGTCGTCGCCCGGCCACCCGGACGGACGCCCGCGGGTCCACTGAGGTCCATATCACACCCGGGGCGAGGTGCCCCTCACCCTGCGCACCGGCGTGGCGTGAGGGGCGCAAACCCCGCTCCCCGCCTGCCTGATGGGGGCGGGGCGGGGGTGCGGGGTCGCCCACGGACAGCCCCTTCGTCCCTACGTTCTGTGACCCGTATCACCGCCCGGTGGGGATCTGCGATTTAGGGACCCACGTCCCACGGGGATAACCTGCGAGACGGACATGCCGCGTCCACGGACACCGTGTACGCCTCCCTAGTGACAGCGCAGTCACGTTGCCCTCCGCGGCACGCCCACGCAGACAACGAACCGCGATCATCTAGAAAAGGGACGCGCGTGGACCTGTTCGAGTACCAGGCGAGGGACCTCTTCGCCAAGCACGGTGTACCGGTGCTGGCCGGTGAAGTCATCGACACGCCTGAGGCGGCGCGCGAGGCCACCGAGCGTCTTGGCGGCAAGTCGGTCGTCAAGGCCCAGGTGAAGGTCGGCGGCCGCGGCAAGGCCGGCGGCGTCAAGCTTGCCGCGAACCCGGACGAGGCCGTCGCCCGCGCGACGGACATCCTGGGCATGGACATCAAGGGCCACACGGTCCACAAGGTGATGATCGCCGAGCTGTCCCCGGAGATCGAGGCGGAGTACTACGTCTCGTACCTCCTCGACCGCACCAACCGCACCTTCCTGGCCATGGCCTCGGTGCAGGGCGGCATGGACATCGAGGAGGTCGCGGAGAAGACCCCCGAGGCCCTCGCCAAGGTCCCGGTCAACGCCAACGACGGCGTCACCCTGGAGAAGGCCCGCGAGATCGTCGCCCAGGCGAAGTTCCCGGCCGAGGTCGCCGAGGGCGTCGCCGAGGTCCTGGTCACCCTGTGGGACACCTTCGTCGCCGAGGACGCCCTCCTCGTCGAGGTCAACCCGCTGGTCAAGACCAAGGACGGCCGCATCCTGGCCCTCGACGGCAAGGTCTCGCTCGACGAGAACGCCGACTTCCGCCAGCCGGAGCACGAGGCCCTGGAGGACAAGGCCGCGGCCAACCCGCTGGAGGCCGCCGCCAAGGCCAAGGGCCTCAACTACGTCAAGCTCGACGGCGAGGTCGGCATCATCGGCAACGGCGCCGGCCTGGTCATGTCGACCCTGGACGTCGTCGCGTACGCCGGTGAGAACCACGGCGGCGTGAAGCCGGCCAACTTCCTCGACATCGGCGGCGGCGCCTCCGCCGAGGTCATGGCGAACGGCCTGGAGATCATCCTCGGCGACGCGGACGTCAAGTCCGTCTTCGTCAACGTCTTCGGCGGCATCACCGCCTGTGACGAGGTCGCCAACGGCATCGTGCAGGCCCTGGAGCTCCTCGCCTCGAAGGGCGAGGAAGTCACCAAGCCGCTCGTCGTCCGCCTCGACGGCAACAACGCGGAGCTGGGTCGCAAGATCCTGTCCGACGCCAACCACCCGCTCGTGCAGCGCGTGGACACCATGGACGGCGCGGCCGACAAGGCCGCCGAGCTCGCGGCCGCGAAGTAAGGGAAGAGGGACAGAACAGCCATGGCTATCTTCCTCAACAAGGACAGCAAGGTCATCGTCCAGGGCATGACCGGTGCCACGGGCATGAAGCACACCAAGCTCATGCTGGGTGACGGCACCAACATCGTCGGCGGCGTGAACCCGCGCAAGGCCGGCACCGTCGTCGACTTCGACGGCACCGAGGTCCCGGTCTTCGGCTCCGTCGCCGAGGCGATGAAGGAGACCGGCGCCAACGTCTCGGTCCTCTTCGTCCCGCCGGCCTTCGCCAAGGCCGCCGTCGTCGAGGCGATCGACGCCGAGATCCCCCTCGCCGTCGTCATCACCGAGGGCATCGCCGTCCACGACTCCGCCGCCTTCTGGGCGTACGCGCAGGCGAAGGGCAACAAGACCCGCATCATCGGCCCGAACTGCCCCGGTCTCATCACCCCGGGTCAGTCGAACGCCGGCATCATCCCGGGCGACATCACGAAGCCGGGCCGCATCGGCCTGGTCTCGAAGTCCGGCACGCTGACGTACCAGATGATGTACGAGCTCCGTGACATCGGCTTCTCGTCCGCCGTCGGCATCGGTGGCGACCCGGTCATCGGCACCACGCACATCGACGCCCTGGCGGCCTTCGAGGCCGACCCGGAGACGGACCTGATCGTCATGATCGGCGAGATCGGCGGCGACGCCGAGGAGCGTGCGGCCGACTTCATCAAGGCCAACGTCACCAAGCCGGTCGTCGGCTACGTCGCGGGCTTCACCGCGCCCGAGGGCAAGACCATGGGCCACGCCGGCGCCATCGTCTCCGGCTCCTCCGGCACCGCCCAGGCGAAGAAGGAGGCCCTGGAGGCCGCCGGTGTGAAGGTCGGCAAGACCCCCACCGAGACCGCCAAGCTGGCGCGCGCCATCCTCGCGGGCTGACACGCACAGCAGCTCGACAGGCCGTAAGCGCGTGGGCCCCGCCCCTCCGGGAGACCGGAAGGGCGGGGCCCACGCGCGTACCGGCTACCCGGCGGTCGGGATCAGCCGCTCCGGCCCCGGGTTCGGCTCGGACCGCAGCCGGTCGCGCAGCTCCACGTCCTCCTCGCCGAGCTTCTGCGGCCCGCCGCGCACCGGGACGCCGTTCACGGTCTGGCCGGGCGCGACGTCCGGGATGTAGCGGGTCGGCGCCGTCACCGCCGTCAGGGCCGTGACGCAGACCAGCGCCGCCGTCACCCCGACCACCGCCCGGGTCAGCCGCCGGTTCCGCCGTTCGCTGCCGCCGCGGACCGTCCGGGCCACCGGCAGCGTCGCCGACGGCGCCTCCGCCACCAGGGCGGCGAGCCGCCGCTGGAGCGCCTCGGGGTCGGCCAGTTCCGGCACCCGCCTGCCGATCTCCGCGTGCGCGTACAGCAGCCGGTTGGCGGCGGCCGGCGTGCTGGCCTCCGTCTCGGCGGCCGTCTCGGGCAGGTCGAGCCCGAGCCCGTCGTAGAGCAGGACGGTGCGGCGGTACGGCGCCGGCAGGTCGAGCAGCGCCCCGAGCAGCGCCCGCCGCCCTGCCTCGGTCGGCGGGGCGTCGGGGTGCTTGTGGGTGCGGCGCAGCCGGTGCCAGGGGGAGAGGGCGTACTCGTACGCCGCCGCCCGCACCCAGCCGACCGGGTCGGCGTCCACGGCCACCTCGGGCCAGTGCTCCCAGGCGTGGTGGAAGGCGTGCTCGACGGCCTCCTGGGAGAGCCGGCGGCGTCCGGTCAGCAGGTACGTCTGGTGGACGAGGCCGGGGGCCGCGTGCCCGTAGAGCGCGTCGAACGCCTCCTCGGGCGTCAGCCCGGCCGGCTCGGGTCCGCGCGCGGCCACCGGCACCGGCTCGGGCTCCGGGGCGGGGGCCGGTTCCGGTGCCGGTTTCAGGCGCTGCTCGGGCCGGGCGGGGCCCTTCGGGGGCCCGGCGGGCCGTCGGTCGGCGGCCTTGGGCCGTACGTGGGCGGTGGGCGCCGGTGTCGGTCCGGCGGGGGCCTCCGCGGGGGCGTCCGACAGGCCGCTGAGCAGCTTGACGTACGCCTCGCGCTTGCGGCCCCGGGGGGCCGAGCGACCGGTCTCCCACGCCTTGACCGTGGCCTTCGTGACGCCCATCGCCTCGGCGACCTGCTCCTCGCTCAGGGAGAGCGCCTCGCGCAGCCGGCGCCGCTCCTTCGGCGTCGGCAGCGCGGTGGCGGCGGAGGGGGGCGCGGTGTCGCCGCCCCGGCTCGTCTGGCTCATCGGTGTCGACCTCCCGCGGAGCACCTCTGGGCGGAAAAGTACATAAACGTATATTGAGCGACACAACGGATGTTTGCCTGTTACGCCGCGAAAGCGCGTGTCGTTGGCAGCATGGCCCCGTGACCCACCTGACCGAGCACTCCCTGGTCCAGGGCGGGCGTTCCGCCGCGTTCGCCACCGCCTGTGTCCGCGGCGGCGTCGCCGCCGGACTCGGCGTCGGCGCGCTCGCGGTCCTGGTGATCGTCGCCTGGATCAGCTCGCCGTTCCCCGACAGCGGCGCCGGCGGCGCCCTCCACCTCGCCGCCGGGCTGTGGCTGCTCGCCCACGGCGTCGAACTCGTCCGCACCGACACCCTCGGCGGGCTGCCCGCACCGCTGGGGATCGTCCCGCTGCTGACGGCCGCGCTGCCGGTCTGGCTGGTCTTCCGGACCGCCCGCTCCACCCTCGACCCGGCCGACGAGACCGGCCCGCGGCCCTCGCCCGCGGGCACGCTCGGCGCGGTCTCCGGGGGATACCTGCTGGTGGCGGCCGTGATCGTGGTCTACAGCGAGAGCGGTCCGCTGCCCGCCGACCTCGTCACCGCCGGCCTGTGGCTGCCCGGCGTGGTGCTCGACGCCGCCGGCGCCGGCGTCTGGACCGCGCTGGGCCGGCCGCTGCCCGGCCGGGAGGAGGCCGCCGCCGCCCTGCGCGGGGCGGCGGCCGGTCTGGTGACCCTGCTCGCGGGCGGAGCGGTGCTCGCCGGCACCCCGCTGGACTGGCACGCGGGCGCGGCGCGGGCCTCGTACGAGGGAATCGCGGGGGAGTGGTCCGGTCGGGTGGCGCTGGCGCTGCTGGTCCTCGCGCTGCTGCCGAACGCGGCCGTGTGGGCCGCCGCGTACGGCCTCGGTCCCGGCGTCGCGCTCGGCACGGGCGCGCTCGCGACCCCGCTGGGCCTGGTCGGCGACCCGGCCGTGCCGCCCTTCCCGCTCCTCGCGGCGCTGCCCCCGGAGGGCCGCGGCGGCTGGCCGCAGTGGGCGGCGGCGGCCGTGCCGCTGGTCGCTGCGGTGGTCCTCGGCCGCTCGGTGGGCCGGGCC
>NZ_BNBS01000215.1 GCF_014656075.1 Streptomyces hydrogenans
GGTGCCGCCACCGGGGGCCATGTCGCGCAGCTGCAGGACCAGGGACCGGGCAGGGGACGTCCCCCGCCCGGTCATGATCACGTCAGTGCCGGTGGAGTCGCCCACCGGCGCGTCGATCGTGGTGACCGATCCGTCCGCGAACCGGGTCCACTGGAGTACGTACTTGCCGTCCACTCTCGCGGAAAGCAGGAAGCCAGTCTTCCCCACTGCCACGGGGCGGTAGTTGCCCGCCGAGTACACGACGGGCGCCGTCGCCGTCCCCGCCTCGGCCGCGGGCAGCGGAGCGGCTGCGGCCGGGACGGTCAGGACGCCCGCGTCGAGCGTGACGGCGAGGACGGTGGTGATCGCGGCGGAGACACCCCGACGGCTCATGCTGGCGGAGATCAAAGGTTCCTCCTGGAAGATCGGGTCGACGCCCGTCGCGGCAGGCGCCGACCGGTCAGACTCCCGTTCGAGCCAAAGGGTTGTACGAGCGTCAAACCCGGCATGCCCGGCAGGGCCCTCAGTGCTCCGGGCGTGACCTGAGCGGTGTGCGTCGTCGGCGGGGTCGCCGAGCGGGCGGGGCCAGGTAGCGGAAACGCGGCGGCGCCACGGCGGGCGCCGTCACCGGCCGGCGGTCTCGTTCAGGAGCCGGGCCGCCTTCGCCGCTCCGTCGCGGCGCACCGTGTCCCGTAGGGCCTCCGCCCGGGAGCGGGTCTCGGGGCGCAGGGCCGGGGCGAGCGCGGCCGCCAGGGACGCGGGTGTCGGCGCATGGTTGTCGTGGGCCGTGCCGATTCCCAGGGCGGCGACCCTCCCGGCCCAGTACGGCTGGTCCCCGCTCCGGGCCACTACCACTTGCGGCGCGCCGGCGCGGGCGGCCGCGGCCGTGGTGCCGGCGCCGCCGTGGTGCATGACGGCGGCCACGCGGGCGAACAGCGCCTGGTGGTCGGTCTCGCCGACCGTCAGGCAGTCGTCCCCGCCGTCGGTCGGATCCAGGCCCGCCCAGCCCCGGGCGACGATCACGCGACGCCCCCGCGCGCGGACCGCCTCGACGGCCGCCCGGACGATGCCGGGCGCCGCCGTACCGAGCGGCGTGCTGCCGAAGCCCACGTACACGGGTGGCGGGCCCGCCTCCAGGAAGGCCGCCACCTCCGGAGGGAGCGGACGGACGGCGGCGCGCGGGCGGAACCACGCACCGGTCTGGACGACGCCGAGGCCCGTCGGCGGCCAGGGACTCAGGACCGGGTCGGCGGACAGCCAGGGGCGGTCGGTGAAGGCGTAGCCGCGGACGTCGTCCACCGGGGGGAGGCCGGCGGAGTCCCTGAACGCGCCGAGCATGGCGCCGAACATGTCGTTCGCGAGGCGGGCGTCGAGGTCCCACAGCTCGGCGTTGTTCCGCACGTCCGGCGGCAGCGGCCGGCCCCGCCGGCCGGGCGGCGGCTGGTGCGGGGCGGGGAGGACCACCGGCGTGTGCGTGGCGTACACGTCGCGGACGCCGAGCCGGTCGGCGACCGACCGCGCCGCCGCCGTGACGGGCAGCGGTCCCGTCGCCACCAGCGCGTCGCACCCCTCGGCCGCCTCGGCGACCGGCCCGAACTGCGCACCCATCAGATCGGCCGCCCGCTGGGCCAGACCCGCGGCGGATCCGGGCTCCACGGTCGTCACCAGCGGACGCACCGGCGCGCCGGCCGGCACCGACGGCACGCCGCACGCGGCCAGCAGCTCGGTGAACTCCTCGTCCGGTGGCGCGCACACCCGCACCTCCGCGCCCCTCTCGCGCAGGCGCACCGCGAGCGCGGCCATCGGCTCCACGCTCCCGCGCGCCCCGTACGCCGACAGCACCACACGCATGCGGCCGTCCTCCCCTTCTCCGCCGGGTGCCGTCCCGGAATCCGCGCCCGGGCGGTGCGACCGGGTGCCGTCCCGGAATCCGCGCCCGGGCGGTGCGACCGACCTGACCTGCGGGCCCATACAGGGGTGCGATTGTCGGTCGCGCGTGATAGTCACTACATCCACGGGGCGGGACGATCATCAGCCACCCCGTGCGAACAGAGCAAGGGGTGGGGAGATGGCGTTGCTCCGGGACCTGGGGAACACGCTGGGAAGATGGACGGGCCGGCCCGTCGCACGCATCGACGAGGGCGCGGGGGACCCGGACGTCCGACGCGTCCGCGAGGCCGCCGAGGCCGCCGACGGGGCGACCGTACGGGACGTGCTCGACGCGCGGCCCGAGAGCGAGGACCGCACCGGCCTCCTCTGGGCCGCCGGAGACGTCGCCGGGACGGAGCGGTGGATCGCCGACGTCGTGGCGGCGGAGCCCGGGGCCCCGCTGCCGCGCCTCGTCGCGGCCGTCCGGCACATCGGCTGGGCCTGGGAGGCGAGGACGGCCGCCAGCGCCCGCCACGTCTCCCGCGAGCAGTTCCGGGTGTTCCACGAGCGGCTGGACACGGCCGAGACCTGGTTGTACGAGGTGGCCGAGAGCGAGCCCGGGTGGACCTCACCCTGGTACGGCCTCCAGATCACCGGGCGCGGCCTCCAGGTCGGGCAGGACGTGGCCCGCCGCCGTTTCGAGGCGACCGTGCGCCGGGACCCGCACCACCTGGGGGCGCACCAGCAGCAGTTGCAGCAGGTCTGCGAGAAGTGGAGCGGCTCCCACGAGGAGATGCACGCCTTCGCCAGGACCGCCGCCTTCGGCGCGCCCGGAGGGACGCCCCTGGGCCAGCTCGTCGCCCACGCCCACCTGGAGCACTGGCTCGCCCTCGACTCCGGACCCGACGCCCGCTACATCGGACAGCCCCAGGTCATCGCCTCCCTGCACGAAGCGGCCGACCACTCGATCCGCCACCGGGACTTCACGGTCGGCCGCGGCGGGCTCCAGGCCCTCAACGCCTTCGCCATGGCCTTCTCGCTGGCCGGCGACCACCGGGCCGCCCGGGAGTGCTTCCAGGCCACGGAGGGGCGGGTCACCGAGTCCCCTTGGTACTACCTGGACGGCGACGACCCGGCCAAGGCCTTCAGCAAGCACCGCTCCGCCGCCGGACGCTGAGGCGAAGGCGGCGGCGGGGGCGGGGACAGAGGAAGCGGGGGCGCCGGCCGGAACGGAACGGGCCCGGCCGCCGCACGCCTCGTATGCCTCGACCCGCCGCCCCGCTGCCCGACCCGGCACCGGGCCGGTGGCCGGTACGCGTACCCGCTCGACCTGCCTACCGGCTCCACCACCCGGCCCGCACCCTCCCGGCCCGCCCTCACCCCCACCCTTACGTTCACCCTCACCCCCATCCCCAGTACCCACCAGCCCGCATCCCCGCCCGCGCCGCCGAGCGCCCGGGCGCGCACCCCGAAGGACCGCGCCAGGTGTCCCACCCCGAGACTCCCAGGACCTCCCCGACCACCCCGGCCGCCGAGACCGCCCACACCTTCCAGGTGGACCTCCGCGGCCTGGTCGACCTGCTCTCCCACCACCTCTACTCCAGCCCCCGCGTCTACCTGCGCGAACTCCTCCAGAACGCCGTCGACGCCTTCACCGACCGGCAGGCCCTCACCCCCGGCGCGCCCGGCACCATCACCGTGCGCACGGGGGACACGCTGACCGTCACGGACACCGGCATCGGCCTGTCCGAAGCCGACGTGCACCGCTTCCTCGCCACGATCGGCCGCAGCTCCAAGCGGACCGCCGACGGGGCACTGGACGGGGCGGGACTCGACGCGGCACGCGGCGAGTTCATCGGGCAGTTCGGCATCGGCCTGCTCGCCTGCTTCGTCGTCGCCGACGAGATCACCGTGCTCAGCCGCTCCGCCGCCGACCCGGCCGCGCCCACCGTCGAATGGCGCGGCCACTCCGACGGCCGCTACACCATCCGCACCCTGCCGTCCGCGACCCTCCCCGAGCCCGGCACCACGGTGCGGCTCGTCCCGCGCGCCGACAACGCCGAATGGACCAGCCCCCAGCGCGTCGTCTCCCTCGCCCGGCACTACGGCGGACTGCTGCGCCACGAGGTCACCGTCGTCGACACGCGGGGCGAGACCCACCGCGTCAACGACGCGCCGCCGTGGGAGCGGACCCACCGCTCCCCGCTGGCCCGCCGCGAGGCCAACACCACCTACTGCCGCGAACTCTTCGACTTCACCCCGCTCGACACCATCGAGCTGGACCTGCCGGCCGCCGGACTGCGGGGGGTCGCCTACGTCCTGCCGACCGCCGTGAGCCCGGCGCAGCGCGCCGGACACCGCGTCCACCTCAAGGGCATGCTGCTCACCGACCAGGCCCCCGAACTGCTCCCCGAGTGGGCGTTCTTCGTGCGCTGCGTCGTCGACACCACCAGCCTCCGCCCGACGGCCTCGCGCGAGTCGCTGTACGAGGACGGCACCCTGTCCGCCGTACGCGACGCCCTCGGCGACCGGATCCGCGACTGGCTCATCGGCCTCGCCGCCAGCGACCCCGCGCTCCTCCACCGCTTCATCGACACCCACCACCTCGCGGTCAAGGCGCTCGCCCGCTACGACGACGAGCTGCTGCGCATCGTGCTGCCCTGGCTGCCCTTCGAGACCACCGACGGCAACGTCACCCTGGAGGAGTTCGCGCGGACCCACCGCACGCTCCTCGTGACGCGCAGCGTCGAGGAGTTCCGCCAGGTCGCGCCGATCGCCTCCGCCGCCGGACTCGGCGTCGTCAACGGCGGCTACACCTACGACCGCGACCTCGTCCACCGGCTGCCCGAGATCCGCCCCGGGACCGCCGTCACCGACCTCGACACGGCCACCGTCACCGCCCACCTCGACGCCGTCGACCCAGGCGCGGAACTGCGCGCCGCCGCGTTCCTCGCGGTCGCCCGCGAGACGATCGGCGTCCACGACTGCGACGTCGTCCTGCGCGACTTCCAGCCGGTCACCGCCCCCGCGCTGCTCCTCGACAACCGCGACGCCCGGCACGAGCGGACCCGTTCGGGCCTCGCCGCCGACAGCGACGGCCTGTGGGCCGACATCCTCGGCTCGCTGCGCGACGAGACCCCGCGCGCCCAGCTCGTCCTCAACCACCTCAACCCGCTGGTCCGCCAGGCCCTCACCATCGGCGAACGCGGCCTCGCCGTCACCACCGCCGAGGCCCTCTACGGCCAGGCGCTGCTGCTCAGCCGCCGACCGCTGCGCGCGAGCGAGAGCGCCCTCCTCAACCGGGCCTTCATGGGCCTGCTCACCCACGCCATGCACCATCCCGGCACGGCCGGCCCCGACTCGGCCCCCGGCTCCGAGCCCCGGAAGGAACTGTAGAGATGCTGGACACTCCCGAGGCCGTCGTCGAGGCGCTCCGCGAGAACCACGAGCGCCCCCACGGACTGCCGCGCACCATCACCGCCGAGGAACTCGTCGAGGCCGCCGAGGTCTTCGAGAAGCCCGACGTGCTCGTCACCGCGCTCCTCGAACTCATGACGGCGTACGAGTTCACCGGCGAGCAGCGCAAGTCGCCCGTCGCCTTCGCCCGCATCCTCAAGCTGTGGGACTCCACCCCCGAATCCTTCAGCCCCTACGAGGCCCACCAGGTCTTCTGGCGCTTCAAGTGGGTGACGACCTCCCTCCTCCAGGTCCCCGAGATGCCCCTGACGGCGATCAGCGGCTGGCTCGACCAGATGCGCGACCGGTACGAGGCCGCCGGCCACGGCGTCCAGCCCGTCGCCGCCATGCGCTACCACCTGGCCCACCACACCGGCACCGGCGTCGCCGACGCGTACGACCTCTGGGCCACCCGGCCCCGCACCGACCTCAGCGACTGCGAGGCGTGCGAGACCCGGCACCACGCTTGGCACCACGTCGCCGAGGGCGACGACACCGCGGCCCTCGACAGCTGGCGCCCCGTCCTCGACGGCGGGCAGGTCTGCAGCGAGGAACCGCAGATGAGCCAGGCCCGCGCGCTGCTCCCGCTGCTGCGCACCGGCCGCACGGACGAGGCCCGCTCCCACCACCTCACCGGCTACCGCAAGGTCCGCGGCAACACCGGCACGCAGGCCGAGGTCGGACTGCACCTGGAGTTCTGCGCCCTGTCCCGCAACGAGGGCCGCGGCCTGGAGATCCTCGCCGAGAACCGGCCGCTCTTCGAGGCCAAGGGCGCCCCGCTCGACCACCTGGGCTTCCTCACCGGCGCCGAGGTGCTCCTCGCCCGCCTCGTCGAGGACGACCACGGCGACACCGCCGTCGCCGGCCCGCCCGGCCGCGACTGGACGGCCGCCGCGCTCCTCGCCCACGTCCGCGCCGAGGCCGGACCCCTCGCCACCTCCTTCGACGCACGCAACGGCACCACCGCCGTCGGCGACCGCCGCCGGGCCCGGCTGGCCGTCCGCCCGCTCCTCGACGAGCCGCTGCCCCTCGGCCTGCGCGCCGTCG
>NZ_BNBS01000216.1 GCF_014656075.1 Streptomyces hydrogenans
GTGGGTGTGGTGTGACGGGTGCGGGTGTGGGGTGGGAGGTTGTTTGTGGTGGAGCGCCCGCCTGCGGCGGGGTGTAGTGCAGGTAAGTGGGTTGGTGTGGCGGGTGGTTGAGGGTGTGTTGGATGGTGTGCGGCCCCTGCGGGGCCGGCGGGGCGTGTCGGCCGTTTGCCGCGCTCGAGGGATGTGACTTCGAGTGGTGTTGGGGTGGTGGTTCACGAGCGTAGGGACGTCACATGGAATGTCACTATGAGTGATTGATGCGCAGGAAGCTCAAAGATAGTTGTCTAGACCTTTATCAAAGTATCTCAAACCACTCATATACCTCCAACTGTCAGAAATCTTGCTTCGGGTGAGCGGCGCTCAAAAAGCTGTCAGCAGACACCTCCTGCCGGGTCATCAACACCCCGTGCAGAAAGCGCATCAAGACGAGCCGTCACCCATCTCCCCTCCGAAGACAGCGGCAGCCTCAGGGGCGTACCGGCAGGGTGCTGTGTGCCGGGGGCGCGGCCCGGGCGGGGCCAGCTGCGAAGCACGCCGCTCGTGAGTTCGAGCGGGCAAGCGGGCAGAGGCCATGCTCCGGCGACCGGGAAGGAGGCGCTGGGGAGCAGCCCCTGTAGGCATACGGAAAGCGTATGCCTACAGGGGCGGTCATCCCTCATACGGAAACCGCATCCCCTGCCCCGCACCCCGCGGGAAGCAGCTCGGGCTCGGATGGCACCGTCACACACCAGTCCCGTCCCCCACCGGGCAGGGCCGGGCACGAGCGCCACGGCCGGGCGGGGCCAAAGCGCCTACGGACAGGGAGCAGGAGGGGGCTGTGGCCGCCGCGGAGGGCAGTGCTGGCCCGACGGGGGCTTACCTGTCACACAGACACAGCAGGGCAAGAAAGCCCCCGGCCCGGCCGGCTATTCGGTGGCAGGTGAGTTTGACCGATTGCCAGGTGAGCTTGACCGTCCGGTTGCCAGCGGCGGCAGATCCAGTGGCTGTTGCCGGCCGGGTGCCTGTGATGCTCGCCGGTCGGGCGAATCACCACAATGGCGCCGCCCTCATACGAGACGCGGTCGCCCACCGTGACGAATATCGGCCGGTCCAGGACGACCTGGAAGTCGGAGTTGAGCTGGAACTCGCTGAGGAGCAGCATCCGTGGCACAGACGTGACGCCGTCGAAGTCGATACGCACGGGATCGAGCATCCTGGAGAACCCGGTACGACCGCGACAGGTTTCCCGGCCTCGAGACACACCGCATCGGCCAGCGGGCCCCAACTGCCGGACCTTTGGGCAAGATCAAGTGACAGGAATCCATCCGCAGTCAAGATGGGGGACCAATCAGTTGAGATCACCTGTCCCAAGACACCGGCCGACGCTGCGCGAAAGCTGCGAACAAGACCCCCTCACAGTCATCAGCCCACCCCGCCACCTGGGAAAACAGCCTGAGAGGCTCCCAGCCCCCCGCACTCACCACAACGCCACCCAGACACAGACCCGCCGGCTCCCGCGCCGCCAGAGCCCCACAGACGGCAGACCGGCACACAGGCCCAAGCAAGGGCCGGAACCGGCGACAAGCAGGAGCACGGGAGGACGCAGCAGCGGATCCAGGACCTTTGCCGGGCGCGGCCCCTCGCCCCACCCGCGCGATCAGAAACAGCCAGCAACAGGAGCAGGAGCAGCACGCCGCGCCGACAGGAGCACAACCTTCCCACACGCCCCGTATGCGTTTTCCGCATGCGGTATACAGAACCCCGGCGCTATGCGGAAAGCGCATCACCCATATAACCGAGCCGGGAACCACCCCCGCCACCACCGAGACCACCCCTGCCGGTACAGGAGGCAGAGAGCAGCGCCCCGGCCAACGACCACAACAACCCCGGGGGCCACACTGAGGGCCGTCCCCACAGAGCACAGGGAACGGCCCCGTTCCCAGTCCTCCGGGGCCGTCCCCGGCGGGGGAAGGGGAGCAGCGGCAGGTCGGCGAATCCTTCACATACCGCGAGAGGTCATCCCCCGCGAACGGGGAACAGGTGGTCGGGGTTCGAGCCGGCCGGTCCCGGGAGCAGCCGCGGGAAGTGTGGCACGAGGTCGATGGAAGCCTGCCCGCCGCACGAAACCCGGCCGGACGAGGGCCCCGGTCAGCCCGACCCGGTGCCGTGCGAAAACCACACCCGTCCCCCACTCGCAGCTCTCAGCACACCCCACCAGCAGGGAAAACAGCCTGAGAGGCACCCAGAACCCCTACACTCACCACAGGGCCACCCAGACCAGACCGCACCTGGCTCCCGCGCCGCCAGGACCCCCGCAGACACCACAAGAGCGGCGCCCCCTGGGACAGAACCCAGCTCTGTGCGGAAAACGTATCACCCACTCCCCCACCACCCGCCCGTGTGGGGAGCAGGCGCACAGCATCGGGTACGCCTCGGTCACCGAGGAATCATCCTCGCGGGCGCGGGGAGCAGACGATCTGCTCGGGCCTGGGCCTGTACCTGGCGGGTCCATCCCCGTACGAGCGGGAGCAGTTGACGGCATCCCGGACCGATACGGGCACCTCGGGGCCATCCCCGCGCGAGCGGGGAGCAGGACGGGGTGCTGACGCCTTCGATGGGGAGGCCGGGTCCATCCCCGCGCGGGCGGGGAGCAGCCCTCGGGGTCGGCGTTGAAGATGACGGAGCCGGGTCCATCCCCGCGGGTGCGGGGAGCAGGGCGGCGGAGAGCTGCCGCTCATGCCCTTCGAGGGTCCATCCCCGCGTGTGCGGGGAGCAGTGGAAGGTGGCACGGTGGGGCTCCCGTGTGTGGGGTCCATCCCCGCGTGTACGGGGAGCAGACGCCGGGCGAAACAAAAGCCCTTGTCGCTCTGGGTCCATCCCCGCGCGGGCGGGGAGCAGTCCGCGGCAGCCACACCCGCGCCGTACAACGCGGGTCCATCCCCGCGTGTGCGGGGAGCAGGCCTGGAGCGCGAGGAACGTGCCGAGCTCGGGGGGTCCATCCCCGCGGGTGCGGGGAGCAGATCTGCCTCGGCACCAGCGCCGGCATCGCAGGAGGTCCATCCCCGCGGGTGCGGGGAGCAGTGGCTGCAGCAGAAGTTGGCGAAGCTGAAGCCGGGTCCATCCCCGCGCGGGCGGGGAGCAGTACAGGAACAGCTTCCGCGTCCGCAGGATCAGGGGACCATCCCCGCGCAGGCGGGGAGCAGTGGCCGGGGAGGCGCGCCTCGTCCTGGGGGCCATCCCCGCGCGGGCGGGGAGCAGTTCCTGCACTGGGGTGGCGTCCTCGGCGTCGCGGGGGCCATCCCCGCGCGGGCGGGGAGCAGGTGATCGACGGGTGTTCGCGGCCCTTGGCCTTGGGTCCATCCCCGCGCGGGCGGGGAGCAGGTCCATCCCCGCGCAAGCGGGGAGCAGCAGTCCGAGGCCCTCGCCGCCTTCCGCGCGGTGGGTCCATCCCCGCGCGGGCGGGGAGCAGGAGGGGAACGCGGGCTGGAACCGGGCCCTGGTGGGTCCATCCCCGCGGGCGCGGGGAGCAGGAGCTGGGCGAGGAGCACGATCGGCAGGTGCCGGGTCCATCCCCGCGGGCGCGGGGAGCAGCCCTCCTCGCCAGGCTTGAGTCCCCAGTCCTTGGGACCGTCCCCGCGGGCGCGGGGAGCAGGACGCCGAGCCCATCTCCGCGAGCACAAGCTGGGGACCATCCCCGCGGGCGCGGGGAGCAGGTCGCGGGCGCCGCGCCCGGCGCAGCGGCGCCGGGTCCATCCCCGCGGGTGCGGGGAGCAGCAGGCGGGGGCCCAGTCCGGTGCGGCCGGCCCGGGTCCATCCCCGCGGGTGCGGGGAGCAGGACGTCTCGGTGGTCTTGAGCGCCTTGACCTGGGGTCCATCCCCGCGGGTGCGGGGAGCAGGTCTCGCCGCTGCCGAGCTGGGTCTTGGCGTTGGGTCCATCCCCGCGGGTGCGGGGAGCAGTGCTCACCCGGGTCCGGGATCGGCTGCTCGGGGGGTCCATCCCCGCGGGTGCGGGGAGCAGGACGTCGAGACGATCCAGCTCGGCGCCGGAAAGGGTCCATCCCCGCGGGTGCGGGGAGCAGGATGGACCGGCCCTTCGTGTGGACCGGTTCGAGGGTCCATCCCCGCGTGTGCGGGGAGCAGCCGGGCACCATGGGCCCCCGTGAGGTGCTCGTGGGTCCATCCCCGCGTGTGCGGGGAGCAGTGGCCCGCCGGCCGCTTCGTGAAGAGGTTCACGGGTCCATCCCCGCGTGTGCGGGGAGCAGATCGACGCCGAGTTCACTGCCGCCGTGATCCGGGGTCCATCCCCGCGGGTGCGGGGAGCAGCGATTTTCAGTTTGCAGGCTTCTGACCTGCGCGGGTCCATCCCCGCGTGTGCGGGGAGCAGCCCGGATACGACCACGTCGTGACCCGGTTCGAGGGTCCATCCCCGCGTGTGCGGGGAGCAGTGGGGCCGCCACGACTGGTACGGGGTCTCCGTGGGTCCATCCCCGCGTGTGCGGGGAGCAGCCCGGATACGACCACGTCGTGACCCGGTTCGAGGGTCCATCCCCGCGTGTGCGGGGAGCAGGCAGTCGCCGAGGCGGAGGCCGCCGTCGTCACGGGTCCATCCCCGCGTGTGCGGGGAGCAGACCACCGTCACACCGCAGGATGTCCGCGACGTGGGTCCATCCCCGCGTGTGCGGGGAGCAGACCTTCGCCGAGCCGTCCACGGGCGGCGACGCGGGTCCATCCCCGCGTGTGCGGGGAGCAGTGGTCCGGGGTGGCGGAGTGGGCCAGCAGCTCGGGTCCATCCCCGCGTGTGCGGGGAGCAGCCGGATGCCGAGGTCGTACATGTAGACGTGGTAGGTCCATCCCCGCGTGCGCGGGGAGCAGGTCGGGGCGATCGTGACGGGGTCCACCCCGTTGGGTCCATCCCCGCGGGTGCGGGGAGCAGCGAACCGTAGACGCCCACGAGGGGACCGCCCTGGGTCCATCCCCGCGGGTGCGGGGAGCAGCCGGACGAGGAGCTTTCCGAGGAACTGGGCGAGGGTCCATCCCCGCGTGTGCGGGGAGCAGGCGAGTCTGCCACGGGCACGCACAGTGCGCGCGGGTCCATCCCCGCGTGTGCGGGGAGCAGCGGAGTCCGGGATCACTTCCTCGGCCTCACCGGGGTCCATCCCCGCGTGTGCGGGGAGCAGAGGGCGACGCCGCCGGCCGCGACCATCATGACGGGTCCATCCCCGCGGGTGCGGGGAGCAGTACTCGTCTTCCTTGGCCAGACGCTGTGCGAGGGGTCCATCCCCGCGTGTGCGGGGAGCAGATCGCGTCCTCGATCTCGGGGAGGCTGATGACGGGTCCATCCCCGCGGGTGCGGGGAGCAGGACGACCACCAGGACCCGGGCAGCTGGCCCGCGGGTCCATCCCCGCGGGTGCGGGGAGCAGATGGCGCACTGGAGCATCAGGGCCCGGACCGTGGGTCCATCCCCGCGGGTGCGGGGAGCAGCCGCCGGTCTTGGTGACGGTGACGGACATGGTGGGTCCATCCCCGCGGGTGCGGGGAGCAGTTCGCGCTGCCGATGCTGAGCGCCTTATCCAGGGGTCCATCCCCGCGGGTGCGGGGAGCAGGTCTCCGTCGGTGTGTTTTGGCCCCACTAGAACGGTTTTGGCTGGCCCCACTTTTGGGCCGTGTGGGTGACGGGTCAGGGCGGTGTCGAAGAGGAACGGTTTGGAGTGGCCCCAGTCCCCCGATCGCGTGAGCAACCAGACCGCTCTGCCAGCGGCTGTCTGTCGGTGAGGGACGGTTCTCAGCGGCCTCTCAGCCGCGGCGCCAGTCGGTGGTCAGTTCGCCTTGGGGTCCTGCGGCAAGGGTTCAGCGTCGCTGTCTTCGGCAGGACTGGCCGGGCGGTAGCGGCCCATGCTCCCGAGGATCAGGACGGCCCCAAGAGGGGCCGTTCCGTAGAGCACGGGGAAGTCCTTGCCGTATCGGGTGATGAGGAACGCCAGGCCCGCCAGGGCGAGGATCAGGAAGGGGCGCCTGATGACGTGACCGCCCACGATGGCCAATCGGCGCCGCGTTCCGCGCGCTTCGGTGAGCCGTGTCCAGCCTGACGGTGACATGACGTCAGCGTAGCCCGGGCAGCAGTCGTCAACACCAGGTGCCCGCGAATCAACGCCCCACTGCTCCAAGCGAGCGCACTCACATCGCGCCGGCAGCCAGGTGGGGCCACTTCAAACCGTTCCTCGGTGGGGCCAGACGAAGCCGTTCCCCTGGGGCCAAAGGAGACCGTCCTAGTGTGATGCGCCAGAAATCCTGAGGGTTAGTTCTGCTCTGTTTTCT
>NZ_BNBS01000217.1:0-1842 GCF_014656075.1 Streptomyces hydrogenans
GGCCGGACGGGGAGGAGGGCCTGCGGGGCCGGGGTCGGGGTCGGGGCCGGGGTCGGGGCTGGGGCCGGGGTCGGGGTCGGGGCTGGGGCCGGACGGGGCGGTGGGCCCGTCGGCCCCGCTCGGGGCGGCGGGCTCCGCCCCGTCCGGCGTCCGGCTCACCGGGGCGCGGTCCGGACCGTGCGGCCGAAGGCCAGGTCGAGGATCCGCCGCCAGTCGATGGCGGGCGGGGGCGCCACCACGCCCGGCCGGTCGCGCGGGACCAGGACCCGCAGCGCGCCGGGGCGCAGGGTGCACACGACGGGGATGGGCATCCGCAGCGCCTCGCCGTCGACCGCCACCGGGATCTCGACCGCCCCGGAGGTCCCCGGCTCCTCGGCGGACCCGTCCGCCCCGGCGTTCTCCGCCACCTCTGGGGGTCCGTCTGTCCCTGCGTCCTCCGCAGCCTCCGGGGGTCCGTCCGTCCCTGCGTCCTCCGCAGCCTCCGGGGATCCGTCCGCCTCGGCCGGGCCGCTGACGGTGACCTCGACGCGGTGGGCGCTCAGGACGGTCAGGCCGGTGGACTGGGAGCCCCGGACGGCCAGGTCGGCCGCTTGGGCGGCGTCCTCGACCCGGATGCCGAGCACGCCCAGCTCCCCGTCGTCGAGGCGGGGGCGGCGGCCGGTGCCGCTGATCTCGTCGGGCGAGAAGTACGGGTTGTTGCTGACCAGCAGGGCCTGCTGGTCGGCGAGGGAAGCGCCGTCGACCAGGGAGTCGAGCCGCCGCACGCCCTCGCCGACCAGGAGGTCCGGCATGAGGCTGAGGGCCGTGCCCGCCTTGTCGTCGCGGTACTCGGGCCGCTGCACCACGTCGGCGTACACCCCGAAGGAGACGGTGTTGACGAAGGCCCGGCCCGAGACGTCGCCGAGGTCGATCCGGAGTTCCTCGCCGTCGGTCAGCGCGTCGAGGCAGCGGGAGGGGTCGTCCCGGTCGAGCCCGAGGTCCATGGCGAGGTGGTTGCGGGTCCCCGCGGAGATCACCAGGAACGGCAGGTCGTGGTCGGCCGCCACCGCGGCGACCAGGGCCTGGGTGCCGTCGCCGCCCGCGACGCCGAGCAGGTCGGCCCCGTCGGCCACGGCCCGGCGGGCCAGCTCGGCGACGTCGGCGGGCGCGCCGGGGTCGAGCAGGATCACCCGCGCCCCGAGCTCCTCGGCCCGCTCGACCAGCCCGAAGCGCCCGACCTTCCCGCCCCCGGACTTGGGGTTCATGATCAGGACCGGTCGGGCCGGGCGGGCGGCGGCGGTCGCCACCTGCGGGCGCTCCGGCCGGGACCTGCGCAGGGCCGCCCGGGCGCAGGTCAGGGCGACGCCCCAGCACAGGACGAGGATCAGGGCCGTCAGCCACAGTCCCTGGTACGCGAAGAGCACCACGACCCCGGCCGGGGCCAGGAAGACGAGGAGCGCCCCGATCACGCGCAGGAGGCCGCGGTGCGCGACGAACCACCAGACGCCGGCGGCGCAGAGGACCACTCCCAGGAGCCCGGCCCCGAGGACCATGAGCCCGCCCTCGCCGAGGGCGAGCACGAGCACGAGGAGCGAGCCGAGCACGGCCAGCAGCGCAAGGCGCGCGAGGAACCGCGCCTCCCCCGGGGCGTCGGAACCCGTCTCCCGCGTCGCACCCATGTGTGCCTCACCCGACCTTCTCGCCCACGAGCACAGCCCGAGGCACCAGCCTGCACGCGCGCGTGCGGCGCGGCATCCCGGCAGGGCCACGGGGATGAGGCGGACGGCCCGGCCCTCGCGCCCGGGCCCGCGGCCGCCCGGGGGGTCGGCGGCGGACGCGGGGGTCGGCGGCGGACGCGGGGTT
>NZ_BNBS01000217.1:1936-6289 GCF_014656075.1 Streptomyces hydrogenans
GGGGTCAGCGGCGGACGCGGGGGTCAGCGGCGGACGCGGGGGTCAGCGGCGGACGCGGGGGTCAGCGGCGGACGCGGGGCATGCCGAGGCCGATCCAGGAGATGATCTCGCGCTGGATCTCGTTGTTGCCGCCGCCGAAGGTGAAGATGACGGCGGAGCGGTAGCCGCGTTCGAGTTCGCCGTGGAGGACGGCGCCGGAGGAGCCTTCCTTGAGGGCGCCGGCGGCTCCCACGACCTCCATGAGGGCGGCGTAGGCGTCGCGGCGGGCCTCGGAGCCGTAGACCTTGACGGCGGAGGCGTCCTGGGGGGTGAGGGTGCCGTGGTGGACGGCGTTCACCATCTGCCAGTTGAGGAGCTTCATCGCGTCGAGGCGGGTGTGGGTGCGGGCCAGGGTGCGGCGGACCCAGGGGAGGTCGAGGACGCGGCGGCCGTCCGAGAGGAGGGTGTCGGCGGCCCAGCGGCGGACGTCGTGCAGGGCGCGGATGGCCATGGTGCCGTGGGCGGCGAGGGTGACGCGCTCGTGGTTGAGCTGGTTGGTGATGAGCCGCCAGCCCTTGTTCTCCTCGCCGACGCGGCGGGTGACGGGGACGCGGACGTCGTCGTAGTAGCTGGCGGTGGTGTCGTGCGAGGCGAGGGTGTTGATCACCGTGCACGAGTAGCCCGGGTCGCTCGTCGGGACGAGGAGCATGGTGATGCCCTTGTGGGGGGCCGCGTCGGGGTCGGTGCGGACGGCGAGCCAGACCCAGTCGGCGGTGTCGCCGTTGGTCGTCCAGATCTTCTGCCCGTTGACGACGTAGGTGTCCCCCTCGCGCACCGCCCGGGTCTTCAGGGCCGCGAGGTCGGTGCCGGCGTCGGGCTCGCTGTACCCGATGGCGAAGTCCAGCTCTCCGGAGAGGATGCCGGGCAGGAAGAACGCCTTCTGCTCGTCCGTGCCGAACTGCATGATCGTCGGCCCGACGGTGTTCAGCGCCATGAGCGGCAGCGGGACGCCCGCCTGGGCCGCCTCGTCGAAGAAGATGAACTGCTCCATGGGCGTGAGCCCGCGCCCGCCGTACGCGACGGGCCAGCCGACGCCGAGCCAGCCGTCGGCGCCGAGCCGGCGGATCGTCTCGCGGTAGAAGCGCTTCTGGGCGGCCGGGTCCCCGTACCGGCTGTGCACGTCCTCGGGGACGAGCTCCGCGAAGTAGGCGCGCAGTTCGGCGCGCAGGCGGTTCTGTTCCGGCGTGTACTGCAGGTGCATCCCGGCCTCCCGTGACGGCTGTCGGCGTCGGCGTCCTCGGCACGACGGCGGTCACGGTAGAACGTGTTCCACAAATGTGGAAGGCCCGGGGCGGCGCCGGGTGGCGCGCCGCTCCCGGGCCCCTGCTCGTACGGGGGTCCTCGGAGGGACCCACGGACAGCGCGGGTATCCAGGTACGGACAGCGCGGGTGTCTACGGAAGGAGTTCGTCCAGGGAGGCGCGACCCTTCTCCGCCATCCTGCGTTCGGCCCAGGCCAGGGTCTGCGGTGTCACGTCGCGGCCGGAGGCGAGCACCACGTCCTCCGCCGTGAACTCTCCCTCGGAACCGGAGTGCAGCAGCCGGTCGGGGGTCGGTACGTCCCCCCGGGACTTCTCGTCGGGCTCAGCGTTCATGCCGTCTCCTCCATGCTTCTGCGGGTGGGTCCCGGCACTGGCCATTCTCGTGTCCGGCCCGGCACCCCGCATCCGGGCGCCCGGCGCGGGCCCGGCGGCCTCCGCGTCCCGCCGGGGCATCGCGGCCGCCGCCGTCACCGGGAGCGCCCGGCCGGCCGCGTACCCGTCGGCGTACTCCTCCGGGGTGAGCGCGGCCCGCGCGGCGGCCTCGGCGCCCTCCAGGATCAGGGCCTCGGTGCGCGGGGTGTACGGCCGGAAGCCGCCGCCCGGGCCCCCGCCGTCCTGGGCGTCGTACGCGCCGAGGAGCCGGGCGGCCGTGCGGTCGTCGCCGGGGCGGCCGCGCCCGCCGAGCGCCCACGCGCCCGTGGCCAGCTGGGCCACGAGCAGGTACGGCGCCACCATGTGGGCCAGCGTCTCCAGGTCGTCGACGGCCCGGCCGAGCCGGGCCAGGGCGCGGTCGTGGGCGCCGTCCAGGCAGTCGATCCAGGCCCGCATCCCGCCGACGAGCCCCCAGAACAGGGCGGGGGTGTGGTCGCCGAACTCGGTCTCGGCGCGGCCCAGCTGTTCCTGCGCGAGCCCGGTGCGGCCGGTGTGGGCGTAGTGCTGGGCGAGGAGCAGCCGGCCGCTGCCGGCGGCCTCGGCGCCCCACCGGGCGGCCTCCTCGGCGGCGTCGGCGAGGAGCCGTTCCGCCTCCTCGTCCCCGTCGGGGCGGAGCCGGAGGCGCACGGCGGCGAGGCGGGCGGTGAAGACCGGCACCTGGGAGCGGGCGCCCGCCTCCCCGGCCGCGTCGGCGGCCCGGCCGAAGTCCTCGGCGGCCTCGGTGAGCCGTCCGGCGCGTTCGTACGCCTCGCCGCGGGCCGCCAGGGACTCCGCGATGCCCCAGGCGTCCCGCGCCTCCTCGAAGAGGGCGAGGGCCTCGGCAGCCTCCTCCGGTCCGCGGCCGGCGAGCTTGGCCCGCATGAGCAGCGCGAAGGCCAGGTCCCAGGGGTCGCCGTGGGCGCGGCAGGCGGTGACGAGAAGGGCGAGGGTCGTGTCGAGGCCGGTGAGCCCGCCGGTCATGAGCCGGGCGAAGAACCAGACGGTGCCGGGCTGGCGGCAGGTCTGCGGCAGCCCGGGCCGGTAGGCGGCGACGACCCGGTGGAGTCGTTCGCGCGCCTCGGCGTCCTGCTCCATGGCGGTGGCGCCGGACCCGCCCTGGGCGGCGAGCGCGTAGAGCCGGGCACCGCGCCGGGCCTCCCGCAGCCGCTCGCCCGTCCACGGCGGCGGCACGTCGTGGCAGCGGCCGGGGAGGGGTTCGGCGGGCCGCACGGGCGGCTCGAAGGGGTCGGGGCCGAGCCGGCCGGCGGCCGCGGTCCAGGTGCGGGAGTCGTTCTGGTGGTTGCGGAGCTGCCAGAACCAGGCGAGGGAGTGGACGAGGCACAGCACCTCCTGCTCGTCGCCGGCGGCGAGGGCCGTCCGCAGGGCGGTCCGCAGGTTGTCGTGCTCCCGCTCGAAGAGGGCGAGGGCGGCGGCCTGACCGGGACCGCGCAGGGCGGGGTCCCGGGTGCGGGCCAGCTCGCGGTAGTGCGTGAGGTGGGCCCGCTCGGCCTCCGCCCGTTCCCCCGCCTCGTCCAGCCGCTCCGCCGCGTACTCCCCCACCGTCTCCAGCAGCCGGAACCGCATCCCCCGCTCACCCGGCGCCGACACCACCAGCGACTTGTCCACCAGCGCCGCCAGCACGTCCAGCACGTCGGCGCCCTCCGGCCCGGCGCACACCGCCTCCGCCGCCTCCAGGTCACACCCGCCCGTGAACACGGCCAGCCGCCGCAACGCCGCCCGCTCCGGCTCCTCCAGGAGGTCCCAGGACCAGTCGACGACCGCCCGCAGCGTCTGCTGGCGCGGCAGCACCGTCCGCGCCCCCGACGTCAGCAGCCGGAAGCGGTCGTCGAGCCGGTCCGCGATCTGCCGCGGCGACAGCACCCGCACCCGCGCGGCCGCCAGCTCGATCGCCAACGGCAGCCCGTCCAGCCGCCGCACGATCTCGCGCGCCGACACCAGGTCCCCCGCCACCTCGAAGCCCGGGCGCGCCGCCGCACCCCGCTCCCCCAGCAGCCGCAACGCCGCCGCCTCCGGCAACGGGCCCAGCGGCCGCGAGCGTTCTCCCGGCACGCCCAGCGGCTCCCGGCTCGTCGCCAGCACCCGCACCCCCGGACACCGTGCCAGCACCACCTCCGCCAGCCGCGCCGCCGCACCCACCACATGCTCGCAGTTGTCCAGGATCAGCAGCATCCGCCGTCCCGCGCAGTGCTCCACCAGGCGCGAGAGCGGGTCGCCGCCGAGGAGTCCGTCGGAGCCGCGGAGCATCGTCTCGCGGGCGCCGAGGGCGGTGAGGACCGCGCCCGGGACCTCGGACTCCTCGCGCACGGAGGCGAGTTCGGCGAGATGGACGGTGCCGTCGCCCTCGTACGCCTCCGCCGCCTCCAGGGCCAGCCGGGTCTTGCCGACGCCACCGTGGCCGAGCAGCGTCACCAGCCGGCTGGACGTCAACTCACCCGACAGTGCGGCGAGTTCCTCGTCCCGGCCGATGAAGGAGGTGAGGCGGGCGGGCAGCGAGGGGGCCCGCCGCCCGGGGGCCTCGGGGCCCTCGCCCGAGAGCAGCCGCTCGTGGAGGGCGCGGAGTTCGGGGCCGGGGTCGGCGCCGAGCCGGTCGGCGAGCGTCCGGCGCACCTCCTCGTACGCCG
>NZ_BNBS01000218.1 GCF_014656075.1 Streptomyces hydrogenans
AACGGCTTCGGTCTGGACCGGGCTGTCGGTGGATGCCTTGTCCAAGACGCTGCGGAACCTCACCGGCTCGCGAGGCGATGAAGGCCGATTTCTTCGGCGCCGATGATCCCCGCCAGGCCGCGGGCCCGCTGTCACAGGGCGCCCGCGGTGATCACATGGAGCACAGGCAGCAGCCGAGGACCGCACTCCGCAAGGGGGTGCGGTCCTCAAGGCGTGCGGCTACGAGGGCCAGCCGCCGTACGGCACGGTGATGAGTTCCATGGCGTGACCCGCCGGGTCCATGAAGTACACGCCGCGGCCGCCGTCGTTGTGGTTGACCGTACCGGGCTGCTTCCGGTGGGGGTCGGCGTAGTGCTCGATGCCGCGCTGCCTGATCTGCGCGTACGCCGCGTCGAACTCCTCCTCGGAGACCAGGAAGGCGTAGTGCTGCGGGGTGATGCTGTCCGCGGGGATGGTGGCGAAGTCCAGCGTGACACCGTTGCCCAGGCCGACCGCGACGAACGGCCCCCACTCGGCGGTGATCTCAAGATTGAGAAGGTCCGCGAAGAACTCGGCGGACTCCCGGTTGTCCCGGGCGTGAACGATCGTGTGATTCAAATCGACTGACAAGGAATGCCTCCGAAGGCATGTCCCGACACCTCCATGTCTCACCCAGCCGGTGACCGACACGCGATGCTGCCGTAGACCATACATCCATCTACCCAGCGGATCAAGGTCAGTTGAAGCGGCCTGCGGCCGTACCGCCGGAGGCGAGGAAGCTCAGGTTCTCGCCTTCGTGGTGGCGGTGCAAGTAACGGCATGCGACTGGCCGGCATGCCGAGCCGTGGGCTAAAGGGTGTTGCAGAAGGTTGGGCTTTGGCAGGTCGAAGGGGTGGGTGACCTGCTGTTTCACCGTGTCATGGCGAGGTTGTGCATGGCGGCGACGGCCTGGACGGCATGGTGAAGTCCGTCGCCTCGCTGTCGGCAGTCGCGAAGGATCTTCCAGTTCTTCATCCGGGCGAAGGTGTGCTCGACACGGGTTCGCACCCTTCGGTGTTCGGCGTTGTCCTGCTCCTGCCCTCGCAGGAGGGGGCGGCCGGCTCTCTTGCGGTGCGGGACGATCAGGCCGGTGCCGAGGTAGGCGCCGTCCGCGATCACCGTCGTGCCCGCCGTCAGGGCGGGCAGGTCCGACCCACGCCAGACATGTGGGTCGGCCTTGTTGCCCGGCGCCGGCCGGGCCGCCGCGATCACCAGGCGGGTGTCCGCGTCGATGATGACCTGCACGTTCGCCGAGAACCGGTAGTTGCGGGACGAGGCGCCGACCTTCCGGTCACGGACCGGGATCAAAGTGCCGTCCACAATCCACAACCGCTCGGTGTCCGCCACCGGCCGCGGAGCCCGCTCGATCGCCAGCAGCGGACGCAGCCGCTGGATGACCCGGCAGACCGTGGCAGGCGAGACACCGAACAGCGGCGCCAGCTGCCGCATGGTGAGATTCGTGCGGTAGTACACGGCCACCAGCAGCACCCGGTCCGGCAGCGGCAGACACCACGGGCGGCCACCACCAGGACCGTTCCCGCCCCGCTCCTTCACTACCTTCACCAGCCTCGCGAACCGATCCATCCGCAAGCCCGTGAACATCTCCACCCACACCGGCTCAGCCCGCAACACCCCACCCATACAGGGAAAATGCCCAGAACTGAGCCTTCTGCAACACCCTTTAGCCGCAGGAGGTACGAGTGGAACGGATCGCTGAGGACCAGGTCGCGCGCACCCGCCCTTGCCCAAAGCGGCAACCGGCAACTGCACACGGCCGTCCCGGCTGCCACGGGTGACGGGCCCAACCCATGGAAACCGCGGGTCTTACGCCAGCCCGGTAGCCGCACGCGGCCGTCTCCTCGGGGCGGGCAGCGTTGGGCCCGTCGTGGCCGGAACTGCGCACATGGCTGGAGCAGGGTGTCCCGCGGCCAGCCCCTCCGGTTCTCCACGCCGCTGTGATGATCCGACCCTCGTCATGATCACCTGAAGGTTACACCGAACGGGGGATTACGCATGGGCCAAGGCAAAGCCGCAGGCAGCAACGGCATGCTCACAGGGGACGACCGGCTTCCGGAATCGAACGGGGCGAAGCTTCCGCTGTCCCCGGACGAAATCGAGCGGCACAAGGTCCTGCCGGGGTGGGAGGGGCACTACACCGCGCCGCCCGCGGGCAGCACCGCCGATCCGCTGGTCCGGCCGCAGTTGCGCCTGGATCCTCCGGGACTCCTGCCGCCGCCCCCCGGCGGTCGGTCGGTCGGTCGGTCGACCTGAAGATCGCACCGGGTGTGCTCAAGACGGCCGCCAGCCGGATCGACGACATCTACGACCACTTCTACAAACCGGCCGCGTCATTGGAGGAGCCCGCGCTGAAGGCGGTGGGCGCGCTGGAGGGCCTGGAGTCGGCTCGGGCTGGCCGGCTCGCTCACCGGCAGTGGGAGCGGCAGGCCTGCACGGTCACGGGCTGGCTCGCACACATCGCCGAGAGCCTGCGGGCCAGCGACGGCACCTACACCCGGACCGATGTCGCGGTGGGCCAGACCGCCGGCCAGGTGCGGGTCCGCTCGGCGTTGGAGGACTACTGATGGCGGAGACCTTCTACCTCTCCCTGCTGGCCGTGGACCTGCCGGCGCTGGACGGGCCTGGCGGAGCGCTGGGAGACCATCCACAGGGACATCAAGGGCCTCGGCAAGCGCATGCACGACGAGGTGCTCACGCCGCTGCGCGACAAGGGGTACTGGGAAGGGGCGGCGGCCCCGTACGCCTGGAAGATGATCGACGACATCGAACGCCAGCTGGAGAACGCCGCCAAGGTGGCGGAGGCGGCACGGCGCGTCGTCGAGGACGGCGTGGCCGATCTGAAGTCCGCTCAGAAGGACCTCAAGGACGCCACACGGCGGGCCAAGGAGAAGGGCCTGCACATCAAGTCGGACGGGACACTCGCCACGGACGTCATCGGCAACGTCTGCAAGGTCGAGCTGACCGACGAGGAGAAGGCGACCATCGAGGCGGCGGATCAAGAGATGGCGCAGATCCTCGGACGGGGAGTCACCGCCGACCGCAACCTCGCCCACAGCCTGATGGCGGACCTCGGTCTGGGCCAGTGGTTCAACAGCAACCCGGAATTCACCGACATCGACTCCACCAAGAAGATCAGCGAGAGCGCGTACAACGCCCTGGACCTCGCGCTCCAGGGCAAGAACCCCTATCCGGGGCTCAGCTCGGACGATCCGTACTCGCTGGGCTGGGACTGGGTGACCGGCGACGGCCCCCGGCACCGTGACTACTACCACGGCGACGAGATGACCGAGCTCATCCGGTCCAGCCAGAGCATGGAGCAGCTGCGGCTGGACACGCTGGAGCAGTGGCGGTCGACCGGTCAGCCGCAGGGCAGCGTGGCGTACTCGATCTCGGAGAGCGGCAAGCTCGGCGCACTCAAGAAGCTCATCACCACGGATCTGCCGGCGATCGTCACGGCGACGAGGGGCATCTGGGCGAGGCGTTCACCGGCTCGTACAACCTGAACTACACGGTCAAGGGCCAGGATCCGGACGGCTCCCTGGTGGTCGAGTACACCATGAAGAACAACACCCGCGACGAATCTTTCCTCCACTACGTCGGCTACTACGAATGGCTGGAGAAGTTCAACCGCGAGGAAGGCGTCTTCTCGTCCGTGGACCAGAAGATCGTCTGGACCGAGCGCATTCCGGCGAAGGAGAAGTGAGCCGATGTACCGAACACGTCTGCCGGTGGCCGCTGCCGTGCTGGCTCTGCTGGTCTGTCTTCCGGGCTGTTCGTCGGCGTCCACCGCTGTCGAGGCGTGCATGGGCAAACAGGCGGTCGGGGCGACCTCCGGGGAACTCGCCGGCACCTACCGGGGCGAGGGCGACGCCGAAGGCGTGACGCTCACCCTGACGGCGTCACCGACCGTGCCGGGCAGCGGAACGGTCACCGTGCACGACTGGCCGACCGGGGACTGGTACCGGAGCGAACTCGGTGACACCTTCGACGGATCCGGCACCTGGTTCGTCGTACAGGGCGGCACCACGGCCACCGAATTCGCGCGCCTGTCCCTCTCCTTCACCGCGCCGAAACGCCTCCTGGACGGGGACACCCTTGACTCCCTGTCGATCGCCGAGACCGACGGACGCATCTCCCTCTACACGCAGGACGACCCGGACGTCTGCCCCGCCTTCCGGCTACGCCACCAAGACAACTGAACCCGACACCCCGCACAGCAACCGGTGAGAACACCCCATCCCCGCGCGAGCGGGGAGCAGTCTTCCTGACCTGCAGTTCTACCCTTCACCGCTCCACTCCCAAGTAATTTCCACCGGCAAAGACAACACACCCTCAGGGCCCACCCATGGTGAGCCCAGTGGTGAGTAACCCCAGGCAAGGTGAGTTCGGTGGTGAGCGGCCCCGGTGGCCGGCTCCCCCGCTCGCCACACCTACTGGCAGCAACGCCCACAAGAGGCCCTCTCCGTACGCACGAGAAGCAGAGGCGCCGACCGCTCGGCACTCGGCGCCCTGTCAGGCTTCGCCACGCGGGACCCAGGTCCCTCTTCCCCCTGCCTTCATCAGCGTGTTGACGATGTACGACCGGTTGCGGCCGCCCCGGAGCAGTCGCTCGGCCGCCAGGCCGAACGCCAGCGCAGGTCCCACGAGACCGAGGGCCTCGCCGGTACCGAGCGCCAGCCCCGCACCGGCGAGCCCGAGGCCTGTCTCGGCCGCGGCCCAGGCGAGCCGCCCGGGCCGTTCTCCGGAGGCCGGCAGCTTTCGCCGGACCGCCCGGAGCAGTGCGGGGAGCGCGTCGTCGGCCGCTGCCGCGTCACCGGCGCGCAGCGCTGCCTGGAAGGCGTCGCGCCGACGGGTCACGACCTCGTCCTGATGGATTTTCGCGATGTCCTGCCAGCTCAGTTCGGCGGCCGCCGCCAGGTTGGCCGGGGCCATCGCGTGTTCCGCAGGGGCTGTGGCCCCGGGGCCGGCGGGCTCGAAGAGCGCGTCCGTCGGACGCCCGAGGTAGAGCCCGATGTCGGCTGCTTCCGGGAGCGACCGCGGGGACGCCCCGTCGGTGCCCAGCGTCCGCTGCACCGCCGCGTTCCAGGCCTGCGTCGCGGTGTTCCACATCGCCGTCCTGTGCGGCGGATCCGTCGCCTCGAGGTGGGCGAAGAGCACGGCCCTGCGATGGCGGTTCGACGGCTCCACGTGCTCGTCGAGATAGGCCAGGGTCCGTTCCACCGGGGCGTAGTCGTGGCCGGGGAGCCCCGGCAGCTCCGCCACTTCCTCCAACACGTCGCGGTAAGAGCAGGGGCGCGTCACGGCGCTCGTGCCCAGCGGCACTCCCGCCTCGCGGGAGAAGTGATGCAGGGTCCACGCCACGGCTTCCAGCCTGCGCCGGATCACCCCGCCCTCTTCGTACCGTGCGCCCAGGGCGGTACCCCGCGCGAACAGCAGCCCGGGATTCGCCTCCCCGCGCTCCAGAACGGCTTCGGACAGCCTGACCAGAGGCTCTGCGGTGTCGAACGAAGACGAGAGCCAGCCGGACTCCAGGGCGCGGTGCAGGCCGGTGGTGACCAGGGCGAAGGGGGCGCTGCCGGCCGGAGCGGCGGTGGTGCAGCGCAGGAACGACGGGCAGCCGCGCACGAAGGACCGGAAGTCCTCCGTCTCGAACAGCGCCTGTACCACATGGCTGTCGATGAGCTGGACGTCACTCAGCACCACCGTGTGCCCTAACAGGGCCTGGATCTTCAGCATGACGACCAAGGACGTGTCCTGCGGGCCCCACCCAGACACGCGCAGATGCTCACCGTCCAGCCAGTGGGCATAGATCTCCATAGCTTCCCCCTTTCCCCCGCCGAACGAGGGGCTCCCCCTCGGCAGGACCCTACGGCGCGAAAGCCAACTCTGTTAAGCGCATGGCTGGTTGATGCCCTGGCGCGCACCTCGCACTGCCCCGAACCGAGACCTTGGTGGCACAGCCACAACGCGGCAAAGATCCCGGGACGGCTGTGTCCACGAGAACGGGTTCTGGTGGACACAGCCGCACGATGGGACGCGGCGTCCCGCCCATGTCTCCCTGGGGCCATCCCCCGCGCGTACGGAGAGCAGGTGATCGGGGCGACGCGTCGTTCGTAGTTCTGGGGACCGTCCCCGCAGGCGGGGAGCAGCATGGGTGGGGTAGCCCCCGCGGGGGCTACTGACACCGTTAGCGAATGTTCGGGTCTGATGCAGCGTTGGGTGACAGGTTTAGTCACGCGGCCTGTAGGGCCG
>NZ_BNBS01000219.1 GCF_014656075.1 Streptomyces hydrogenans
GAGAAGCTGCACGGACCGGCGGCCGGGCTGCCCGCCGCGCTCTACCCGCGCACGGACCGGCCGGCCGTCCTCGCCGCCTTCGCCCCCGAGGTCGCGGCCGGCGCGGCGGACGACCCGGTCGCGGCCGGGATCCTGGAGCGCGCCGCCGAGCACATCGCGGACGCCGCCGCTGCGGCCTGCCCGCCGGACCCGACGGCCGTGGTGGCGCTCACCGGGGGGCTGTTCCGGCTCGGCGACCCGCTCCTCGTGCCACTGCGGGCGGCGCTCGCGGAGCGGCTGCCCGGGGTCCCGGCCGTCGCTCCTGCGGGGGACCCGCTCGACGGGGCGGTGGCGCTGGCCACCGGGCTCGCGGCGGGCGCCCCGGGGCTCCCCGAGGACCCCGCGCTGCTGCGGATCCTCTGACGGCGTCCGCCCGCCCCCGGGCCATCGCCGCTGGTCCGGGGCGTGCCGGGGCCCCGACCGACCGTCCGGTCCACGATGTGGCGCGCCGGCGACCGGACATACAGGGGCAGAAGGCGCGGGGTCGTACCTCACCGAACGCCGCCGTCCGCAAAGCCAGTAGCATGCGGCGCCATGAGCACCCCCACTGGGCCCGCCAACGGCCTGCCTGTACGAATGCCGCGCCCCCGCCCGTCCGGGCGGCACCGTCGCCCCGACCCGGCGGCGGCGCCCGAGGGCGCTCCCGCCCTGGTGCTCGCCGTCCCCGGCGCGCCCTCGGCCGCCATACGATCGCTGGCCGAGGAGCTGGTGAGCATCGCCCGGTCCGAGCTGCCCGGCCTGGAGGCCGCGATCGGCTTCGTGGACGGCGACGGCGAGGAGTACCCGACGCTGGCCGGCGTGCTGACCGCCGCGGCGGAGCTGCGCGAGGAGCGGTACCGGATCGCCGTGGCGGCCGGCCGCGAGGTCGAGGCCCCGCAGGGCCCGGCCGCGATCGTCGTCCCGCTGCTCGCGGGCCCGGACAGCGCCGTCATGCGCCGGATCCGCCAGGCCGTCATGGACAGCGGCAACACCGCCGAGCTGACCGACGTCCTCGGCCCGCACCCGCTGCTCGCCGAGGCGCTGCACGTGCGCCTGTCGGAGGCCGGGCTGGCCCGCGCCGACCGCGCCCGGCTCTTCACCGTCGCCACGGCCGCGGACGGCATCCTCCTGGCCACCGTCGGCGGCGAGGAGGCCGTGCAGGCCGCCGGGATCACCGGCATGCTGCTCGCGGCCCGGCTCGCCGTGCCGGTGATGGCCGCCGCGCTGGACCAGGAGGGCTCGATCGCCTCCGTGGCCGAGCAGCTGCGCGACGCGGGCGCGGTGCAGCTGGCGCTGGCGCCGTACCTGATCGGTCCGGAGCTGGCCGAGGGCCTGCTCGACGAGGCGTCGAAGGAGGCCGGCTGCCCGGCGGCCGAGGCCCTCGGCGCCTACCCGGCCATCGGCAAGCTCGTGCTCTCGCAGTACGCGGCCGTGCTCGGCCTCCCGCAGCACGGCGCCGCCCCGGCGCTCTGACGCCCCGACGCGCGCGAGGGCCCGCACCGGCAGCCGTCCGGTGCGGGCCCTTCCGCATGCCCGGGGGGCGGTCCCGGAGCCGTACCCGCCCGCTCCGGGCCCGCCCTCGGAGCCGTGTCAGCCGAAGACGACGCAGGTGACCGCCGGGACCTCGGCGGAGCCGGCGCGGACCGGCGTGCCGGTCTCCGGGTCGACGTCGAACCAGGTGACGTCCCCGGACCGCTCGTTCGCCGCGTAGAGCCGCCGCCCCGAGGGGTCGAGGGCCAGGTCGCGGGGCCAGGAGCCACCGCAGGACACGGTGGCCGAGCGGATCGCCTCGTCGCCCGTCGGCGAGAGGACGAGGACGGCGAGGGTGTCGGTGCCGCGCACGGCGACCCACAGGAAGCGCCCGTCCGGTGCCACCACGACGGCGGAGGGGTACGCGGGACCCGCGCCGTCCGTGTCGGCGAGCGGGATCTCCGCCAGCGGCGTCGGTTCGCCGCGCTCCGCGTCCCAGCGGCAGACGGTCACGGCGGGCTCCAGCTCGCCGACGACGTACAGGTGGCCGCCGTCCGGATGGAAGGCGAGGTGGCGGGGGCCGTAGCCGGGCCGCAGGGTGGTCTCCCCGTGCGGGCGCAGGGCGCCGGTGGCCGGGTCGAGGGCGCAGACGCGCACGGAGTCGGTGCCGAGGTCCACGCTGAGGACCCAGCGTCCGCTCGGGTCGGGCAGGATCTGGTGGGCGTGGGGCCCGGCCTGCCGGTCGGCGACCGGACCGCTGCCCTCGTGGTGCAGGACGGCGGTGACGGGGCCGGGGGTGCCGTCCGCGGCGAGCGGCAGGACGGAGACGCTGCCCGAGGTGTAGTGGGCGGTGAGGAGGTGGCCGGCGGCGACCGAGAGGTGCGTGGGGCCGGAGCCCCCGACGGGCACGGGGGCGCCGAGCGGGCGCGGCGCGGGTCCCTCGGGGTCGAGGGCGGCGACGGCGCCCGGGTCGGTCTCGGAGACGGCGTACAGGACACCGTCGGCGAGGGTCAGGTAGGAGGGGTCGGCGACGGCGTCGGTGCCGCCGGTGACGGTGAGGCCGCCCGTCGCCGGGTCGACGTCGGCGGCGAGCACGCCGCGGCCGCCGGCCGAGGTGAAGGAGCCGAGGTAGGCCCGCACCGGCCCCGCTCCCCGCTCACGTGTCTCGTCGGTCCCGCCCACGGCGCCTCCCTGCCCCGGGCCGGTCGCTGCGACCGGCCGCCTGCGGCGACGTTAGCAGGCGGTCTAGACCAAGTTCGATCAGTCGGTCGCGGGAGCCGTCAGGAGCGGACGAGGAGGGAGCCGGGCGGGGTCCGCAGCGGCTCGTCGAGGGCGGCGAGCAGCCGCTCCAGGCCACTGACGTGTCCGAGCGCGGCGGGGGCCGGGTGCGGCGCGGTCTCGGGCTCGACACCCCGGCCGACCGGGGCGTGCTCCGGCGTGCGCGGCGAGGTGAGCCGTTCGACGGCCGTCTCGACGCGCCAGCAGGCGGCGGCGAGCCGGGCGTCGTGGCTGGCGTCCGGGTCGGCGGCGACGGCCGCGAGCCCGCGCACCTCGGCGGCGCACTCGTCGAGCAGACCGAGGACCCGGCGGGCGCGCGCCTTGCGCTCGCGGAACGGGCTCAGCGGATGGACGAGCGGCGCCAGCGAGAGCCGCACCCGGCCGAGCAGCAGGTCGAGCTCGGTCACGTGCGGGCGGGGGTCGGCCGCCTCGTCGCCGGACAGCCGCCGCTCGGAGGCGGCGGTCGCCGCGTGGACCGCGCGCAGCGCGCGCTGGATCCAGGCGTCGTTGATCGCGTGGGTGGTGACCGGGAGGATCAGCAGGACCGCGAGGGCCGCGCAGACGGCGCCGACCACGGTCTCCTCCAGGCGCAGGACGAGCAGCGCGGGGTCCAGCACGCCCAGGAGGCCGTAGAGGAGCCCGGCCATGACGGTGACCGCGAGCATCATCCAGCTGTAGGAGAGCGGCGCGGTGTAGAAGATCCCGAAGACGCAGACGGCCACCAGGAGGGCGGTGGGCAGCGGGGCGCCGTGCAGCGGGATGGCGACGACCATGCCGACCGCGATGCCGAGGAGCGTGCCGAGGAAGCGGCGGAATCCCCGGACGAGGGTGTCGCCCCGGGAGACGGTGTTCACGAAGATCCACCAGGTGGTGCCGACGGCCCAGTACCAGCGGTCCTCGGAGAGCACCTGGCCGATGCCGAGCGCCACCGCGCAGGCCGCCGTCGCCTGCACGGCCTGCCGGGTGGTGATCCGGGCGAGGCCGGTGCCGGGGAGCGGGGCGGGCGCGGCGGGCGGCGGGGTGCGCCGCTCGATCGGCCAGAGCACGAAGCGCACCCCGCCCGCCGCCGCGAGGGCGATGCCGACGGCGGCGTACAGCTCGGGGAGCTGGGCGGGCACGGCGTGCAGGAACTGGGTGCTGAAGAAGTTCATGAAGGCGAAGATGCCGAGGGCGTGGCCGCGGGGGCCCCAGCGCCGGGCGTAGACGCCGCCGAGGACGACGAGCAGGAAGGCCGCGTCCCGCAGCAGGGTGTGGTCGTGCAGCAGGGTGGCCAGCGCGAGGACCGGGAAGCCGGCGAGCGGCAGCAGCAGGGTGGTGCCGGCCTGGCCGCGGACGGTGGCGTCGGTGACGGTGAACAGGGCGAGCAGGGCCGCCAGTCCTCCGGTGATCGACGCGGTCAGCGAGAAACCGGCCAGCTCGGCGACGGTCACCGCGAGCGCGATGCCGAGCACCGCGCGCAATCCGGTCCTGAGCCGGAGGAGCCCCGGATCCGGAGCCACGAACATCCTCTTCACGGCGGTCGGCCGCCCCCTCGTCTTGCCGCTCGCCCGCCGTGCGCCCTGCCCCGGGGGTGGTGGGGCGCGCACGGACACGACGAAGGCGCCGGCGTCCGGGGCGGCCTCGTCGCCGGCCCGGCGCTGCGGCGCCGAGAACATCTGATGGGTCCCAGGGAAACACCGACCGGGCCCTTGGCTCAAATCGCTTCCGAAACGCTGTGCCATTGGCCCGGTCGACGCCGGTGGGACCGACCCATCTGTGAGCCGGTGGACCACCTCAGGCCAGGGCGGCCGGAGTCGCCGGAACGGCGGGAGCGTGGCGCAGCAGGGCGGCGAGCCCGGTGTGGCCGCGCCGCTCGGCGTGCTCCAGGGCGGTGGTGCCGTACGAGTCCCCCAGTCCGGGGTCGGCCCCGGCGGCGAGCAGCAGCGCGACGACCTTCTGGTGGGCGGGGCCGCCGTCGCCGAGGATGACGGCCTCCAGGAGGGCGGTCCAGCCGAGGTCGTTGACGTGGTCGACGTCGATCGGGGTGTCGCGCAGGACGGCCCGGACGTACGGCACGTGGCCGCGCTCGGCGGCGGGGATCAGGCTGGTCCCGCCGAAGCGGTTGGTCAGCCGGAAGTCGGGGGCGGGGTCCGCCGCGAGCAGCACCCGCAGCATCGCCACGCTGCCGGTGACGCCGGTGACCAGCCAGGGGCTGTCGTGCCGGGCGTCCTGGGCGTCGACGTCGGCGCCGGCGGCGACGAGCGCGCGGGCGGTCTCGACGTGGTCGCCGAGCACGGCGAGCAGCAGCGGGGAGCGCAGCTCCTCGTCGCGGGTCTCGGTCCCGGCCCCGTCGGCGAGGGCGGCACGGACGCCGTCGGCGTCGCCCCGGCGGGCGGCGGCGAGGAGCCGGCGGTGGGGTGTGGTGGTCACGGCGGGTCTCCTCGGGGTCGACGGCGGACGGAGGGGGGAGGGAGCGGGGTGGGGAAGGCACGGGGCCGACGGCGTCCGGGCGGGCGTGCCCGGACGCCGTCGGGGTCAGGAGGAGCCCCGCGGTGTCAGCGTCGCGTCACTTCGCGAGGGCGGCGACGCCGGCCTGGGCGAACTTCTGGTCGAGGTCGCCGGAGGGGGCGCCGGCGACGCCGATGCCGGCGATGGGGGCGTTCTTCGAGGTGACGGGGGCGCCGCCGCCGAGGAAGAGGGTGCCGGGGATGTCCTTGAGGTTGGGGGCCTGCTCCAGGCGCTTGACCAGCTCGGTGGTGGGCGCGTTCCAGGAGACGGCGGTGTACGCCTTCTTCTCGGCGGACTCGTAGGACTGCGGGCCGGCGCCGTCGCCGCGCAGGGTGACGATGGTGTTGCCGTTGCGGTCGACGACGGCCACGGAGACCCGCTGGTTCTCCTTCTCGGCGGCGTCGAGGGCGGCCTGCGCGGCCTTGGTGGCGGCGTCGATCGTCAGGTGGGTGCTGGTGGTGGTGTTCTTGTTCTTCGCGTCGGCCTTGACGACCGCGGCCGGGGCGGCGGCCGGGGCCGCGGCGTTCGCGGACACCGCGCCGAAGGCACCGGCGCCCAGGGCGACCAGAGCCGCGCCACCGGTCAGGACACGGGCACGCTTCGAGATCTGCTTCATGGTCGGACACTCCTCGGGGTGAACGGGCGGGGACGGCAGGCCCGGCGGTCGCCGGGGTCCGGGAGACCGGGAGGCCGTCTCGCCGTCCCGCTCCGCACTCCATCCTGGGTGCGCCATCGGCCCCGGACGGTCGACCCGGCGGATGGTCGTGCGCCCCCGCCCGGCGGACCGGGGGGTCAGCCGATCGGACGACCCCGCCCGGTCGGGGGTGCGGTAAGCGCGCGGGGAGCAGGGGAGGCGTCGGCGCTCCACGCGTGCGCGTGGAGGAGGCGAGGGCGCCCGGGTCGCGCACGCGCGCGGGGCGGTGCCGGGAGGGCGTCCGGCCTGCGCGCGGGGTGACGGCCGGGAGGGCGTCCCGCG
>NZ_BNBS01000220.1 GCF_014656075.1 Streptomyces hydrogenans
TGGCCGCGAACCGGGCCCGCGCGGCCGGGCGTCCCGGTTCCGCGGCCGAGCCGCGGCTGGGCCCGGTTCCGCGGCCGGCCCCGTCGGGGGCACCCCCGGAAGGTGTCCGGCTGGTGGGCGGCGGGATGTCCGGCTGGTGGGCGCGGTGGTGGCGGATGTCCGCCCCGCCTCCGCGTCCCCGCAGGTCAGAGCCGTACGCGGCGGGCTGCCGGTGGCGCAATACTGCGGCAACACCACCGCGGCCGGACCCCGGTTACGTTCCCTGCCATGCCCGCCGAACGCACCCCCGCCGCCCTCCCGGTCGCCGCCGCCCGCCGTCGCCGGCTGCGCGCGGACCGGGCCCGGCAACTCGCCGACCTGCTGCGGCACCAGATCCTGACCGGCGCCTTCCCGCAGGGGGTGCTGCCGCTGGAGGACGTGCTCACGGCCGACCACCACGCCAGCCGGAACACCGTCCGGCAGGCCCTCGACCTGCTGCGCGGCGAGGGTCTCGTGGAGCGGCAGCCGGGGGTGGGGACGGTCGTCGTCGGCGAGAAGTACCCGCACGGCCTGAACCGTCTCCAGGGGCTCGCCGAGACCCTGCACGAGCACGGCCACGTCACCAACGAGGTGCGCAACCTCGGCCCCGTGCGGGCGCCGGGGCCGGTGGCCCACCGGCTCGGTCTGCCGGACGGGGCGGACGTGCTGTGCGTGGAGCGGCTGCGCCGCCTGGGCGGACTGCCGCTCTCGCTCGACCTGTCGTACCTGCCGATGGACGTCGGCGGCGAACTCCTCGGCTGCGACCTGGAGAACACGGACGTGTTCCGGCTCCTGGAGCAGCTGACCGGCGGCCCGCTCGGTCACGCCGACATCACCCTGGAGGCGGTGAACGCCGACGCGCACGCGGCGGCCGTCCTCCAGGCGCCGCGCGGCGCTGCCCTGTTGCTGCTGGAACGGCTCACCCATCTGCCCTGCGGCCGGCCCGTGGACCTGGAGTTCATCCGCTTCCGCGGCGACCGGATCACCATGAGCGGCGTGCTCCGCCGCTCCCCCTGAACCCTTCACCCCCTCCTTCCGCCCCTTCTCCTGGAGCCCGCCATGCCCCTCGTGCCCCAGCGCGCCGACGTGCCCGTGACGATCGACGAGTCCCGCTGCATCGACGGCTGCACCCTCTGCGTCGACATGTGTCCGCTGGACTCGCTCGCGATCCGCGAGGAGGACGGCAAGGCGTACATGCACGTCGACGAGTGCTGGTACTGCGGCCCGTGCGCGGCCCGCTGCCCCACCGGCGCGGTGACCGTCAACATGCCCTACCTGCTCCGGTGAAAGGCCCCGAACTCCCATGAACACGAAGAGACTCGCGCGGGCGCTGGTGCCGCTCGCGCTGCTGCTCCCGCTCGCCACCGCCTGCGGCGGCCCGGCGGGCGCCGACGACGCGTCCGACGGCACCGTGACGGTGACCGTCGGCTACCAGTCGAAGACCATCAACACCGTCACCGCGGGCACCCTGCTGCGCTCGCTCGGCTACTTCGAGGAGGAGCTGGCGGAGCGGGGCCGGAAGGACGGCGTGCGCTACCGGGTCCAGTGGCAGGACTACGCGACGGGCGCCCCGATCACGGCCCAGATGACGGCCGGGAAGATCGACATCGGCTCGATGGGCGACTTCCCGCTGCTGCTCAACGCGGCCCGCGGCCGGCAGCTGGGGGAGCCGACCCGGCTGGTGTCGGTGACCGGCTACAACCTGCGCGGCGGCCTCAACACCGTGGTCACCGCGCCGGGTTCGGGGCTGCGGACGCTCGCGGACCTGAAGGGGAAGCGGGTGTCGACCAGTGTCGGATCCGCCGCCGACGGCACCCTCGTCCGGGCGCTGCGCCGGGCCGGGCTCGACCCCGCGAAGGACGTGTCCAAGCTCAACCAGCAGCCCAGCGTGGGCGCTTCGGCGCTGGCGGGCGGCAGCGTGGACGCCCTCTCGCAGTTCGTGGCCTGGCCGGGGCTGCTGGCCTTCCAGGGAAAGGCGGAGGCGCTGTACGACGGGGCCGAGCTGGACCTGCCGACCTTCCACGGGGTCACCGTCCGCGAGGAGTTCGCGCGCGAGCGGGCCGACGTCCTGGACGCGTTCCTGCGGGCGCAGCGGCGGGCGACCGACCGGCTGCGGTCGGCGCCGGTGGAGTCCGCCGAGTCCGTCGCGAAGGAGACCGGGCTGCCGGCGGAGGTCGTGTACCTCTACAACGGCGCCCAGGGCATCGCGACCTTCGACCCCGCGCTGCGCCCCGAGCTGCTGGCGGCGCTGAAGGAGGACGTCCCGGTGCTGCGGGAGGCCGGTCTGGTGAAGGACGTCGACGTGGACGCCTTCGTCGACCCGGCGCCGCTCAGGAGGGCGGTCACCGCCGCCGGCTATCCGAGGGCCGGAGCGGCGAAGGCGGAGCTGTGGCTGCGCGGGCGGTCCGCGACCCGGTCCTTCGGCACCGCCGGGGAGCTGCTGGCGGCGGTCGCGGCGGCCCGGCCCGGGACGGTGCGGGCGGCGTACGTGCCGGACGCGGTGACGGGGACCCTGTGGTTCGCGGACCGGGCGGTGTGGGTGGCCGACGGCGGGTCGTGGCGGGCGTTCGTGACCCGGGCGGCCGCCGACCGGTGGCTGGCCGGGCATCCGGGGGCCCGGGTCGTGGCGTACGCGGACGCGGTACGGGCGGCGGGCTCGTGAGCGCGGGCTCGCGCGCGGGGCGCCGGCTCGTCCGGGCCGGCTCGCTGCTCGCGGCGCTCGGCGCGTGGCAGCTGCTGACCGCGTACGACGTGAACCTGTGGCTGCGGTTCGAGCAGTTCCCGACGGTCGGCGAGGTCGCGTCGGCGCTCGCCGACCGGGTGGGCACGGCCGCCTACTGGCAGGACCTCGGGCACAGCCTGCGCCGGATCGTGACCGGCTTCCTGCTGGCGGCGGTCCTCGGCGTGGCCGCCGGGACGGCGATCGCCCGCTCGCGCTGGGCCGCCGACCTGCTGGGCCCGCTGGTGGAGGTGGTGCGCCCGATCCCGGCCATCGCGCTGGTGCCGGTGGCGATCCTGCTGCTGCCGACGAACGAGCAGGGCATCGTCTTCATCACCTGCGCCGCCGCCTTCTTCCCCGTGCTGGTGTCGACGCGGCACGCGGTGCGGGCGCTGAGCCCGGGGTGGGAGGAGGCCGTCCTCACCATGGGCGGCGGGCGGGCCCGGGTACTGTGGTCGGTGGTCCTGCCGGGCGCCCTGCCCGGGGTGTTCGGCGGGCTCTCGGTCGGGATCGGGGTGGCGTGGATCTGTGTGATCTCCGCCGAGATGATCTCCGGCGAGTACGGGGTGGGCTACCGCACCTGGCAGGACTACACGGTCGTCGACTACCCCGGCGTCTTCGTCGGCATGGTCACGATCGGCGCCCTGGGCCTGCTGACCTCGACCGTGGTGGAACTGGCCGGCCGCCGGGTCACCGCCTGGCTGCCGCGTCCGGCGGCGCGGGGCGCGGCGCCGCGTACCGCCCCGTCCGCACCCGTACCCGCGCCCGCGTCCGCCCCCGCTTCCGCGGACGTCCCCGCGCCCCTCCCCGAGAAGGAGCCGGTCCCATGAGCGCCACCGTCACCTCTCCTCCCGCCGCTCCCCCGCTCGCGGGCGCCGAGCTCGCCCTCGACGGGGTGCGGCTCGGGCACCCCGACGGCTCCGCCCTGCCCGGGCGGCTCGTCCTGCGGGTGGCACCCGGCGAGGTGCTGACCGTCGTCGGCCCGTCCGGCTGCGGCAAGACGACCCTGCTGCGCACGCTCGCCGGGCTGCTGCCGCCGCTGGCGGGCGGGGTCACGCAGGACGGGGCGCCGGTCCGCGGCCCCGGCGCCGACCGGGCACTGGTCTTCCAGCACGACGCGCTGCTGCCGTGGCGCTCGGTGCGGGCCAACGTGGAGCTGCCGCTGGCGATCCGGGGCGTGGACCGGGCCGCCCGCCGGCGGGACGCCGAGGAGTGGCTGGAGCGGGTGGGGCTGGCAGGTCACGCGGCCAGGTGGCCGCACCAGCTGTCGGGCGGACAGCGGCAGCGGGTGCAGCTGGCCCGGGCGCTGGCAGGCCGGCCCCGCGCGGTGCTGATGGACGAGCCGTTCGGCGCCCTGGACGCGCACACCAGGACCGGCATGCAGGACCTGCTGACCCGCATCCTGGACGGCACCGGCGCGACCGTCGTCTTCGTGACGCACGACGTGGACGAGGCCGTCCACCTGGGCGACCGGATCGCCCTGCTGCCCTCGGGCCGGATCCTCGACGTGCCGCACCCCCGGGACCGCGCCGCCCGGGACGCCCCGGCGACCGCCGCGCTGCGCCGCCGCGTCCTCGACTCCCTCTGAGCCCTACGTACCCCCTCCCCCTCCGCTCCCCCCTGCCGGAAAGGTCCGTCGTGTCCTCCCCTCTGACCACCGTCCCCGCCCTCGCCGACGCGCGCGAGCTCTCCTGCGACGTGCTCGTCGTCGGCGGCGGCACCGCCGGCACGATGGCCGCCCTCACCGCCGCCGAGCGCGGCGCCGACGTCCTCCTCCTGGAGAAGGCGCACGTGCGGCACTCGGGCGCCCTCGCCATGGGCATGGACGGGGTGAACAACGCGGTGATCCCCGGCCGGGCGGACCCGGACGACTACGTCGCCGAGATCACCCGCGCCAACGACGGCCTCGTCGACCAGTCGACGGTCCGTCAGACCGCCGTGCGCGGCTACGACATGGTGCGGCGGCTGGAGTCGTACGGCGTGAAGTTCGAGAAGGACGAGCACGGGGAGTACGCGGTGCGGCAGGTGCACCGCTCGGGTTCCTACGTGCTGCCGATGCCCGAGGGCAAGGACGTGAAGAAGGTCCTGTACCGGCAGCTGCGGCGCCGGGAGATGCGGGAGCGGATCCGGATCGAGAACCGGGTGATGCCGGTCCGGGTGCTGACCCACCCGGAGGACGGCCGGGCCGTCGGCGTCGCCGGACTCCACACCCGCACCGGCGAGTTCGTGATCGTCCGGGCGGGCGCGGTGATCCTGGCGACGGGCGCCTGCGGCCGGCTCGGCCTGCCCGCCTCCGGCTACCTCTACGGCACCTACGAGAACCCGACGAACGCCGGCGACGGCTACGCGATGGCGTACCACGCGGGCGCCGCGCTCACCGGCATCGAGTGCTTCCAGATCAACCCGCTCATCAAGGACTACAACGGCCCGGCCTGCGCCTACGTGGCCAATCCCTTCGGCGGCTACCAGGTGAACCGGCACGGCGAGCGGTTCGTCGAGTCGGACTACTGGTCGGGGCACATGATGGCCGAGTTCGCGGCCGAACTCGCCTCCGACCGGGCGCCGGTGTACCTGAAGCTCAGCCATCTGCCGGAGGAGACGATCGGGGCGGTCGAGTCGATCCTGCACTCCACGGAGCGGCCCACCCGGGGCACCTTCCACGCGGGCCGGGGGCACGACTACCGCACCCACGACATCGAGATGCACATCTCCGAGATCGGCCTGTGCGGCGGGCACTCGGCCTCCGGGGTCCGGGTGGACGCGCACGCCCGCACCACCGTGCCGCGCCTCTACGCCGCCGGCGACCTGGCCTGCGTCCCGCACAACTACATGATCGGCGCCTTCGTCTACGGCGACCTCGCGGGCGAGGACGCGGCACGTCACCGGGCGTACGAGGGCGAGCTGGACCGGGCGCAGCTGGAGGCGGCGCACGCGCTGGTCTACCGGCCGCTGCTGCACCCGGACGGGCCGCCGCAGCCGCAGGTCGAGTACAAGCTGCGCCGGTTCGTGAACGACTACGTGGCGCCGCCGAAGTCGGGGGCGAAGCTGTCCCTGGCGGTCGAGGCGTTCACCCGGATGGAGGGGGAGATCGCCGGGATGGGCGGGCGGACCCCGCACGAGCTGATGCGCTGCGCGGAGGTGTCGTTCATCCGGGACTGCGCCGAGATGGCGGCCCGCGCCTCGCTGGCCCGGACCGAGTCCCGGTGGGGGCTGTACCACGAGCGGCTGGACCACCCGGAGCAGGACGACGCGGAGTGGCTGTACCACCTGGACCTGCGCAGGTCGGCTTCCGGGGCGATGGAGTTCACGGCCCGGCCGGTGGAGCCGTACGCGGTGCCGGTGCCGGAGTTCGCGCCGCCGGGCGGCCCCGAGCGACCGCTGGGCGAGGTGGCGCTGGTGCCGGTGGCGACGGCGGGAGCGCGCGAGGCGGCGCCGACGGCCCGGCCCGTCCCGGAGCCCGCCCCG
>NZ_BNBS01000221.1 GCF_014656075.1 Streptomyces hydrogenans
GCCCGCCGCGGCGAGTCCGGCGGCGGCGACCCGGCCGGGTCCGTACCGCCCGAGCAGCGGGCCCGCGAGCCGTCCGGCGGCGGGCAGCGCGACGGCGAAGGGCACGAAGGCGCCCGAGGTGCGCAGCGCGGACCAGCCGCGGTCCTGCTGGAGCGCGAGCGAGAGCAGGACGAAGACGGTGGCCGTGCCGGCGGCGGTCAGCGCGATCGCGGCGAGTCCGAGCAGCCGCCGCCGGTCGCGCAGGAAGTCCGGCGGGAGGAGCGGGTCGGCGGTCCGCCGCTGGGCGCGGGCGAAGCCGGCGAGCAGGACCAGGCCGGTGAGCAGCGGGACGAGGACGGGCGCGGAGCCCCACGGGTGGGCGTCGGTCAGCACCAGGCCGGTGCTGGCGAGGACGATCCCGGCGGTGGCGAGCAGCGCGCCCGGCAGGTCGAGGGCGCGGCGCGCGCCGGGCGGGGTGGCGGGCAGCAGCCGGGGCGCGAGGAACAGCGCGCCGGCGGCGACGGCGACCGGGACGGCGAAGGAGACCCGCCAGGAGGAGGCGGCGGTGATCGCGCCGGAGAGCAGGTTCCCGGCGGTGGCGCCGAGGACGGAGAGCCCGCCCCAGGTGCCCATCGCCCGTCCGTACGCGGCCGGTTCGGGGTACAGGGCGCGCAGCAGGCCCATCGCGGCGGGGGCGACGAGCGCGGCGCCGGCGCCCTGGGCGAAGCGGGCGCCGAGCAGGGCGGCGTAGTCGGGGGCGAGCGGGGCGAGCGCGGAGGCGGTGCCGAAGAGGAGCAGTCCGGCGGTGAGCGCCCGGCGTCCGCCGTACCGGTCGGCGAGCCGCCCGCCGAGCAGCAGCAGTCCGGCGAAGGTGAGGCCGTAGGCGGCGCTGAGGAGGATCGACTCCCCCCGGACCAGGCCGAATTCGGCGGCGATCCGGGGGAGCGGCACGGCGAGCGAGGCGAGCGTGAAGATGAGCGTCATCTGGACGGCGCCGAGGAGGACGAAGCCCCGTCGCGCGCCGCCGGGCGGGGTGCCGCCGGGCCCCGTGGCCGTCGTGGTGGTGCCGCTGCCCGTCGTGGTGTCCGCGTGTGTCGTCATGCCGTCCCCCAGTGTTCTGTACTTGACCGTACATTCCAGAATCGACCCCGAGAAAAGGCGCCCTCCAGGGGCGCCCCTCCGCGCGGCCGCTCAGTCGAGCAGGCGCAGGGCCTCCTCCGCCGCGTCCCGGACCCTGGCCGGGTCCGTCGACGCCTTCCCCACCACCCGGATCCCCTGGAGCAGGACCAGGAGCATCCGGGAGAGGGTGCGCGGGTCGCGGTCCGCCGGGAGCTCGCCCTGGGCGCGGGCCCGGGTGAGCGCCGCGTACAGCAGGGTCTCGATCTGCTCCCAGCTCAGCTCGACCCGGCGGGCCACCACCGGATCGTGCGGCCCCAGCTCCGCCGCCGAGTTGGTGACCAGGCAGCCCCGCAGCCGCTCGCCCTCCGCCGTCGCCTCGGCGGCGAAGCGGCGGACCAGCGCCCGCACGGCCGGCAGCGCCGGACCGGGCGCGGACAGCTCCTCGACGAGCCGGGGGTCCCGGGTCTCCAGGTAGCGGTCCAGCGCCTTGAGGTACAGCTCGTGCTTGTTGCCGAAGGTCGCGTAGATGCTGGCCCGGCCGATGCCGAGGTGCTCCACGAGGTCCGCCATCGACGTCGCCTCGTAGCCGCGCGCCCAGAACAGGTCGAGCGCTGCCTGGAGCGCGGCCTCGGGGTCGAATTCCTTGGTCCTGGCCATGAGATGACCGTACGCCTATCTGGAACGGTCGGTCAAGTAACCCGGGTTCAGGTCAGCCGCACCGGATAGACCGTCACGGTCACCTCGTCGTCGTCCAGGCACCGACCCGTCTCCAGGTCGAAGCGCTGCTTCAGGAGCGGCGAGGCCACGAACGGCCGGCCGTCCGCCGTGCCGATCAGCCCCCGGGACAGCACCTGCGCGCCGGTGAAGGGGTCGCGGTTGTCGATCGCGTACGCCCGCCCCGTACGGTCCCGGAAGACCGCCGCCTGCCGGCCGTCCGGCAGCAGCGCCGCCAGGCCGCGGCCCGGGGTCAGCCGGGCCTCCTCGCAGACCGCCATCCAGGCCTCGGGTACCGGGGAGAGTTCGAGGGTCGTCATCGGGAAAGGGCTCCTTCCAGGGTGCCGATCGTCAGGATGGTGAGGTCCGGCTTGATCTGGTCCCGCTCCGGGACGAACCGCACCGTCGGGTCGGGCGTCTCCGGCGCGTTCACGAAGGAGACGAAGCGCCGCAGCCGCTCCGGGTCGTCCAGGGTCTGCGCCCACTCGTCCTGGTAGTCCGAGACGTGCGCGGCCATCAGCGACTCCAGCTCGTCGCAGAGGCCCAGCGAGTCCTTCACGATCACGTCCCGGAGGTGGTCGAGCCCGCCCTCCAGGCGCTCCAGCCACACCGACGTCCGCTCCAGGCGGTCCGCCGTCCGGATGTAGAACATCAGGAACCGGTCGATGAGCCGGATCAGTTCCGCGTCCGACAGGTCCTGGGCGAGCAGGTCCGCGTGGCGCGGGGTCGCGCCGCCGTTGCCGCCCACGTACAGGTTCCAGCCGTTCGCCGTGGCGATCACGCCGAAGTCCTTCGACTGCGCCTCGGCGCACTCGCGGGCACAGCCCGAGACGGCCGACTTCAGCTTGTGCGGGGCGCGCAGGCCCCGGTAGCGCAGCTCCAGCTGGATCGCCATCTTCACCGAGTCCTGCACGCCGTAGCGGCACCAGGTCTGCCCCACGCAGGACTTCACCGTGCGCAGCGCCTTGCCGTACGCGTGCCCGGACTCGAAGCCGGCGTCCACCAGCCGGGTCCAGATCGCCGGCAGCTGGTCGACGCGGGCGCCGAAGAGGTCGATCCGCTGACCGCCGGTGATCTTCGTGTAGAGGCCGTAGTCGCGGGCCACCTCGCCGATCACGATCAGCTTCTCCGGGGTGATCTCGCCGCCGGGGATGCGGGGCACCACCGAATAGGAGCCGTTGCGCTGGAGGTTGGCCAGGTGGTGGTCGTTGGTGTCCTGGAGCGCGGCCTGCTCGCCGTCGAGGATGTAGCCGTTGTTGAGCGACGCGAGGATGGAGCCGACGGTCGGCTTGCACACCTCGCAGCCCTCGCCGCCCTTCGCGCCCTCCCGGCCGTGCGAGTCCAGCAGCGCGGCGAAGGAGGTCACCCGCAGGGCGCGGGCGATCTCGTACAGCTCGGTGCGGGTGTAGGAGAAGCAGCCGCACAGCCCCTGGTCGGCCGCCTTCGGCAGCAGCTTCTCGATGACCTTCACGCAACTGCCGCAGCCCGTGCCGGCCTTGGTGCACTTCTTCACCTCGGCCAGCGAGCCGCACTGGCCGATCGCGTGCTTGGTGACGTTGTGGCAGGAGCAGATGACGGCGTCGTCCGGCAGCGCGGACGGCCCGAGCGCCACCGGCGCCCCGGCACCCGCCGGAAGGACCAGCTGCTCGGGGGAGACGGGCGGCTTGGTGCCGGTCAGCGGGCGCAGCAGGCCGTACGAGTCGGCGTCGCCGACCAGCACGCCGCCCAGCAGCCGGCCCTCGGCGTCCACCACCAGCTTCTTGTAGACGCCCGCGCGGGAGTCCGAGTAGACGACGTCGAGGCAGCCCTCGGCGGTGCCGTGCGCGTCACCGAAGGAGGCCACGTCCACGCCGAGCAGCTTCAGCTTGGTCGACAGGTCGGCGCCGGTGAAGCCGGTGTCCTCGCCCGCCTCCTCGGCGAGCACCGCGGCCACCGTCTGCGCCATCTCGTAGCCCGGCGCCACCAGGCCGTAGACCCGCCCGTCCGAGGCGAGCGCGCACTCGCCGATCGCGAAGACCGCCGGGTCGGAGGTGCGGCACAGCTCGTCGACGGCGATGCCGCCGCGCTCGCCCACGTCCAGGCCGCAGTCGCGCGCCAGCTGGTCCCGGGGCCGGACGCCCGCCGAGAACACCACCATGTCGACGGCGAGTTCGGAGCCGTCCGACAGCTTCATGCCCGTCACCGCCCCGTCGGCGGTCACGACCTCCTGGGTGCCCGTGCCGGTGTGCACGGTCAGCCCCATCTGCTCGATCGTCCGCAGCAGCGCGGCGCCGCCGCCCTCGTCCACCTGCACCGGCATCAGCCGGGGCGCGAACTCCACGATGTGCGTGGCCAGTCCGAGGCCCTTCAGCGCGCCGGCCGCCTCCAGCCCGAGCAGCCCGCCGCCGACCACCGCGCCCGTCGTCGCCGACTTCGCGTACTCCTCGATCGCGAGGAGGTCCTCGATCGTCCGGTAGACGAAACAGCCGGTGGCGTCCTTGCCGGGCACCGGCGGCACGAAGGGGTACGAGCCGGTGGCGAGCACCAGGTGGTCGTAGGCGACGACCCGTCCCGACCGGCCGGTCACCGTCCGCGCCGCGCGGTCCACGCCCACCACGGGCTCGTCCGTGTACAGCTCGATGCCGTGCCGCTCCATGAAGCCGTCCTCGACCATCGACAGGTCGTCGGGCGTCTTCCCGGAGAAGTACGAGGTGAGCTGGACGCGGTCGTACGCCGGGCGCGGCTCCTCGCAGAGGACCACGATCCGGGCCCGCTCGGTGACGCCCCGGTCGGCGAGCGCCTCCAGGAACCGCTGGCCGACCATTCCGTGGCCGACCAGGACGATGGTGGGAGTGGTCATGAGGAGCCTCCGTCGTGGGTGAGCAGGTGCAGCAGGGGGGCCTCCGGGAGGGCTTCGTCGCCCTCCCAGGCCCGGGCGAGCGCGCCGACCGCGGCCAGATCGCCGAGGAGGACGCCCCCGACGAGCCGGTTGTCGCGGACGACGACCTTGCGGTAGGCGCCCTTGGTGGCGTCGGTCAGCTGGACGACGTCGTCGCCCGGCCGCGGGGTGGCCTCGCCGAAGGCGGCCAGGTCCAGCGGCTGCGCCCCGCCGAGGGTGAGCCGGGTGAGGGCCCGGGTGCCGGTGTAGCGGGGCCCGGCGGTGCCGGACAGCACGTCCGCGAGGACGTCCGCCTGCTCCAGGGCCGGGCCCGCCAGGCCGTAGACCCGGCCGTCGTGCTCGGCGCAGTCGCCGATCGCGTGGATGTACGGGTCGGAGGTGCGCAGCTCGTCGTCGACGACGACGCCGCTCCGCACGTCGAGCCCCGCCTCGCGGGCCAGCGCCACCCGGGGCCGTACCCCGCAGGCCAGGACCACGACCTGCGCGTCCAGGACGAAGCCGTCGGCCAGCTCGACCGCCGTCACCGCCCCGTCCCGCTGCCGCAGACCGCTGACCCGGCACTCGGTGTGGGTCTCGACGCCGAGCCCGTCCAGGTGCTCCCGCAGCAGCGCGGAGGCGTGCGGGTCCAGGTGGCGCTCCATCAGGCCCTCGCCCTGCTGGGTGAGGACCACCTCGGCGCCCAGCGCGGCCAGCGCCCGCGCCGCCGACACTCCGAGGAGACCGCCGCCGATGACGACCGCCCGCACCCCGGGCCGGACCACGGCCCGCAGCGCGAGGCAGTCGTCGAGGGTGCGGAAGGAGTGCACGCCCTCCGGGAGCGCAGCCCCGCGCAGTCCGCGCAGCGGCGGCAGCACCGGGTTGGAGCCGGTGGCCAGGACCAGCCGGTCGTATCCGACGACCTCGCCGTCCGAGCACGCGACCGTCCGGGCCGCCCGGTCGATCCCCACCACCCGCACCCCGCGGCGCACCGGCTCGCGCGGCTCGGGCAGGGCGACGACCTCGGGGGCGTACCGCCCGGCGAGGACGTCGGCGAGCAGCACCCGGTTGTACGGGGCGTGCGCCTCCTCGCCGAGGAGGGTGACCGGCAGGCGCTGGGCGAGGCGGAGGCCCGCCGTTCCGCCTCCGACCACCACGATCCGTGTACTCATACCCGGAAGGGTGCGGGCCCGGTGTTTCCCGGTGGCATCCCGACTGTTTCCCGTACGGAACGCTGATCTCCGCCGGGCGCGGCACGGGCTGTGAGGGCGGCCGGGCGGGCCGCCGGAGCCGCCGGGTTAAGCGCTGATCAGGCTCGCCTCAAGACGGCCTTAAGGATCGCGGCGGCGGGCCCGCGCCCGGGATTCCGGCCCGCGGGCCGCCCTAGGGTGCCGAAGGTGACCACCGAGGCCCGCCCCCACCCCCTCTACACCCCCGTCGCCGTCCCGCTCGCCGGCGGCGGCCGCACGCCGCCGCCCGCACCGCCCTTCCCCCCGGCGGCGCCGCCGCTCGTACCCCCGGCGCCGGGCCCCGCC
>NZ_BNBS01000222.1 GCF_014656075.1 Streptomyces hydrogenans
GTCGAGCACGGCCGTCAGCGATCCGGCCAGGCTCGGGACGATCAACGCGGCCGCCTCGGTCTCGGGGACCGCCACGGTCTGTTCGTCCAGGGCGGCGAAGATGTCCTCGACCAGCCGCTCGGCCATCCTGGGGGCCTTCGGCCGCAGCAACGTGACCAGCCGTCGTCGGCCGGCCTTGCGGATCTGTGCCGGTGATCCGAACCGTTCCAGGAGGGTGAGGACGGCCGGGTGCTGCAGCCGCGGCCCCAGGACTCGTTCCAGCGAGGGATGGATCCGGGCCAGCAGGCCGTGCAGCCGGTCCGCGACCCGGGTGGCCTCGCCGGCCAGGTCGTCGTCGAAGTCCCCGCGCCCGCCTCGAACGTCCCGATCCCGACGACCCTGGCCTGCTCCCCGCTCGCGCGGGGACGATCCCGCCCCGGCGTGCTGCGGTGACGGCTGCTGCTGTTCCCCGCGCCTGTGGGGGTGCTCCCGTATCCCGCCCCAACGAGGCCCGCGCGGGCACGATCCGCGAAGTCACTTCGCCTCGTGCCCGCGCCTGTGCCGGCCTGCGTCGAGGTCGGCGGTGAGGACGTGGCAGTGGGCTCCGTTGTGTCGCCTGCGAGACGATCATGCCCTGGTCGGTCGGTACGGGGACTTGCTGCGGGCCGTAGCAGTGCACGGCCCTGTTCTCAGCGAGGGTGAGCTGGCCTGGGTGTCAGGGTCACCGCTGGAAGAGCCACGTGACGAGTGCCTCCGTGCCACCGCCGGTGGCGCCGAGGGCGAGCAGGCGTAGAGCGGGCAGGAGGACGTGGCGGACGGCCTTGGCCATGACCGTGTCGGCCGGGGGCGTGGAGGTCGTGCTCGGCGTAGGGGTGGCGGTCATGGGAAGCTCCCGGAGAGATGTGCCGGACACGCTGGTGTGGCCGGGTGGTGGACCTATGGGGCCGTTTCCGGCGGGTTTCCGGCGAGGGGGATACCCGGCGGCGGGAGGGGAACCACCCTGGTGGGGCCGGGCGTCGGAACTGTTCCGAGGGACGTGCGGGTCGGAATGCCGCGCTCGTACGCGGTGCGGGACGACGGGGGAGCGGGGGGACTTGGGCGAGCAGGCGCAGAGGTTCTGGGACGAGCTGGCGGCTGTGTACGAGGCGGCGGCGCGCCCGACCTTGGGGCGGCTCGTGCGCTTGGGGCACCAGCAGAGCCCGCCGGCCGCGGTCTCGGATGCGACCATCAGCGGCTGGCTGAACCGGCGTACCGTCCCAGGGCCCGCCCACACCCGCTACTTCCTGGCCATGGCGACGTTCCTCCAGGCCGAGGCGGCCCGGGGGTCTGGTGGCTACGCGGCGCGGCCGGAGGAGTGGTGGCGGCAGCTTCTCCTGCGGGCCCGTCAGGACCGGCAGGGCAGCCGTGGCGGCCGCCCTGCCCGCAAGGACCCGCAGCGCCCCCTGGCCGCGCAGCCCCTTGCGGGGGCGGGGGCGACGCCGGACGCCCTGTCCACGCTGCCCGCCCCCGGCCCCCGCCTTGCCGGCCGCGCCCGCGAACTCGACACGATCCTCGCCCTGCTGCGCCCGGAAGAGGGCGACGGGATGCCCGCGCCCCCGGTGGCCGTCTCAGGGCTCGGCGGAGCGGGTAAGACCTCTCTTGCCCTCCACGCGGCCCACGCGGCGCGGCACGCCGACTGGTTCCCCGGCGGGGTGTACTTCGTCGACCTGCACGGCGCCGAGGACCACCCGGTCGCGCCGGACAACGCCGTACAGGCTCTGCTCCGCGCCCTCGGCGTCACCCCCGAGCGCATCCCGCCGACCCCCGACGAGCGGGCCGGGCTCTACCGGTCCGTGCTGGAGCGGACCGCGCGGGCCAGGGGCCCGGTCTTGCTGCTGGCGGACAACGCGGCGGCCTCCTCCCAGGTGGTCCCGCTCCTGCCCGGGGACCCGGCCCACCGTGTCCTGATCACCTCCCGGAACGTCCTCGCGCAGCTCGGCGCACAGCAGGTGCGCCTGCCCATGCTCACGCCGGATGCCTCGCTGGAGGCCCTGGCCGGGGCCGTGGCTGCCGCCGCCTGCGACGACCGGCGGCTCGCTCGCGAGGAGGCGGCGGCACGGGAGGTCTGCCGCCTGTGCGGGCACCTCCCGCTCGCCCTCCAGATCGCGGCGGCACTGCTGATCGCCGACCCTGGCAAACCCGTCGCCGAACTCGCGGACGAACTGCGCGACGTGGACACACGCATGGAGTACCTGGACGACGGGGAGCGCGGCGTCCGCGCGACCTTCGACCTGTCCTGCCGGCGACTCACTGGCGAACAGGCCCACCTGTTCCGGCTGATGGCGCTCGCCCCGGGCCCGGACGTCTCTGCGGAGACCCTGGCCGCGAGCCACGGTGGCCCGCTTCCGCCCCGCGCCGTCGACGCGCTGGTCCGCGCTCACCTGGTGGAGCCGAGGAACGCGCGCGGCCGCTGGCGCGTGCACGACCTGGTACGGGCATACGCGGTGGCCGGGATGCGTGCGGACGAGGGGCTGCGGCTGCGCTGGGAGGAGGCCCGCACCCGCCTGCTCGACCACTACGGCGACAGGGTCGCCGAAGCCCGGAAACTGCTGCTGGCCTCGGCCGGGACCCCGGCGCCGGGCGGTTTCGCCGACCGGGACGAGGCCCTCGCCTGGCTCGACGCGGAGCGCACCTCGCTGATGGCGGCGACCGCCTGGGCCGCGGACCCCGGCCACGCCGCGGCCGCTGTACGCCTCGCCCTGGGCCTGGGAGAGTACTTCGGGCGGCGCCGGCTCTTCGACGACGCCGTCGTGGCGTACGAGCAGGCCGTGCACGCCGCCCGCCGCCTGGGCGACCGCTTCGACGAGGCCAAGAGCGCGAACAACCTCGGGGTCGCCCTGCGCCGGACACGGCGGCTGGAGGAGTCCGCCGAGGCGTGTCGCGCCGCCCTGCGGGCCTACGAGGAGGTCTCCGGCACCGAGGAGTACCAGGCGAGGACCTGGTACAGCCTCGGTGACACCCTCGGCAAGCTCCGCCGCTTCGACGAGGCCGCCGCTGCCCACGGCGAGGCGGCCCGCCTCGCCGGACGCGCCGGCGACACCCGCGCCCTCGCCCGAGCGGAGAACGGCCGGGGGTACGTGCTCCTGCACCAGAGCCGGTTCACCGAGGCCCGAACCGCCCTGGAGCGTGCCGGAGCCCTCCTGAAGGACGGGGACGAGCCCTTCCTGGAAGCCCTGGTGGTCAACAACCTGGGCCGGGTGCTGCGGCACACCGGCCACCCGGAGGAAGCCGAAAGCGCGCACCGGCGGGCCCGAGACGCCTTCGCCCGGCAGGAGGAACGAGAGGCGGAAGGCACCTGCCGCAACGAGCGCGCCCTCGCCCTCGCGGACCTGGGCGAGTTCGCTGCGGCACTTGAGGAGCAGCGCACTGCCCTCGCCCTCCTGCGGGACGTCGGCGAACGGCACCGGGAAGCCACGGTCAGCCACGACCTGGGGCTCACCCTCCAGGGGCTCGGACGCCAGGCGGAGGCCGCCGAAGCCTATGCGCATGCCGCCGACCTCTTCGCAGACCTGAGGGACCCCTACCACCTGGGCCGCGCCCGGGAGAGGCTGGCCGCCGCCCGCGCGCTCGCAGGCAAAGACCGTCAGGAAGACACAGGCGCGCCCCCGGAACGATGGAGGGACCAGGCATGACCCCCGGCACACGGACAGTTCCCGTCCGCCTCTCCCTGACCGCACCACTCCTCTTCGTTCAGCCGACAACCCTGTGCAACCTCGACTGCTCGTACTGCTACCTGCCCGGCCGGACGCGCGCCCGCCTCATGTCCTTCGAGGTGGCGGAGGCCGTCGCGGAGGGCGTGGGCGCCTGGGCCGAGCACCATCCGGTCGACGTGATCTGGCACGGAGGCGAACCCCTGACCACCGGGACCAGCCACTTCGAGGAACTGCTCCGCCGCTTTCCCGCCGCCCGCCGCTTCCCCGTACGGCACGGGGTGCAGACCAACGGCGTGCTCATCGCCGACGCCTGGTGCAAGCTGTTCGCCCGGCGAAACGTCCGCGTGTCGGTGAGCATCGACGGACCTGCCGACCGGAACGCATCCCGTGTCGACCGCGCCGGCCGCGACAGCACCGGACGCGCGCTGGCAGGCATAGGTGCCCTGCGCGCGCACGGCATCCCCTTCACCGCCGTCGCAGTGGTCCGCGACCCCTCAGTGGCGCGGGCCCGCGAGCTGTACGACTGGTTCGCCTCTTTGGGCTGTGCCTCCCTCGGCGTCAACCTCGTGGAACGCAAGGGGGTCCAGCGCGCGAAGGAGACCTCCGTCCACGACCGGGTGGTGGAGTTCTGGGCCGCCCTGGTGGACCGCGCGGAGTCCGACGGACGGCTGCGCGTACGGGACGTCGACGACGCCCTCGGCTTTGTCCGCGCCCAGCTGGCGGGCACCGCGGAGGCACGCGCGGAACGAGCGCACGACCCCGTTCCGATGGTGATGTGGAACGGCGACGTGGTTCCCTTCGGTCCCGAGCTCGCCGGATTCTCCTCGCCCGCACACGGCAGGTTCGCCGCGTCCGACGTCCTCGGCGCGGGACTGGCCGAGGTCGTCGCGCAGGCAGCCGACCTCCCGTGGGTGGCGGAGGCGATGCGCGGGGTGGCGGCCTGCCGGGCCACGTGCGACCACTTCGCGTACTGCCGGGGCGGCAGCCCCGCCAACAAGTACTTCGAGACCGGACGTTTCGACAGCACCGAGACCCGCTACTGCCACAACAGCAGGAAAGCACTGATGGAAGGAGTGCTCCACCATGTCGGACAACAATGAGGCAAATCCGGGCCGGCGGCTCTCGGACCGGATCGAACGGCTCAGAAATCCTCTGGCCGCACTTGTGGAGGCCGTGTCGCCGCCGCCGGAGCGGGGATTGCGCCCCAGCGCGGCAGACCCGGGGCCATGGGAAGGTCCGTCGGACCGGCAGTACGCTCCACCGGACGACGAGCCGGCCGGTGACGAGGGGGACGAGGAGCCGGGGGCCTCCGAGGTGCGGGGCCCCGAGACCCCCTAGCGTGGTTCGCTTCAAGCTTGAAGCGGCAACGTTTATTCAGCAGCCCGGGCTCCTGCTCCCCGTCCCCGCGGAGGTGGCCCCCGCCTACTGGCTCGTGCGGGGAGAGGCTGCACTGTTCCCTGCGCTCGCGGGATGGTCCCTTGCGGGGCGTTGTGGTCGGTGGGTGTGGTGAGTGCGGGAGAGGCCATCGTGGTCGTTCACCATCGAGCTCACCATGCCCGGGGATATTCACCACCGTGCTCACCACCGAACTCACCATGCCGGGGTTGCTCACCACGGGGCTCACCATGGGGGCTCTCCGGACCCCTGGGGGTGTTTTGTCTGTTTCGGTGAAAGTTGCTTGGGAGGGGGTCGATGCCGGGGACGACTGCTGGTCAGGAACTGCCGCTCCCCGCGCCTGCGGGGATGGACCCCTCGACATCCTGAGGGGCTGGATCATCGGCCCTGCTCCCCGCACCCGCAGGTATGCCCAGGGGCGCTGTCCTCTCGGTGTTCTGCGCGTTTTGCTCCTCGCCTGTGTGGTCCTGAGTCGCTTTCGTCGGAGCGGCGTTCGTGCGGTCGTCTCTCAGCCTTCCGACGGGATCGGCGGCTGTTTGCGACGAGGCCGCGTCAGAGGCTGACCGTCCGCCTCCGACGCCGAGGGGTACAAGCAGCGCAAGACGGTCGAGCGGTGCGTCAACCGGCTCAAGCGGTGGCGCGGCCTGGCTTGCGCATCGACAAGCTCGCGATCGCCTGCCAGGCCGCACTTCACCTTGCTGTCATCTTCCTGTGGGCCCGCGGGGGGCCCACAGGAGAAGCTTTAGACCGTGTCCTATGTGGTGAGGCGGACGAGTCGCTTGTAGCAGCAGATGGCTGCGGCGAGGCCGAGGAAGGCCAGGTAGTTGCGGGGATAGCGTTCGTAGCGGTGGTTGAGTCGGCGGTAGCCCGTGAGCCAGGACATCGTGCGCTCGATCACCCACCTGCGGCGCCCGAGCCGTTCACTGGACTCCACGCCCTTGCGCGCGATGCGGACGCCGATACGTCTTCCGCGGAGCCATCTCCGCAGCTCAGGTATGTCGTAGGCCTTGTCGGCATGCAGACGCTGGGGTTTGAAGTGACGTCCGCGATGCGGGTCGTGTCTCGTTTGGTGACCGAGCACCATGGGCTTCAGTGCCTGGCTGCCGTGGGTGTTGGCCGCGGAGAGTCCGACG
>NZ_BNBS01000223.1 GCF_014656075.1 Streptomyces hydrogenans
GGGTGGTTGAAGGAAGCGACGGGCGAGGTCTCGGACATGCCGAAGCCCTCCAGGAGCACGCAGTCGAAGGCATTCTCGAAGCCGTTCAGGACCTCGACGGGCAGCGAGGCGCCGCCGGAGATGCACATCCGCAGGGTCGAGACGTCGTACGCGCCGGGCTCCTGGGCGTGCGAGCCGAGCAGGGCCCCGTACATCGTCGGCACGCCCGCGAGCATGGTGACCCCGCGCTCCTGGATGGTCCGCAGCGCGAGCACGGGCTCGAAGCGGGGGAGCAGGGTGAGGCGGGAGCCGACGGTGACAGCGGTGTTCATCGCCACGACCAGGCCAAAGGTGTGGAACAGCGGCAGACAGCCCAGCATGTTGTCCGCGGGCTTGAGATCGAACAGCGATCGGGCGGCGATCTCGGAGTTGCGGACGAGATTGGTGTGGGTGAGTTCGGCGCCCTTGGGCGGGCCGGTGGTGCCGGAGGTGTAGAGGATGACGGCGGTGTGCGTCGCCCGCGCCCACCGAGGCGGTGACGGGCTCGGTGTGGCCGGCGAGCGGCCCGGTGAGCGAGCCGGCCCCGATCGGGACCACCAAGGCCTGCGAGTCCGCGACGGCGCGGCCCGCCTCCACCTCCTCGACGAGGGATTCGTGGGCGAACACCAGCGCCGCGCCCGAGTCCCTCAGGTAGTGGGCGATCTCGCGGGTCTTCAGGAGCGGGTTCATCGGAACGACGACCGCGCCGGCGCGCAGCGCGCCGTAGTAGAGGACCGGGAACTCCAGCAGGTTGGGCAGCATGAGGCCGACCCGGTCGCCGGGCACGACGCCGCGGGCGGTGAGCAGCGCGGCCGTCCGGCCCGCGAGTTCGTCAAGTGCCGCGTACGTCAGCGAGGTATCGCCGAGTTCGACGGCGATGCTCGGGCCGTGCTCCGTCGCGCTGCGTCCGAGGAGGTCGGAGAGGTTCATGAGGGCGTCCTTCTGAGGGGTGGTGCGGAGGGAAGGGAGGACCGTCGGTGCGTGCCAGCCGCGCAGCGCGGAGGCGAAGATGCCAGGCAGCTTCGCGAGGGATGGAGCCGCCGTGAAGCGGGTGACCCGCTTGAGGGTGGTGGCACCGGTGCGGTTGGTGACGAAGTACGGCGGACGCGGCGACAGCGACAGCGAACCGGTGAACAGGCCGCGGGGAGCAGGCGCGAAGGGCGCGCGCAGCACTGTCTTCTCGATGTCGTCGTCGGCCAGCATGAAGGCGTTGTGGACGAAGCCGATGCCGCTGCCGATGGACCGGCGGGTGTGACCGGGGTAGGCGCCCCACGGGGTGTAGCCGAGCAGGAACCCGATCGCGGACCAGCAGTTGACGCCGACCGTGCCGTACCGCAGGCCCGCGACGGCCGCGTCGACGGCGGTGCGGTGGTCCTTCTCGGTCCTCGGGTGCACAAGGAGTGTCGCACCGAGGGTGCCGGGGAGGCGGTCGTTGGCGAAGGCGACGGCTTCGCGCAGGAAGGCGTCCGGGGTGTCGCCGGGGAGTCGCACGACGCCCAGCGCGCTGCCGAACACCTCGTCGGTCAGCAGCATGTCCTCGCCCTCCACAGCGGCGGCAGGGACGTCGGGGACCAGGAGCCGGCAGTCGCCCTCCCCGTGGGCCTCGGCCTCCGGGTGCGCCGTCCGCACGGCCGCGAGCCGCCGGTCCGCGCCCGGGTAGTAGTCGCTGCGGGCGGGCAGTTCGCGCAGGACCCGCCGGATCTCGGCCAGCAGGCGTTCGGTGCCGTCCCAGTCGCGGGGGAGCACGAGGATCTGGCTGGCGACGCAGTTGTGGCCGGAGTTGTTCATCTTGCTGGTGACGATGTGCTCGGCCTGGAAACGGAAGTCCGCCGCGCACCACGGTCCGGGCGTGACGACGCAGGGGCTGACGCCGCCGAGCTCGCTGCTGAACGGCTTGGTGTTCAGCGGGGTGTCCGCGTGGCGGCGCTCCTCGGCCCGCTCGTCCGTGCCCCAGACGATGGCGTCGTGGGTGCGCTCGCTGCCGGTGACGTGGATGCTGTCCACGCCCTCGTGAGCAACGAGATGGGCGCCCTCCGCCGCGCCGCCGTCGACGAAGCGCACCCAGCCCCGCAGGGCGAACTCGCCGAAGACTCGCTCGAAATGGGGGCGGAGGTAGGCGTTGACCGGGTTCATCTTCGCGAGGACGACCTGGCCGTCCACGTACAGCTTGTGCAGGATGTCGAGGGCGGTGATCGCGGCGACGTTCCCGGCGCCCAGGACCAGGGCGACGCCGGGGTCGGCGGGTCGGTCCCGGTACGGGCCCGCCGCCCGGCTTCGTACCCCGTCCGCCGTCGTGCCGGGCCGGGTCCATACCTGGGCGGTGAACCCGTTGAGCAGCAGGCCGTCCCAGCCGGTTGCGGGGAAGACGTCGACGACCGCCCTGCCGTCCCGCTCCCGTGCGGCCCCGGCGGCGACCGGCTCCTCGCCGGCCGCGATCCGGCGCAGCACCCGCAGATAGGCGCTCGCGGTCTGGGCCAGCGCCCACGGCGCGCCCGCCCAGTCCTCCGCCGCCCAGGGGGAGTCGGGGCCGTAGCCCTTGGCGCGGGCGCAGGCCGCGACCATCTCCTCGGCCTCGTCGACTATCCGCGGCAGCAGCCGCTCCAGGAGCCCGACGCGTTCGGCGAGCGGCGTGGCCGTCCAGGTGCCGGCGCCCTCCCGTAGTTCGGCGACGGCGCGGTCCAGCGCCTCGATGTCGAGGATGAGTGAGGTCATGGTCGGGCTCCTTGGACGGCGGTCGGCGTGGATCGGTGGGGTACGGGGCGGGGTCAGGCGTCGCGGGCCGCGTCGCGCGCCGGGTCGATCAGGGCGAAGGCGGCGACGGCGCCGAGCAGGAGCAGGACGGCGGAGGCGACGACGGCGTTCTGGTAGCCGGCGGTGCCCTGGCTGTCGACCATGCGGCCCACGACGGTCGGGGCGATCAGGCCCGCGGTGGTCGCCACGGCGTTCACCCCGCGGAGGGGGCGGCCGCGCCGGAGCCGGGGGGCGAGTTCGGCGACGGTGGTGATCGCGACGGTCGCAAAGGAGCCGCCGAGGCCGCAGCCGGCGATGAGCAGCGCCGTCTTGGCCCCGGTACCGTCGGCCAGGGGGACGGCGAGGAAGCACAGCGCGCCGAGGAACAGCAGACCCGCGCCGACGCGGCCGCGTGCCCAGCGGCTGCCCACGCCGCGGCGCATCAGCCATCCGGTGAGCGCTGCCTGGCCGAGCAGTACCACGGCGCCGAGTGCCCAGGGCGCCGCCACCAGCGTGCCGGCGGTGGAGGAGGAGTGGCCGAGGCCGTTCTTCAGGTAGGACGGCAGCCATACCAGCATCAGGGCCACGCACCAGTAGCTGGTGAAGTACGCGACGGTGGTGCCGATCCAGGTACGGCTGCCGAAGACGCGCCGGTACGCGGGCCAGGCCCGGGACCCGACGGTCCCGGTGGACGCGGGGGCGGGAACGGTCCCGGCTTCACCCTCGCGGAACCGGCCGTCGGCGCCGACCACGAACCAGACCACGGACCACACCAGGCCCACGCCCGCCACCACCCAGAGGGCGGAGCGCCAGCCGTGGTTCTGGATGACCCAGGTCAGGCCCGGGGCGGCAGTGATCACGCCCAGCGTGACGCCGAGGGTGACCAGGGCGCCGGGCAGATTGCGCCGGTGGTTGGGGAACCAGGACAGCGCGGCCTGCTGGGCGACGGGGAACGCCGGTCCTTCGGCGGCGCCGAGCACGATTCGGGTACCGATCAGGACGGCGAGCCCGCCGCCGAGGGCGGCGGGCACCTGGGCCACGGACCAGAGCAGAGCCATGGCCAGCAGAAGCCACTTCAGGGACACCCGGTCGGCGAGCAGGCCCACCACGACGGCGGCCACCGAGAACAGCAGGAAGAACGCGCTGTTCGCCAGCCCGAAGTCGGTCGCGGACATACCTAGATCGGCCCGGATCTCGTCGGCAGCGAGTCCGAACACGGCCTTGTCGGCGAAGTTGATCATCATGAAGACCACGAGCATGCCGGTGACGATCCAGGCGCGGACGCCGGGGTCGTGAGCTGCCTGCGCGGCCCGTGCGAGCGGTGGTGCGGCCGAGGTGTCGGCGGCGGTCACGGGAACCTCCGGAGGAGAGGGACGGCGAAGTGGGCGGGAGGGAGCGGTCGGTTCCGCGCGCACCCGGCCGTGTGCCCAGAGTCTTTGGGCACACGGCCGGCGCCGGTGGGTCAGGAGAGCGGCACCCCGGCGATGGCGATGCGCTCCATGACACGGCGCTGCGGGTAGTAGTCGTTGATCGCGTAGTGCTGGACGGCGATGTTGTCCCAGATCGCGAGGGAGTCCGGCTCCCAGCGGAAGCGCACCTGGTACTCGGGGATGCGGGCCTGGAGCACGAGCGCGTCGAGCAGCTCGCGGTTCTCCTCGTCCGACAGGCCGACGATGCGCGTGGTGAAGGGCTCGTTGACGTAGAGCAGCTTGCGGCCGGTCCGCGGGTGGCGGACGACGACCGGGTGCTCGACGGGCGGCAGGGACTGCCGGAAGTGGGCGATCTGCTCCTCGGTCATGACGGCGCCCCAGCTGGGCACCCAGTCGTGGACGGCGGTGAGGCCCTCGATGCGGGCCTTCATCTCCTCGGAGAGGTTGTCGTACGCGGCGCCCATGTCCGCCCACATCGTGTCGCCGCCGGCGGGCGGCACCTCGACCGCGCGCAGGACGGAGCCCAGGGCGGGGGCGGCCATGAAGGAGTGGTCGCTGTGCCAGATGTTCTCCTGGCCGACGGCCATCGCGTCCTTGGCCAGCCGGGAGACGCCGGCGGTCTCGCTCTTCGGGAAGAAGGGGTTCGCCTCGGGAACGCCCCAGACGCCCGCGAGGGCGAGGTGGTGCTCGGGGGTGAAGTCGCGCTGGTCGCGGAAGAAGATCACCTTCCACTCCAGCAGGGCCTGGCGGAGTTCGGCGGCGAGGTCCTCGCCGATCCGCCCGGTGAGGTCCGCCCCGCCGACCTCGGCGCCGATGTGCGGGGTGAGCGGGGAGACGTCGAGGAGCCGGTACTCGGCCCGGGGGGTGTCCGGAGCCGTGCGCTCCAGGACGCGCCGCCCGTAGTGCAGCAGGGGCTTGTCCAGGACGGGCTGGGGGGTGGTGGCGGGCATGGCCATGGAGTACCTCCGCGGTGACGACGGTGACGACCGGGAATTCGTTACCGGGAGTATCGATATTTGAACGCGCCAAGGCAAGAGGTTCACGCCCATCGATTTCGGCGGCCCCCGGGGAAACTGTTTTCGGTCAGTCCCGCGCGGACACGGCGCGCGAGACGAGGTCGACCACCGTGTCCACCAGCGTGACATCGGGCGGTTCCATCTCTCCGACCAGCCGGAACACCAGCGGAGCGGCCACCATCGTGGCCACCGCGCGGACGTCGATGTCCGGCCGTACGTCGCCGCGGGCGATCCCCCGCTCCAGGATGCGCCGCGTCTCGCCCATGACACGGGCGGAGTACTCCCCGTACGCGCCGCGCACGGCGCCGGCCTTGGCCGCCGCCCCGAGGACCCCGGCCATCAGCCGGTCGACCCCCGGCGCGCGGTACGCCTCCAGGCGGGTTTCGAGTACGACCCGCAGTTCGGCGCGGAAGTCCCCGAGGTCGGGGACGGACAGCGGACCGACGCGGGACTCGGCGGCGGCGATCAGCAGGTCCTGCTTCGTGGGCCAGCGCCGGTAGATGGCCGGCTTGCTGACCTCCGCCCGCAGGGCCACCGCGTCCATGGTGACGGCGCCCAAGCCCTTCTCCGTCACCAACGCGACCACCGCGTCCAGTACCGCGCGATCGACCCGCTCCTCGCGGGGTCGCCCCGGCCGCCGACCCTCGTCCCGCATCCGCGTTCCAGCCATGCACCGAGCGTACGGGCCCGGCCTCCGCCCCGGCCGGGCAGGGTTCCGTCGGTACGGCCGACGGATATGCCGGGGCGGGCTCCTGCCTGCCGCGTCCCGTGGGGAGTGGCAATGCCGGAGGCGTTCCATGCGTTTGGTTCGCTGTCGGTACGGTCAGCCCGCGATGGCGATGGTGATCGGGCCCGAGACGCTGGTGACGCCTCCTGGAGTGGCGCACTGGAGGGGGTCGGGTGCCATGTAGACCACCACTTCCTGGAGGGCCTTTCCGGCGAAGCGACCGGAGGTGATGGTGCCGGT
>NZ_BNBS01000224.1 GCF_014656075.1 Streptomyces hydrogenans
CGTCCTCCCGGCCGGTCCGGCCCGCGCCACCGCCGGTCCCGCCGGGCCGGGGACGGGCACCGCGTCCGGGACGCACACCCTCACCCTCGTCCACCTGGGGCGCGACGGCGCGCCGACCGTCGCCTACCGGACCCTGCTGACCGCGCTGTCCGGGCCCGACGCCGGCGGCGGCCGGGAGGTGAGGGGAACGCCCGGCGCGGTCACCCTGGAGGTGCCCGCCGGGCGGTACGTGCTCGACTGCCTGATCTCCACCCGGCCGGTGGGGGAGGAGAACTGGGGGAACGACTGGCTCGTCCGGCCCCGGCTGGACGTCGACGGCGACCTGACCGTCGTGCTCGACGCCCGGGTCGCCCGCCCGGTGGACATCCGGCCGCCGGTCACGGACGCCGGGTTCGAGCAGATCGGGGCGTTCGCCGAGGTGACGTACGAGGGGGTCACCGGTTTCGTGAACGCGATGGCGATGTCGCCCGACCTGCGCGTGGCGCACCTGGGGCCGGACACCGAACGCGGCGCCGTACGGACCTGGGTGGACGCGTACTGGAGCCGACCGGGGGGCGTCTGCGCCCTCGGGTACCTCTTCCGGGGCGAGCGGGCGCTGAACGGTCTGGTCCGGCACCCGGCGCCGGGCGACCTGGCCACGCTGGTGGTGCGCGCGGGCGTGCCCGCCTCCGGCGAGGGTCCGGCCCTCGTCTCCCTGTCGCCGTCGCCGGGCCCGTCCCCGAGCCTGTCGCTGCCGATCCCGCAGGGCGGCACCGGGACGTTCCTGTTCACGCCCGAGCGCGGCACCTGGGACCTCGTCTACGGCGCGCCGACCGAGCCGGAGGGACCCTCCCGCCCCTACTTCCTCCTCGGGCGCTCGTTCACCCCGGGCTCCACCACGGTGCACACCTTCGACACCCCGGTCTTCGGCCCGGAACTGGACGCCTCGCCCGACGCCCCGCCCGTCGCGCTGCGCACCGGCGACACCCTGGACCTGTCGGTGCCGCTGCTCGCCGACGGCGACGGCCACGTGCCGTCCTCGCCGCTGTTCACCGCGTCGACCGTCACGCTGTACCGCAACGGCGCGCCGTACGCCTTCCGCCGGGGCGAGAAGCCCGGGCACGCCTCCTTCACCCTGCCGCCGGGCCGGGCCGCGTACCGGCTGACGGCGAGCGCGACCCGGCCGCGCGGCAGCGTCACGGCGAGCTGGACCTTCACCTCCGCCGCGTCCGCCACCCCCGCCGAACTGCCGCTGAGCGCCGTACGGTTCGATCCGGAGCCGGCCCTCGACGGCACCGTCCCGCCGCACACCGCGACCCGGGTGGCGGTGACGGTGCGGGGTGCCGCCCTCGCGGCCGGGGTGCGGTCGCTCGACGTGTCCGTGTCGACCGACCGCGGCACCACCTGGTCACCGGCGCCGGTGACCGGCGGGCGCGTCGCGGTGACGACCCCGGCGCCCGGCGGGACGGTGTCCTTCCGGGCCCGGCTCACGGACGCCGACGGCAACACCGTCACCCAGACCCACCTCGACGCCTGCGTCACGCGCGCCGCCGCGCGCTGATCCCGGTTCCGCCGGGGCGGGGGCTCACGGGGGCGGCGGGCCCTCCGCGCGGACGGCGCGGGTGACCACCACGACGACGCAGAACGCGATCAGGGACTCCGCCCAGAAGAAGGCGAGGTAGTCGAGGAGACTGCCGATGGGCGGCGCGCCCGGGGCGGTGTTGCGGAAGGCGGCCAGGGCGAAGAGCGTGGCCGCCATCCAGCCGAGCGCGGGCCAGGTCAGGCCCGCGCGGCGGCGGACGAGGAACCAGCCGCCCATCAGGACCGCGATCGTGAGGGCCCACATCGCCGCCATCATGAAGAGCGCGAAGACCAGGACGCTGCCGGAGCGGGAGAGTTCCGCCGAGAAGACCGCCGCGCCGTCGGACTCCGAGGCGTCGACGGCGAGGGAGAACAGCGCGTCCCGGTTGACCAGCGTCATCCGCACCGGGACGCTCTCGCCGCCCTGCACGGCGGCGAACTCCAGCTCCGTCGCGTACGCGTCGAAGGGGTAGTCCGTGACCGGGCCGCCCGTCAGGGCCACGGGCACGTCGACGGTGGCGATGCGGTCGTGGGCCGGGAAGGCGAGGTCGCCGCGGACGGCGGGCGAGGTCTGGAGCGTCAGGTCCTCGGCCGGCGACAGGCCGCCGGCCTCCGCGAGCGCGCCGCGCGGGGTGACCTGGAGCCGCAGGACCAGCTCCCGGGCCGTGGCGTCGACGCGCTGCACGGCGGCGTCGACGTCGATCCGGTCCGGGCTCGCGGCCGCGTCGCCCGCCGTGGCCCGGGCGTTCAGGTCCTGGCGCTCGCCGTACTGGAACCAGAGCCCGCAGAGCACGGCCGCCGCGACGGCGAGGACGACGAACCCGGCGGCCGCCAGGCCCCGCGGGCGCGGGGCGGGCGGCCGCGTGGGGGCCGTCATGCGGCGGGCTCGCCGGGCTGGTCGTGGGTGGCGCAGTGGATGCCTCCGCCGCCGGACGCGATGGTGTCGATGTTCAGCTGGACCACGTCCCGGTCGGGGAAGTGCTCCTGGAGGACGGCCTTCGCCCGGGCGTCCGCCTTCCGGTCGCCGAACTTCGGCAGGAAGACGGAGTCGTTGGCGACGTAGAAGTTGGCGTACGTCGACACGAAGTCGTCGCCCTCGCCGCTGATCCGCTCCAGGTCGGGCTGGGGCAGGTCGATGATCTCGAAGCGCCGGCCCCGGGCGTCGGTCGCCCGGGACAGCACCGAACGGGCCTGGTCGGCCGAGCGGGACCAGGAGTCCGGGGGAGTGTCGGGGTGCGCCTGGTCGAGCAGCACGACCCCCGGCGCCACGAAGCGGACCAGGCTGTCGACGTGCGCGTCGGTGATGTCCTGTCCGCGGACGCCCGCGAGCCACACCACCTTCTCCACGCCGAGGGTCTCGATCAGCTCGTCCTCGATCTCGTCCCGGCTCTTCCCGGGGTTGCGGTTGTCGTTGACGATCGAGCTCTCGGTGACGAGCAGGGTGCCCTCGCCGTCCGTCTCGAAGGAGCCGCCCTCGGCGACGAGCGGCGCCTCCTCGCGCGGGATGTCGTACCGGGCGAGCAGCCGGCGGCCGACCTCGGCGTCGTTCGTGTGCTCCTGCTTGCCGCCCCAGCCGTTGAAGCGGAAGTCGACGCCGACGAGCTCGCCGCCGTCCTCCACGAAGACCGGCACGGTGTCGCGCGCCCACAGGTCGTCGACGGCGAGGGGGATGACCTCGACCTGCGAGCCGCAGGCCCGCTGGGCCGCCTTGACCTGGTCGGGGCGGGCCATCATCACGACCGCCTCGTACTCGCCGACGGCCCGGGCGATCCGGGCGATGTCCTGCCGTACGTAGGGGAGGTCGTCCTCCCAGACGGAGGCGAGGGCCGGCCAGGACATGAAGGTGCGGGTGTGGCTGTCCCACTCGGCGCCGAAGCGGCGCTCGGCCCGCGCCGCCGGGGTGCGGGCGGGGGCGGTGGTGGTGCCGCCGCCGACGCCGTCCTCGGGGCCGCAGGCGGTGGTGCCGAAGGCGAGGACGCCGCCGGCTCCGGCGAGGGCGCGCAGGGCGGTGCGGCGGGAGAAGGGCAGGAGGGACACGGTGTGCTCCGATCGTGGGCTGGCGAGACTAACCGGCGTCGGCGGGCGCGTCGGGGAGACGCGGCGCGGCGACGGCAGCCGCGGGCCGTGGCTTCACGCGGGCGGCCGTCAGGGTGCGTCCGACCGGGGCGTGAGTGGGGGTGGCCGTGCCCCACTGTGTCACCTGACTGAATTTTCAGTCAAATAAGAGGGGGTGGTGCCGGGCGATGGGCGGTCCCGCTCAGGAGGCGGGGGAGTCCACGGCGGCACGCCCTTCCGGGACGCGGGGGGCCTCCGGCGGGCGGAGCGCCCGCACCTCCGCCGCGAGCGCGCCCCGCATCAGTTCGGCGGCGTGTCCGGCCGGGAGCAGCCCGGCCAGCCAGCGGGTGCTCAGCCCCTCCAGGAGCACGGTGAGGCGCTCGGCCGCGCCGGCCAGGGACCGCTCCGGGGCGGTCGGGGCGACCGGGCGCAGCAGGTCCGCGAGCTCCCGGACCCAGTCCCCGCCCGCCCGGGCCAGCTCGCCCCGCAGCTCGGGGTCGAACACGGCCTCGGCGCGCAGCTCGCCCCAGGCCGTGCTGTTCTCCCGCACCTCGGGCGTGTCCTGGAACTCCCGCGCCAGCCGCTCCTCCAGCTCCCGCAGCGCCTCCTCCGGGCGGCGCGGCCCGGGCGCGCCGGGGCGGGTGTACCGCTCCGCGCGGTCGCCGAGGTGCCCCAGCGTGTGCCGGAGCAGGCCCGTCCGGTCGCCGAAGTGGTAGAAGACGAGGGCCGTCGAGACGCGCGCCTCGGCGGCCAGCTCCGCCACGCGCAGCCCGAGCACGCCGCGGCGCGCCATCGCCCGGGCGGCGGCCCCGAGGATCGCCGTCCTCCGGTCCGGCCCGCCCGGCGGCCGCCGCACGTCCTGCGGGCCCCCGGCGTCGGGCGGGCCCTCCTCGTCCCGCGCGTCCCGCGCCTCCCGTGTGCCCCGTACACCCTGCACTCCTGCGCTCCTCGCTGATCCGCGAGCCGTGAACGGCCCGCCCGTGTTGACTGAAACTTTAGTCAAGAGGCACGATCGGGTCGGGCGTGCCCCGCGCCCGTCGGCCGACCCCGGCGCCGGGCCCGCCCCGGTGCGCCCGGCCGTTCCGTACCGCCGAAAGAGCCGCCCATGTCCTCCACTCCGTCACCGGCGTTCCCGTCGCCCCGCGCGGTGCCCGCGCCGGGCGACCCCCACGAGATCGGCGGCTACCGGATCCAGGCCCGGCTCGGCGCGGGCGGCATGGGCGTCGTCTATCTCGCCCGCACCCCGGGCGGGCGGCCCCTCGCCCTCAAGGCGGTGCGCGAGGACTTCGCCGCCGACCCGGAGTTCCGCCGCCGGTTCGCGCAGGAGGTCGCCAGTGCCCGCCGCATCCACGGCCTGTTCACCGCGCAGGTGGTGGACGCCGGCCCCGAGGACCCGGTCCCCTGGCTCGCCACCGCCTATGTGGCGGGCCCCTCGCTCCAGCAGGTGGTCGAGCGCCACGGCCCGCTTCCCCCGCGCACGGTGCTGCTCCTGATCGCCGGGATCGCGGAGGCCCTCCAGGCCATCCACCGGGCCGGCGTGATCCACCGGGACCTCAAGCCCGCCAACGTCCTGCTCGCCGAGGACGGGCCGCGCGTCATCGACTTCGGCATCGCGCGGGCCGCGGACGCCACCGGTCTGACCGGCACCGGCCTCAGGATCGGCACCGCCGCCTACATGGCCCCCGAGCAGGCGCTCGGGCACGCCGTGACGCCCGCCACCGACGTCTTCGCGCTCGGCGCCCTGGCCGCCTACGCGGCCGGCGGCGCCCTGCCCTTCGGGACCGGCCCCGAGTCCGGAGTGCTGTACCGCGTGGTGCACGAGCCCGCCGACGTCTCCCGCGTCCCCGCCGAGCTGCGCGAGCTCATCGGGCACTGCCTGGCCAAGGCGCCGGGGGGACGGCCCGACCCCGCCGCCCTGATCGCCGCCGTGCGCGCGCACCCCGCCGTGGGCCCCAGCCCGGAGTTCGGCGCCGACTGGCTGCCCGGGGCCGTCGGCCGGGAACTGCTGCGCCGGGCGGAGCACCCGGCCGCCGCCGAGCCCACCCGCCTCGACACCCCTTCCCCTTCCCCGCACGAGACCCCTTCCCCGCACCACACCCCTTCCCCGCACGACCGGCCCACCCGCCTGGACACCCCCTCCCCGCACGACCGGCCCACCCGGACCGCCCGCCCGGAGAGCCGGAGGCACGCGGCGCCGGGGCGCGCGGGAGGACCGGGCGCCCCCGTTCTCCCGCCGCCGGCGGCGGGAGAACGGGGAGGCCGCCGAGGCCCCCGGCGGGCCCGTACGGTCCTGACGGCGGCGGCCGCCCTCCTCGCCGCGGGGCTCGCCGTGACGGCCGCGGTGCTCCTCCTCACGGACGGCACGGAGCCGGACGGTTCCCCTCCGGGCGGCTCCGCGTCGCGCGGCCCGTCGGCGGGCGGCCCGGCGGCGAGCGGCCCGGCGCCGGA
>NZ_BNBS01000225.1 GCF_014656075.1 Streptomyces hydrogenans
AGGCCGCCACCACGGGCGGCACGCCGCACGACGGGGACGGGAACCACCGGACGCGGCCCGCGCCGGACGGCCGGGGTTCCGGGCACACGGTCGCCCGCACCACCCCGCCGGAGGCCGCCACCACGGGCGGCACGCCGCACGACGGGGACGGGAACCACCGGACGCGCGCCGTACGGCCCGCCGGGAGGGCGGGCGCGGGGGACGGCCGGGGTGCGGGGCTCACGGTGATCCGTCCTGCCCCGCGGGGGCGGGCGGCGCTCCCGCCGGGCGGGAGAACCGCCCTCCTGGACTACGCCTCCGGGGGGTGATTCACCGTCACGGGGGTTCCGGCGGCGCCCGCCGGCGGAGGGGTGAGCGGCACCTGCGGGCCGTCGTCCTCGCGCAGCCAGCGCCGCAGCACCCGGTGCACCCGCTCGGCGCCCACCAGTTCCTCGCCCGCGGCGACCGGGGGCGTCAGCTCCGGCGGGGAGAGCAGGAAGGGGCGGGACTGCTCACCGCCGAGGCCGCCGTGCGAGCCGATCTGCTCCTCGAAGGCGTGCACGGTCCCGGTCGCCGGGTCGTACATCGAGTTCACCATCACGTCGGCGACGTGCGGGAAGCCGTCGGTGCGCCGGACCGCGTCCGCCGCGCCCCGGCCGAAGACCGCCAGCGGGCCGTCGTCGGCCAGCTCCGCCACCGGCACCTCCACGCCGTCCCGGGCCATCACCACCGAGCCGTGCTCGGCGCTCGCCACCAGCAGGAAGCCGATCCCCGGATGCTGGGCGAGGGTGCGCAGCAGCGCCGGATGGCGCCGGTCGATCTCCTCCTTCGTCATCCGGTGCGGCACGTCGGGGAAGGAGACCAGACCCAGGTTGCCGGAGGCGAGGACGATCGGCTCGGACGGCCGGGCGGGCAGCTCCCGCTCCGTCTCAGCCCCGGTCTCCACCGGCCGGTGCAGGGCGCTGCGCAGCGCGTCCCTGGCCGCGTCCCGGGCCTCCGCGCCGCTGCGGGTCCGGCCGACCCGCCGCGACACCGGCAGCCCGCAGCCCGCCCGCACCAGGTCCTTCAGCGTCAGCCCGTACGCGCCGGCGAAGGTCTCGCCCGGGCTCTGCCCGTGGTCGGAGAGGAGCACGATCCGGTACGGCCGCGGGGCGTGCTCGGCGACCCGGGCGATCAGCCCGAGCGAGCGGTCCAGACGGCGCAGCACCTGGTCGGTGTCCCGGCCCCGGGGGCCCGAGTGGTGCGCCACCTCGTCGTAGGCCACGAGGTCGGCGTAGACGGCGGTCCGGCCCGCGAGCATGTCGCCCATGACCGCCGCGACCACCACGTCCCGCTCGACCACCGTGGCGAAGGCGCGCACGAAGGGGTAGGTGCCGCCGCGCCGGATCCGGGGCGTCTCGCGGCGCAGCCGGGCGCGGGTCGACTGCGCCACCTCGCGCACGACCTCGTTGACGAGGGAGCCGGCGGTGCGGACCGCGTTGGCCGGGTCGGCGAAGTACGCGAAGTACCCGGCGCGCGACCGGTTGCGGCGGCCCCGGCGGGCCGCGACCGTCAGCACCAGCGCCACCTGGTCGGCGCCGCCGCTGAAGAGGTTGCCCCGGGAGGCGCCGTCGAGGCTGCGGAGCCCGCCGTCGCCGGTGCGGCGGACCGCCCGGCGCTGGAGCTCGACGGCGCTCGCCGGCCGGTTGGACACCATGAGCCGGCCGGTGTCCTTCTCGTACCAGCGGAAGGCGGGCACGTCCTCGTTGCTGCCGTGCAGGATGCCGAGCTGGCTGGCGCCGGTCTGGCTCGACCAGTCGGTCCGCCACGGGGTGAGCCGGTGCCCGGCGTCCAGCCAGCCCGCCACGGTCGGCATCAGCCCGTCGTCGACGGCCCGGCGCAGCGCCTCGTGGCCGACGCCGTCGAGCTGGAGGAAGACCGTGCCGGGCGCGGGCGCCGGGACGGAGCGCGGGTCGCGGGGGCGGGTGCGGCCGGTCTGCCGGTACAGGCGCCGGCGGTAGGCGTCGTCGTCGCGCACGGCGAGCGCGGTGGACGTGGCGGAGGCCACGGCGGACATCACGGCCGCGACGACGACGGCGGTCTCGGGGTCGGCCGCGCCCCGCCCGTCCGGGATCAGCCACAGGGCGACGAGCAGCAGCGAGCCGTTGAGGAAGAAGACCAGCAGGCCGAGGACGAGCGCCGGGACCAGCAGGAGGGCGCGGACGACGAGCGGCCAGACGAGCGCGGTCAGCAGGCCGAAGGCGCCGGCGGCCCAGGAGGCGGTCAGGGCCGTCCGGGTGAAGCTGTCGCCGTCCGGGGACTGCAGCTGGAAGTCCGGCAGCAGTCCCGCGAGCACCAGCAGGGTGAGGGTGGAGACCCCCCACACGCTGAGGACCCGCACCGCCGTCCGCCCCGCGCCCAGCCACCGCCGGTCGCTCCCTCGCCCGTCGCCCACGCCACCCGCACCTTCCGCCCAAACGTCCCTCCACCCTGACATACCTCCCCACCCGGGGCGTTCCTCACCGGTGCGGGCGGGCGCGGATCGGCGGGCGCGGGCGGGTCGGGTCAGGTCGGGTCAGGTCAGGTCAGGTGCCGTCGTAGCCGGCGGTGGGCATGGAGAGGCGGCGGTGGACGGCGGCCCTGGCGGCGGCGTCGTAGCGCGGCGGCGCCGCGTCGGCCGTCTCGACCCGCACGCCCCGCCGCGCGCACTCCGCGCGGAAGCCGGGGACCGAGGTGAGCGCCCGGGCCAGGACGTGCTCGTTCGCCGCGACGAAGACGTCGACCTCGCCGGACTCGACGTCGGCCCAGAGTTCGTCGTGGTCGGGCCGGACGCCGTAGAAGAGGAGCCGGCGCACGAGGACGTAGCCGCGTTCGTCCGCCCAGCGGGCGCACGCGGCGTGCTGGCCGCGCGTGTCGACGAGGAAGGGTTCGGAATCGAGTTCTTCGAGCGGGGTGAGGCTGGCGATCGCCGCGACCCGGACGTCGTTCATGGGCCGACCCTACTGCCCGGCGGAGCCGCACGGGAGGGCCGCCGGGCCTCTACTCTCGTGAGGGAGCGCGGATCGCGAGGAAGGGCGGCATGCCGGTGGAGGTCACCTGGTGGGGGCACGCGACCTGCACGGTCGAGGACTCCGGGGTCCGGTTCCTCACCGACCCGCTGTTCGCCCGGCGCCTGGCGCACCTGCGCCGCCGCCGGGGCGCCCCGCCGCCGCCCGAGGCGGCGGTCGCGGAGGCGGTCCTCGTCTCGCACCTGCACTCCGACCACCTGCACCTGCCGTCGCTGGCCCGGCTCGCGCCGGGGATCCGGGTGCTGGTGCCGTCCGGCGCGCCCGACGCCGTGCCGGGGCTGCGCCGGCTGGCCGCCGCGGGGCTGCGGCTGACGGAGGTGGCGCCGGGCGACGAGGTGACGGTCGAGGGCGTGACGGTACGGGCGGTACCGGCGCTGCACGACGGCCGGCGGCTGCCGTTCGGCCCGCACCGCTCCCCCGCGCTCGGCTATGTCGTCGAGGGCGGGGCGCGGACCTACTTCGCCGGGGACACCGGTCTGTTCGACGGCATGGCGGAGGCGGTCGGGCCGGTGGACGTGGCGCTGCTGCCGGTGGGCGGCTGGGGCCCGTTCCTGGGGCAGGGGCACCTGGACGCGGGGCGCGCGGCGCGGGCGCTGGCGGAGCTGTCCCCGGCGGCGGCGGTGCCGGTGCACTACGGCACGTTCTGGCCGGTCGGCATGGACGGGGTGCGGCCGCACGAGTTCCACGCTCCGGGCGACGAGTTCGTGCGGCAGGCGGCCCGGCTGGCGCCGAAGGTGGCGGTGCACCGGCTGGGGCACGGCGAGCGGGTGCGGCCGGAGGTCGCCCGGTGAGCGGTGGGCTGCTGGCCGCCGTGCGGGACCTGCCGCCGGAGTCGACGCAGCAGGCGGTGGGGTATCCCTCGCTGTTCCTTCTGGTGTCGCTGGGCGCGCTGGTGCCGGTGGTGCCGACGGGCGCGATCGTCAGCTCGGCGGCGGTGGTGGCCCTGCACCAGTCTTCGGCGGTGTCGCCGTTCCCGCTGCTCTTCGTCTTCCTGGTGGCGTCCGCCGCCGCCTTCCTCGGCGACCTGGCGCTGTACTGGCTGGGGCAGCGCGGGGTCCGCTCGCGCAACGGTTCGCGCTGGCTGGGCTCGCTGCGCTCGCGGGTCACCCCGGACCGCCTGGCGCACGCGCAGGAGCGGCTCGACAGCCACCAGGTGTCGGTGCTCGTCCTGTCCCGCCTGGTGCCGGCCGGGCGGATCCCGGTGATGCTGGCGTGCCTGCTGGCCCGGATGCCGCTGCGGCGCTTCGCGCGCGGCGACGCGGCGGCGTGCCTGGCCTGGGCCGCGACCTACCAGCTGATCGGCATCCTGGGCGGCTCCCTCTTCCCGGAGCCCTGGCAGGGCGTGGTGGCGGCGGTGGGCCTGACCCTGCTGGTCAGCGCGGTTCCGGCGGTGTGGCGGCGGCTTCGGGGCAGCGGGCGCGACGCGCTACGGCACGAGGACGCGTGAGCCGCCGACCGGGAGGTCCCACAGGTGCTCGCGGGGCAGTCCGGCGTGCGTCCAGGCCGCGCGGACGCGGGTGAGGGGTTCGAGGACGGGCTCGGAGGAGAGGACGAAGGTGGCCCAGTGCATCGGGGCCATCCGGCGGGCGCCCAGGTCCTGATGGGCGCGGACGGCCTCCTCGGGGTCGGTGTGGACGTCGCTGAGCCACCAGCGGGGGGCGTAGGCGCCGATGGGCAGCAGCGCCAGGTCGATGCCGGGGTGGCGGCGGCCGATCTCGGCGAACCAGTGGCCGTAGCCGGTGTCGCCGGCGAAGTAGACGCGGTGCCCGGCGGTGTCGGTGAGCACCCAGCCGCCCCACAGGGAGCGGCAGGTGTCCAGGAGGGTGCGCTTGGACCAGTGGTGGGCGGGGACGAAGTCGAAGCGGACGCCGTCGAGTTCGGCCGCCTCCCACCAGTCGAGCTCGGTGACCCGGGTGAAGCCGCGGCGGAGGAACCAGCGGCCGAGGCCGGCCGGGACGAGGACCGGGGTGGCGCGCGGCAGGCGGCGGAGGGTGGGGGCGTCGAGGTGGTCGAAGTGGTTGTGGCTGATGACGACGGCGTCGACCGGCGGCACGTCCTCCCAGCGGACGCCGACCGGGGTGAGCCGGGCGGGGGTGCCGAAGATGCGCCGGGACCAGACGGGGTCGGTGAGGACGGTGAGGCCGCCCACGCGGACGATCCAGCTGGCGTGCCCGGCCCAGGTGACGGCGACGGTGCCGGGGCCGGCGGGCGGCAGCGGACCGGGCTCGAACGGCAGCAGCGGCACGTCCCGCAGTCCCTCGGGCCGGGGGCGTACGGCTCCTTCGCGGGCGAGCCTGGCGAGGGCCCGGACGCCGGGCAGGGGGGCGGTGAGCCGGTCGGCGAAGGTGCGGGGCCAGTCCGCGCGCAACCGGCCGAGGGGCTGGAGCACGGAGGTGGGGAGCGCGGCGGGCCGGCGCGGGGCCTCGGCGGCCGGGGCGGGGCGGGCCGTCCGTTCGGTCATCTGCGGGCTCCGTTCTGCGCGGTGGGGTCGGCGAGGTCGTCGAGGACGGCGGTGAGGGCGGCCAGGGCCCGTACCGCCTGCGGCAGTCGTTCGGGTTCGCGGGCGGCGAGGGTCTCGGCGCGCTCGGGCGGGGTGGCGCCGAGCAGGGGGCCGGTGTCGAGGCGGACGCGCAGGGCGCCGAGTTCGTCGCCGAAGCGGTGGCCGCCGGGGACGGGCCGGCCGAGGCGGGCGGTGAGGTGCTGTTCCAGTTCCAGGGAGTCGGTGACGCCGTGGGCGGCGAGTCCGGCGCGCAGCGGTCCGAGGTCTGCGTAGAGGTGGCGGCCGGCCCGCGGGGGTCGGGCGAGGGCGCCGGCGGCGAGGACGGGACCGTGCCCGACGGCGGCGAGCCGGCCGTAGACGC
>NZ_BNBS01000226.1 GCF_014656075.1 Streptomyces hydrogenans
CGTGGACGTTCTCGCTGACGGCGTGCTCCATGAAGCCCTTCGGGGCGAGTACCGGCACGTCCGCCGCCCCGTCCGGCAGCACGCCCCGGCAGCCGCCGAAGTGGTCCACGTGGGGATGGGTGTAGATCATCGCCCGGACCGGCCGGTCGCCGCGGTGCGCGCGGTAGAGCGCGATCGCCGCGGCGGCGGTCTCGGCGGAGATCAGCGGGTCGATCACGATGACGCCGGTGTCGCCCTCGACGATCGTCATGTTGGACAGGTCCAGGCCCCTGACCTGGTAGATCCGTTCGGTGACCCGGTACAGCCCCTGCCGTGACAGGAGCCGGGCCTGGCGCCACAGGCTGGGGTCCACGGTGCCGGGGGCGCGCCCCTCCGTCTCCGCCTCCGTGACGAAGTCGTACGCGGCGGGGTCCCACACGATCCGGCCGGCCGCCGTGGTGACGGGGCCGCCGGTGAAGGCGGCCACGAAGCCGCGGTCGGCGTCGGCGAAGTCGGTCTCGTCGTCGTAGGGCAGGCCGTCGGTCCGGGTGGGGGCGGGCGTCGTACCGGGGCGGTGCCGCCGGTCGTCGGGCTCCCGGGTGGCCGGCGCGGCCTGGGCGGTCTGCGGGTTGAGGGAGACGGCGGCTGCGGCGGCACCCATGGTGGCCGCGACGAAGCCGCGCCGGTTGATCGGAGTCATGCCGTGCGCGCCCTTCCTGGTCGGGGCGCCCACTATTGCAGTCCGACTGCAATACGAGTCAAGGGGCGGGCGCGACGAGATCCCCCGGCCGCCCCGCGGGCGCGCGGGAGGACGGGGTTCGGATCCCGGGGACTCCGGGCTAGAGGGCGCCGTCGGCCGTCGGTGCGAGCAGGGCCCGCAGGGTCCGCTCCAACGCGGCGCGGGCGGCCGGCCCGTCGAGGCCGCGGCGGGTGCGCAGGTGGTCCCAGGCCGCCCACGAGGAGGCCGCCTCCAGCGCGTCCAGGAGTCCGCCCGGCGCGAAGGCGTCCCGGTCCCGGCCGAGTTCGGGCGCGAAGACCTCCGCCAGGTCCGCGCGGAACCACGCGTCGCCGGCCGCCATCACCTCGGCGAGGCCGGGGGAGTGCGGCTCCAGGCCCAGACCGAACCGGCGGATCGGGCCCATCACCTCGTACATCCGCCCGCGCTGCGCCAGGAGCGCCGCCACCTTGTGGTCCGTCGCCCGGTCCGGCGGCACCGGCTCGGCCTCCGCCCGCCAGCGCTCCGCCTGCCGCCGCGCGGCGGCGACGTGCAGCGCCTCACGGTCGGCGAAGTGCACGAAGACCGTCCGCTCGGAGACGCCGGCCCGTTCCGCGATCGCCTTCCGGGTGGGCTCCCGCCCGGTCTCCGCGATCAGCTGGAGCAGCGCGTCCAGCAGCGCCGCCCAGGTCCACTCCGGGTCCCGTCGGCGGCGCCGCGCCGGTGCCCCCGCGCCCTCGCCGTTCCCGTCCGCCGTCTCGCTCACCGCCCCATCGTGGCAGAGCGGAGGACTACGGGGGCGTGAGGGTGGCGATGGCCCGGTCCAGGGCGGCGAGCAGGGAGTCCGCGTCGCCGGGGGCGTAGAGCAGCCGCAGGGCGAGGCCGTCGGAGACGGCGATGAGGGCGTCGGCGGTGGGGCCGGGCTCCGGGGTGCCGGCGGCGGCGAGCCGCCGGGCGAGGGCGTCGTGCACCTCGCGGTCGACGCGGCGCCGGACCTCGGCCAGCCGGGGGTGGTGGGCGGCGTGCACCGCGAAGGCGAGCTGGGCGGCCGTCTCGGCGCGCCGCTCCTCGTCCAGCGGCAGGATGGTGAGCACCAGCGCGCGCAGGGCCTGCCGCAGTGGAAGGGTCGGGTCGACGGTCTGCATCCGCCGCTCGATGCGCTCCCCGGAGAGCTGGGAGGCGAAGAGCAGCAGCTCCTCCTTGGAGCGGAAGTACTTCTGGACCGCGCCCGGGGACCGGCCGCTGGCCGCCGCCACGGTCCGCACGCTGACCTGGTCGAGGCCCTCCTCGCCGGCCAGCCGCAGCAGGGCGGCGCCGATCTGCCGGCGCTGTTCCGACCGGTCGGCGATCCTGGGCATCGTCACCCTCCACGTTCTAGGATACGGTCGTATTCTATCGAATGGGGGAGCACATGGAAGAGCAGCCCGAACGACCCGCCGAGCCGATGCGGAAGAAGGACGCCGTCCCCGGCGTGCGCGTCTCCGACCGGGAGCGCGACGCCGTCGTCACCCACCTGGCCGTCGCCCTCACCGAGGGACGGCTCGACCCCTACGAGCACGCCGAACGCGTCGAGGCCGCCCTCGCCGCCCGCACCGCGGACGAACTCGCCGTCCTCACCTCCGACCTGCCCGCGCCCCGGCCCAGCAGCGAGGAGCGCAAGCGCAAGGAACTCGCCGAGTGGTACGCCGAATGGCGTGCCTGGCTCGGCGGCTTGGTCATCATGTCCGCGATCTGGGGTGTCAGTGGCCTGCGCGACGGCGACTACGGCTTCTACTGGCCGGTGACCCCGCTGGCCATCTGGGCGGCGGTGCTCGTCGCCTCGGCCCTGCGCCCGGGCGGCAAGAAGGACGACGACACCGCCTGACACGTCCGGCGGGACGCGTCGAGGCCCCGACTTCGGGGTAAACAGAGACCGAACGCCTCCTCTCCCGAACGGACTTGTGTGCGTTGAGCATGCCACTCGGATCCCGTGTGCCAGGCAGGACCTGGACGATTCGCCTCACCGGCCACCACGACCACTCGGCGCGGGTCAGCTGCACCACCGCGGGCTGCCGCATGCCCGAGCGGTCCAAGGACGTGCGCGCGCTGCGCGCCTTCGCCGCCGACCACGTGCGGGCGCACGCCCGGCTCGCGACCCCCCGGCCCAACGCCGCGTGCGCCTGCGGCGGGGCCGGCTGCCGCCACCACCAGGCCCGGGCCCTGTGCTCGGGCCGCACCCTCCTCGTCCTCATCCACAACCCGGCCGTCGCCGAGGTGTGGACGCTCGCCGAGATCTGCGAGGCGTGCGCCCCGCTGATCACCCACGCCCGGATCGTGGCCCGCGCCGCGAGCCCGGCCGAGCCCCGCGGCCCGGAGCGGGTACCGGAGCCCCGGACCGCGCCCGGGGCCGTCCCCGCCGCCTCCGCCCCGGGCGTCCCCGTGCTCTTCTCCTCCCCGGAGGCCGCCGGCGGAGCCGTCGACCCGGCCGCCTCCCGCCCGTCCCGCCGCCCCCGCAGGGGAGGCGGCGGCCACCGCGCGGGCGGCGGCCGGTACTGACCCGGCGGCACGGCTCCCGGCCGGGCCTCCCAGGGCCTGTCCGACAGTTCCCGCCGGGTCCGGCCCGCCCGCTTGCCGCACGGCCGAAACGCCCAAGTGGCACGGCCGCAAGGACGACCCGGCCTGATCCGACGCCCATGGTCGGGCAGGCCCTAGCCCTGCCGGGGGACGAACGCCGGGCGCAGGGTCGGGTCGACCGGGTCGTAGTAGCGGTGGAAGACCGGCGTGGCCGAGCCCGACAGCGGGGGGACGATCCAGCTCCAGTCCGCCGGCACCGGCCGGCCGTGCCGCCGCTCCCGCGCGATGTGCTTCAGGAAGCGCCCGGACTCGGTGTGGTGGTCCGCCATCGTCACCCCGGCCTCCTGGAAGGAGTGCAGGACCGCCACGTTCAGCTCCACCAGCGCCCGGTCGCGCCACAGCGTCCGCTCCGAGGAGCGGTCCAGGCCCAGCTTCTCCGCGACCAGCGGCAGCAGGTCGTAGCGGTCCGCGTCGGCGAGGTTCCGGGCGCCTATCTCCGTGCCCATGTACCAGCCGTTGAACGGCGCCGCCGGATACCGCACCCCGCCGATCTCCAGGACCATGTCGCTGATCGCCGGCACCGCGTACCAGCGCAGCCCGAGCCCGGCGAACCACGCGTGCTCGGGATGGCGCAGCGCCACCTCGTGGACGGCGCCGTCCGGCAGCTCGTACCACTCCGGGCGGGCGCCGGGCCGCTCGCTGATCATCAGCGGCAGCACCTGGAAGGGCTCCTCCTCCCGCTTCCAGCCCAGCTCGCGGGCGAGGGCCGTGACCGCCGCCGCGCGCGGATCGCCGACCCAGCGTCCCGACGGGGTGCGGTGGCCCGCGTACCGCACCAGCTGGTCGTTGACGATCCGGGGCGCGGGGCGGCCCGGACGGTCCGGGGCGAAGACGGTGAGGACCGGCCGGATCCGCCCGCCGTTGCCCGCCGCCCGCAGGTGCTCGGCGCAGGCGGCGGCGATCCCGTCGGCGGACGACACCCCGCGCAGGTCCCGCACGACCAGGCTGCTCCAGTAGAGCCGCCCGATGCAGCGGGCCGCGTTGCGCCAGGCGACCCGGGCGCCGTGGGCCAGCTCCTCCGGGGTGTGCTCGTAGGTGCCGGTCCGGGCGATCTCGGCCCGCACCTGACGGATCCGGGCGTCCGCGTCCCCGGCGCCCGGGCACTCCTCGTGGAACCGCCGGACGAACTCCTCCGCCTGCCGCCGGTCCACCCGGTCCGGCTCGCGCGAGGCGGCCGACGGCGGGACGGGGGCGGCGGCCGCGGCGGCGCCCGAACGCGGGCACGCGGCGCCGGCGGGGGCGGACGCGCGGCGACGGATCAGACTGAAGACCAAGGTGTTTCCTCCCTGGCCCCATGACTACCGTACGGAGTCGTCCGGCTGTGGAGAGTGTTCGAACTTCACCGAAGGGGAGGGTCCGTCCTGGTATGGTGCCCGGCCCCGCGCCTCACGCGGCGGTCAGCACGTCGCCGCGCACCCGCTCCAGCACCAGACCGCCGTCGAGCCGGACCCGGGCGGTGACCACCGGCCGCCGGCCGCGGTACGCCTCCCACGCCGGCTCCAGGCCGCGCACCTGCTCCTCCAGCCGCTCCCGGCTCGCGGCCGGCATCTGCGCCCCGAACGACTCCAGGAGCGAGGAGAGGCGCTCGTACTCCGCCGCCTCCGGGTCCGGCCGGGGCTCCTCCGGCGCGTCGACCCGCTCGACCGTCCCCTCCGTCCCCTCCCCGAGCAGCAGCGCGCCGGCGACCGCCGCCGGCTCCTCCGCCGGGTCGCCGGCCACCGTGACCGTGCCGGTTACCCTCAGATCGACCGCGAGGCGGACCCGCAGGCCCCGTGTGAGCGTCATCCGGCCTTCTTAGCACGGCGAAGATCGTCCGGACGCGCGGGCCCGCTCCGGACCGGCGCCCGGACCCCGGGGAGTGACGCCCCGCCCGCCCCGCTCGTTGTCGGTGCGTGCAGCAGATCCGCATCCCCCGCAAGGGCCCGTCGGCCGCCATATCCGCCCCGCGTCCCTCCCGGGACGCCGCGGAGGCCGCGCTCGTCGAGCACTATCCCGCTCTGGTACGCCTCGCCCACCTCGTCCTGCCGCCCTCGCTCGGCCGGCAGCGCCGCGTCCTCGCCGCGCACGCCGTGGTCCAGCGGGCCCTGCCCCGCGGCGGACCCGCCCGGGCCGGTGCCCTGCCCCGTCCCCGCGGCCCCCGCGAAGAGGCCCACGCCTGGCTCCGGGCCCGGGTCGTCACCGGCGCCCTCACCGCCCGGGAGCTCCGGCCCGCCGCGCTCGCCCTGCCCCGCGTCACCGGGCTGCGGCTCTTCCCCCGTGCCGGCGGCGGCGACGAACTCGCCCTCGACCGGGCCCTCGCGGCCGTCGCCCCCGAGGTCCGCGCCGCCCTCGCGCTCACCCTCCTCGAAGGGCTCGGACCCGAGGAGACCACCGCCCTGCTGGCCGGGGCCGGGGTGACCGCCCCCCACCGGGCCCTCGACGCCGCCGCGCGCCTGCGCGCGACCGTCCCCGGCGACCCGGCCGCCCTGCTGCGCGGACCCGAGTTCGACCCCTGCACCGTCCACCTCCGCCCCACCGACCTGCTCCGGCGCCGGCGCCGGGGCCGGGCCGCCGCGCTCG
>NZ_BNBS01000227.1 GCF_014656075.1 Streptomyces hydrogenans
GGCCGTCGACCCGCGCCGGGCGGGCTACGGCGCGGTGGCGTCCGCCGCCCCCGCGGCGCCCGCGGCACCTCCCGCACCCGCCGAGCCCGCCGCGCACGATCCGCATCCGGCGATCCTGTCGGCCGCGATGGCGGGACGGCACGCCGAGGCGGCGGAGATGGCGGCCGCGTGGGAGCGGGACGCGCTGCGGCGGTTCGGGCCGCGGTCGGGGGAGGCGGTGCACTGGATGGAGGTGCGGGCGGACCTCGCGCGGCTGGCGGGGGAGCCCGCCCGCAGCTGCGAGCTGTGGCTCGCGGTCGCCGAGGCGCGGCTCGGGCTGCGCCAGCAGCCGGACGACCGGGACGTCGAGGGCGCGGTGGACCGGGCGCACCACCAGTGGGAGCAGATCGCGGATCCTGCCCGCGCCCGTGCCCTCGGCCCCACCCTGGTGGCCCTGCGCCGCCGCGTCCCGGGCCGCCGCCCCGGCGCCCTGGAGGCCCTGCGCCGCCGGATGCACTCCCGCTGACCCGGACGGGCCGGGTCCGTACCAGCAGAAGGGTTCCTCGTGACGTCTCTCGCCCGCGCGCAGCGGTCGCTCGCCGATCCGACCGTCCGGCATCCGCTCTGGCCGCCGCTGACCGCCGGGTGTCCGGTGACGTCCACGGAGGAGGTGGCGTACCCGCTGGAGGTCGACTACGCCTACGACGAGGTGCCGGCGGACCTCTTCGCCGGACCCGCCGCGCACGGTCTGGAGCGGTGGGCGCCGCTGCTGCCGCCGCTGGCCGCGCCGGGTCTGGGGGAGGGGAACACGCCGCTGGTGGAGCTGGCCGACGGGGTGTGGGCGAAGGACGAGTCGCGCAATCCGACGTGGAGCCACAAGGACCGGCTGAACCGCGTGGCGGTGAGCGCCGCCGTCGCCTCGGGCGCGCGCGGGATCGTCGTCTCCTCCTCCGGGAACCACGGCGCCGCCGCCGCGGCGTACGCGACCCGGGCGGGGTTGCCGTGCGCCGTGTTCACCTCGCCGGACGCGCCGCCCGCCGTCGCCTCCCACCTGCGGGCCTACGGCGCGACGGTGCTGACCGTCCCCCATCCCTCCGTGCGGCCCCTGATGCGGCGCATCGTCGACGAGCTGGGCTTCCAGTCGGTCAGCAGCGTCACGGACTCCGCGCACACGGGACATCCGTTCGGGCCGGAGGGGTACAAGACCATCGCGTACGAGATCGCCCTGGCGCTCGGGCGGGCCCCCGCCGCCGTGCATGTCCCCACCGGTTACGGGGAGTTGCTGTTCGGGGTCGCCAAGGGCTTCGAGGAGCTGGCCCGGCTGGGAGTGACCGCCGGCGTGCCCCGGATGTACGGCGTGGAGCCCGCCGCGGCCGGTGCCCTCACCGAGGCACTGCGGACCGGCCGTCCGGCCGCGCGCGTGCCCGTCGGCCCGACCGCCGCGTACGCCATCGACTGCGAGGTGAACAGTTACCGGGGCGTGCTGGCCGTCCGCCGCACCGGTGGCGCTGCGCGCACGGTGACGGAGGAGCAGTTCCGGTCCGCCCAGGCGGAGTTGGCAGCACAGGGCATCTGGTGCGAGGTCTCCGCCGCCGCCGGGCTCGCCGGTCTGCGCGCGCATGGGCCGGACCCGGCGCGCGAGGAGGGGCCCGTCGTCTGTGTCGTCACCTCCAGCGGCTACAAGGACGTGGCGACGGGGCGGGCGGCCGTCGCCCCGATGGACGCCGACTGGGACGCCGTCCGCGCCCTGCTGAAGGCGTGAGGTTGCCGGATGCGGGGCTGACGGGGCGCCGCCGGGCGTTCAGTGCGTCCGGTGGTACTCCGCCACCGCGTCGAAGGCGGCCTTGGGCTCCCACGGCAGCCCGGGGTAGCGGGTGCCCTCGCGGTCCTCGTAGACCTTGACCACGCCGTAGCTCGCCAGGTCGAGGTCGGCCGTCGGGTCGCCGTCCGGGCGGTGCACGTGGTCGTGGAGCGCGAAGGTGAAGACGAAGGTGGCGTCGACGCCCGACGCGTCGAAGACGGCCAGGAGTTCGCGGACGTACGAGGCCTGACCCTCCTCGTCCCGCTCGTACGCCCCGGTCAGCCGGACCGGGCCGGACGCGTCGTACTCGACGACCTCCAGGCCGAGCGCGCCCCGGTCGCCGGCGCCCCGGTAGCAGGCCGAACCGAACTCGGTGACGGCGACCGGCTTGCCGTCGGCGGCCGCGACCATGCCGCGCACCGCCGCGGCGAAACCCTCGGCGATCGCCGACGAGCGGTAGACGTCGACGGAGACCAGGTCGAACGGCGTCCAGTCGACGCCTTCGAGGGGGACGGAGGCGTAGGTGACCGGGCCGCCGAAGCGGGCGCGGACGACCGCCGCCGCCTCGGCGAGGAAGGCGTTCACCCGGGTCCGCACGGCGGGGAGTGCCGCCCGCAGCTCGTCCGGGCGGCCGAGCACCGCGATCCGCTCGTCGGTGTCCTCGCCGGGCAGGAACCCCGGGTTCATCAGGCTGAGTTCGGCACCGGCGACGAAGACGACCCGGGCGCCGCGCCGCCGCAGTCGTTCGGCGCGCTCCGCGCAGTCGGCGAAGAGCGCGAGCATCTCCGCCGGGGTGCGTTCGAGGGGGTACGGCGAGAACCAGACCTCCAGGCCCAGGTCGGCCGCGTACCCGGCCGCCAGCTCGACGCGGTCGGGGTCGCCGCCCATCACGCGGACCGCCGTGCAGCCGAGGTCGTCGCGGATGATCCCCAGTTCCCGCCGGACGGTCTCCGGCTCGAAGGCGCGGCGGGCGTTCCGGCCGTGCTTCACGAACCCGGTGTCGTAGCTGATCCCCTTGGCGCGCATGCGTGCTCACCCTCTCCATGATTAAGGTACGCGGCGTACCTTAATTGGTCGGGTTCGCGGTCGGCAAGGAAGATGGGGCGGTACGACCGGTACCGGAAGGGGTGGCGATGACGGGACGGACGGAACCCGGGCGGACCCGGCGGCGCGGCGCCGCGCTGGAGGACGCGATCCTCGACGCCGCCGCCCGGGAGCTCGTCGAGTCCGGTTTCGCCGGCATGACCATGGACAAGGTCGCCGCCCGCGCCGGCACCAACAAGAACGCCCTCTACCGCCGCTGGCCGCACCGCCTGGCCCTCGGCACCGCCGCGTACAAGCGGCTCGCCACCGCCGCGCCCGTCCCCGACACCGGCACGCTGCGCGGCGACGCCCTGGAGCTGCTCCGCCAGGCCAACCGGCACTGGAGCTCCCCGCTCGGCGCCGTCCTGCGCGAACTCCTCGCCGCGGCCGGCGGGGCCGCCGAGTTCCTGGCCTCGCTCCAGGAGCGGTCGGGCGAGGCCGCCGCCGCGCCCTGGCTCACCGTCCTCGGCCGAGCGGTCGCCCGTGGCGAGGCCGCGCCCGAGGCCCTGCACCCCAGGGTCGCCACCGTCGCGGTCGTGCTGCTCCGCAACGAGTTCGTCGTCCGGGGCGTGCCCAGCGCCCCCGACGACGTCCTCGTCGAGATCGTCGACGAGGTCTACCTCCCGCTCGTCCGCGGCCGGGGCGCCGCAGGGCCCGCCGGCAGGCCCCCCGGCTCGTCCGCCACCTGAACCGCCCCCGGCCTGCGATGATCGGACCATGACCGTCACACCGTCCCGGCACCCGGCGGCCGCGCTCCGCACCGAGCGGCTGGAGCTGCGGCCCGTGCGGAGTGCGGACCTGCCCGCCGTGACCCGGCTGTGGACCGACCCCGAGGTGCGGCGTCACCTCGGCGGGCCGGTCATCGCGTCCGTCGTGCGGATCCGGCAGCGGCGGATCGTCGGCGCGCCCGGCTTCCACGCGGTGGTCCGCGCCGAGGACCGCGCGGTGCTCGGACTCGTCACCGTCGAACCGGCCGGTCACGGGGGCGAGACCGAGGTGTCGTACCAGTTCCTGCCCGAGCACTGGGGAAGCGGCTACGCCCGCGAGGCCGTGGCCGCCGCCGTGGCCCGGGCCCTGGAGACCGTCCCGAGCGTCGTCGCCGTCACCCAGGAGGCCAACGCGCGCTCCCGCAGGCTCCTGGAGGCCGTCGGCCTGGAGCACGAGGAGTCCTTCGAGGAGTGGGGCGCCCGCCAGGTCCTCTACCGCCGCCGCGCCTGATCCGCCCCTACGCGGTGCCCCCGGCCAGCCGGGTCACCGCCCGCTCGACGCGCGCCGCGCGGGTCTTCGCCGTACGGGCCTGCCACAGGGAGAGGATCACCAGGTAGCGGTCCGTCTTCCCGAGCGCCTCGAAGGCGCGGGCCGCCTCCGGGCGGGCGGCGAGCGCGACGGCGAGGTCGTCCGGGACCGTGGCGTCCTTCTGGGAGGGGTACGCCGCCTCCCACCGGCCGTCGGCCCGCGCCGCCCGCACCTCCGCCAGCCCCGGCTCGCGCATCCGGCCGTCCGCGAGGAGCTGCTCGACCTGCCGGACGTTGACCTGCGACCACAGGCTGCGCGGCCGGCGCGGGGTGATCTTCTGGAGGTAGGAGCGCTCGTCGCGGGCCTTGCGCTTGCCGGTGATCCAGCCGTAGGCCAGCGTCAGGTCCAGGATGTCGTCGGCCGTCGGCGAGGGCAGGCCGCCGCCCTTGCGGCCGAGCAGCAGCCAGATGCCCGGGGTGTCGCCGTGGTGCTCCGCGAGCCACGCCTCCAGCTCGCCGCCGCCGTCGAAGCCGAGGACGTCGAGCCCCTCGTCCGTACCGATCGTCTCCACCCCGTCCGCCTTCCCCGCACCCGCGAGCCGTCGACGCGCGCCCCGTCGGGGCCCGTCCCGCCCAAGATAGGTGACACCGGCCGGGGACCGGCTGTCACTCGCGCCCGGCGTCGGACCGACGGGCGGGTTCGAAACGCGTGACCACGCCCTTCCGGCCGGGCCCGCGAACCGTGCGACCAGGCCGTCGGCCTGATTGGCTATCATTCCGCTCCTCCGCCGCCCACGAGGACGGAACCCGCGCCGTACCCCGCGGTCCGCGGGGAGCGCTCGGATGATCAGCGACGTTTCCAGGACACCTACGCCAAGGAGCCGTGAGACCCGATGTCCTTCCTGGTGATCGGCGAGTGCGTCGCCGACATCGTGCGCGGCCCCGGCGCCGCCGACGTCGTCCACCCCGGGGGCAGCCCCGCCAACGTCGCCTACGGCCTCGCGCGCCTCGGCCGCCCCGCGACCCTCCTCACCCAGCTCGCCGACGACCCCTCGGGGCGGCTCATCGCCGCCCACCTCACCGGCGCCGGCGTGCGGCTCGCGATCGGCGGCGTCCCGGCGCGCACGCCCTCGGCCGTCGTCACCCTCGACGGGCGCGGGCAGGCGGCGTACGCCTTCGACATCGCCTGGACCCTCACCGCCGAGGAGCCGCCCGCGACCCCGGAACCGGTCCGGCACGTCCACCTCGGCTCGATCGCGGCCGTCACCGAGCCCGGTGCCGCCACCGTGCTCGCGCTCACCGGACGGCTGCGGCCCGCCGCCACCGTCAGCTACGACCCGAACGTGCGGCCCGCGCTGATGGGGGAGCACGGACCGGCCGTCGCCCGGGTCGAGCGGTGCGTCGCCCTCGCCGACCTCGTGAAGGCGAGCGACGAGGACCTGGCCTGGCTGTACCCGGGGGAGCCGGTGGAGGCGGTGGCCGCCCGCTGGCTGGCGCTCGGCCCGGCCGTCGTCCTCGTCACCCGGGGCGGCGACGGGGCGCTGGCGGTGACCCGGGAGCACACGGTGGCCGCCGGGGCTCCCGCCGTCGCCGTCGTCGACACGGTCGGCGCCGGCGACTCCTTCATGTCGGCCGTCCTCGACGCCCTGGCCGGCCGCGACCGGGCCGCCCTGGCCGCGCTCGGCGCCGCCGCCCTGGCCGGGCT
>NZ_BNBS01000228.1 GCF_014656075.1 Streptomyces hydrogenans
GACGGGCACCGCCGCCGCGACCAGAGCCGCCCCGAGGACGGCCGCCGCCGGTGCGCCGAGGACCACCGCGCCGGCGCCCGCGAGCGCCGCGCCCGCCAGGGCGGCCACGGAGAAGGTGAGCGCGTCGAGGCCGTGGAGGCGCGGCATCCGGCCGGCGGCCGCGAGCGCCGGCAGCTGCGCGGTCCAGCCGCCCGAGAGCACCGGCCCCATCAGCCCCGTGACGACGGCGAACAGCGCCGTCACGCCGAACGGCAGCCGGCCGAGACCGAGGAGTACGGCGCCGAGCCCGGTCGCGTAGAGGGCGAGGGCACCGGCCAGCAGGCGTCCCGGCCGCCGGGCCCGGTCGAGGAGCGCGCCCAGGACCGGCCCGCCCACCGCCGCCGCGACCGTGACGCACGCGAGGAGCGCGGCGGCACCGGACGTCGAACCGACGGCCGCGAAGCCGGCGAGCGCCAGGGCCGGACCGGCCGTCTCGTCGCCGGTCCGGGCCGCGAGCGCGCCCGCCAGATGTCCGGCGGGGGACGGCCGGAGGGGTTTCGCCAGAAGTCCGCGCATGACGCCGGAGGCTACGGAAGTAACTCAAAACCTCGCAATATGCGTTACATTCGGCCGATGCCCGTGCTACCCGACCGGTCCACCCGGCACTCCACCGTCGCCATGGCCCTGCGCACCGCCGCGCTCGTCAACGCGCTGGCCGACCCGGCGGCCGGTCCGGAGGAGATCGCCGCCGTGCTCCTCGCCCACGGCGAACCCGCCCCGGTGGCCGTGACCCCCGAGGACGTCACGGCGATGCGGGGCGCGGCCGCGCCCCTGCGGGAGGTGTGCGCCGCCGCCTCCGCCGACGAGGCCGCAGCCCTCCTCAACATCCTGCTCGCCGCCCACACCGGCCCCCTCCGGCTGACCGCGCACGGCGGCACCGCCCCCTGGCACCCGCACGCGGACGCCGACGACGACGCGCCCTGGGCGGCGTGGTTCCTCGCCTCCGGCTGCCTGGCGCTCACCGTCCTGCTCTGGGAGCGGCAGGCCCCGCCGGGCCGCACCTGCGCCTCCGCCTCCTGCGGGAACGTCTTCGTCGCCCACGGCAGCGGGCCGGAGCGCCGCTACTGCTCGCGGCGCTGCGCCACCCGCGAGCGGGTCGCCGCGCACCGCCGCGCCCGCACGGCGACGGCCCCCGGCGTGGACTGAGCGTCCGCCGGGGGCCGTCTCCGGTGCGGGTCAGCCGTGCGTGGCGCGGCGGCGCCAGGCCCACAGGGCGAGGGCGGCGGCGAAGGCGGAGCCCACGAGGGAGAGCGGGAGCGCCACGGACGGGCCCCGGTCGGCGGCTTCGGCGGCGGTGCCGGGCCGGTCCGCCGAGGCGCCCAGGGCGGCCGCCGGGGCGCCGGCCCCGCCGCGCACGGCCACGGCGCGGGCCTCGGACCGCTCGCCGGAGGGGGAGTCCGGGGACTTCGGGGGCAGCAGCGAGCCGACCGGCCGGACCTTGCCCGCCGCCTCGAAGCCCCAGTCCAGCAGCGAGCGGGCCTCCTCGTACACGGCGAGTCCGCCGCCCGACTGCGGGTTCATCACCGACACGACCAGCGTGCGGTCGCCCCGCCGGGCGGCGGAGACCAGGGTGTTGCCGGCGTTGCTGGTGTAGCCGTTCTTGACGCCGATGAGGCCCGGGTAGCGGCCCACGCCGTCCGCGCCGGTGAGCAGCCGGTTGGTGTTGGCGATGCCGTACGACCACGAGCCCGCCGGGAAGTCCGCGTAGGCGGTCGAGCAGTAGCGGGTGAACTCCGGGTCCTGGACCCCCGCCCGGCCGAAGACCGCCAGGTCGTACGCGGACGACACCTGGCCCGGCGCGTCGTAGCCGTCCGGGGAGACGACGTGGGTGTCCCGGGCCCCCAGCGACCGGGCCTTCTCCTGCATCTGGCGGGCCATCGACTCCCAGCCGCCGCTCATCGCCGCGAGGACGTGCACCGCGTCGTTGCCCGAGCTGAGGAAGACGCCGTTCCACAGGTCGGAGACGCGGTACGTGTACCCCTCCTTCACCCCGACCAGGCTGCTGCCCTCGCCGATCCCCGTCAGCTCCTCGTCGGCCACCGTGTGTTGCTCGGACGCCTCGTGGTGCGGGAGCGCCGTCAGCGCGAAGAGGGTCTTGAGCGTGCTGGCCGGCGGCAGCTTGCGGTGCGCGGCGCGGGCGGCGAGCACCTCGCCCGTCCCGGCGTCGGCCACCACCCAGGAGAGGGCCGAGAGCGAGGGCACGGCCGGCGCGCCGGCCAGCGGCTCCACCTGCGTCCCGGTCCGGTCGAGCCGCGCCGGGTCCACGAACCGCCGCGCGGGAGGGGTCGGTTCGGTGACGGAGCCCGGGCCGAGGGCGGGGGCGGCCGCCCGGACGGGGGGCGGGGCGGCGGCGGCCACGGGGGCGGAGAGCACGAGCAGCATCGCGGCGGAGCCCGCGGCGGCATGGCGAAGGGCTGACGTGACGATCATTCAGCCACCGTAGGAAGGGGGTGCGGAGAGTGCAGGGCGGAGTGCGCCACCCGGCCTACAGAACGCGACGCCGGGCGGCGCGTCGTGCCGCCGGGCGGGTGGTCGTGGAGCGGCCCCGCACCGCCGTGCGGGTGAGCCCTCCCGCCCCGACCGCCCGTCCTGGCCGTCGGCTCGACGGCAACTCCTCACCAGCGGCTGTGCGTTGACCCTAGGATGCGGGCGGCCCTCCGGCGTCCGTCCGGCGGCCTCACCCGTCGTCAGGAGTGGACATGGACGCACGCCCCGGAGCTGCCGAGGACCGCGCCGCGGCCCCGGAGCCGTACCGGCTCGACCCGGCGGGCGGCTGCCCGCACGCCGTCAACGCGCGCCTGCGCGCCCACGGGGCCGTCGCCCCGGTGACGCTGCCCGGCGACATCGAGGGCATGGTCGTCCTCGGCCACGACGCCCTCCGGGACTTCCTCGCCGACCCCGACGTCGCGAAGGGGCCCCAGCACTTCGCCGCGCTCGCCGAGGGCCGCATACCCGAGGGGTGGCCGCTGCGCACCTTCGCCACCGTGCCCGGCATGACCACCGCCGACGGCGCCGACCACCGCCGGCTGCGGACCCTCGTCAGCAGCGCCTTCACCGCCCGCCGCGTCGAGGCGCTGCGCCCGCGCGTCGAGACGGTGACGAAGGGGCTGCTCGACGGACTCGCCGAGGCCGCCGCGAGCGGCGACGGCGTGGCCGACCTGCGCCGCCACTACGCCCTCCCGCTGCCGCTCGGCGTGATCTGCGAGCTCCTCGGAGTCGACCCCGCCCACCAGGACCGGCTGCACCATCTGTCGAGCCTCGTCGTGGCGACCGACACCGAGCCCGCGCGGGCGGTCGCCGCCAACCGCGAGCTCGTCGCCCTGCTCGGCGCCATCGCCGCCGCCAAGGCGGAGGCACCCGGAGACGACCTGACCAGCGCCCTGATCGCCGCCCGCGACGAGGGCGGCGACCGGCTCGCCCAGCCCGAGCTGATCGGCACCCTGCTGCTCATGATCATCGCGGGTCACGAGACCACCCTCAACCTCGTCACCAACGCCGTCCGGGCCCTGTGCGGCCACCGCGAGCAGCTCGACCTCGTCCTGGCCGGCGCGGCGACCTGGGCCGACGCCGTCGAGGAGACCCTGCGCTGGGACAGCCCGGTCAGCTACTTCCCGTTCCGCTACCCCACCCGCGACCTGACGGTCGACGGCACCCTGATCCCCCGGGGCACCCCCGTCCTCGCCGGCTACTCGGCGGCGGGCCGCGACACGGACGCGCACGGCCCCGACGCCGACCGCTTCGACCTCACCCGGACGGACCGGGCCAAGCACCTGTCGCTCGGCCACGGACCCCACTACTGCCTGGGCGCCCCGCTCGCCCGCATGGAGGCGGCCGTCGCCCTCGAAGCCCTCTTCACCCGCTTCCCCGAGCTCGACCTGGCCGTCCCCGAGGCCGGGCTGACCCGCCACGCCGGCTTCGTCGGCAACAGCGTGCGCGCCCTGCCCGTCCGGCCGGGCCGCGCGGCGCGGTGACCCGCCCGGCGGCTCAGGCGCGCCGGCCCCAGTCCATCGTGGGGGCCGGCGCGCCGGGAGGGGACGCGGGGGAGGCGCGCAGGGAGGAGACGAGCCGCAGCAGCCGGTCCTCGTTGCCCGCGAGGCCCGCCGCGCGCAGCGCCTCGTCGGCCTCCGCCATGGGGTTCGTCAGCATCACCCCCGCGTACGGGGCGAGGCGCGGATCCGTCAGCACGGCCTGGGTGGATTCGAGGAGGCGCAGGTACGCCTGGGCCGCGGCGCGCTCGGTGGCGGTGATGGTGGTCATGTCGGGCTCCCTCTCGACGGCTTGACGCACCCCACCCTCTCGCACGGGTCTGACAATGGCCCTCAGGCCCGCCCGCGCACCCGCGTGACAAGGCGTTCCAGGAAGACCCGCTGCCCCGCGACGAGCAGCGGGGCGGCCGCGTCCACGGCGAACCAGCCCACCCGGTCCAGCTCGGGGAACTCCGCCAGGACCCCCGAGCGGGGCGGCCACTCCATCGTGAACGTGCCGGGCACGACCGCTGCCGGGTCGAGGTCGCCCTCCACCGCCCAGACGGTGACGGTCTTGCCGCCGGCCTGCCGCACCTCCCCGAGGTCGAGCCACGCGCCCCCGGGCACCGGCACCCCCAGCTCCTCCAGGAACTCGCGCCGGGCCGCGTCCTCGGGCGCCTCCCCGGGCCGGTACTCGCCCTTGGGCACCGACCACGCGGCCTGCTCGCGGCGCGCCCAGAACGGCCCGCCCATGTGGCCGATGAGCACCTCGACGCCGCCGTCGTCCCCGCGCCGGAAGACGAGCAGTCCCGCACTGCGCCGGGCCGTCATGCCGCCAGTCTGACCGAGTCCGGCGGCGCCCGCAGGATCAGCGGGCCGGTGCGTCCCCGCCCGCCGCCGGCGGCGGGTCCCTGCCGTCGAGGTGCGCGAGGACGGCCCCGGCGGCCCGCCGCCCCTCGGCGGCGGCCCGGACGGCGGCGACACCGCCGCACAGCAGGCCGCCGGCCGCGAACACCCCCGGGACGCCGGTCCGCAGCGCGTCGTCCACCAGGGGGCCCCGGGTGCCGGGATCGAGGGGCAGGCCGCCCGCGCGGGCCAGGGCGTGTTCCGGTATCCAGTCGCCGGTGAGGACGAGCGTGTCGCACCCGAGCGTCCCCGCCCGCCCGTCCCGGTACCGCACGGTCACCCCGGCGAGCCGCCCCCGGCCGGTCAGCTCGGTCACCACCGTCTCCGCCAGCACCGGGACGCCCGCGCCGCCGACCGCCGCGCGCGGGCCCTCGTGGACCAGCGCCGCGACCGCGACGCCCGCGCGGCGCAGCAGCCCGACGGCGTGCCCGGCCGTCCGGCCGGCGCCGACGACGCCGCCGCCGAGGCCGATCCGGCCGGGGTCCGGGCCGAAGAGGTCCACGGTCCGGAGCAGTTCCCCGGTGGTCAGCACGCCCCGCGGCCGGGTGCCGGGGAGCAGCCGGGCCGGACGGGCCCGTTCGCGGGCACCGGTCGCCAGCACCACCGCCCGTGCCTCGACCGTCTCCAGCCCGGTCGGCGCGGTGGTCTCCAGCGCCAGCGGTCCCGCCCAGCCGGTGGCCGACACGCCGGTGCGCAGCACCGCACCGGCACGGACGGCCGCGCGCACGGCGCGCCGCGCGGACCCCCGGGGCCGTCCAGGGCACGCCCCCG
>NZ_BNBS01000229.1 GCF_014656075.1 Streptomyces hydrogenans
CGGCGCGCGGGATGCGCGCCGGGCCCTCCGCCGTACCCGGGGGACGGGGGTCAGCTCTTGCGGATCTCCCAGAAGCGGAAGACGGTCGAGGCGTCGAGGGTCCATTCGAGGCCGGTGACGCCGTCGCGGGTGACGGCGTACTGCTTGCCCTGCCAGAGCGGGAGGAGGGGGAGGTCCTCGGCGACGGCGTCCTGGAGGGCGCCGTACTCCTTGTCGGTGGCGGAGCGGTCGGCGGTGGCGGCGGTCTTCGGCAGGAGGGTGCCGGTGATCGTCTTGTTCTCGTAGTGGTTGGCGAGGACGTTGCCCTCGCCGAAGAACGGGGCGGTGAAGTTGTCGGCGTCGGGGTAGTCGGGGACCCAGCCCTTGACGTAGACGCCGTACTTGCCGGCGGCGATGTCCTTCTCGTACTGCTCGAAGGGGACGGACTTCACGTCGGCGGAGAAGAGGCCGCTGGCGTTGAGCTGGGCGGCGATGGCCTTGAGCTCGGCGTCGGTGGAGGGGCCGTAGCGGCTGGGGGTGGACCAGAGGGTGAGGGTGACCTTGTCCTTGATGCCGCCGGCGCGCAGCGCCTGCTTGGCCTTGGCCTTGTCGGGGCCGCCGTAGGTGTCGAAGAAGGCGGTGTTGTGGCCGTTGATGCCGGCCGGGACGATCGAGTAGAGCGGGGTCGCGGTCGACTGGTAGACGTCCTCGACGAGGGCGTCGCGGTCGACGAGGTGGGCTATCGCCTTGCGGACGGCGAGCTTGCCGGCGACGGGGTCCTTCATGTTGAAGACGAGGTGCTGGACCTCGGCGCTGCCGCCCTGGACGATCTGGACGTCGCGGTGCTCGCTGGAGGTCTCCAGGGTGGTGATGTCGGCGGCGGAGAGTCCTCGGTAGGCGACGTCGACGTCGCCGTCGGTGAACGCCTTGGCGAGGGCGGCGCGGTCGCCCTTGAAGAGCTTGAGGGCGATCTTGTCGTTGCGGCGCTCCGCGGTGCCCCGGTAGCCGGTGTTGGCGGAGAAGACGGCCTCGCTGTCGCCGAAGGAGTCCAGCTTGTACGGGCCGGAGCCGACGGCCTTGCCGTCGGTGCGCAGCGCGTCGGCGGGGTACTCGCGGTGGTCGACGATGGAGCCGGCGCCGGAGGCGATCTTGCTGGGGAAGGTGGCGTCCGGGACCGTGAGGCGGAAGACGACGGTCCGCTCGTCGGGGGTCTCGATGGTGTCGATGGTGGAGAGCAGCGGGGCCGGGCCGGAGGGGTCGGCGATCTTCAGGGCGCGCTCGAAGGAGAACTTGACGTCCGCGGAGGTGAGCGGGTTGCCGTTGGAGAACGTCAGGCCCGGGCGGAGCGTGCAGGTGTAGACGGTGCTGCCGTCGTCGAAGCCGCACTTGTCGGCGGCCTCGGGCTCGGGCAGCGAGCCGCCCCTGGGGAAGGCGAGGAGGGACTGGAAGACGTTGTTGAACAGCAGCCAGGAGCCGGGGTCGTAGCCGGCGGCCGGGTCGGTCGCCAGGATCTCGTCGGACATGCCGACGCGGATGGCGTCGGACGTGTCGGAGCCCTGGCCCTGCTCGGTGCCGCAGCCGCCGAGGAGGGCGGCGGAGAGGCCCGCGGCGAGCGGGGCGGTCAGCCACTTGTGGTGCGTCTTCACAGAACTTGCCTCATGATCTCTTGCCAGGCCGGCCGCGCGTGGCGCGCGGCCGGTACAACGAAGGGGTCAGGCGGTGGTGCCGCGGCTCAGCTCCCAGAGCAGCAGGTCCGAAGAGGTGTTGAGGGCGTACTCGACACCGTTGATGTCGTCGCGGGCGGCGACGTACTGCTTGCCCTGCCAGAGCGGCAGGACGGGCACGTCCTGGGCGACGATCTTCTGGATCCGGTGGTAGTCGGGGGTCGCGGCGGTGCGGTCGGCCTGGCGGCGGGACCGCGGGATGAGCTGGTCGCGGACGGTCTCGTTGACGTACGGGGTGCCGAGGAAGTTGTCGCTGTCGAGGAAGGGCGCGACGTAGTTGTCCGGGTCCGGGTAGTCGGGGAACCAGCCGAGGCCGTAGACGGCGTAGTCGCCGCGGCGCTGGGCAGGGCGGAACTCGGACCAGGCGGTGCCCTTGACGGTGACGTCGAAGAGCTCGCTCGCGATGAGCTGGTTCTTCAGCGTCGCGAACTCCTGGGCGGTCTCGACGCCGTAGTGGTCGGTGGTGTAGTTGAGGGTGATCTTGACCGGGGTCTTCACGCCGGCCTTGCGCAGGATGCCGGCGGCGCGGCCGGGGTCGCCCTCGCCGTACTCCTCGTAGAAGGGGGTGGCGTGGCCGCTGATGCTGGAGGGGATCAGCGAGTAGAGCGGCTCGGCGGTGGGGCCGTACACGCGGTTGACGAGGGCGCCGCGGTCGATGACGGCGGCCATGGCCTGGCGGACGGCCTTCTCCTCGACGGCGGGGGCCTTGGTGTTGAAGCCGAGGTAGCGGATCTCCAGGCCGGGGACCTCGGAGACGCGGATGCCGTCGGTGGGGGTCTCGGTCAGGTCGCGGATCTGCTCCTGGGAGAGGGAGCGGGCCATCATGTCGATGTCCTTGCTCTCCAGGGCCTTGCCCATGGCTCCGGCGTCGGCGTAGGCGCGGAGCTCCACCTGCTCGTTGCGGGGCGTGATGTCGCCCTTGTAGCGGGGGTTGCGGGAGAAGACGAAGCGGGTGGCCTGGTCGCCGTCGCGCTCGGTCTTGAGGGTGTAGGGGCCGGAGCCGTCGACCTGGAAGCCCTCGCGGAGCTTGTCGGCGGCGTACTTGTCCTTGCTGAGGATGCCGGCGACGGGGGTGGAGAGCTTGTACGGGAAGGTGGCGTCGGGGGCGTTGAGGTGGAAGACGACCTCGCGGTCGCCCTTGGTCTCGACGGTGTCGACGGTCGACAGCAGGGCGGCGGCGCCGTTGTCGGACTTGATCTTCCGGACCCGGTCGACGGAGTACTTGACGTCCTCGGCGGTGACGGGGGTGCCGTCGGCGAAGGTGAGGCCGGAGCGCAGGACGCAGCGGTAGCTCTCGCTGGCGGTGTCGGTGAAGGCGCAGCTCTCGGCGGCCTCGGGCACGGGGTCGCCGCCGCCGCGGGGGACGTGGACCAGGGTCTGCACGGTCTGGCGCAGGATGTTCCACGCGCCGGTGTCGTACGCGTAGGCCGGGTCGAGGGGGGCGGGTGCCTCCTCGGTGGCGACGAACTGGTCGGTGGTTCCGACGACGATGGCTCTGCCGTCCCCTCCCGTGCCGCAGGCGGCGAGCAGCGGGGCGAGCAGTCCGGCCAGGGCCGGCAGCACCAAGGTCTTGCGGTTCATCAAGGGACGTTCTCCTCAGCCGGCCTGGGGTACAGCGGTCATGACGACACTCCGCCGCCGGCCGCCCGGTCGGGGCGGGAGCGATCGGGCCGGGAAGTTGCGATCGGTCCTGTGTTCTCGGCGACTTGGGTATGCGCCGGCGCACGCGGTGATTGCGGCGAAGTACTCGCGAAAGATTAGTGGGCGGCGCCGCTATTGCCGGACGGGGTGGCCGGTGGGGAGTAATCGCAGGGTGATCATGAATGCGGCCGCTTCGATAGTCATGCGGTGCGCGAGGCGGACGGTCCCGAGCGAATCGGGACACAAGGGGGCGGTGGACGTCCGCATTCCGGGCAAGGAACGAGGTCAGGCCACCCCTCGGCGAGCACGCTGGGTGACCAAGGTCACGCGGTCGCATTCAAGGGATGGCCTGAACCAATTGCACGGCGGTGGTGTGAGGGAAGACGCCGGAAGGGATCTTCGGCGAATGTCCGGGGGAAGGCCCGGAGAAAGCCCCGGGAAAGCTCAGATAAAGCTCAGATTCCGGAGACGAGGGTCCTCAGGAACGGCACGTCGACCTCTTCGAGCGAGCGGACCACGACCCGGCCGGGCAGCGAGGGGATCGGCGCGACCGAGGGCACGGCGACGACCCGGCAGCCGGCCGCCTCGGCGGCGGCGACACCGGTCGCGGTGTCCTCGATGACCGCGCAGAGGGCGGGGTCGGCGCCGACGCCGCGCGCGGCGGTCAGGTACGGCTCCGGGTGCGGCTTGGTGCGGGTGACCTCGTCGCCGGCGACGGTGAGGTGGAAGCGGTCGCGGCCGACGGACTCCAGGACGCGGTCGATGATCCGCCGGTGGGAGGCGGAGACCAGGGCGGTGGGGATGGCGTGCCGGGCCAGTTCGGCGAGGAGCCGCTCGGCGCCGGGCATCAGTGGGACGCCTCGGGTGATGCGCTGTTCGAACTTCTCGTTGAGCAGCACGGTCAGCTCGTCGAGGGTGATGTCGGCACCGGTGGACTCGATCAGGTAGCCGGCGCTGCGGGTCATCGGGCCGCCGACCACGACGTGCTTCCACGCCTCGTCGAGGCGGTGCCCGAGGTCGGCGAAGACCTCGACCTCGGCGTCCCACCAGAAGCCCTCGGTGTCGACGAGGGTCCCGTCCATGTCGAGGAAGACCGCCTGCAGGGCGGAGCTTCCATGGGCGCGGAACAGGGACGCGGGGACCGTACTGGTCATCCGGCACACCTCCATGGAGGGACGAAAGGCCGGCCCCACTCCCGGTACGGGGAGGAGGACCGGCCTGCACTGGACCGACCAGTGTACGTCCCGATCACCGCCGGCGCGGATATTTGCCGCCCGGCGTCAGCGGATGGTCACCGGACGCTCACCGGGCGTTGAAGTACTTCGCCTCGGGGTGGTGGAGGACGATGGCGTCGGTGGACTGCTCGGGGTGGAGCTGGAACTCCTCGGAGAGGTGCACCCCGATCCGCTCCGGGCGGAGCAGTTCGGCGATCTTGGCGCGGTCCTCCAGGTCCGGGCAGGCGCCGTAGCCGAGGGAGAAGCGGGCACCGCGGTACTTGAGGTCGAACATGTCCTCGACCTTGTCCGGGTCCTCGCCGCCGAAGCCGAGTTCGGCCCGCACGCGCGCGTGCCAGTACTCGGCGAGGGCCTCGGCCAGCTGCACGGAGAGGCCGTGCAGCTCCAGGTAGTCGCGGTAGGAGTCGGAGGCGAAGAGCTCGGCGGTGGCCTCGCCGATCCGGGAGCCGACGGTGACGACCTGGAGGCCGACGACGTCGGTCTCGCCGGACTCCTCCGGGCGGAAGAAGTCGGCGAGGCAGAGGCGGCGGCCGCGGCGCTGGCGGGGGAAGGAGAAGCGGGTCCGCTCGTTGCCCGCGTCGTCGAGGATGATCAGGTCGTCGCCCTTGGAGACGCACGGGAAGTAGCCGTGGACCACGGCCGCTTCGAGCAGGTTCTCGGTGTGCAGCCGCTCCAGCCAGCCGCGCAGCCGCGGCCGGCCCTCGGTCTCCACCAGCTCCTCGTACGTCGGCCCGTCGCCGGCCCGGTTCTGCTTGAGGCCCCACTGGCCCTTGAAGAGGGCGCCCTCGTCGAGCCAGGAGGCGTAGTCCTTGAGCGGGATGCCCTTGACGACGCGGGTGCCCCAGAACGGCGGGGTGGGGACGGGGTTGTCGACGGCGACGTCGGACCGGCCGCCGGGCTCGGGCTCGTCGACCTGGAGCGCCGCGGTGCCCTTGGCGACCCGGCGCTGCTTCAGCTCGGGGAGCACGGCGCCGGGGACGCCGCGCTTCACGGCGACGAGCGCGTCCATGAGGCGCAGGCCCTCGAAGGCGTCGCGGGCGTAGCGGACCTCGCCCT
>NZ_BNBS01000230.1 GCF_014656075.1 Streptomyces hydrogenans
CCAGCCCCCTCCTGACCGGCCTCCCCGCCTACAACCACGTCTCCTGACCCCGCCCCAGCCCAAAGGCAGGCCCCCACCGCGAAAGGATCGCGGCGGGGGCCTCCCCACGTATGAACTGGCACTCCCAAGACAATCAGTCTCCCCCGCGCCCATCCCGAAGGAGACGTCAGCGCCGTATTTCTCGACCAGCCGATGGAAGATCCGGATGTCCGTGTGCCGCTGCATGCGCGGCGCGTCCAGGTCCGCCCGCAGGATCTCGTCGATCACCGGCTTGTGGCGATCCACTCCGGTCGCCCGCGGCGGCAGCATCTGGCGCGGCTCCGGCCACGACGAATCCGAAGCCTTCCGTGCCGTCCGCCACGTCACGCCGTGCTTGCGCTCAAGCTCCGCATCGACATGCCGCCACGGTGATCACGCCGGATCGCCGCGTACAGCTCGACCTTCGAGATCCTCGGCATGACCAGCTCCTTTCACCAGGAGCATCCCGATGCTGCCTTGGCAAGAACCCCGGCGCCTCCCAAACCCCTCGCCAAGCGACGTCGCTACTGCTCGATAAAGCCACGCAAGGGATCGCGCAGGGGCCATCCCCGCGATTGCGGGAAGCAGAGCGAGGGGCGACGTCCTCGGCCTCGATCTCGGGTCCGTCCCCGCACGTATGGGGCGCAGGCGGTGTACACGACGAACGGTTCGCAGCCGGCGGGTCCGTCCCCCGCGGGGCGGGGTGCGACGGCATGGATGGTGCTGAGCCGAGAGGTGGCCGCCGGTCCGTCACCGTGGCGACGGAGGGGTCAGCAGTTCTCCTACGGATCACTCGGTGGCAGTTCCTTCTCAGGGCCTGCCGGCACCGGCGGAGGTGCTGCCTGCGACGATACGACTGTGAGCTACGACCTCGTCGTGTGGGACGGCGACCTCCCGATCGACGACCGTCAAGCGGCCTCGATGTACAACGAGCTCTTCGAGCGTTACCTGGAGTCGGACGATGTCGTCGTACCTCCGGCGCCGCGCATCACAGCGTACGTGGAAGCCCTCGTCGCGCAGTATCCGGACGACACCCGCAGTTGCGTATGGGCGTCGCCCCCGGTCATCGATGAGGCATCGGGACCGATCGTGTACCTGCTCATGTCCTACGCCAGAGCAGAGGAAGTATCCGCGTATGCGGCTGTGTTGGCACACGAACACGGCCTCACCTGCTTCGATCCACAAGGGGAAAGCCTCCGGCCGTAAGCTGCCGGTTCCTTCAGCGAGCGGAACCCGCGCGGGCAAGAAGCAGAGACGGCATGGTGGAGCACTTCCAGGGTGATGGTGGCCATCCGCCTTCCCCCGTATGTACGGGAGGCAGCCGGACCACAGCGACCTGTTCAGGGATCCTCGGGGCCATCCCCACGAACGCAGGGAGCAGCCGGCCTTTGCGGCTTGGGGGGCGACGGGCAGGGAGGCCGTCCCCGCGCGTACGGGAAGCTTCCCGGCTGGCCGCACACACTTGGCCGGTGGGCTGTTCGCTCTCTGTCAGAAGGGAGGTTCGAGATCGCCTCGGTCATCGCTGTGCGGCCCGCAGTCCCAAGGCTCCTCCTGGAAAGGTTCGATGTCGGTGACGTCGTGCCCCCATGCTTCGAGGGCCCTCCAGGCAACGCGTCGGCTATGGACGTCGCCGCTGGTGTCCAGGATGGCCCGCGCGTGCACGGCGAGGTGATCGCGGTGCTCGGCGAGCCCGGGGTGTTCGGCAAGGATGAGCGCGGCAAGGCCGGCGGCCTCGCGCACGTCCTCGTGACCGTCCTGCAAGAAGGGCGCGACAGCTCGGTAAAGCACCGGGCGCAGGTCCCGGAAGGCCGTCACGATGCTGCCGGGGGAATGGAAGCCGGGGAAGTACTGCTGCACGCGGTCGACCATCTCGTCAGAGGCGTCACAGGCCGTGGAACCCAACCAGTTCAACAATGCCGCCCGGATGGGGACACTGCGATACGGCCGGAGGGTCATGGCCGCCGGATGGGTAAGGATGCCGGCGACAAACACGGCGACGGGAACGGTGGCTTCATAGACGGTGCTCTGGTGGCAGACCAGCTCACTCAGCTCCGACAAAGCCGCGACCTGCACCCTGGGATCAGGCTCCAGCAACCGCGCCAGGATGCCGGGAAGACATGCACCGTTCCCGAAAGCCGTCTCGAGCGAACCCCAGTCGGTCTCCGCCAAGACCACCCGGTAGGACGGCACGTCAGTCTCCCGGGGTGTCCCGGGCGTGGCGCTGCTCTGGTTCACAGGCCAAACCTAGACCAGGCATGCGACACGATCCCCGCCCGGGCTGACCACAAGAAATGACCCCAGAGCCCGTCTTCATGAGCGAAGCCACCCGCGGGTCCATCCCCGCGGGTGCGGGGAGCAGGGCGGCGACGTCGCCGCAGACGGAGGAGACGAGGGACCATCCCCGCACGAGCAGGGAGCAGTCCTGGCGTCGTCGATGCCGAGGAACTGCCGGGTGCCATCCCCGCATACGCGAGGAGCAACGCGACTCCTTGCCGAAGCTCACGCCGCAGTTGGGTCCATCCCCACGGATGCCGGCATCAGTCACTCATGGAACCGGCGTCGTCGTCACCCATAAGACCAGAGCCCGTCTTCAAAGTGCTCTTGCCCAGAGCAGGAGCGGCGCGAGCGTTACCGTCGCTTCGTAGGGGCGGCGGTCTTGCCGTACATGGTCACGACACCGCGGTGGTTCTTCAGCGAGTTGAAGCACCGCTCAACGGTGTTACGGCAGCGGTATATCGCGCGGTCGAAGCCGGGTGGCCGGCCGCCGCAGCAGACTCGGTTGCGGCGGTGCTGTCCCTGGTCCGACTTCTCCGGGATGGTGCGGCCAATCCCGCATTGTCGCAGGTAGGCGCAGAATCCGCGGGAACTGCAGGCCTTGACCGCCACCACGTGGTCGGGACGACAACGCAGCCGACCCAGACGCATGCGAGGGCCCTCCAAGGCGTAGCGGCGGCAGGTGTGCACCGTTCCTCAAAGCCCGTGGCGTTCCGGCAGGATGGACGACCAACGAGGCCCCCGAGCAACATGATGGAGACGTCAGACGTCTCGATCAACAGCTCGGGGGCCTCGCTCGTTGCGCTTGACGGACCGTCACCCGATCGGTGGCCGCATCGAAGAAGCTCCTTGATCGCGATCCCGCGCTGATGGCCGCGAAAGGGGAATCGACCTCGCGTCCGTCGGCAGTGGTGCCGTTGCCGGCCCACGTGCTCGCGGGGCCGCTGGACAGCCGGCGTGAAGCCTACCGGTCGGCTGTCCAGCGGCGGACGCCTACATCAGCGGGCTTGCGCGCCGAAGCGGGTGCCGACGTTGGGCAGGCCGCCGGTGCCCGGCTTGTACACGGTCACCGGTGCGACTGTTCCGCCGGTGATGGTGTTGGACATGGGCAGGGCGTACAGGGCGCCGAGGCCGGGTCCGTAGGGCATGCCGACGTAGAGCTTGGTGCCGGTGTAGTGGATGTTGCGGCCCAGGTACTGGTTGGCGCCCGGGGTGCCGGGGATGCCGTCGCCGTCTCCGGCCTCGATCCAGCGGTCGTTGGTGCCGGCCGCCGCGACCAGGGAGAAGGTGTGGATGGCGCCGGCGTTGTCGGTGGTGCCGAGGGCCTCACCGGGGGTGCCGACGGCGAGGCGCATGGTGGCGCCGGTGCTCACGGCACGGGGTGCGGTGTTGACGGCGGTCAGGGTCTCGCCCATGCGGTCGCCGGCTTCGGCGGTGCCGGAGACGTCGTCCGCGTCGGTGCCCTGCCACAGCTGACGCGTCTCGCTCCACGCGCCCGCGGCGGACACGCGGCCGACCACGACGCGGCCCGCGTCAGCCTTCTGCGTGGCGCCGCCGTCCGTGGACATGGCCTCACCGGGCGAACCGATCGCGAGGATCGACTCGTTGGCGGTGGCCGAGCCCGAGGGGCGGTAGTCGGTCAGGGAGAGCGACCAGGCGAAGTCGTCGTTCGCCTCGGCGCCGCCGGAGACGTTGTCGAGGTCCTGGTCGAGGCCGAACAGCGGCTTGGGGTGACCGTCGGCGTGCAGGGTGTGGCTGAACACCGCGAGGTTGCCCGCGGCGGCGTCGCCACCGATGACCTCATTGGGTGCGCCGATCGCGATGTGGTTGGAGTCGGCGGCCAAAGAGGTGCTGAAGCCGTCGTTCGCCTCGGCCGCACCGGGGACGTCGGTCTTGTCCTGGTGGATCGCGACGTTGACGGAGCCGCGCAGGTAGAAGGCCGCACCGGCCTTGGCGATCGTGCCCACCTTCTCGCCGGGCGCCGAGACCACGATGTAGGGCTCGCCCGCGGCGGTGGTGCCGGCCACGACGTTGTCGCCCATCCGGTCGCCCGCCTCGGGGGTGGCGGCCTTGATCGCTCCGTCACCCGCGCCCTGCTCGAAGTGGGTGCTCTTCAGCGCGCCGGTGCCCATACCACCCGGGGCGCCGTACAGGATGTCGAAGAAGCCCGCGTCGGCTGCGGTGCCCACGTCCTCGAGGGTGGCGCCGACGACGAGGTCGGTGTAGCCGTCCTCGTTCCAGTCGACGGTGTCCATGGAGTCACCGAACCAGTCACCCTGTTCGGCACCCCCCGCCACCCAGTCGAGGTCCTGGTTGATCTCGACGACACCCTTGCCCCCGCCGTACACGATCCGCACCAGACCGGCGTTCGTGTCGGTGCCGACCGTGGCGGCCGGGTCGGCGATCGCGATGTCCTCGAGACCGTCACCGTTGAAGTCCACGATCCGCGTGGCACCGACCTTGCCGTCGATCCAGGACTTGAGGTCGTCGACACGGGAGATGACACCGGCCGTGGAGGTCAGCGCGGGGTCGATGCCGTAGCAACCCCCCTGCGAGGACTGGCTGCTGAGGCCGACGAGCTGGCCGGCGCGTACGACGGGGCCACCTGCGTCGCCCATGCAGGCGGCCGCGCCGTCCTTGCCGGTGACGGTCGCGGAGGTGGCGGCCGCCGAGTCGACGGTGTAGGCGGCGGTGTGCAGCTTGAGGGGTGCCCACTCGGTCTTGTTACGGCCGTAACCGGCGAACTTCAGCTCTTCACCCGCTGCCGGCGCGGACGCGGCGAGCGCCACCGGAGTGACGCCTGCGACCGGCCTGTTGAGGCGGGCCAGGACGACGTCGCGGTCGGCACGCGGGACGAGCTCGACCACGCGCCGCTCGGCACCCTGGGTGCCGGACAGGTTGGAGCGGCCGATGATCGCGGTGGTGCTCTTCTGCGGGGCTCCGGCCGGGACGGCGAGCGAAGCGGCCGGGTCGGCGGCGAAGCAACTCGCCGCGGTCAGCAGCCACTCGGCGTCGACGAGGACGGCGGAGCAGCCGCGGTCGTGCGGGCCGACGGTGATCTGGGCCGTGTAGGCGTAGGTGGTGTCGGAGTCGGCGACGGGCGTGCCGGTGACCGCGGAGGCGGGTGGGACGCACAGCGCCAGCGGAGCCGCTATCAGGGCTGCGCCGAGCGTGGCCAGGCGGAGGCCTCGGGAGTGCTGCATGAGTTGTTTCCTTGCTGCGGGACCCAAGAGGTCAACAGGCGCTCCGACGTTCCTACTTGGAGGTGCGGATCTCGACGAGCATGTGGTCGCGGCCCTCGGGGTCGGC
>NZ_BNBS01000231.1 GCF_014656075.1 Streptomyces hydrogenans
GGTCCACCCCTCTGGTGAGGGGTGGACCACCACCGTTCTCGCTGCCCGCTGTCACTCCGTAGATGGCCAAGAGCTGCTGGCTGGCATCGGCCCGGCCGGCGGGGCCCGTGCTGGGACGACTGGTCCCGCTGCGATCTTTCGGTCTTGTAGCAGTGAAGGGGGAAGGACGGACGACTCTCGGCCGTCGGGGGCGTTTGATCCGTTGCGGTGAAAGTTCTCTGGGGGCGGGCTGGTGCCCGGGTGGAACTGCTGGTCAGGCAGAGCGCCCTCGTGTCCGCGGTCTACGAGCACTGCTCCCCGCGCCCGCGGGGACAAGCCCTATTCCTTTCCGTCGTACCTCAGCGTCGCTTGCTCCTGGTGCGCGTGAGGATGGCCCCGCTCGCACCGAAGTCGCCTGCGGCGCGTGCAGGCCGGCCGTCGCGTCCGTCACGGTGCTCAGGTTCGTCGTGTCCGGCCGGGCTCGTTGGTACGCGATCAGGGGTGCCCGCTTCGTGGCTCGGTACGTGCCGACGTCCGGTTCGAGAAAGGTGTCGTGGTCGAGCCATGACGAACTGACGGCCTTCGGGTCTGAGCGCGGTGTCCCGGTGTGATGCGTCGAGGGAGGGAAGGGGGGTGGGATCGGGCGTCTACTCCGGTCCCTGCGGCGTACCAGAGGGACCGTCCAGCCACCCCCCTTTGCCCCAGGCCGCTCATGGCGGACACTGCGGGCCGGAGCCCGAGCGGGCGCGGCCCACTCTAATCCGCCCTGCTGACAGGGCCGCGGTCCTCTCCGCAGATCTTGGCGAACGCTCCGTCACGCCGCAGGCCGTCTGCTCCCCGCTCGCGAGGATGCCGTTCTCGTACCGAGAGGCTCGCTCGGCGGTCGAACAAGGGCTCCGGTCGCCTGACCTTCCCTCGCCACGGCCCCCGCCGTGGAGCCGAAAATCCCCGTCCTTGACGAGCTGTCTTCCCGCCTGGGCCCAGCCTCGCGCCCCGAGCTCGCCGGCATCCCGCGTTCCCTGGACGTCACCGCTGACTATGGTCCGACCGGCTGGATGTGCCGGTGGTTCGCGCCGGGATGCCCCGCGCGGCGGGGGAGCCGGGGCTATGAAGGGAATCGAACGGAATCGGATGGAAGTTCGCCATCCGGTCATTCCCGAACATCGAGCTCAGGAGTCGCAAGATGCGCCCCATCAGAGCGGCCGGCCTCGGCACGGCCACGCTGGTCACCCTCCTCGCCTTCACCCCCGTCGCGGCCGGCGCGACGGACGCGGGCTCCGCCCAGACCAAGGACAAAAACCGGACCCTTACGTTCCTGGCCGAGGTGCAGCAGCTGACCCGCTTCCCCGTCACCCCCGGCAGTGTCTCGCAGGGCGATCGGGTCGTCGTCCGCTCGGACCTCTTCGACGAGGCGCACAACAAGGTCGGCGAGACCCACGGCACCTGCACCACCACCCGGGGCAGCGCCGACGAAGCGGAGCAGTGCCTCGTGACCTACGTCCTCCCGGACGGCCAGATCACCACGCAGGGGGTGTACTTCGACTACATCGACCAGGGTCCCTTCGACTCCGCGATCACCGGCGGCACCGGGAAGTACGAGAAGGCCCGCGGCTCTGTCCACTCCGAGACGATCGCCACGGACCCGAAGGTCGTGAGGCGCTTCACGATCCACCTCGCCTGACGGACCCCGACGTCCACCTGGCCCCAGAATCCGGCCTTCTCACCTCGCGTCGCACCATGGGTGACGGTCGCACGAAAGGAACTGTGGGTCAGGGGACGTCCGGTGCGGGCAGCCGAAGGCGCACTCCAACCGAGCGATGCCGGGACGCTGTCGCCATCTCGTGGACAGCGGCATCAAGTGGCGTGCCATGCCCTGCGACTTCCCCCCCCCGTGGGTCGGTCCATAGCATTCTTCCGCCATAGGCGGGATTCGGTCCGTCGAAACCGGCGGGCTTCCCCTGGATCGGCGCCGATATCCTCGCGGACGTGATCTACGAGGGAACGACGGGCATGAACGCGGGCGCTCCGACGACAGCGCGCCTGCGCGACGTACTGAACCGTGCTGAGCGAGTCGTGATCGCCGAGGCATCTCCCGATGAGGTGGAATCCGCCGACGTGGCGCGGATCGCGGTGTCCGGTGCCGAGATCGCAGACCTGGCCCAACTGCTGGCCCTTGTGGACGGAGGCACCGGCGACCGGTGTCGGTGCAACGGCTGGCCGACGATCATGGTTCACGACGTCACGGGCGAGCTGATCGCCTGTTGGACCCTGCACCACCAGTCCGGTCTTCGAGGAATCGGTGACTGCGATGCCGATCTTCAGGACGGTCCGGCACTCACCGAGTGGCTGGCGGAGCGGGGCCTGACCGGATCGCGAGAGGTTCAGGCGGCGCTGGCCGTGCAAGACGCCGAGGAGGAAGGGCGCCGGCTGCGTTGGCTCCAGGCCGCACCCACCGGTCTGCATGACGAAGCCGTGGAGGTCTCCAACCCGCCGGGGCGCGACCTGCGAGCCTGGTCGGATCGGCTGCGCGAGGCCGAGACGCGTCTCGCCACGCTCGTCCAGGATGGCTATCCCGACGCGATCGAGCGGATCCGCGTCCTGCTCGCATGGTCCGGGATCTCCGCCCGGGAGTCCACCGGCGGCCTGAAGTGGTACGACATGGCGATCCAGCGACTGCTGCTGGCCGAGGACCCCGACCTCGTCATCGCCGCGCTCGCCACCGGCTCGCCGAGCCCGGTCCAGCTCGACGGCGCGACCCAGCTCTTCAGTTCCTTCGACTGGACCGGAGCGTACGGCAAGGACCTGCCGGAGCCGCTGCGGTCGATGCTGATCGGGCACATCCAGGCAGACGGCACCGACCCGATGAGATTCCGGATGCGCCACGGCTACTACGGTGCCGATCGATCTGCCTGACAGGACGCTGCCGGCCTCGGGACGGGGCTCCACCGACACCCTCGCCGATATCCGCCCCCGTATCCCGGCGGCCACCCATTGGCCGGTCGGCCACGACGAGCTGATGAAGGGCTTTCAAGGTGTGGGTGACAGCGTCCGCCAGGACATCAGGGCGGCGACGGCCGAGGCCGCACCGGCCAGTGTGACGACCAGTGCCGGGGCCGCGACTTCGCCGAGCGCGCCTCCGGCTGCCGCGGCGAGACCTTGCAGCGTCATCGTGCCGGTCAGCAGCAGGCCGAACGCCTGACCACGTTGCGTCTCGGGCACTGCTTCGACGAACCTGCGGGCCAGCGCGAGCTGGTAGGCGACGCCGAAACCTGACACGACCAGCAGGACGGCGGCGTATCGCGGTGCGGGGTGCAGTACGAAGCCCAGCAGCGGCAGTCCGAGCGCGAGCGCGAGGGGGCGGGCCAGCCGCTCCCGGCCCGCGGGGCGCACCAGGCGGCCGACGATCAGATTGCCGGCCAGCATCCCGCCGGCGACCGCTGCGAACAGCAGACCCGCCGTGTCAGGCGCGCCGATCTGCGTGGCGTACGGGACCAGCACGCCTTCGGCACCGACCATCAGCGCCGGTGCCAGCCATTGCGCCAGCAGCAGTGCCCGGACCGCAGGCCGGCGCAGCAGAGCCCTGTTCACCTGCCAGGTCTCGCTGATGCCGGCCGAGCCCCCGGTACGACGGGGCGGGTGGTCGGCCAGCCGCAGCCGCAACAGAACCGCCGAGGCCACACAGGTCACGGCGGTGATCCAGAGCGCGCCCTGTGCGCCGACAGCGGCGATCAGCGTGCCGCCGGCCGCGAAGCCGAGCACTTGCGTGCCGCCGGCGGCCATGGAGAAGACGGCACGGCCGAGGACGAAACGGTCGCCGTCCAGCAGGTCGGGCAGAAGGGCGGTACGCGCAGCGGAGGCGACGGCACTGGGCACACCCGTGACGAACACGAGCGCCAGCATGACCGGTACCGGCAGCAGACCGGCGGCGAGCACGGCGGTGACCGCGGTGCGCAGCACCTCGTAGCCGACCATGACGGTGCGCGGGGGCCAGCGGTCGGCGAAGGCCAGCAACAGCGTGCCGCCCAGGGCGTAGGGCAGGAAGCCCGCCGCATACGCCAGCGCCGACATCAGCGGCGACCCGGTTGCCGCGTAGACGGTCACGGACAGGGCGAGCATCCGCACCGTCTCGCCGGTCAGGAAGAGCGTGTAGCTGCCGAACAGGACACGGAACTGGCCCACGGCGAACACCTCGCGGTAGGTGGCCGGGCGTGCCGCAGCGGGCGTGGTGGTCATGGCCGACAGCATCACGGCCGCCCGTCCAGGGTGACTATGCTTTCGTGAGGAGGCGAAACATGCCGGTCATCGAGGTGGGGCCCGTTGACATGGCGCGCACCCGCTACGCCATCTCGCCGCTGGGCGAGGCGGTGCAGGCGCTGCGCGTCGCCGCCGGCGTGCAGACCGCCGGCCCGCTCCGGCCGTGGGCCGAGCGCATCGCGCCCCGGTACGAGCAGTTGCGCCGACAGGTGCCCGCGGTCGCAGCGCTGACGGCGCTGTTCCGCCGCGGCCGCTACAACGCCGACTTCATCCATCCGCCGCCGTCGGGCTCCGGCAGCGACTTCGCCGCCGAACTGGCCGTCGTACGAGCGACACCGCTGCACCGTGCACGCCTGGAACTGGACCGCAACCTCGAGGGACTTCGGACGCCGCCCCGCCACGTGCAGCGCATCCTCGACGCACCGGACGTGGTCACCCGGCTCGCCGACGCCATCGAGGCGAGCTGGCAGGCGCTGGTCGAGCCGGACTGGCCCCGGCTGCGGGCGGTGCTGGAGCGCGACCTGGTCCGCCGCGCCGGGCACCTGACGATGTACGGCTGGGAGGCAGCGCTGTCCGACCTGGACCCCCGGGTGAGCTGGCGCTCCGAAGGGCAGGCGGGGACCATCGAAGTGCGCACGGGCTCGCGTACCGACTCGAAACGGTACCCGCTGGCCGGGCAGGGCCTGCTGCTGATGCCGACGGTCTTCGGCACCCTGATCAGCTACGTCGAGCCGCCATGGCCCTACGCCCTGGTCTACCCCGCCCGGGGCATCGCGGACCTGCTCGGCCCCGTCGCGCCCGCACCCGGCGGCGAGGCCCTGAGCCGACTGCTCGGCCCACGCCGCGCGGACGTGCTGCGCGCGCTGGACGTGCCGGCGACGACGACACAGTTGGTCGCCCAGCTCGGCCTGGGCCTGGGCACCGTCGGCAGCCATCTGGCCGTGCTGCGCGATGCCGGTCTGGTCACCCGCACCCGCACCGGCCGGAACGTCCGCTACGAGCACACGCCGCTGGGCGCGGCCCTGGCGGCAGGCTGAACGCCGCCGGGCGGCACATCTGGCTGCCCGAGGCGGGGTGTCATAACCAAACGACGAACCCACCGAAAGGTGACCGAGCGGGACGCTCTGGGGGCGTTGAGGCGGCTCCAGGAAGCAGGGCTTCCGTGCCGGTGGTCGCCGGACGCCAGGAGCGCGGGTGGGACCTGGGCAAGCGTGCCCGAGCCGACAGGGGTTGTACGCGGTGTACGGCGCATGGTCCGCCTTGCCGCAGCTGTCCCGCCAGATGCCTGCGCCCCTGACAGGAGGCGGAGCGGGGTGGCGGCTCAGCTCCTCAGCGAGGCGATGGCAGTTCTCTTCAGTGACTTC
>NZ_BNBS01000232.1 GCF_014656075.1 Streptomyces hydrogenans
GGCGAGCGTGCGTGCCGGGCGGGCCGGACCCGACGGGAAGGGGCAGACAGGCCCTAGGAGTCCCGGCCCTCGCGGCGGCGGACCAGCTCGGTGATCCAGACGGGGGCGTACGGGGAGGTACAGCCCTTGGGGGTCGGGTAGTCCTTGAGGACCTCCAGGCGTTCGCCGATGGCGAGGGCCCGGGCGCGGTGGGCGGGGTGCTCGATGCCGATCTGGGCGAGGCAGTGGTTCATGGCCCACTGGAGCCGGTCGGGGGCGTCCTTCATCTCCTGCTCGACGGTGTCGAGGAGCGCGTCGAGGTCGAGGCCCTCGGGCCGCTTCGCGACCCGCTCGGTGGTGAGCGCCCAGCCGGCGGCGGCGACGACCGGGTCGGGGTCCGCGAGCCAGAGCAGGCGCAGCTCCTCGGCGTGGGGGCCCTTCTTCACCACATGGTTGACGAGCCAGTCGTGGACCTTGGGGGCGCGGGCCCCGCGCAGCATGGCGTCGAGTTCGTCGCGGCCGAACTCCTTGGGCCGGCAGACGAGGGTGGCGAGGAGCCGGGCGGCGGTGTCGCCGGTCGCCCACAGCTCGCGGGCGAACTCGTGCCGCGTCCCGAGCCGCTTGGCGATCGCGCGCAGCCTGGCGAGGTTCACCCCGTGGTCGTCGCCGTGCCGTTCGTTGACCTCGCGCGCCCGGGGGTCCTCCAGGGCGGCCAGCTCGGCCAGCACCTCGTCCACCGTCGCCCCGGTCGCCGTCCCGGCCATCCGGTCCTCCTGTCGCTCGCGTACGGCTGTCAGCCTACGGCCCCGCGGTTCCGTGCGGCCGGAGACGGCTGTCCGGCCGCACGCCGGGTAGAGGCCGTACGAAGGCTCCGGGCGAGGAACCCGGGCGATCGGGCCGGACCCGGAAGGCGGCGAGGACGATGAACGGACACACCAGGGGACGGTCGGCGGACACGGGCGCGGGCTGCCGGCGCAGGCTCACGGACGAGGAGTTCAGGGTGCTGATACGGGAGGCCAGGGCCGAGGCGCGGCGCGGCTTCCTGGGCCGGCCGCCCCCGGGGGAGACCGACTTCTCCTTCCGCACCCAGCACGCCGAGTTCGGCGCGCCCGCCCACTGAGCGCGGGCGGCGGGGCGCGATCGGGTGAGGTCCGCACGCCGGACGGCGCCGCGTCCCGGGGCCGTACCGCACGCCCCGGCGGAGGGGGCCCACGACGGCACCCGGAAGACGGACGAGAGCGGTCCAGGGCGCGGCCCACGCCTCGCGGGCCGCGCTTCTTCCGTGCGGTCGCGGGGCGTTCGCCGCGCGGAACGGGCGGTCGGGGCTCCTCGCCGTCTCCGCGAGGGCCGTCCCGTCCGTCTCCCTCCGCCGGCGCGGCTCGGCGGAGTCCGGGCCGGTGGGCTCGGCGCACGCCTCGGCCGGAGTGGAGGGCTGGGCGCGGCCGGTCAGCGGGTGCCGTAGCGGGCGGTGGGGGCGTGGGGGCGGGTCGGGTGGCCGTCGAGGGGCAGGCGGTAGAGGGCGAAGGCGTGGTCGATGACGGGCTGGGCGACGTTCCGGACGCGGACGCCGCCCGCCGTCATGCCGTGCTCGGTGCCCAGATGGGCGTGGCCGTGGACGGCGAGGTCGGCGCCGTGCGCGTCGATGGCCTCGGCGAGGAGGTAGCTGCCGAGGAAGGGGTAGATCTCCAGCGGTTCGCCCGCGAGGGTGTCGGGCACCGGTGAGAAGTGGGTGAGCGCGATCCGGACGGCGCAGCCGTGCTCGGCCAGTTCGCCGAGCGCGCGGGCGAGGCGCTCGGCGCCGCGCCGGGCCGTGCGGACGAACGCCTTCATCTCGGGCTCGCCGAACTCGCCGGCGCTGCGCCCGAGGAAGCCGCCGCAGAAGCCCTTCGCCCCGGCCACGCCGACCTTGTGGCCGGCCACGGGCAGCACGGCGCTCTCGCCCTCCAGGACGTGCGCGCCGGCGTCGCGCAGCACCCGGGTGACCTCGTCCGGGGTGTCGGCGTGGTGGTCGTGGTTGCCGAGGACGGCGACCACGGGGACGCCGAGCCCGGCGATCTCGCCCGCCACCACCTCGGCCTCGGCGACGCTGCCGTGCCGGGTCAGGTCACCCGCGAGGAGCAGCAGGTCGGCGCAGTCCGGGAGGGCCTCGAAGGCGGGGCGGAGCAGTCCGGCGCAGTCCTCGCCGAGGTGGATGTCGCCGACCGCGGCGACCCGGACGACGGCCTCCCGGCCGGTGGGCTCAGGTCCGGGGAGCGTCATGACAGCTCCTCCCCGTGGTCCGGGGCGTCCCGGCCCGCGACGGCGACGTCCGTGCGCACCGTGAGCCCGGTCAGGGTGGCGCGGGCGAGGTCCAGGATCTCCTCGCGCCGGGTGGAGGTGGGGACGGTGCCGGTGAGCAGGACGACGCCGCCGCGCCGCTCCACCCGCACGCCGAGCTCGGCCGGCCCGTCCCCGGCGAGCCGCTCCCGCAGCAGCGCGATGCGGTACTCGTCCTCGTACGGCCCCGGGCCGGGGGCACGGTCCTCGTACGGCTCCGGTCGCTCAGTCACGGTCGTCGGCCTCGTCTCGTGCGGTCGGGGGGTGCGGGAGGACGCCCAGGAGGCGGAGCAGGTAGAGGAAGGCGACGGCCATGGGGCGGTCGCGGGTCTCCTCGCCGACCCGGTCCCAGTCGACCCGTTCGCGCAGGCCGCGGGCGACCGGCAGCAGGGCGCCGTAGTCGCAGTGGTGTTCGGAGAGGGCCGCGAGCCGGCTGGTCATCAGGTCGGTCGGGTCGATCACCGGCAGGTGCACGGAGTCGACGGGGAGGATCCACGCGCGGTCCAGGAGCTCACGGGTGACGGACCGGCCGGCGAGGGCGAAGATCAGGTCGATGTGCTCGCCGCCGCTGCGGGCCTTCACCAGCCAGTCCTCCGGCGGGTCGACGATCTCGATGCCGCGTCCGCGCAGGAGCTTCACGACGGTCTCGGAGTCCTCCGCGCGCACCGCGAAGTCGGTGTCGTGCTGGAGCCGGACCGGGATGCCGTACGCGTAGGCGGCGACGCTGCCGACCAGGGCGAACGGGCAGCCGGAGCCCTTCAGGGCGGCGCCGACCTCCTTGGTGACCTCCAGGATGGCCTGGGTGTGGTCGGGCGGCAGCAGGTCGGCGGCTCCGCCGCCGTCGCGGGTGTGGGCCGTGAGGTTCATGCCTCCTCCTCGACGGGATGCCGCAGGGCGCCGGCGCCGGAGCGCCAGGCGCGGGTGACGGAGGCGGCGAGGGCGTCCTCCAGGAAGACGGTGGCCTCGGCGCCGAAGGCGACCTCCGCGGCGAGGCCGGGCTCCTCGGCGAGCAGTCCGCCGACCACCTCGCGCCGGACCAGTTGCTCGTGGACGGCGTCGGCCTCCACCCGCTCGTCGTAGTAGCGGGCGGCGGCCTCCCCCGCCCCGCACCGGCGCAGGGCCGCGGCGTGCCAGGACGCGGCGGGCGGCGAGCAGATCTCCAGGGCGGCGAAGTGGCCGACGAGGGCGCCCCGGCGGGCCCGGCGCAGCCCGAAGAGGGACATCACGTTGGCGGTCGCGAGGGCGGGCGCGCCGATGGCCGGCAGATAGTGGCCGTATCCGGGATCGAGCCCGAGGGCGGTCATCAGGTCGGCGTAGAGCCGGGCGTGCACGCGCTCCTCCCGGCCGTGTCCGCACTCGTCGTAGAGCACGGTCGCCATGCCCGCCTTGGCCCTCCCGCGCAGCCGGGGCAGTACCCAGGCGTGCGGATCGGACTCCCGGAGCCGGTGGGCGGAGCGCAGGACCGCGTACTCCCGCGCCTGCTCCAGGGTGCCGTGGCGCAGCAGGTGGCGGGCGATCCCACGACCGTCGGGCGGCTCGGTCAGCAGCGTGTCGAAGACCTCGTCGGGTGTCGCCGGCCCGGGACACGCCTCCCGCAGCGCCCCCTCGAAACGTTCCTCCAGGCGCGCGCGCAGGCGAAGGAGGTCGATGTCCCCCTCGGCGGTGTCGGGCACCCCGGCGAAGCCGCGGTAGTGGAGTTCGTAGCAGAGGTGGAGGGCCAGCTGGACGTCCTCGCCGTACGGATCGGCCGTCGCGGCGGCGCGGGGGCCGGGCAGCGCGCCGGACCGCCCGCGCAGTCGCCCGGAGACGGCCGCCGACAGCTCGCCGCGGGGCGGGGGCAGGGCGGGGGCCCGGGCCTCGGCGGGGCGCGGGAGGGTGAGCGTCATGGCGGGACCTCCTCGGGTCCGGGGAGGGCCGGGGTCAGGCCGGCGCGGCCGGCGCGGGCCCGCCGGACCGGACGGCCCGGACGCGGCGGCGGTGGCTGGTGTCGCAGAACGGATCGAGCAGGCTGCGGCGGCAGCGGCACAGCGCGACGACGGGCCGGTCGCTGCGCCGCACGGTCCCGTCGGCCAGCACGACCTCCACGGGCCCCTCGACCAGCAGCGGGCCCTCCGCGAGCGGGGTGATCCGGACGGCGGGCGGGGCGGTGGCGCCGGGCGGGGGCTCGGGGGCCGGGGAGGGCGGGCCGGGGGACCGGTGCCGCGGCCGGACGGCCGGTGGGGCCGCGGACGCCGGCCCGGGGGTCTTCTCGTGCACGGGTTCCACGGCACACCTCCGGAGGAGGAACCGCGGGACGGGGCCGTCCCGGCCACCGGTCCCGCGGTACGGACGCCCTGGCGCCTGCCCGCTCCCGGCCCCGCCATGCCCGGGAGCGGGCCGGGGGCTCAGCGCGGGGGCCGGGCCAGCGGGCTGGAGTCGAGGTGGCGCAGGAGGGAGCGGGGGTCGTCGTGGACGAGGACCGCGCCGGCGTCCTGGAGCTCGCGGCGGGTGGTGCCGCCGGTGAGGAGCCCGACGCAGGGCACGCCGGCGCGTCCCGCGGCCTCGACGTCCCAGACGGTGTCGCCGACGAGGACGGCGTCCTCCGGTGCGGCCCCCGCCTTGTCGAGGGCGGCCCGCACCAGGTCGGGGGCGGGTTTGGTGGCGGTCACGTCGGTCCCCGAGGTGGCCGCGTCGATGACGTCGTCGGCGCCGAGCCGGGCGCGTACGGCCGCGACCTCCTCGTCCGACGCGGAACTGGCCAGCACGATCCGCCAGCCCCGTGCGGCGGTGGCCCGCAGCAGTTCCGCGGCGCCCTCGAACGGGGTGAGGGTGTCGAACCAGGTGGCGTAGAGGGTGCCGTGGGCGCCGGCGATCGCCTCGTCCTCCTCGGCCCGCCGGTCCGCGCCGAGCACGGCGTCGAGGAGCCGGTCGGAGCCCATGCCGATCGCGCGGTGGATGCGGACCATCGGCACGGTGTGGCCGTGCTGCCGCAGGGCCATCCACCAGGTGAGGGTGTGGAGGTAGGTGGTGTCGACGAGGGTGCCGTCGACGTCGAAGAGGGCGGCGCCGCGGGTCCGCGGCGCCGGGTGCGGGGTCATCGTGCCTCCCGGGGACGGAGGGCCGCCGCCGCGCCGGCGCGTGCGTCGCGCGCCGGGGCGCCGCGGCCCTGGTGGGGGTGAGCGGGGCGGGCGTCGGGGGCGCGGAGGGCTCGGATCACCACGAGCCGCTCGGTCCGGCCGCCCGGCGGGACGAGGCCGCGCCGCTCGGACCGGACGGCGCGGGCCGTCGTGATCCGCCCGGACGGCCGGCCGCGGCGGGC
>NZ_BNBS01000233.1 GCF_014656075.1 Streptomyces hydrogenans
AGCTTGGTGGTGACGAAGAGTTCCTCGCGGCTGATCCCGGAGGCGGCGAGGGCCTTGCCGACGCCGGCCTCGTTGCCGTAGATCGCCGCCGTGTCGATGGAGCGGTAGCCGGCCTCGAGGGCGGAGGAGACGGCGGCGGTGGTCTCCTCGTCCGGGACCTGGAAGACGCCGAAGCCGAGCTGCGGCATCTCCACGCCGTTGTTCAGGATGACGGTGGGGATGCGGACGGGTGCCATGGTGTGCGGGCCTTTCGGGGTTCAGGCGGTGCGGGGGGTGAGGGTGTAGTGGACGGTCTGGGCGCTGATGAGTCCGTCACGGAAGACGAACGTGTCGACGCCGTCGGTGACCTCGTGGGTGTCGGTGGTGGCGCTCCACCGCAGGAGCAGCACGTCGCCGGCGAACCGCGGGTTCAGCTGCCAGTCGGCGTCCGGCAGGCGGGCGAGCAGGGCTCCTATGCCCCGCCGCACTCCTTCGCGTCCCGTGAGGGTGGACTCGGGGGTGAGGAGGACGGCGTCCTCGGTGTAGTTCCGGCTGATCAGGTCGAGGTCGCCGGTGCCGAGCCGGTTGCCGTGGTCGGCGAAGACCTCCTGCGGGGTGCGGCTCATCGGTCGATCACCGCGAGCGCGTCGACGGCCGCGGTGGCGAAGCCGTGGTCCTGCTCGGGGGCGCCGCCGCCGACGCCGATCGCGCCGACCAGGTGGCCGTCGCGGTGGACGGGGATGCCGCCGGCGATGAAGAGGAGCGGCTTGTCGAGGGCGGTGGGCAGCGAGTGGAACGGTCCGTCGGGCTTCACCAGGTCGACCAGGTCGGCGGTCGGGGCGTTCAGCTGCAGCGCGGTGTACGCCTTGCGGGTGCTGGTCTCGCCGGAGATGGGCACGGCCCGGTCGTCGCGGCGGAAGGCCAGCGGGTGGCCGCCCGCGTCGAGCACGGTGACGCTGACCGTGACCCCGGCGTCGTCCGCGGCGCGGCGGGCGGCGGCGATCAGCGTCTCGGCGTCCCGCGTGGTCAACGGGACAAGGGCGGTGGGGGTGGTGGTGCTCATGAGTGGTCCTTTTCGAAGGGATTGCCGTGTGCGGGTGGGTCAGACGGTCGCCGGGGCCGGCTCGGCCGTCGCGGACCCGGTGACGACGCGGCTCGCCCCGCGGGCGCGCCGGTCCAGGTGGGCCGCGAGGAACGCGAGCAGCAGAGCCGTACCGGAGAGGATCGCGCCGACCCAGTTCGGGGCGGTGAAGCCGAGGCCCGCGGCGATCACGACGCCGCCGAGCCAGGCGGCGAGGGCGTTGCCGAGGTTGAAGGCGCCGATGTTGGCGGCGGAGGCGAGGGTCGGTGCGGCCGAGGCCTGGTCGAGGACCCACTTCTGCAGCGGCGGCACGGTCGCGAACCCGAGGGCGCCGATGAGGGAGAGGGTGATCGCCGCGAGGACCTTGTCGTGCGCGGTCACGGTGAACAGGAGCAGGGCGGCGGTGAGCGCGGCCAGGGCGGTGAACAGCATCGGCATCAGGGCCCGGTCGGCGAACTTCCCGCCGAGCAGGTTGCCGAGGAACATGCCGACGCCGAACAGGACGAGCAGCCAGGTCACGGCGCCCTCGGTGTAGCCGGTGACCGTGGTCATCATCGGTGTGATGTAGGTGATCGCGGCGAACACGCCGCCGTAGCCGAGGACGGTCATCGCCATCGCGAGCCAGACCTGGGCGTTCTTGAAGGCGGCGAACTCGCCGCGGACGCTCACCGACTCCGGGCGGCCGGTCTCGGGGACGAGCTTGGCGACGCCGAGGAGGCCGATGACCCCGAGGGCGGCGACGAGCACGAAGGTGACGCGCCAGCCGGCGACCTGGCCGATGTAGGTGCCGCCGGGGACGCCGACGATGTTGGCCACGGTCAGACCCATGAACATCAGGGAGATCGCGGAGGCCCTCTTCTGCGGGGCGACGAGGTTCGCGGCGACGACGGAGCCGATGCCGAAGAACGCGCCGTGCGCGAGCGAGGCGACGATCCGGCCGGTCAGCATGAGACCGAAGCCGGGGGCGACGGCCGAGAGGGCGTTCCCGGCGATGAACAGGCCCATGAGGAACATGAGCATCTTCTTGCGGGAGACCCGGGTGCCGAGGACGGTCAGCAGCGGAGCGCCGATGACGACGCCGAGCGCGTAGCCGGAGACCAGCCAGCCGGCCGTGGGGATGGTGACGCCGAAGTCCCCCGCGACCTGAGGCAGCACGCCCATGATCACGAATTCGGTGGTGCCGATCCCGAAGGCCCCGATGGCCAGGGCCAAGAGCGCGAGAGGCATGGAGGACAACCTTCCAGATGCTTGCAGGGAGTGCTTACACCGGAAGACAATACTTGCAGGCGCTGGATAAATGCAAACGCATGAAGCTCTACGTGTGAATAGTCGGCGCATGCAACCATTAGAGGGAGGGGGCCGTCATGACCGCAACCGCTCCCGCGCTCACCGCCCTCGCCCGGGGTTGGCGCTCTCTCCCTGCCGTGCGGGCGGATCGAGCCCCCTGGAGTCCGCGCTCCAGGCCCGGCGCAGCCGGAGCGCGGTCGTGACCGGTTCGGCGGCGAGGGCCTCGGGCGTCACGTCCAGAAGGCCGGTGTCGCCGGGGTGGAGGGGGTGGACCCCGGGACGGTGGGCCGGGTGCTCAGGGCCGCCCTTCGGGCCGTCGCGCGCGGAGCCGTGTACCCGGTTGCGTGAAGAATGCGCGATTCCGCACCTGCGTTGCGCATTAATGCTTCAAACGATGGCTGAATGAACAAGTCTTGACAGCCTTCGGGCTGCCCCGTCAGAGTCGTTGCCGCACCCGCTGCCCGTACGTATCGAGGAGCGATGACGAACATGCCAGAGATCCGATCCGTCTCACGCCGTCTGCTTCTGGGGGGTGCTCTGGCGACCACCGGGGCCCTCGCCGCCGGAGGGGGAGCCTCCCAGGCCGCCGCGGCCCCCCGGGCGGCGGTCGCCCCGCCGCGCCGACCGGGCCAGACATCCATGATCGACGTGCCCTACCCCGCGCACCGGACGGTCCGCGTCGGTGTGATCGGGCTGGGCAACCGAGGCTCCGGGATGACCACGGGCTGGGCCGCCGTGCCCGGCTGCACCGTCACCGCCGTCTGCGACATCCGCGCCGACCGGGCCAAGCGCACCGCCGACGGACTCGCGAACGCCGGCAAGCCCCGCCCGGCCGAGTACGGCGGCTCCGCCGACGCGTACCAGCGGATGCTGAGCCGCGACGACATCGACCTCGTCTACATCGCCACCCCCTGGGAGTTCCACTACCCGCAGGGCAAGGCCGCGCTGCTGGCCGGCAAGCACGTCATCGTGGAACTGCCCATCGCCACGGAACTCGACGAGCTGTGGGACCTCGTCGACACCTCCGAGCGCACCCGCAGGCATCTGATGCTCGCCGAGAACTGCAGCTACGGCCGCAATGAGCTGGCCATGCTCAAGATGGCGCACGAGGGCCTGTTCGGCGACATCACCAACGGACACGGCGGCTACCTGCACGACCTGCGCGCCCTGCTCTTCTCCGACACGTACTACACCGACTCCTGGCGCCGGCTGTGGCACACCCGCAGCACCGCCTCCTTCTATGCCATGCACGGTCTCGCGCCGATCGCCGCGGCCATGGACATCAACCGCGGCGACCGGATGGCCACGCTCACCGCCACGGCGACCGCGCCCAAGGGCCTCGCGGACTACCGGGCGCGGTTCGTCCCCCGGGGGCATCCCTCCTGGAACGAGACGTACGTCAACGGCGACCTGGTGACGTGCCTGATCGAGACGGCGCAGGGCCGGATCATCCGTGCCGAGCACGACGTGAGCTCGCCCCGTCCGTACAGCCGGATCAACACGCTCGCCGGAAGCCGGGGGATCTTCGAGGACTACGCGGGCGTGGTCTCGGCGGGCGGCGGCCGGATCTACGTGGAGCCGGACCACAGCGGGCACTCCTGGCGCGACTTCGGCTCGTACCGCAAGGAGTTCGACCACTGGCTGTGGAAGAAGATCGGCGACGACGCCGAGAACAACGGCGGCCACGGAGGCATGGACTACGTGCTCCAGTGGCGGACCGTCCAGCTCATGCGGGCGGGCCTGGTCCCCGACATCGACGTCTACGACTCTGCGGCCTGGTGCGCCCCCGTACCCCTGAGTGTCATGTCCCTGGCAGCAAACGGGCGCCCCGTGCAGATCCCGGACTTCACCCGGGGCGCCTGGGTGAACCTCCGCATGGGGCTCGACTCGCGCACCACCGAGATGCCCCCCGTCGCCTGACCCCCTTCCCCCTCACGAGTAGGAGCAGCACGTGAGACCAGCAGGATTCATCGGATCGTTCAGGGCGGCGGTCGTGGCGGGTGTGCTCGCGCTCCTCCCGGTCGCGGGCGCGACCGCGGCGGAAGCGGAGGCGCCGGGAGACGCGGCGAGGACGAAGGTGGCCATCTCCACCGTGGACCTGGACGGTCCGGCGATCTCGACGGTCCGGGTCACCGTCACCAACGCCGGGCCGGACCGCATGCGCGCGCTGAAGGTCTCCTTCGGCGGGCCGGCCGGATGGGCCGTACAGCCGTCCGTCCTCCAGGTCGACGGCTCCCTGGCCCGGGGCGCTTCCGCCGAGGCCACCTTCCGGATCCAGGTGCCGGAGCGGCGCGCCGGATTCACCGTCCGCACGTTCACCGCGACCACCACGTACCTGGGCGGGGACGGCGCGGGTTCCGCCACGGCCACCCGGACGCAGCACAGCGGTACCCCGCTGGCCTCGCTGGCCGCCGCGTACAACAACGTGGGGATCACCGACGAGAGCGACACCGGGCCCGGGAACTACGACGGCGAGGGCAACAGCTTCTCCGCGCAGAAGCTCGCCGCCGTCGGACTGCGCCCCGGGGAGCCCGTCACCGCCCTCGGCGCGGAACTGCGCTGGCCGAACGTACCGAGCGGCACCCGGAACAACGTGTCCGCCGCGGGGCAGGCCGTCGCCCTCGGCGGAACGGGCAGCCGACTCGTCCTCCTCGGCTCGGGAGTCACCAGCGGTGCGTCGGGAACGGTGACCGTGTACTACACGGACGGGACGACGGGATCCGGCTCGATCGGCTTCCCGAACTGGTCCTTCGACCCGGCGAACGCCCACGGAGCCACGCTCGTGGCGTCGAGCGACGGGCGCAACCGGCCGAGCGGGTACGGCAACGCGGGCATCGCCTACCGCGTCTTCGCCCACTCCGTGCCGCTCGACCCGGCGAAGACCGTGGAGTTCGTGGTGCTGCCCGCCAACGGCAACATCCACCTCTTCGACATGGCCCTCGCCCCCTGATCCCGGCCGTCAGGCGGCCCCGGGCGTCCTACGACACCCGGGGCCGCGCCGTCCCCGCACGGCTCCGCCGTCTCAGGCCCGGATCACCTCGATGCCGGCGTCCTGGAGACGGGCCACCGCGTCCGCCGGGGCGGCCGCGTCGGTGACGACGGTGTCGACGGCTTCGAGTCCGCAGATCCGGGCGAAGGCCCGCCGGCCCAGCTTCGAC
>NZ_BNBS01000234.1 GCF_014656075.1 Streptomyces hydrogenans
CCACCGGCGCCCCCGGGGCCGCCGCCGCGGCCGGCCGCGGCGCCCGCCGCCCCGGGGCACCCGCCCGCACGGGCCGCCGCCCGCGGCCAGGGCCCTCGGGCCGCCGTCGGGTGCTGACCCGCGGCTCCGTCCCATACCTGCTGATCATGCCCGCCGTCCTGGGCTTCGCCGTCTTCAAGGCGTACCCCATCGCCGCCTCGTTCTGGATCAGCCTCACCACCGGGAACGGCGACTCCGAGCGCTTCGCCGGACTCGCCAACTACCGGCGCCTGATCGGCGATCCGCTGTTCTGGACCGCGCTCGAGAACACCGCCCTGATCCTCGTCGTGCAGGTCCCGCTGATGCTCGGCCTCGCCCTGCTCGTCGCCCTCGGCCTCAACTCCACCCGCGTGCGGCTGCGTCCGCTGTGGCGGCTCGGCGTCTTCATCCCGTCCCTCACGGGCCTGGTCGCCGCCGGCGTGATGTTCTCCGTCATCCTCAACCGGGACGCCGGACTGCTCAACTGGCTCCTCTCCCTCGTCGGCGTCGACCCGGTGAACTGGCTCGGCAGCCCCTCCTGGGCCCGCGTCGGCATCGTCCTCGTCCTCACCTGGCACTACACCGGCTACAACGCCGTGATGTACCTCGCCGGCCTCCAGGGGATCCCCAAGGAGCTGTACGAGGCCGCGATGGTCGACGGCGCCGGACCCGTCCGCCGCTTCTTCTCCATCACCCTTCCCCAACTGCGGCCGATCCTCCTCCTCACCGTCGTCCTCTCCACCATCGGCACCCTCCAGCTCTTCGACGAGCCGTACGTCCTCACCGGCGGCGGCCCCGACAACGCCACCCTGACGGTCACCATGTACCTCTACGAAAACGGCTTCAAGTACTTCGACTTCGGCTACGCCTCGGCGCTCGCCTACGCGCTCGCGCTGCTCGTGTCCGTCCTCGGCGTCCTCCAGGTCCGCCTGATGGGAGAACGCCGGTGAAGGCCCGCGGCACCCTGCTCACCCTGCTCCTCGCGGGAGCGTTCGGCCTCTGCGTCGGCCCGTTCTGGTGGCTCGCCATGGCCGCCACCCAGCACGACAGGGACGTCTTCTCCTGGCCGCCGAAGCTGCTGCCCGGAGGCCGGCTCATGGAGAACCTCCAGGGCCTCCAGGAGTCCATCGGACTCGACCGCGTCCTCGTCAACTCCCTCGTGGTCGCGGGCCTCCAGACCGCCGGCGCGGTCGTCGTCTCCGTCCTGGCCGGATACGCCTTCGCGAAGTTCGACTTCCGCGGCCGGAACCTCTTCTTCGTCCTGCTGCTCAGCACCCTGGTCATCCCCGACACGGTGATGCTGATCCCGATCTTCCGGATGATGATGGACATGGGCCTGATCGACACCTACCCGTCGGTCGTCCTGCCCGGCCTCGTCACCCCCTTCGGCATCTTCCTCATGCGGCAGGCGCTGCGCTCCATGCCAGACGAACTCCTCGACGCCGCCCGCGTCGACGGCGCCGGCGAACTCCGCGTGCTGTGGCGGATCGTCCTCCCCGTGAACCGGCCGGTCATCGCCGCCCTCGCGCTCTTCGTCTTCCTCGGCGGCTGGAACCAGTTCGTCTGGCCGCTGATCGCGCTGCGCAGCCCCGAGATGTACACGCTGCCCGTGGCCACCGCGACCCTCCAGGGCCTCTCGACCACCAACTACCCGCAGGTGCTCCTCGCGAGCGCCATCGCCGCCATCCCCGTGATGGCCCTCTTCCTCGTCCTGCAACGCCAGTTCATCTCCGGCCTGCTCGCCGGGGCCACCAAGGAGTGACCACCGTGACCACCGCACCGGACGCCGCCGCGCAGCAGCCCGTACCCGCCTGGCGCCCCAACTCGCCCACCGACGAAGCCTCCGTCACCGCCGTCCACCGGCAGCTCGCCACCGGCCTGCGCCACCCCGCCACCGGACACCCCCTCACCCTCCACCTCACCGCACTCGGCGGCGACCGCTGGCACACCGCCGTCACCCCCGTCGACGAGGGCGTCGCCCTGATCGAGGTCACCGCCGACGACCCCGTCACCCTCCGCGCGGAATGGCGCGTCCCCTGCGTCGACGCCACCGCCTACTGGACCCCGGACACCCACGCCTCCCGCTGGCTCCCGCCGTCCTGGACCGCGCCCCGCACCGTCTCGCTCGCCCTGGGCGCCCCCGTCGCGAGCCTCGTCGGCGGCCACGACCGGGCCCTGTGCACCGCCGCCGCCGGAGAGACGACCGCACCCGTCCGCGTCGGGGCCGGGGTCGTGGAGGAGAGCGGCGAGTTCGCCTTCACCGTCGAACAGGACCTCACCCCGGACGGCCCGCCGCTGCGCCTGCGCATCGACCTCAGCGGACGGCACTTCGCCACCACCCTGCGCGGCGTCACCGACTGGTGGGGAGAGGACCTCACCCACCCCGGCGTCGCCCCCGCCGCCCGGATGCCCGCCTACTCCACCTGGTACAGCCTCCACCAGAACGTCGACGCCACCGCCGTCGAACGCCAGGCCGCCCTCGCCGCCGACCTCGGCTGCGGCAGCGTCATCGTCGACGACGGCTGGCAGACCGCCGACCGCGCCCGCGGCTACGGCCACTGCGGCGACTGGGCGCCGAACCGGACGGCCTTCCCCGACCTCGCCGCCCACGTCACCGAGGTCCACCGGCTGGGCCTCGCCCACCTCCTCTGGTACGCGGTGCCGTTCATCGGCCGGCACAACGACGCCTGGGACCGCTTCAAGGGCATGATCCTCCGCGAGGAACCCCACCTCGACGCCGCCGTCCTCGACCCCCGCCACCCCGAGGTCCGCGCCCACCTCCTCGACACCCTCTCCCGCGCCGTCGAGGAATGGGGCGCCGACGGGGTGAAGCTCGACTTCCTCGACCGCTTCGCCGTCGCCGACCCGCCGCCCGCGCCCCCCGGCGCCGACCACACCACCGTCCACGGAGCCGTACGACAGCTGCTCGCCGACCTCGACGCCCGGCTGCGCCGCACCCGTCCCGACGTCATCGTCGAACACCGCCAGCCGTACGTCAGCCCCGGGCTCTGGCCCTACGCCACCATGGTCCGCGCCGTCGACTGCCCCCTCAGCCCCGCCGAGAACCGCCAGCGGACCGTCGACTGCCGGCTCACCGCCGGGCCGCTCGCCGTCCACGCCGACATGATCATGTGGCACTCCGCCGAGACCCCCGAGGCCGTCGCCGTCCACCTCGTCAACGCCCTCTTCTCCGTCCCCCAGATCTCCGTCGACCTCGACGCCCAGACCCCCGGCCAGACCGCCGCCCTCCGCTTCTGGCTCGGCGTCTTCCGCCGGTACGCCGACGTCCTCCAGCACGGCACCCTCGAACCCGCCCGCCCCGACCTCGGCTACCCCCAGGTCCGCGCCCACGACCGGCACACCACCGTCGTCGCCCGCTACGCGCCCCTGCCCGTCACCCTCCCCGACGCGGACGGCCCGGACGGCCCGCGCACCCTGCTCGTCGCCAACGCCGACGCCGACCCCACCGTCCTGCTCACGGCCGCCCGCCCGGAACGGGCCCTCGCCCGCGTCCAGGACTGCCGGGGTGAGATCCTGTCCGAGACCGAGCTCGACCTCGTCCCCGGCAGCAACCCGGTGACCGTGCCGACCGGCGGCCTGCTCACGCTCACCCGCGAGGGCTGACCGAGCGCCGACCGCGCCCGGGCCGCGGGCGGACGACCACCGCCCGCGGCCCGCCGACCCCAGAGGAACGATGACCCCTCGACAGGTGACCATCGAAGACGTCGCCCGCACGGCCGGCGTCTCCCGCCAGACGGTCTCGAACGCGCTGAACGCCCCGCACCGCCTGCGCGCGTCCACGCTCGACCGCGTCACCGCCGCCATCGAGGCCCTCGGCTACCAGCCCGACCAGTCCGCCCGCAGCCTGCGCACCGGCACCCGCAAGGTCATCGGCTACCCCGCCCCCGCCGACAACCCCGCCGACCCCAACCCCCTGATGGGCGGCTTCCTCCAGGCCCTCGTCAGCGCCGCCGACGCCGTCGGCCACCGCGTCCTCCTCTTCCGCTGCGACCCCCGACAGGGCGCCGGCGCGGTCGCCAAGTCCTTCCACGGCCTCATCGCGGCCCGCCAGGTCGACGGCTTCGTCCTCTCCGACGTCGTGCACGACGACCCCCGGGTCGACGTCCTCGCCGAGGCCGGCTTCCCCTTCGCCGCCTTCGGCCGCACCGCCCCCGGCCGCCCGCAGACCTGGGTGGACATCGACTCCGCGGCCGCCACCGCCGACCTGGTCGGCCTCCTGCTCGCCCAGGGCCACCGCCGGATCTGCTACGTGAACTCCGCCGCCGCCCTGCCCTGGATGGCCGACCGCCGGGCGGGCCTCCTGGAGGCCGGGGCCGCCGCGCCCGACGGCGCCTTCGAGGTCGGCGTCCCCGACGACGACCCGGTCGCCCTCGCCCGCACGCTCCAGCGGCTGCTCGCCGGACCCGACCGCCCGACCGCCCTGGTGTGCGCCAGCGACTGGCTGGCCCTCACCGCCTACCAGGCCGTGCGCGCGGCCGGCCTCGCCGTCGGCACCGACGTCGCCGTCACGGGCTTCAACGACCTCCCGCTGTGCACCTATCTCCAGCCCACCCTCACCAGCGTCCGCCTGCCGCTGCCGGCCATCGCCCAGGCCCTCGTCGACCGGCTGGTCAGCGCCGTCGAGGGCCGCGGCGCCACCCCGCCGGAAGGACTGCTGCTCCCGGCCGAGCGGGTCGTCCGCGGCAGCACGCCGGGACGGTAGCGCACCCGGCGCCGTCAGCCGCGGTGGCCGAAGAACTCGACCTCGGCCACCGCGAGATGGCGGCCGCGCCCCGCGCCGTACGCGGTCTCGGGGGTGACACGGATCCGGGTCACCCCCGAGCCGCGCAGGTCGAAGGTCTGCTGGCCCGGCTGGTCCTTGAGGGTGATCCGCCGCGTCGACGTGTCCCCGTCCGCCCTGACGACCTCCACCACGATCCGCGCCGGCCGCGCCTGCGTCAAAAACTCGTCCTTCTTCGCCGACGTCCCCGCGAACACCACCAGTTTCGTCACCCGCACCCCCGGCGCCTCGAACTCGGCCTCCAGGGTGGCCCCGGGCGCCGCCACCGCCCAGTAGCGGTTGGTGAACCCGTCGAACGCGGCCGTCGCGGGATGGTCCTTCAGCGCGCCGGAGGCCCGTACCGCCGACGGCGGCAGCGACTCGGGCGGACTCGTCTCCTCCCGGGCCAGCCCGAGCAGCCGCCCGGCGTACGGCAGCCCGAACCAGATGCCGCAGGCCACCAGGACGAGGACCAGCGGCAGCACCACCCGCGGCCTTCGCCAGGCCCGGCGCGGCAGGGTCCCGGCGAGCGGAGCCGGCCGGCTCCGACGGCGCAGCAGCCGCCGCCACCACGACGGCGGGGCCTCCGGCGGCGGCCCCGGCGCGAGCGGCC
>NZ_BNBS01000235.1 GCF_014656075.1 Streptomyces hydrogenans
CGACATGACAACAGGGTACTTACCAACCCTCAGGATTTCTGGCGCATCACACTAGCTCAGCGTCTTGACCGCAGCCGCGTCGTACGGCTTCAGCTCGTCGGTCCGTCCGGCAAGGACCTTCGCCGCCCACTGCGGGTCCTGCAGGAGCGCGCGCCCGACCGCGACCATGTCGAACTCGTCACGCTCCAGGCGGTCGAGAAGGTCATCGATGCCCTGGACCGGGGCGCCCTCGCCTGCGAAGGCATGGATGAAGTCGCCGTCGAGACCGACCGAGCCGACGGTGATGGTGGGCTTGCCGGTGAGCTTCCTGGTCCACCCTGCCAGGTTCAGATCCGAGCCATCGAACTCCGGTATCCAGTGACGGCGGGTGGAGGCGTGAAACACATCAACACCAGCGGCAACAAGTGGAGCCAGGATCGCCTCCAGTATCTCCGGGGTCTCGGCGAGTCGTGCGTCGTAGGCGTCCTGCTTCCACTGAGAGAAGCGGAAGATCACCGGGAAGTCGGGCGAGACGGTCTCGCGGACCGCGGTCACGATCTCGGCCACGAACTTCGTGCGGGCGACGTGATCGCCGCCGTAGGCATCGGTACGGCGGTTGGTCCCCGCCCACAGGAACTGGTCGAGGAGATAGCCGTGTGCGCCGTGCAGTTCGACGCCGTCGAAGCCGATGCGCTCGGCGGCCGCGGCGGCGCCGGCGAAGGCACCGATGACATCATCCAGATCCTTCTGGGTCATTGCCTTGCCGGTACCCTCCGTGCCGTCGGGTCGAATGCCGGAGGGGCCCATGGCGGGGGCGTCGGCGTAGGGGGCCTGGCCCTGCTTGCGGACCATGCCGATGTGCCACAGCTGCGGCACGATCGTGCCGCCTGCCGCGTGCACCGCCTCCGCGACCTTCGCCCACCCTGACAACTGCTCCTCGCCATGGAACCGCGGCACGCGATCGCTCTGCCCGGCAGACTCGTGGCCGACGTAGGTCCCCTCGGTGACGATCAGGCCCACGCCGGCGGCGGCGCGGCGGGCGTAGTACGACCGCACGTCCTCGCCGGGGATCCCACCGGGGGAGAACATGCGCGTCATGGGCGCCATCGCGATGCGGTTCGGGACGGTCAGGCCGTTCAGCGTGACAGGCCGGGACAGGATCTCGGCTGCACGGGAAGCGGGGGACGCGGTGGCGGTCACAGGGACACTCCTCATGGCGATTACTTGACAACCTTGATGCTTGAGAACCTCATGCAATAGGGGACGGTAGAGGTAAATGTTTGAGATGGTCAAGTATTTCCAGGTAGGGTGGCCGCCATGAGAGAAGGCCCCCGCGTCGACACGGCCCAGCTCATGGAGCTGCTTTCCGTATCGCTCGGCGCCTACTACGGTGACTTCATCGTCGCGGCGGCGAGCGAGAACCTCACCGCGAGCCAGGGCAAGGCCCTGACCGTGCTGCGCCGGGGACCCGCCGCGATGCGTTCCCTGGCCGAGACCATGGCCTGCGACGCTTCCAACGTCACCGGGATCATCGACCGGCTGGAGCAGCGCGGCCTGGTGCGCCGCGAGCCCGACGCCTTCGACCGGCGCGTCAAGAACGTCATCCTCACCGCAGAGGGTGAGCACCTCACCGACGCGATCCGCGCGAAGATGCGTACCACGAAGGAAGGCATCGAAAGGCTCGACGAACAGGAGCGGGACTCCCTGTACACCCTGCTGGAGCAGGTCTTCGTCTCCCGGCCCGTTGCCTGACTTCGGCCACCCTGCGCCTTCTCGACGCCTGCAAGGATCTGCTCGATGGGCCCACTGCGTCGGCAGGGCCATGCTGTTCAGAGGATGTCGCAGAGCCGCTTCACGCCGTGACGGCGCTGGTGATCCTCAACGAACTGGCAGCGGTTCACCAGCGCGTCTCCGTCGCGAAATACCGGGCCGCCTTGCGTCTGAAGCTGTTCGTATTGGTGCAGGCGGCCGCTCCACTCCTCACCGGAGCAGACTCTCCGTACTGCCCCGCGGGACGGCGATGGCGCCCTGGTGGTGACCGGCTCCCCGTCCCCACACCGGTTTCGCTTACCACCATGCTTGCCACCGGCCTTACAAAGCAGATGTCGGCGGTTCGAAACCGTCCGCGCCCACCAGTAGGTAGCACGACGAAGGCCCAGGTCACCGGTACTGAACCGGGAGCCTGGGCCTTGTTCGTTCTTGCGCACGGGATTGCCGGGTTTCCAGAGCGGCGTGTGCAGCGGGGGCGGGGCGAGGGCCTGGCGGTGGGGTCTGACAGGGTGCCCCTCATGAACGACCAACCGACGCCTGCGGCGGCGCGACTGAGGGAACTGCTGGGTGAGCCGCCGTGCTGGGGCTGGGCGCGGCCGCAGCTGTGGGAGGCGGCCGAGGGTCATCTCGGGTTGGCCCTGCCGACGGACTACAAGGCCTTCCTCGACCTGTACGGGCCGGGCTCCTTCGACGAGCTCTTCTGGCTCGTTCGCCCGGTCGAGGGGACACGGGCCGAACTGGAGCAGATCTGGTCGACGTCAGGACGCCCGCATCTCGACGACCCGGAGCGCACTCCGTTCCCCTTCCATCCCCACCCAGGCGGGCTGGTTCAGTGGGGTGGGGGTGGGGACGGCACCACGTGCTACTTCCTTCCCGAGGGGGATGACCCCGACGACTGGCGCGTGGTGGTCGAGACGGAGGAGGGGAAGTGGCACGAGGCCCCTGGCCCGTTCACCGAGTTCCTCCTGAGCTGCGTCGAAGGCCCGCACCGCCCGCCCTTCCTGGGGCGCTACCGGCCCGGCCCGACCTTGCGCTACCTCCCGGAGTTCGAGGACGGCCCAGACCACCCCTGGTGAGTACCTGTCGGGCACCTGGGCATCCGGTACTTGCGCAAGGGACTGGCTGCCGGAGGCCGTCGTCCTGCGGTACGGAGATGCAGACGACGTCATGAGACAGCGCATCGAGCTCTGACCGTGTGTGCCAGATGCGTGCCGGATTGAGTGGTCAGCCACGGCCACTGGAGGGGGACCGCGGTGATTACGCCCCTCGATAGCCGTCGCGCCACGCAGGCTGGCTGAGCTGCGATAACGGTGAGGACGTCGCTACCAGGCTTACAAAGCCGCAGTTCGCACCGCTGCGACCTGCAAGGGGCAGTACTCGGGTCACTCCTCGCCCGCCAGGACCACGGCTGGCCCCCGCCCCGTCTCGCGTGGACCGCAGGCGGGTGCCTCCCCGTCGCGTGAACAAGCAGGAGACGCTGAGGCGGTTGTGTTACCGATTGCGGGCCCCTCCGGCCGCGCCCCGCGTTCGCGGCGGTCAGGGGCCGTGGGTCACTCGATTCCCGCGCCGACACCTCTCTGGAGACCAGGAGAGGTCTTTTCCCTCCTCGCGGCGGGCGGAGGAGACGGCGGCGCGGGGCAGTCACCCGGTCGCCGGAGAGCTCCGACGCCCTGTCAGGGAAAGAGAGTCTGTGCGGGGTGAGCATCGCACCCCCGCCGTCTTCTCGGCCCCGGGGTCGTGACCCTGATAGACGCCTCAGGCGCCTATCTCGTCGAGCCGAGCCTTCGTGGTCGTTGGAGGGGTCGAACAGCCTTTTCGCCGACTTGGCTTGTGTACGGATCTCTGGTTGCGCGAGAGTGCGGCTGACGCGGAGCTCGCGGCGTATCGCGGCAGGACGGGGGCCGGCAGGTGTGCAGCACGGATCTGGCCGTCAAGGAGGCGGAGATCGCTCGGTTTCTCCAGGAGCATCCGCGAGCGGGTGATGCCGGCCGTGCTCATCCCGCCCTCCGAGGGTGCGAGGAAGTTCCCTGGTCCGAGTTCCCCGAGTGCCCTGCCACGATCCCAGAGGTGCTGCACGGACTTCTCGATCAGGCTGCCGCCCCTGAGGCCAAGCGGGTGCTCACCAACTCCATCCTCAATAGCGTCAGAGAGATGAACGCGGCCATGCCGGCCGTACTGCCGTTCCTGCTCCGCCTCGCAGGCAACCCGCAGGTTCCTGCGCAGGGTGGACTGCTGGATCTTGTGGTCTCGATTGCAGGGTTCTCCGAGCCGATCGATGGCCGCAACGAGGCCATGGTGCATTGGTTCGGCAGCGACAGCGACCATCCTGAGCGCGAACAGTGCCGGGCCGTCTTCGCGGAAAACGCGAGTGTGGTGGCGACGCTGGCAGAGCAAGCGGACAGCCCTGACGCACGAGCGAAGCTTCGACAGGCCGCCGGACTTCTGTGAGGTTCCTGTATGAAGGCCACTTGTACGAGTGCGGGGCCTGGGAGGGGAATGCCACGGCCTCGTCAAAGTGGTGTCCGTGCTGGAGGCAGTGGTAAAGCTGGCCAGTCACGCGGTTGAAGAGGTTGCGCTGGGCTGAGGCGGGGGAGCCCCGTATTCGTTCAGAGCCCCTCCTTCGCTGAGAGCATGCGGGCGTCCAGCCGGGAGGGTGCAGTGCCGGAGTGGCGGGCACGCGGTCAGTGGACCGCCGGGCGGAACGCATCGTGTCCATACCCGGCCCGAGAGCGAAGGAGCACCGTTGTGGCGGACGACCTGTGGGAGTACAGCCCGACCTGTGGGCACCGGACCGGCACGGACCTGGTCGGCTGGAGCGTGATGGCGACCGACGGGTTCGTGGGACGTGTGGACGGACAGTCCGAGGAGGCGGGCGATGCCTGGCTGGTCCTGGACGGGGGAGCGTGGATCTTCGGAAAGCTGCTGATTCCGGCCAGCGCGGTCGTCCGGTGCGAAGCGGAGGAGGAGACCATCCGGCTGGCCCTCACACGAGGGCAGGTCGAGAACGCGCCGCAGCACCTCTCCGAGGCTGACCGAGCCGACGACCAGTACCGGCAGGACGTGGCCGCGTATTTCGTCGAGGCCGCCCGGAGCAGGTGACACAGGCCCCTCAAAAGCCGTAGGACCACGGCCGGGGCTCCCCGGCCGCCGGTTCGCCGGTCACAGGTTTATCGGCTGGTGGATCCGGGCGGTCACCACGGGCAGGGCTTCTCATGCCGTCGGCTTGCTCCGACGCGTGCAGAGCGGACCGGCAGAGGCTTCCCGTGCGGGCGCGGGCCCCAGGGAAGAGAGGCGGTCAGATCTATCCCCCTAATCCGTGCCGTCACGTTCCGGCTGCGGATTGCCGCCCCGGTTATGGGGCAGGTGTGCGGCACCCGTGAAGGAGAATGTGATGTCGCTGACCGAAGAGCCCTGCTCGTCCTCGTCGGTGTCGGAGTCGGCCGGGCGGTGCTTCGCCGGAGGCGGCGAGCCCTTTGGTGTGTTCGGGCATGGCGCGAGGCCCCGACCGGGGGGAGGGGACGGGGCCTCGCGGGTATGGGGGCCGGTTCTAGTGTCGGAAGGTGTCCTTGATGTCTTCCTTGGCCTGGCGGGCGTTGCCCTTGGTCTGC
>NZ_BNBS01000236.1 GCF_014656075.1 Streptomyces hydrogenans
GGGGTGCCGGGCGGCCCCGTCGGGGCGGGGCGGCGGGGCCGGGCGCGGGCCGCGGGGCCCGGCCGGGACCAGGTCAGCCGAGCTTGACGTTCTCGCCCCACCAGTAGTCCTCGGGGACGTTCCAGGACCTCAGCGGGGAGGCGAACTTGCCGGTCGTGTCCGGCTTGAAGGTGTAGAGCGCGGCCCGGCCGTCGCTGTAGCCGTAGAACGCGGCCACGTCCGCGCGCCCGTTGTTGTCGTAGTCGCCGGAGGCGATCTGGACGTTCTCGCCCCACCAGTTGTCCGCGGGCACGTTCCAGGACCGCACGGGGCTGTTGAAGGTGCCGTCGGTCTTCGTGTTGAAGGTGTAGAGCGCGGCCCGGCCGTCGCTGTAGCCGTAGAACGCGGCGGCGTCGGCGCGGCCGTCGCCGTCGTAGTCGCCGGCGGTCAGCTTGACGTTGGAGAAGTTCCAGTTGCCCGGCTCCGTGGTCCAGGACTTCACCGGCGCCACGAAGCCGCCGTCGGTCTGGGACTTGAAGGTGAACATCGAGACGGTGCCGTCCTCGTACCCGTACATGGCGGCGAGGTCGGCCCGGCCGTTGCCGTCGAAGTCACCGACGGCGAGCTCGACGTTCTCGCCCCACCAGTAGTCCTCGGGGACGTTCCAGGAGCGCAGCGGGGTACCGAACGCGCCCGAGGCGTCGGGCTTGAAGGTGTAGAGGGCGGCGCGCCCGTCGCTGTAGCCGTAGAAGGCGCCGACGTCGTCGCGGCCGTTGCCGTCGAAGTCGCCCGACGCCAGCTTCACGTTCTCGGGCCACCAGTTGCCCGGCGCCGTGGTCCAGGACTTCACCGGGTCGGAGAAGCCGCCGTCGGCACGGGACTTGAAGGTGAACATCGAGACCGAGCCGTCGGCGTAGTCGTACATCGCGGCCAGGTCGGCCCGCCCGTTGCCGTCGTAGTCGCCGGCCGTGAGCTTCACGCTCTTGAAGGTCCAGTTGCCCGGCGGACGCGTCCACGACTTCAGCGGCGCGTCGAAACCGCCGTCGGCACGCGCCAGGAAGGTGAACAGCGCGACCGAACCGTCGCCGTAGCCGTACAGGGCGGCGACGTCGTCCCGGCCGTCGGCGTTGAAGTCCGCGTTGATCCGGGAGGAGGTGTCCTCCTTCGGGGCCTCCGCCTCCGGGATCGTGTCGTCCACGATGTTCTTCAGCCGGACCGGCGCGAAAGGTCCCTTACCCGCGTAGTACGGGTAGGGAAGAATGCGGTGGTGGACGCCGCTGGGGGTGAACTCGTAACCCCAGTAGGAGCTCTTGTCGGCGCTCGCCCACTCCTCGAAGAGGACGATGTGGCCGTCGGCGCCGGAATCGTCGTCCAGGAGCGCGTCACCGGCCTTGAGTTCGGCCTTCGTTATCCATTCGGCCGATCCGCCGGGGACGAAGTTCGGGGTGGCCAGGGAGCTGCCGAGACCCCAGGCCATCGAGACGTAGCCGGAGCAGTCCATTCGGTAGCCCTGGTAATAGTTCGTCCAGCTGTAGTCCAGGCCCTTGCCGACCCAGGACTTCGCGCGGGCGATGACCTCGCTCCGCGTGATCCCCGCGGCCGCCGTGAGGCTCCGCTCGCCCGCCCCCGCGCGGAACTCGGCGGGCACCGGCGTGACCTTGCCCTGGCCGGCGCCCGGGTACTCGTGCCCGCCGGCCTGCGAGGACGGCCGGCCGCCGGCCGGTCCGGACTGCTGGGCGAACGCGGCGCCGGTGGCGCCGAGTCCGAGCGCCGTGGCCGCGCAGAGGGCGACGGTGACGCGGCGGGTCCTTCTGATCCTGCTCATTTTCTGCCTTTCGGGGAGAGAGTTCCGACGCACGGGATTTCCGGTCCGGGAAGGGGCGGGGATTTCGCTCACTGCCAGCCGAGGGTGTCCTTGACGACCGGGACGACCGGGGTGTCCGGGGTGTCCGCCATCGCGCCGGTGCTGATTCCGGCGAACACGGACGCGAGGATCAGGAGGGCGGCGAGACGGGCACGCAGCATGACGAAGTCCTTTGCGGAGGAGGGGAATTCGACGGACCGGGAATCCGGATGACTGAAGCGTGCACCAGGCCGGCATTCCGGTGAAGCGATCCGCCCTGTCAGCATCGGGACACGTCCGGTTCGGGACACGACCGGCGCCGGGTGGCGTCCCCCGGCGGCCCGGAGCCGCCGCCGTTCCGCGCTCCTACGGTTCGGGGACCGGCATGATCAGCACCGCCTCGCAGGAGACGGCGGCGAAGCCCCAGGCGGCGTGCCGGTCCAGCACCCGCGCGCAGACCGCCGCGGCGGCGCGCTCGGCGGCGGCGAGGCCGTCCAGGCGGAGGAAGAGGCCGACGACGGTCTCCCGGCCGGAGACGTGGTGCGCCACGGCGTGCTCGACGCCCTCGTCCGGAGCCGCGGCGGCACGGAACTCCTCCGCCAACTCCCGGGGCGGCGCGCCCTCGACGGCGCGGCACAGCCAGACGTGGACCAGATACATCCCTCGATGTTCCCGGGCCGCCCGTCGCATTCCTGCGAGGAACGGAGTCCCCAAGCGGACATGGCCGGAACCTGCCAGAACCCTCGCTTCTTCCGTCCCGGCAGGAAACCGGTGCCACAGGCCGTGTGATGATTCGTACACGTATCTATGGGGGGTACATACATGCTGGACGCACTGGGAATCGACACCCGAACGGAAAGCATCTACCGGATGTTGCTTCAGCACGCCGACTGGGGGGTCGCGGAGCTGGCCGCCTCGCTCGCGCTGCCCGAGGCGGACGTCCGGCAGGCGCTCGGACGGCTCAGCGAACTCTCGCTGCTGCGCCCGTCCGCCACCGAGCACGCCCGGCTCCACGCGGTCAGCCCGGAGCTGGCCATGGAGTCCTTACTCGCCCGTCAACAGGCGGAACTGCTCGCCCAGCAGCAGAAGTTGGAGGCGTCGAGAGCGGCGGCGGCCCAGCTGATCGCGGACTGGGTCGGCTTCCAGCCGGTGGGGGACTCCTCCGGCGTGGAGACGCTCGTCGGCGTGGACCGGATCCGCGACCGGCTGGCCGAGCTGAGCCGTCACATCGACCACGAGATCATGGCGTTCGTCCCGGACGCCCCCGACGAGAGCAACATCGAGTCGGCCAAGCCGCTGGACGAGAGGACGCTGGCCCGCGGCATCCGGATGCGCACCCTCTATCCCGAGTCGATCCGCAACAGCCCGGCGGGCATGGAGTACGCGAACTGGCTCGCGTCCAAGGGCGGCGAGGTCCGCACCACCCCGGACGTCCCGGTCCGCATGACCGTGCTCGACCGCCGGGTCGCCGTCCTGCCGGTGTACGGCGAGGACAGCGGGCACAGCGCCGTGCTGCTCAGCGGCGACGGCACCCTCACCGCGCTGTGCACCCTGTTCGACCTCGCCTGGGACCGGGCCGACCGGCTCGGTGCCGCGCGCACCCGCGACCAGCGGGGGCTCACCTCGCAGGAGCGCGAGACGCTGCGGCTCCTGGAGCACGGACACACCGACGAGACCATCGCGAAGCGGCTCGGCGTCTCGACCCGCACCACCCGCAGGACCGTGGCCTCGATCATGGACATGCTGGGGGCGCGGAGCCGCTTCCAGGCCGGGGCGATGGCCTCGCAGCGGGGCTGGATCGGCACCCCGGGGCACGGGCCCGACCGCCTCGCCCGCGGCCAGGGCGCGTCGGCCGGCGGAGCCCCCGCCGGAGCGTGACGGACGGGCCTCCGGGCGACGGGGGGTCAGCTCGGCGCGTGCAGTCGGGCGTTGTCGCTGTGGCGTCGCGAGCGTTCGACACTTTGGTCGGATAGCTTCCGTTCGTGAACATTCCTGTACGGAAATTGGCGGTGTTCGGTCTGCTGGGCGCCGTTCTCGTCGGTTGCGGCGACGGTGCGGCCCCGTCCGCCGCGCCGCCGGCCCCACCCGCTGCCGAGTCCGGGGCCGCCTCCCGAACCCCCGGGAGCACCGCGGCCCCCACGCCCACCGCCAGCGCCGCCGCCAGGCCCTGGCCCGGCGCCGAACCCGGCGCGGTCCCGACCCTGGCGCCCCGGGCCGGTGGGCTCACGCCCGTCTACGAACGGCGGACCGGGCGGAGCGCGGAGAAGGTCGTGGCGCTCACCTTCGACGCCGACATGACCGCCGACCAGGGACCCCGGGCGGCGCGCGGCGAGCGCTTCGACAACCCGGAGCTCATCGCCACCCTGCGCCGGCTGAAGGTGGACGCGACCGTCTTCATGACGGGCCGCTGGGCGGAGGAGTACCCCGACCAGGCCCGGTCGATCGGCCGCGACCCCCTGTTCGAGATCGCCAACCACTCCTACAGCCACTACGCCTTCGCCGAGCCCTGCTACGGGCTGCCGAAGGTCGCCGTACCGGACATGGCGGCCGACGTGCGGCGCGCCTTCGACTCCTTCCGGGACGCGGGCGCCGTCAACGTCGTGCCGTACTTCCGCTTCCCCGGCGGCTGTTACGACGACGCCGCCCGCCACGCGCTCGGCCCCGCCCGCGTCACCGCCGTCCAGTGGGACGTGGTCGGCGGCGACGCCTTCGCGAAGGACCCGGACGCGGTGGCCGAGCAGGTGCTGTCGGGTGTCCGCCCCGGCTCCCTCGTCGTGCTCCACTGCACCCGCAGCGCCGCCCCCGCGACGGAGCGCGCGATCCGCCGCGTGGTCCCCGAACTCCGGGCCCGCGGCTACCGCTTCGTGAAGGTGTCCGAGCTGATGCGCACCGGCTGAGGGACCCCCGGCTCAGCCGGAGCAGGCGTTGCGCTGGGCCTCCTGCCACTCGCAGACCGGGCACAGCACGATGCCCGGGGCCGACTCCGCGTACTCGGTCGGCTCCAGGCACAGCACGCAGCGGGCGTACGGCCCCTCGGCGGCCTTCGGCGGCCGGGGCGCGGGCTCGGGGGCGCAGAAGGCCCCGGATTCCATGGTCATGCCGTCGAGGCTACTGCGGCGGTCCCGGGCCCTCACTCCAGACGGGCGGCGGCCCGGCCGGAGACGGCCGCCGTCACGGCGGCCAGGAGCACCGCCCCGGCACAGGCCGCCCACGGCGACAGGACCCCGCCGTCGGCCGCGACCAGGGCGGTGACCGCGTGCTTCGCCGGGGACCCGGTGGTCACCAGCGCGAGCAGGGAACCGAGCAGCAGCACCGCGACCGACCAGCCCGGCGCGGCGACGAACGGCCGGGAGGCGAGCGCCCCGACGGCCCCGCCGGTGAGGCCGCAGGCCGTGGTGGCGAGGAGGCCGGCGAGCAGCGCGGCCGGTCCGCCGATGCCCGCGCGGTCACCGGTGGCGGTCACCGCGCCGACCGCGGCC
>NZ_BNBS01000237.1 GCF_014656075.1 Streptomyces hydrogenans
CTCGCCCGGATGATCCTCGCCAGGCCCGACAACCTCAAGGCCGAGCATCGCGGTCTTCTGGCCCGGCTTACCGCTGCCTGCCCCGAGATGACCCAGCTGGCCGCCGTTGCCGAAGGCTTCGCCGAACTCCTGACACCTTGCGAAGGTAATGCCGACGGTCTCTCGCGCTGGATCGTCAAGGCTCGCTCAGCCGATCTGCCCCATCTGCACGCCTTCACCCGGGGCCTGGACCGAGACCGCGACGCTGTGATCGCCGCACTCACACTTCCGTACAGCAACGGCCCCACCGAAGGCGTCAACACCAAGACCAAACGGATCGCGCGCCAGATGCACGGACGAGCAGGCTTCACCCTTCTTCGCCACCGCATCCTCCTCGGATAGCGGCACTCTCCGTCACCACCGAATATGAGACAGAGCCGCTCGATTGACAGACCCCGGGGTCAAGGCCCCGGTGCCAGCAGTGGTGCGAGCGCTCCGCTGCTGGCACCCAGTGCCGCGGTGCCCGGCCGGGCCGTTGCTGGCGGTGCCGACTGGCCTGGGCACTGTGGGGTGTCCGGGCCGCCGCTTCCGTCGCGCGCGGCGGCGTGGTGGTTGCAGTCAGGAGGCGGAGGACGAGGGGGGCGCGGTGGGGACGGGGCCGGGGGCCCCGGCCCCGTCGTTGGTTGCATTGGGGTCGACTGCCATCGTGATGTAGCCGATGACGCCGTGCTCGATGTGGCGGCTGTCGTAGAGAAGTTCGAGCAGACCGCCCTGAGCACCGGTTCCCGGGTAGAGGAAGTCCTGGTCGAGGGTCATGCGCGTCATAGTGTTCGCCGAGTAGGGCGCACTGTCGGCGGTGGCCTTCACCGAGTCTTCGGAGAAGTAGAACTGCCCGGTGTGGCAGGTGCGTCCGCCGGTGTAGCCGTCGGAGGTCCGGGAGCCGCCGGTGTGCACCTTGGTGTGGATGTGGACGGCCCGGCCCGCGTACCAGCCGGGGAAGACGGTCCGGAAGACGACGAAGCCCTCGTGGTCGGTCATCTGGATGCCGCGCAGCCAGGTGAGGTTGTCGGTCGGGGTCGCGTGGCCGCCACCTCCCCCGTCCGGTCCGCCGGGGGGTGCGGTCGGTGCATCGGTGGGCGGCGGGCCGGAGGGCATCGAGCTGGGAGGCGTACCGCCGCCACCGCCGCCGTTGCCGTTCTGGGTGTAGCCGGAGTAGACGCCGGAGGCGTCGCAGTGCCAGATCTCGACGGCCGAGTTGCGGATGGGCTTGCAGGTGGCGCTATCGACAGCGCGCAGGACGAGCAGGAGCGGGATGCCGGTGCGGTCCTCGACCACGTTGCCGCGGAAGAGCTCGTAGTCGATGTAGTAGGGGCCTTCGATCTGCTCCGTGGTCAGTGGCATGCAGACGCTGGAGGCGGAGGCGGCTGCCTTCACCGAGTCGAGGGTGCTGCTGTTCGCGGCGCCGCGGCCGGCAGCGGCGCCCGCTCCGCCGAGGACCACCGCGCCGGCGGCACCGCTGAGAGCCAGCACACGGCGGCGGGAGAGGAGCCGCGAGACAAGGGCGTTGTCGGGTTCGTCGTGCTGCGGAGCATCGTTTGCGCGCATAGCATCTGCCTTTCTGTCTGTGCGTTCCATGGGGCTGCCCTGCCTGGAGCGCCAGGCTCCGGCCGGTGCGGGTCCGGTTGGGACCTGCCGGAGCGCAGACAGCGGCCGGGTCTCGGCTGCTGGTGGGTGGTGGAGCCCGGCGCTGGTGCGCAGCCGGGTTTCGGCGGCGGGGTCGGGGGTTTCTCTGCTGGTTCGGGTCTTGGTGTCGGCGGCGTCGAGTGGTGTTGCCGGTCTGTCGGGTGGAAGGACGGTGCCGCGGCCGGCAGGAAGCGGATCGAGCGTGGGCGGTGGCTGTGTGCCGGTGTCGGTTCCGGGGCCGTGGGTCCGGTGGGAGGTGCGGGGCTGCACTCCCGAACCTGCGGGGTGAGCTGCGGTGGCCCCCCGCGACCGGCACCGCCCCAGCGGGGCCGGTCGGGAGCTGCCGCGTTCGTTGCTACCCCACGTGAATGCGGCAGTCCTGTGGCCGGACCCGTCCCACAACGGTTTCGGCCACAGGAGTACGGGGCTCGGTCAGCCGATGGCGATCTGGTCGACCAGGAAGATGGTCGACAGGTAGGTGTCTTCGGTGCCGGCGAACTCCAGCTTCACCGTCTGGCCCTTGTGGGCGGACAGGTCGACGGTCTTCTGGACGTATCCGGAGCTCGCGTCGGCGTTGGAGTAGGTGGCCAGCGTGGTGCCGTTGACGTTGACCTTGAGGGTGTCGTAGGCGGTGGAGCCGGACTCCTGGGTGGAGACCTTCAGCCAGAAGGTGAGCTTCGGGGTGCCGGTGGAGGGCACCGCGATGTTCGACTGGGAGAGGGACTCGATGGCGTCGGCGCCGTAGCCCATCATCCAGGCGTACCAGGACCCGTCACGTGCGGCCTGCAGGGACGAGTTGGTGATGATGCTGTCGCTCTGGGTCCAGCCGCTGGTGCCCTGTTCGAAGCTGCCGTTGGTCAGCGCGTTCCCGCTGGGGGGCGTGGTCGGCGAAGGAGTCGGGTCGGTCGGGGTGGGGGTGGGGGTGCCGGTGCCGGGGTCGGGCAGGGCGGTGCCGACGCTGACGGCCGCCCATGCCTTGGAGACGAGGTAGCGCTCCTGGGAGTTGGTGCCGTACAGGTCGGCGGCGGCCTGCAGGGTGGCGGTGCGGGCGCCGGCGTAGTTGGTGGTGGAGGTCATGTAGGTGGACAGCGCCCGGTACCAGACCGCGGCGGCCTTGTCCTTGCCGATGCCGCTGAAGGTGTCGTTGTTGCAGGTGGTGCCGTTGTGCGAGCGTCCGCCGATGGTCTTCGCCCCGGTGCCTTCGGCGGCGAGGTAGAAGAAGTGGTTGCCGATGCCGGAGGAGTAGTGGACGTCCACCGAGCCGGCGCTGGAGGTCCAGCAGGACAGCGAGTTGCCGTCGGCGGCGGGGTTGTCCATGCGGCGCATGTAGCCGCCGGACATGTTGAGCTTCTCGCCGATGTAGTAGTCGCCCTGGTCGCCGGTGTTGTTGGCGTAGAACTCGACCATGGTGCCGAAGATGTCGCTGGTGGCCTCGTTGAGGCCGCCGGACTCGCCGGAGTAGGTGAGGTTGGCGGTGGCGGCGGTGACGCCGTGGCTCATCTCGTGGGCGGCCACGTCGAGCGTGGTGACCGGGGTGTTGCTGTTCTGCGAGGAGCCGTCGCCGAAGAACATGCAGAAGCAGTTGTCGTCGTAGAAGGCGTTCAACAGGCCGGTGTCCACGTGGACGTAGGCGGGGGCGCCGCTGCCGTTGTTGCGGATGCCGGAGCGGTTGAAGGAGTTCTTGTAGTAGTCCCAGGTCTTGGCCAGGCCGTAGGAGGCGTCCACCGCGGCGCTCTCGCGGCTGGAGCTGGTGCCGTTGCCCCAGGAGTTGGTGGTCTTGGAGAAGGCCCGGGCGTTCTGCCTCGGGTTCGACTGCGGGCTGTTGTACGAGTCGTAGATGATCGTGCCGCCGTGCGCGGCGTCGGTGAGGGTGTAGCCGCTGCTGGTCTGGGTGGTCTCGATGGAGACCTGGCCGACGGTGACGCCGTTGCCGGTGCCCGTCACGGTCTGGTGCAGCTCGTACTGGTCCAGGGCCGCGCCGCTGGTCGCGTCGACGATCACCGCCTGTCGCGAGGCGGGGCCGGTCTCGCCCTCGCCGGTGACGGTCGAACGGTAGGCGAGGACGGGGATCTTGCCGACCGCGTACACCACCAGGGTGCTGTCCTTGCTGCCGGCCTTCGCCTTCTTCACGTGCCTGGCGTGCTTCACGGCCTTGGCCGAGGCGTCGGCGGCCGTCAGCTTCGGCGTGGTGCCGGCGATCCGGATCGCGCCCTGGTGCGCCAGGTCCGAGCCGGTGATCGTGCCGTCCTCGGCGAGGTGCACCACCAGGTCTCCGCCGATCACCGGCAGGCCTCTGTAGGTGCGGTCGTAGCGCACGTGCCGGGCGCCGTCGGCGTCGATCAGGACGTCCTTGGCCACCAGGCGCTCGTCGGGTCCCAGGCCGAGCTCGCGGGCGGTCGCGGCCGCGTTCCGGCCGGCCGTGCGTATCGCCTCGTCGCGCGTGTCGGCCGTCATCGCCTTGAACCCCGCGCCGGGTGGGGCGACGGAGGTGCCGGCGGCCGCGGTGGGCCGGGGGGCCGCGGTGGACTGGGTGGCCAGCATGGTCACGGAGCCCAGGGCGAGGGCTGCCGCGACACCGGCCGCCAGGGTGTTCTTGCGGTTCATCGGGATCCTTCCGCCGGGCCTTGTCGGGGAATCACCGCAGAACGTCATCTCGGGTACGGGGGGCGTTCGGCAGCGGTTGGCCCGGCTGTGGCCATGAGGCTAGGGACGCAGGTGCCCGGCCGACATCGGGGTGATCCCTTGACCTAGACGGGGAGGCCCGGCGGGCGCACCATGGCCCGATGCCAGACTCTGCGATGTGGATGAACGCGTTCCACGAGGCCGGTCCCCTGCTGCCAGAAGACGTGCACCACACCCGCCGGGTGGTCCTGTCCGGGCCGCCCGGAAGCGGCAAGACCACCGCGGCCGGGGCCCTGGGGCGACGGCTGGGCCTGCCCGTCCTGCGGCTGGCCCCGCGTCCGCAGGACGCCCGGGTTCCCTGCGCCGGGCTGCTCGAACTCGCGCTGGCCCTCCAAGCACTGCCCGCCGCACGGGAGCTGACGGCGGAACTCGACGAGGCCGCCGGCCGGCCGGGCTCCCCGGACGACGCCGGTTCGGCCCTGCGGCTGCGCCGGCAGACCGCCGCCGTGCTGCGGGAGGCACCGCCCATGACGCTGGTGGTGGACAACGCCCAGTGGCTGGACCCGGCCAGCGCGGCCGTCCTGGGCTGGGCCCTGCGCCTGACCCCGGACCTTCCCGTCATCGCGGCCGAACGCACCTGGCGCCCGGAGGCCGCGGGTCACTGGTGCGGGGAGAACGCGTACGCGGTGCGCATCCCGCCCCTGACGAACTCTCAGGTCGCGACGCTGCTGTCCCCGTACCGGCTCGCCCCCCGCGAGGTCACGCGCATCCACACCCACAGCGGAGGAAATCCCGCACTGGCCCTGGCGCTGGCCGACGCCTCGTGCCCGCTCCCGGACCGAGACGGTGACAGCGGGCGGGCCCTGCCGCCGACGGCCAGCCGGCTGGTGGGAGAGTGGCTGGACGAGGTACCGGCCCAGGTACGGGAACTGCTGACGCTCGCCGCACTCGACGACCGGCCCGACCTCGACCT
>NZ_BNBS01000238.1 GCF_014656075.1 Streptomyces hydrogenans
CTGGTCGCGTTCCTTGACGAGTGGCTGTGAGGGCGCCCTGCTGGGACTATGCCCCGATGAACTCAGGACTTCCCGCCGGATGGACGATCGAGCGCGTGCGCGCTCTTTCCAAAGACCCTAGCGCCGTCCCGCTCTCCGTCGATCGACTCGTAGTTGTCGAGACAGCCGGTCAGGGCGACTACGAACCGCTCCGGCCCGATGTGATTCTCGCGTTCCACGAGTTGTGTCTCGTGAGGGACGACGGCGAGTGGTTCATGGGGCAGCTCGACGATGACGGCTCGGTGATCTGCTGGGGCTCGTACGGATCCGACCTGACCGAGGCCATCCGCAGCCTCTGAGCAACACCCCGCATCTTCAGCCACTTTCGCAAAACGCCCCAAGGGAGCGGGCCGGTGTCGGGTAGAACTGCAGGTCAGGAAGACTGCTCCCCGCCCGCGCGGGGATGGACCCGGCCGCGCCAACCACGCCGGCGGCGGCGACCCGTCCTCCCCGCGCCCGCGGGGATGGCTCTTTGGTGGGTGGGTTGTTGGTAATAGGACCAACGCTCCGGCAGGTCCGCGGACCCTTGGCCCGCTTCGTGGCCGAGCCCGGTGGCCGGGCACGCGAGGTGCTCTGCCGGGCAAACCCCGGCCGAGTATCCCCTCGAACGGGCCCTGGACCCGCCGGGGGCTTGCGCCTCACCTGCCGCGAGACCGAGCCGGGGCGTGAAGGGCCCCGCGCGCGGGTGGCTGCGGCAGGGGACGAGTACCTCCCTGGCGGGGGCGGTGGCCCTACGGCCGCGAGAACACTCCGAACGGGTTGCCCAGCGGGTCGGTCAACTCGGCTGCTTTCCCCCAGGACTCGTCCCTGGCCGGTTCGGTGGACTCCGCGCCGGCCTTGAGGGCCGCCACCGCCGCGTCGTTGTCGGGAACCACGAAGTACGGGCACCAGTAGCTGGTCTTCGTCTTCTCGTCGTACAGGATCCCGGCAGGCGGGGACGCCTCCGAGAAGAGGTGCCAGTAGGTGCCGAGGGTCTCCGGCGGATCGACCACGTCCACGCCCTCCAGCGCGGCGCTGTAGTAATCGGCCAGGGGTGTCTCCGTGTTGTAGTAGGAGACCGTGCCGTCCTGATCCAGGGCTTCGTACCCGGCAGCCGCTGGTAGAACTCCAACAGTTTTTCTCAGCCCGCATCCGGCAGGCGAAGAGCACGGCGACCGGATTGCCACGCTGGAAGAGGCCGGCAGCCAGTTCGAGGCACACCTGTCCTCCGCCCATCTGCGCGCCGCCGCGGCAAACGCGCGACTGCTGGACATGCACCCAGGAGCCCGGAACCAGGGTGATCCGGCACCTCAGGGTCCACACGCCTGTGGCGTGGAACGGTGCCGCGCCCATTCTTCGAGCGCGGCCCGTTCCTCTTCCGGCAGGATCAACTCGGTTTTCAGCCGCCCGTACGGACCGCACGTCACGCCTGTACATCTGAACAGAATTTCCGACTCAGGAGACCGAGGGTCAGCTCGCGGTGATCCGCAGGACCCCTGTCACGGTTCCCTGGAGGTAGGCGCCGTCGGGGGCGACGGTTCCGGCCATCTGGAGCGTGTCGTACAGCGACCCGATGCCGACCTGGTGGGAGCGGACGACCCGCCCGGTGGCCGGGTCGATCTGTACGTAGCGGTACGGGTCGAGGAGGCTCGTGCCCTTCGTGCCGGGGATGAGGGGGTCGCGCACCACGGTGTGGAGGGTGTTCGTGGCGGTGGACAGCTTCGGGACCGCCGCCGAGCGCAGGGCGTTGTCCCAGACGACCGTGCAGCCGGTGCCGTCGGGGCGTACGTCGACCCGGGTCAGGCCGCCGGCGAAGTCCGCCGACGACGGGTCGGAGGGGCCCGCACCGTCCGGGAGCGCCGGATACGGGTAGCCGTAGGTGCCGGCGACGTAGACGCTGGTGCCGGCGCCGACGGGGGAGTTCTCGCTGCCGGGGCCGCCGGAGGCGACCAGCACGGGCGAGGAGCAGACCTCCTTCCCGTCGGCCGTGCGGTACACCTTCAGGCGGACGGTCGTGTCCGCGTTGTCGACGATCGCGACCCACTCGGTCCCGGAGGACGGGCCGAGGAACGTCGGGGTGGAGCCGCTGCCCCAGCTCAGCAGCCCCGGCTTGCGGGCCCGCCCCCGGTCGTACGCCTGCCGCCAGACGGTCCGGGGTACGCCGTCGTCGTCCGCCGTCAGCAGGTACGTGGCGTGGGTGCTGGTCACGGCGGTGCCCTCGGGGGCGGTGGAGATGCTGTTGGCGACGCGCTCCCCGGCGGGCAGTCGCAGTGACGCGACCTGCCCGGTGCGGTCGTCGGCGAGGCCGACCGTTCCGCCGCCCGTGGCGAACCAGACGCGGCCCCGCCAGTCCGGCGACAGGCCGGTCACCGCGTCGCCGTCGGGGACGGCGGCGGTCAGGGAGAGCCGTCGGTCGACCGAGAGGCGCCAGGCGCCGGAGGCGTCCCTGTGGTGGCCGACGCGGAGGAGGCTGCGGCTGCCGTCCACGACGACCAGCCGGTCCTCGTGGTCGAGGTGGGCGTAGACGCCGCCGAGGAGCGAGCCCTTGGTCAGTTCGAGCGAGGTGAGGGACGCGCCGGTCGCCGGGTCCAGGAGGTGGACGGTCGGCACCTGCCCGAAGATCGGGGTGCACAGCACCACGGGGAGGCCGTCGGAGCCGACCAGGACGGTGGGGCAGGCCGAGGCGAGGGCCGTCCGCTTCGAGGACAGGGCGCCCGCGCCGGGCCCGGCCGGCGGGGTGGTGTCGGAGGAGCCGGTGTCCCCGTGCATGGTGGCCGTTCCGTCGGGGCCCGCGTACGGGTTGTGCGGCGGTACGGGTACGGAGGCGGCGGCCCCGATCGGGGCGGCGCCTGCGGGGAGGGCTCCCGCGGCGAGGGCGAGGACGGAGAACAGTGCGGCGGCCGGCAGGCGGCGCCGGGTGCGGGGGCGTGCGTGCGGGACGGGCAGCGGGGCGGGCATGACGGGGTCCTTCCGGGCTGGCGGGACTCGCACGGGGCGAGCCGGGAGGGGGCCGCGCGCACGGCGGGGAGCTCCCGCGCTCGGACCCGTGTGCCAAGGCCTCGGGGCTCAGGGCCGCAGGGGAAGGGCAGGGAGCGGTGGTGCGGGGGGAGAGCGGCGCGCGGGCGGCTCCGGCCGTGCGGACACGGTGAGCCGGTGGGGCCGCGGCCAGGCGTGTCGGAGCGGGGCCGCGGGGGTCAGCGCGGAAGGCGACAGAGCGCGCCCGACGTCCGTACGAGATCGACGTGACGTCGGCGCGTGAACAGCGGGCGCCGGGGATGCATGGGTGTGAGGGAATCAGGTGCCGTCCGGCGGGGTCAAGGCTCTCCGCCGACTGTTCCACGGACCGGGACGGAGGGAGGAATCGGGATCAACGAGGTTGAGGCGGGGTGGAGTTGGCACGGTCGGACCTTGGGACCCTTCTGGGTCATTCAGGCTCCTTCGGGGCTCCCCGATCCTTCCTTCGTCGTTCCCTCACCAGGAAGCGCCTGACGCGGACGTGTCCGTCGGTCGGCCGGCGCCCGGGACTTCGGAAAGGGCGGGGTGAGGTGGGGCCGTCGCCTGCCGGGGCCGGCTGTTGCTCCGCGCCGGCCTCCGTGTACACGGTGAGCACCTCTCACCTCTGCTTCGGCCTGGTCCGCGCTCAAGGCTCAGTGGAACTTCGTTGCGATCGGCTCGGAGACGGACCGGCAGTGGAAGTTCGGGAGCGGCGGCGTCCACTCGCGCGATTCCTGGTCCGTCTTGCTGTGGTTCGTGCGCGCGATGGCCGCGACCAGGCTGGTGACGGCGGCTTGGTGGTTGGCGCTTCGTGTCCCCGTCGGAGGGTCAGGGGGCAGATGCGTGTGGCAAGAACGGCGATGTCGTCTTCGGTGCCGGGTGCGAGATGGGCCCGGAGGGGGACGGGGCCTGCGGCCAGGCCCGAGGTTCGCGAGGCGCTCCCGCTCCTCGGGGAGGAGGCGCGCTGGGGCGCCTGAGAGCGGCCGCGGGCGATGAGCGGTGCGGGCCAGGGACGGCCAGGGCCCACTCCCTCTGGTTGGCCTCGACCGCCACCGCGGCCGGCCCGCGTACCGTCCATGGGGTGCAGGCGGTGGTAGCAGCCGTGCCGGAACCGGCGCCGGCTGCTGGGGGCGCCGCGTGTGTGGCTGTGGGTGGTGATCTGGCGGGCCGGCCGTCGGTGGGGACGTGTCGCAGCAGGTCTTCGCGGGCGTCGGTGCCGGGAATGACCTCCGTGAGCGTGCGGGCCTGCATGGTCTGCGGCGGGCAGCCCTGTCATCCGCGCCAAAGTCTTGTTGACGTACACGTACCTCAGGTCGGGGGCGGGGGCAGGCACGGGCCGCCGTTGGGAGTGTCCATGGCCGGGCCGGTGAAGACCTTGCCCTCCGGTCCGACGGACATCCCGAGGGCACCGAAGCACTCCGCCAGGCGGTCGATCGGCGTGCCGTCGTAGACGTACTCCGCGGCCGCCTGTGCCATGAAGTGCTCCGGTGCGCTCACCGGTTTGCCCTCGGGGTGTCGGAGCCGTCAGGGGGTGATGATCGGGAAGTTCCAATCGGGCTTCGAGCGATGGGAGAGCAACCGGGTGATGAGCGTCGGGTCGCCCTCGGTGCCGATGCCCAGGTCGTCGACGCCCTTCCCCGCGAGCAGGCCGAGGAGCTGGGCCTTGCCGAGGGTGAGAGTGAGGCCGGCGGGGGCGCGGGGCGGGGCGGTGGCCTCGCGGTGGGTGAGGGCGCCGTTGTGGAGGGTGAGCCGGTACCGGGCGCCCGCGGCCGTGGGGCCGTCCGTGAGGACGAGGTCGATGACGAGCTCGTCGTCCCAGGCGCGCGGGCCGTCGATCGCGATGGCGATCGAGTCGAGCAGCATGGGGACGGTCAGCGCCATCACCATCTCGGGGTTGGCCAGGTCGACGACCTCTCCGGTGACGCCCTGTCGGAGTTCCTGGGCACCGCGCAGGTAGAAGTTGCGCCAGGTGGCGTTCTCGGCACCGTACCCGAGCCGCTGGTACACCCCGGCGAGTGTGTCCTTCGCCTCCTGGTTGTCCGGATCGGCGAAGACGAGGTGGTTCAGGAGGGTGGCGGCGAAGCGGAGGTCGCCGTCCTCGGCGTAGGCGCGGGCCTTGGCGAGGGCGTCGGCCGGTCCGCCGACCGCCTCCACGTACCGCTGGGCCAGTTGGGTGGGCGGGTGCTCCCACAGGTGGGCGGGGTTGCCGTCGAACCAGCCCATGTAGCGCT
>NZ_BNBS01000239.1 GCF_014656075.1 Streptomyces hydrogenans
GCTCCAGGATCTCGCCGCGCGCGTCCACGTCGATCTTCTGCGACAGGTCGCCGCGCGCCACGGCCGTCGTGACCTGGGCGATCTGCCGCACCTGCGAGGTGAGGTTGCCGGCCATGAAGTTCACCGAGTCGGTCAGCTCGCGCCAGCGGCCGGAGACCCCGTCCACCCGCGCCTGACCGCCGAGGCGGCCCTCGGTGCCCACGTCCCGCGCCATGCGCGTGACCTGGTCGGCGAAGGACGACAGCTGCGACACCATCGTGTTGACGGTGTTCTTCAGCTCCAGCATCTCGCCGGCCACGTCCACGGTGACCTTCTGCGACAGGTCGCCGTTCGCCACCGCCGTCGTCACCTGCGCGATGTCCCGCACCTGACCGGTGAGGTTGTGGAAGGCCGTGTTCACCGAGTCGGTGAGGTCCTTCCACGTGCCGGCCGCGCCCTGCACCTGCGCCTGGCCGCCGAGCCGGCCCTCGACGCCGACCTCCCGGGCCACCCGGGTCACCTCGGAACCGAAGGCGGACAGCTGGTCCACCATCGTGTTGACGGTGTTCTTCAGCTCCAGCATCTCGCCGGCCACGTCGACCGTGACCTTCTGCGACAGGTCGCCGTTCGCCACCGCCGTCGTCACCTGCGCGATGTCCCGCACCTGCGTGGTGATGTTCCGGAAGACGGTGTTGACCGAGTCCGTCAGGTCCTTCCAGGTGCCCGCCGCACCCGGCACCTGCGCCTGCCCGCCGAGCAGACCCTCGGCGCCGACCTCCCCGGACACCCGGGTCACCTCGTCGGCGAAGGTCCGCAGGGTGTCCGTCATCTGGTTGATGGTGTCGGCGAGTTGGGCGATCTCACCACGCGCGCTCACGGTGACCTTCTGCGACAGGTCGCCGTTGGCGACCGCCGTCGTCACCTCCGCGATCCCCCTCACCTGATTGGTGAGGTTGCCCGCCATCGTGTTGACGGAGTCGGTCAGGTCCTTCCACACGCCGGCGACCCCGGCCACCTCGGCCTGGCCGCCGAGCTCGCCCTCCGTGCCCACCTCGCGGGCGACCCGGGTCACCTCGGACGAGAACGACGACAGCTGGTCCACCATCGTGTTCACGGTGTTCTTGAGCGAGAGCATCTCGCCGGCCACGTTCGCCGTGACCTTCTGGGACAGGTCGCCGTTGGCCACCGCCGTCGTCACCAGCGCGATGTCCCGCACCTGCGCCGTCAGCTGGTTCGCCATGGTGTTGACGGAGTCCGTGAGGTCCTTCCAGGACCCGGACACGCCCCGGACGTGCGCCTGCCCGCCGAGGATGCCCTCCGTGCCCACCTCGACGGCCACCCGCGTCACCTCGGACGCGAAGACCGACAGCTGGTCCACGAGGTGGTTGACGGTCCGCGCGACCTTGAGGAACTCCCCGCGGAGCGGCCGCACCGTCCCGTCGGAACCCTCCGAACGCAAGTCCATCCGCTGTTCGAGGTCACCTTCGGCGACCGCCGTCAGCACCCGGCTGACCTCGGACACCGGCCGCGCCAGATCGTCGACCAGCGCGTTCGCCGCCTCGATCGCCGCCGCCCAGGCGCCCTCGGTCGCCCCCGCCTCCAGCCGCTCGGACAGCTTGCCCTCGCGACCGACCACCCGCCGCACCCGCGACAGCTCGCCGGTCACGTGCATCTGCCGGTCCGCGACCTCGTTGAAGACGGCCGCGATCTCGGCCATCACTCCGTCGCCGGAGACGGTCAGCCGCCTCCGCAGGTTCCCGTCGCGCATCGACACCAGCGCGGACAGCAACCGCTCCAGCGCGGCCACGTCCACCTGCACCGTCCCCCCACGGGAACGCCCGCCCCTCGCCCGCGTGCTGCTGCCGCCGCCGCGCCGCGCCGCCGTGCCAGACTCCACCGTGACCCTCCCGAAAGGGGCTCGACCGTTCCGCTCCGGCTCCCGCCGAAGCACTCCCAGTGTTTCACCGCGACCGAACCAGGCGATAACAGTTCGGCAGCTTCGCACAGCGTCCCCACCCCCGGAGGGCGGAAACAGCGGAGACCGGCATCCGCGGGGACGGCGAAGGTAAGTAACCTGGCATCCGGCTGTCCAGCCGCCCCGGTCCGCCCGGCGGGGGCGGTGTGGAGCGCGTACGACCGCCGGGCAGTGGGAGGGCAGACCGAGCATGGCAGAGCCGGGCGTCGAGACGCGTACGAGGAGTGCTGTGATCACCGCGCGGGCGACTGCCAGTTTCGAGCCCGTCGGACGGTCCGTCGCCGCCGCCCGGGCCTTCGTCCGGGACACCCTCCAGGGCTGGGGCCACCCGGAGCTCGTGGACGACGCCGTCGTCCTCACCAGCGAGCTGGTCACCAACGCCGTGGTGCACGCCGGCACCGCCGCCGACGTCCTGTGCCTGCGCTCCGAGGACAGTGTCCGCGTCGAGGTCGCCGACCGCTACCCGGAGCGCGAGATCCCGGTCCAGAGCGGCCGTACGATCGCGAGCCCCGACCGGGAGAACGGCCGCGGCCTGCTCCTGTGCGCGGCCCTCGCCGACCGCTGGGGCGTCGACTACTCCCCCACCCGCAAGCACGTCTGGTTCCACCTGAACCTCCCCCAGCGCCCCGTGGGCACCCGCTCCGCCGGCCCGGTCCTCCCCGACGCGCTCCTCCCGGTCGCCGACAGCCGCGTCCGCGTCGCCGTCGTCCAGATCGACGCGGGCGGCGCGATCACCTCGTGGAACGAGGACGCCGAGGAGCTCTTCGGGTACGCCCCCGAGCAGGTCACCGGCAAGCCCCTGGGCGACCTCGCGGCCTGGCCGCACACCCCCGGCATCGGCACCGGCCTCGCCGAGGCCCTGCGCCTCTCCCGCTGGGAGGGCAGTTACGGGCTCCGTCGCGCCGACGGCCGCGTCATCCCCGTGTACGCCTCCCACCTGCGGGTCCGGGACGCCGAGGGCGAGCCCTCCACGGTCTGTCTGCTGGTGCGGGAGGACGAGCGCGCGGTCCTGCAGACCCCGCAGCGCCCCGCCGCCGACCCGGGCGCGGAGAACCGCTCCACGGACCCCTTCGAGGTCTTCATCGGTTCCCCCGCCCCCGACGACCTGGACGGCCTGCTCCAGCGCACGGTCGAGCGGGCCCGGGACATGCTCGACGGCGACTCCGCCTTCCTCCTCCTGGCCACCGACGACGAGACGGAGCTGGAGGTGCGGGCGACGACCGGCCTGCCGGCCGCCCGCCAGCGCTTCGCCCGCGTCCCGGTGGAGACCGGAGCGAGCCGCTACGGCTCCGCCCGGATGCCCGCGGTCCACGAGGACCTGGCGGCCGTCCCCGGCGCCGTGCCCCTCCTGGAGGGCACCGGCATGCGCTCGGTGGTCACGGTCCCGCTCAAGGTCGAGGGCCGCCTCACGGGATCCCTCGGCGTCGCGGCCGAGGCCGCGAACCGCTATTCGAACGAGGAGGCCCTCCGCCTCCAGTTCGCCGCGGACCGCATCGCCCTGGCCGTGGAGTCGGCCCGCCTGGGCGAGCTGGAGCGGCTCCGCCGCGGCTCCCTCAGCTTCCTCGTCGAGGCGTCCGACCTGCTGGCCGGCACCCTCGACCGGGACCAGACGCTGGCGCTGATGGCCCAGATGACGGTCCCGACGCTGGCCACCTGGTGCGCGGTCTACACGATCGCCGACCCGGCCTCGGACCCCTACCTCTCGTACGTCCTCCACGAGGACGAGGACCGCATCGACGGCCTCAAGGCCCTGCTGGGGTCCATCGCCCCGCCCGATCCGGTGCCGTCCCCCGGCGCCCGGCTCTGGACGGCACCGGGCGACGCGGCCCACCGGGCCGCGCTGGCCGCCTCGGCCCGCGAGCTGGAGCACCTGGGCAGCCCGCTCTCCTCCGGCATCGACACCGCCCTGGCCACGGCCGGCGCGGTCGCCGGCGAGACGGTCGTCCTGCCCCTCGTGGCCCGCAACCGCGTGATCGGCATGCTGACCCTGGGCCGCCCGGCCGAGGACCACTTCCGCCAGGAGATCCTGGAACTCGCCGAGGACCTCTCGCGCCGGGCCGCCCTGGCCCTGGACAACGCCCGCCTGTACTCCGAGCGCAACGCCATCAGCCAGTCCCTCCAGCGCAGCCTCCTCCCCCCGGAGCTCCCCAAGATCCCCGGTGTCGAGGTGGACGTCATCTACCGCGCGGCCGGCGAGGGCAACGAGGTGGGCGGCGACTTCTACGACGTCTTCCCGATCCGCGACGACGTGTACGGCTTCGCCATCGGCGACGTCTGCGGCACGGGCCCGGAGGCGGCGGCCGTCACTGGCCTGGCCCGGCACGCGTTGCGTCTGCTGGCCCGGGAGGGCTTCGGCGGCCCGGCCGTCCTGGAGCGTCTGAACGCGGCCATCCTCGACGAGGGCGCCCGCAGTCGCTTCCTGACCCTGCTGTACGGCGAACTCCGCCCGCAGCCGGACGGCTCGGCGCTCCTGAAGATGGTCTGCGCGGGCCATCCGCTCCCGTTGCGCCTCCGTCCGGACGGCACGGTCACCCCGGCCGCCGAACCCCAGCCGCTGCTGGGCGTGATGGAGGATCTGGAGCTGTACGAGGAGACCTTCACCCTCGACCCGGGCGATGTCCTCCTCTGTGTCACGGACGGCGTCACGGAGCGCCGCGAGGGCACCCGCATGCTGGGCGACGACGGCCTGGCCGACGCCCTGAGGACGTGTACGGGCCTGACGGCCGGCGCGGTCGGCGGCCGTATCCTGCGCGCGGTCGAGCGCTTCGCCCACGCCCCCGCCTCGGACGACATGGCCATCCTGACGATGCGCCTCAGGGAGCCGGACCCGAGCTGACGACGACGGGCCGGCGGTCTCCGTGAAGAGCCGCCGGCCCGTTCTCGTTCTTCTGCCCTCCCGGTGCCGTCCTGCCCGGAAACGCAAGAAGGCCCCCGCCTGATGGCGGGGGCCTTCTTGTTTTCTGAGCCCTTTAACGGAATCGAACCGTTGACCTTCTCCTTACCATGGAGACGCTCTACCGACTGAGCTAAAAGGGCGGGTTGTTCGGCGGCGTCCTACTCTCCCACAGGGTCCCCCCTGCAGTACCATCGGCGC
>NZ_BNBS01000240.1 GCF_014656075.1 Streptomyces hydrogenans
CGCCACGGGGGTCGGCAGCCCCGCCTCGCCCGAAACCGCACCCGCACCCGCACCCATCGTGCCTGCGCCGCGCCCTGTTGCCCTTGGTCGGCTACTGCCACCGTCCGCGGACAGCGGCTTCGTCCTCGATCCACCACGCGGGGCTCAGCGGGACGGGCCGGTCGGCCATGAAGGCGGCGATGTCGGCGCAGTACGCGCAGTCGCCGCTGTCAGTGAGGGCGCGAAGCCGGACGATGGTCTCGGTGATGCCTTGGCGTCACCGAGGATGGCCGGGCGGAAGCAGACGACGAGTTCAAGGACCGCGGTGGCGATGGCGACGCCAGAGATATGGACTGGTCGGCGTGCAGTGCCCGGGCGCGTTCGTCGAGAGCGTCGATGACCTCCCGCCGTACCACTTCCACACGGCCGTCCAGGGCCGCGAGCTTCTCCTCCAGCACTCTTCTGGTCTCTTGCACGTCAGCGCGCGCCCCAGCCCCCACTCTCAACATGATCGTACGATTTCATTGTGTAGTGGGGGTGGTGGGTGTCCCCGGTACTTCCGCACCGGGGGTGCTGTCTGAAAGGGCCCCGGCAAGGACCGAAAACGATCAGTGTTCTGGCGAGGACTGGCGCGGCGAAACTCGATGGCGCGGGGGCCGTGATGCCTGGACACTGACCGGTTATGTCTCTTACGGCTTCGGCTGGCCCGATGTGTACGCGTGATTCGCTCGCCTCGGACCTGCGCGCTCTCGGTCTGCACCCTGGTGAAACGCTCCTGGTGCACTCTTCGCTCAGCTCGCTTGGCTGGGTCTGCGGCGGTCCCGGTGTTGTCGTCATGGCACTGCTCGATGCCCTTGGCGACGATGGGACCTTGGTGGTACCGACGCACTCTGGGAACAACTCGGATCCGGCGTCCTGGGGAAACCGGCCTGTGCCCGAGTCATGGTGGGCGGATATACGGGCCGCCATGCCGCCCTTCGATGCACGTACCACGCCCACTGTCGGAGTCGGCATCATCCCAGAGACTGTCCGGACCTGGCCGGGTGCCCTCCGAAGCTGCCATCCGCAGACGTCCTTCGCGGCCGTGGGCCCGCGGGCTGCCAAGATCGTGGAGGGTCATGCACTCGACTGCCGGCTTGGCGAACGCAGCCCGCTCGCTCGGCTTGAAGACTCGGAGGCGCGGGTCCTTCTTCTGGGCGCGGACTTTGCATCGTGCACGGCGTTCCATCTGGCCGAATACCGGGTTCCTGCCCCGCAGGTCGATAATTCCTTCGCCGTCATGACCGCTCAGGGCCGCCGTTGGATCACGGTGCGTGACACCGCGATCTCCGACGACCGTTTTGACGAGCTGGGTGCGGCCTTCGAGAGGGGAGGACCGTTGACAAGGGGACGAGTCGGCGGTGCGAAGGCCCTGCTCTTCGGCCTGGCTGACGCCGTTTCCTACGCCGAGACATGGCTGGCCGAACATCGGCCGCACACCGCCACGGTCTGATTGCAACAGCTCAGGTCAGAGCGGCCCTTGTGTCGCTCATCTGCTCTTGTCAGCCGCCTGGCCCTGAGGGGTAAGTGCTCAGGAGAGGTGTGTTTCCGCGTTGGGGCAGCTGCTCGTAGATCGGAGGGACCGCCCCCCGATCACCGCTCGGGGATGTTGTCGCGCTGATGCGCAAGGAGTTCCAGCCGCATCAGCTCTGAAGGCGGGAGCGGCGGGGAAGGCGGGAGCGGCGGGCGAGCACGAGGTGCCGCCACTGTTCGCGGACGGCGGGTTCGCCGTCGATCCACCGAGCGGAGCTTGTCAGGACGGGGCGGTCGGCCATGAAGGCGGCGATGTCGGTGTAGTACGCGTAGTCGCCGCCTTCGGTGAGGTCGCGGAGCCAGGCGGTGGTGTCGGTGAGGCCCTGGCCGTCGTCGAGGACGGCGTGGTGGAAGCAGACGACGAGCTCGAGGATCGCGGTGGTGATGGCGACGCCGGAGAGGCGGATCTCCTCGCGCAGGACGCTGGTGCGGTCCAGGACATTGCGGTCGGTACCGGCGTCGAGGACGAGGGCGGCCATGTCGATGGTGTGGCCGGTCTGGCGCAGGGTGAGGCCGGAGATGAGGTGGCGGGCGAGTTCGATTTCGTCGGCCGCGCGGTCGGGGCCGGTGAAGGCGAGGGTGAAGGCGCGCTGGGCCTGGGAGGTGGCGCGTTCGCCGGCGACGCCGTGCTGTTCGGCTTCGGTGCGGGCGGCTTTGTACGCGGCGGCGTGGGGCATGTCGCCGTGGGGCCACCAGATGTCGCCGTCGACGCGGTGGTGTCGTCCGGGCCAGCCGAGGGTGGGGACGACGGCGTGGACGGCTGGGAAGTCGCCGGCGAGGCGGGCGAGGTGCGCAAGTCCGCGGCGGGCGGCGGGGGCGAGGCGGCCGCCGGCGTCTGCGACGTACTGCATGCCGCGGCGGGAGTCGGCGGAGCGGCCGAGGTCGCGCTGGGCTTTGGCGAGGTAGTAGACGGCCATCTCCTGCAGGTCGCCGGGCAGGAGCCCGGCGGCGGTGAGGGCGGTGAGGCGGTCGGCGGTGATCGCGCGGTGCTCGTGCTGGCGGCGGGCGAGGGTGGAGAGCAGTTCAGCGAGCGCGTCAGCTGCCGTCTCCGGCCTCACGGCCGCCGTGGGTGTGCCGGGGTCGGGCGGGGTGGGAGGGGCGACAGGTTCCCAGACGGAGTCGGAGACGTAGGCCCAGGCGGCGTCGGTGAGCCAGCCGAGGTCGAGGCAGAAGTCGCGGGCGAGGGTGAGGCCCTGGCGCAGACAGCCGACCAGGAGCAGCCGGTCACGGTCCGGGCCTGCGGTCCACTGCTCGCCGAGGGCGGCGTGGGCGCGGGTGGCGGCGGTGTGCCAGTCGGCGGGGGTCCAGCGGTCGTCGGTGTGGTCGTCGGCGCCGCGGAGGGTGGAGCGGATGAGGCCGTGGAGGTAGTACGGCCACAGGCCGAAGGGGTTCTCGCTGACGAAGGGCCGTTCGATGAGGCGGCGGGCGGCTGCCTGGTGGGTGAGGCCGGCGGTCTGGGTGGCGAGCTGGGTGTCGAAGGCGTCCAGCAGGGCGACGGAGCGCAGGAGGTGGCGTTCGTCGGGGGTGAGGTCGGCGAGGGTGCGGGCGATCAGGGCGCCGAAGCCGTGCTCGAAGTCGGCCGGGACGTCGCCCGGCCCTGAGGCCGAAGGCGTGAGAAGAGCTCACCGCGGACGTACCCGGCTGCTTCAGGCAGGCCCTCCTCACCATGACCCGTTTCCGTGCGAATTAGACATTCGCCCGGTTCGCGGAAGGGTTCGTGGAATCGGCCGCAATGGCCTGGCGCTACTTCGACGAGACCGGGCAGCCGTCTTCGAGGAGGCGTTCGCCGGCTCTCTTCCGGAGGAGACGCCGCTGCCCCGGGACATCGCCGACATCCCCCAACACCTGGCACAGGCTGACACGGTCTGTTTCCGGTTGCGTTCCGAGCCCTGTCACCAGGGGGCTCATCGACCAGGCGGCTATCGCCCACCCCGGCCGGGCCGGGATCGCCGGCGTCATCCTCACCACCCTCGTAGAGGACCGTCCCGCCTTCCGTACGGACCGGGTGCGCCCGCGTCAGATCAGAGTGGTGCCAGAAACGGTGATAGTGCGGCCGCAGGAGGGTGGGGGATCGTGAGTGTCTGGCCGCGATCATGTTCGTGGCCACGTCGGGCTGCACGTGGTGGCAGGTGCCACCGCTGTTCGGGCCGGCCTGGCCGACGGTCTACCAGCGTTTCGCCTGCTGGAGCAAGGAGAGGGTCTGGGCCCGTCTCCACCGGGTCACCCTGGACGAGCTCGGGGCCCAGGGAGGTCTGGACTGGTCGCGTTTAGCCCATCGACTCGGTGAGCGTCCGGGCCTCAAAGGGAGCACCGAATCCGACCGATCGCGGCAAGAACGGATCGAAGATGCACCTCGTCACCGACCGGTCCGGCCTTTCGGTCGCGGTCGCCATCTCTGCGGCGAACACTCACGACAGTCTCGCGCTGAAGCCGCTCGTTGCCTCGATACCGCAGCCACCGCGGCCCCCGCCGCAGACGGCCCAACAAGCTCCACGGCGACAAGGGCTACGACTACCCTCACCTGCGGCAATGGCTCCGTTCCCGCGGCATTACGCCAGGGATCGCCCGCCGGGGGATCGCGACCTCCGGGCGGCTCGGCCGCCACCGATGGGTCGTCGAACGGACCATGTCCTGGCTTCAGCGGCTGCCGCAGACTCCACCGCCGCTACGAACGCAAGCTAGAACACTTCCTCGCCTTCACAGCCATCGCCACCAGCCTTATCAACTACCGACGACTCACCAGGTAGGACGCTGCTTCAAAGGCCTCTGGGCCCGTACGTCGCTGACATCACTGCCGCAGTCGATGCGAGGACCGCCGTGCCAAGGACGCTGTAGAGCCAGGTGGCCGAGAGGCGGTCCAAGGCGATTTTGCTCCCGGGGGTCTGCAGCTGGGCGAAGTAGTGCCGATACATCCGACGCCGGATCGGGAGCAGGGCAATCGGCATGGATCCGGCCGCAACGCTGTACAGGAACAGAACGACTGGCGCTGGCTCCGGCCGGATCAGTGCTGTCAGGCCCGCTATGGCACAGAAGACGGGGACCCCCAGGTAGGCACCCCACTTGCCGATCCTCCTGTTCCGCTCGACTGCGGCTCGGACAGCTTCTGGCATCTCGTCGGGCTCAGGCGGCAGCACCACGAACGTGATCACGGCCGCTACAGTCGCCGCAGCCGCGATCCACCACCATGCCTGATCCGGAACCGAGAACAGCATCGTCCGTACCTCTTCCTTCCTCCGGCCTCACGCTGAACGACAACAGCATCCGCGTTTGTCGAACACCGCACACTTCCCGTCCCCGGCAACCTTCAGCCCGGTCCCCTGCAAGACTCCGCTCACTACGAAGCTCACCGAAAGCATCAATGGCTCAGCAAGGCCGTATGGGTCTGATGCAGCGTTCTCTTCCTATGGAGCCGACCATTTGGTGGCGGCCGAGGGCCCGGACGAGTTTCCGGGAGCGAAATTGCGATCCTCTGT
>NZ_BNBS01000241.1:0-2500 GCF_014656075.1 Streptomyces hydrogenans
CTTCAGAACTAACACAGTGGACGCGAGCAACTGAGGACAAGCCCTCGGCCTATTAGTACCGGTCAGCTCCACCCATTACTGGGCTTCCACATCCGGCCTATCAACCCAGTCGTCTACTGGGAGCCTTACCCTCTCAAGGAGGTGGGAATACTCATCTCGAAGCAGGCTTCCCGCTTAGATGCTTTCAGCGGTTATCCCTCCCGAACGTAGCCAACCAGCCATGCCCTTGGCAGGACAACTGGCACACCAGAGGTTCGTCCGTCCCGGTCCTCTCGTACTAGGGACAGCCCTTCTCAATATTCCTGCGCGCACAGAGGATAGGGACCGAACTGTCTCACGACGTTCTAAACCCAGCTCGCGTACCGCTTTAATGGGCGAACAGCCCAACCCTTGGGACCGACTCCAGCCCCAGGATGCGACGAGCCGACATCGAGGTGCCAAACCATCCCGTCGATATGGACTCTTGGGGAAGATCAGCCTGTTATCCCCGGGGTACCTTTTATCCGTTGAGCGACGGCGCTTCCACAAGCCACCGCCGGATCACTAGTCCCGACTTTCGTCCCTGCTCGACCCGTCGGTCTCACAGTCAAGCTCCCTTGTGCACTTACACTCAACACCTGATTGCCAACCAGGCTGAGGGAACCTTTGGGCGCCTCCGTTACCCTTTGGGAGGCAACCGCCCCAGTTAAACTACCCATCAGACACTGTCCCTGATCCGGATCACGGACCCAGGTTAGACATCCAGCACGACCAGAGTGGTATTTCAACGGCGACTCCACAACCACTGGCGTGGCTGCTTCAAAGTCTCCCACCTATCCTACACAAGCCGAACCGAACACCAATATCAAACTGTAGTAAAGGTCCCGGGGTCTTTCCGTCCTTCTGCGCGAAACGAGCATCTTTACTCGTAGTGCAATTTCACCGGGCCTATGGTTGAGACAGTCGAGAAGTCGTTACGCCATTCGTGCAGGTCGGAACTTACCCGACAAGGAATTTCGCTACCTTAGGATGGTTATAGTTACCACCGCCGTTTACTGGCGCTTAAGTTCTCAGCTTCGCAACCCCGAAAGGTCACTAACCGGTCCCCTTAACGTTCCAGCACCGGGCAGGCGTCAGTCCGTATACATCGCCTTACGGCTTCGCACGGACCTGTGTTTTTAGTAAACAGTCGCTTCTCGCTGGTCTCTGCGGCCACCCCCAGCTCAGAGTGCAAGACTCATCACCAGGCGTGGCCCCCCTTCTCCCGAAGTTACGGGGGCATTTTGCCGAGTTCCTTAACCATAGTTCACCCGAACGCCTCGGTATTCTCTACCTGACCACCTGAGTCGGTTTAGGGTACGGGCCGCCATGAAACTCGCTAGAGGCTTTTCTCGACAGCATAGGATCATCCACTTCACCACAATCGGCTCGGCATCAGGTCTCAGCCTTAATGTGTGACGGATTTGCCTATCACACGGCCTACACCCTTACCCCGGGACTACCACCGCCCGGGCTGGACTACCTTCCTGCGTCACCCCATCGCTTACCTACTACCACCTTGGTTCGCCGGCTCCACCACTTTCCTTTCCCCGAAGGGTCCGGAACGGCTTCACGGGCTTAGCATTGATGGGCTCGATATTGGGCGTTTCAAAGCGGGTACCGGAATATCAACCGGTTGTCCATCGACTACGCCTGTCGGCCTCGCCTTAGGTCCCGACTTACCCTGGGCAGATCAGCTTGACCCAGGAACCCTTAGTCAATCGGCGCACACGTTTCTCACGTGTGTATCGCTACTCATGCCTGCATTCTCACTCGTGAACCGTCCACAACTCGCTTCCGCGGCTGCTTCACCCGGCACACGACGCTCCCCTACCCATCACAGTCCCCGTTGGGGGTATGTACTGCAATGACACGACTTCGGCGGTACGCTTGAGCCCCGCTACATTGTCGGCGCGGAATCACTTGACCAGTGAGCTATTACGCACTCTTTCAAGGGTGGCTGCTTCTAAGCCAACCTCCTGGTTGTCTCTGCGACTCCACATCCTTTCCCACTTAGCGTACGCTTAGGGGCCTTAGTCGATGCTCTGGGCTGTTTCCCTCTCGACCATGGAGCTTATCCCCCACAGTCTCACTGCCGCGCTCTCACTTACCGGCATTCGGAGTTTGGCTAAGGTCAGTAACCCGGTAGGGCCCATCGCCTATCCAGTGCTCTACCTCCGGCAAGAAACACGCGACGCTGCACCTAAATGCATTTCGGGGAGAACCAGCTATCACGGAGTTTGATTGGCCTTTCACCCCTAACCACAGGTCATCCCCCAGGTTTTCAACCCTGGTGGGTTCGGTCCTCCACGAAGTCTTACCTCCGCTTCAACCTGCCCATGGCTAGATCACTCCGCTTCGGGTCTTGAGCGTGCTACTGAAGCGCCCTGTTCGGACTCGCTTTCGCTACGGCTTCCCCACACGGGTTAACCTCGCAACACACCGCAAACTCGCAGGCTCATTCTTCAAAAGGCACGCAGTC
>NZ_BNBS01000242.1 GCF_014656075.1 Streptomyces hydrogenans
GCCCCGCCGCCGATGCCGATGGCCGCCCCGGCGGGCGCGCCGCCCGCGGCCGGATCCGGCGACGGGTCGGGGCGCGGGCCCGGTGCCGCGTCCTGGAGGAGGGTGATCGCGGGGTGGAGGGCGTCCAGGCGGTCGCGCATCGCGGCGGCGGCCTCCGGGGCGAGGCCGGCGCAGGCGGGCGGGAGGCCCACGCAGACGCGGGCGGCGAGGGCGGCGGCGACGGCGGCGAGGGCGTCCGCGCCGGTGCCGCGGACGTCGCCGTAGCGCAGCGCGCGGGCGAGGGCGGGGAGCGCGTCGGCGAGGTGGGCCACGTCGGTGTCGAGGGCGGCCCGGTCGGCGAGGGCGCCGAGGACGGTGGGCAGGGCGTCGGCGAGCCCGGCGAGCAGGCACCGCTCCGCGAGGTCGGTGACCTCGCCGAGGGTGTCGGCGGCGAGGGCGCGGGACCCGGCCCGGGCGGTGGCGGCGGCCTCGACGGTGGTGCCCCAGACGCCGGCCTCGGCGACCCGCACGTGCAGCTCGGGACGCCAGCGCAGCCGCCAGGACTCGCGGAAGGTGCCGGTGCCGGCGCGGCCGGGGGCGGGCGCGCCCCAGTCGACGCCGAGGAGCCGCAGGCGGTGCAGGAGCCGGCTGCGGGCGGCGTCGGTGGTGCCGCGCAGGTCGAGGTCGAGCGCGCGCTCGTCGGCCTCGGGTCTGAGGCGGAGGGAGCGCCGGAGGCGGTCGAGGTCGCGCTGGAGCGGGACGGCGGGGGCGGCGGGCGGGACCTCGCCGAGGGCGTCGCCGATGACGAGCCGGTCCCGGACGAGGGCGAGCGGCACGTCGGAGCCCTCGCAGAGGACGGCGCGGACGGCGTCGGTGGTCTCGGGCAGGCCGGGGCGGGGCCGGCCGCGCAGGGCGGCGAGGGCCTCGGCGAGGCGGACGGCCTCGATGACGTCGGCGGAGGAGACGGGGTGGTCGGCCTCGCGGAGGAGGCCCGCGACCTTGGTCATCCAGCGCTCGACGGGCCGGTCGGGGGCGGCGAAGAGGTGTCCGTACCAGCCGGGGGACTCGATCCCGGCGCCGTATCCGGAGCGGCGAGCGAGCCGGCGGTGGGTCCAGGGGACCCAGGTCACCTCCGTCCTCACCTTGGGCAGGCCCTTGAGGAGGGCGCGGTCGGCTGCGACGGTGGTCCGGAGGGCGAGGGCGGGGACGTGCCAGGCGCCGCAGACGACGGCGACCGCGTCCCCGAACTCCTTGCGGGCGGCGCGCAGCCGCAGCCGCATGTGCGCCTCGCGGACGAGGTCGCGCGGGTGGCCGCCGTGGCCGTCCCGCTCGCGCAGGGCGGTCATGGCCTCGGCGAGGGCAGCGAAGGGGGCGAGCGGGTCGGTGTCGCCGCGGAGTTCGACGACGTCCTCCCACCACTGCTCGGGGTCCTGGTGGCCGGCGGCCCGGGCGAGTTCGGCGAGGGGGTCGGTCCGCGGGGTGCCGTCGGCCTCCTCCTCGCCGTCGCCCCAGGTGGGATCGGCGGCGAGGGTGTGGGCGGCGGGCAGGTCGACGAAGCGCACGGGGACGTCCCGGTCGAGGGCCCAGCGCAGCGCGGTCCATTCGGGCGAGAAGGCGGCGAAGGGCCAGAAGGCGGCCCGGCCGGGGTCGTCGACGGCGTGGGCGAGGAGGGCGACGGGCGGGCGCGTCTCCGGGTCGGCGGCCAGGGCGGCGAGCGCGTCGGCGTCGGCCGGGCCCTCGATCAGCACCGCGTCGGGCCGGGCCGCGTGCGGGGCGGCGGCCACGCCGCGCGCGGAGCCGGGCCCGTGGTGCCGGATCCCGAGCAGCAGCGGCCCGGACGTACGCGTCCCGGAGTCCGCCGGGGCGGCGGGGGCCGTCACGCGCCGGCCTCGCGGCAGGCGCGGTAGAAGTCCTTCCAGCCCTCGCGTTCTCTGACCACGGTCTCCAGATACTCCTGCCAGACGACGCGGTCGGCCGCCGGGTCGCGGACGACGGCGCCGAGGACGCCCGCGGCGACGTCCGCGGGGCGGAGCACGCCGTCGCCGAAGTGGGCGGCGAGCGCCAGGCCGCCGGTGACGACGGAGATGGCCTCGGCGGTGGAGAGCGTCCCGGAGGGGGACTTGAGCCGGGTGCGCCCGTCGGCGGTGACGCCGTCGCGCAGTTCGCGGAAGACGGTGACGACCCGGCGGATCTCCGCCACGCCGTCGGGCGGGGCGGGCAGTTCGAGGCTGCGGCCCAGCTGCTCGACCCGGCGGGCGACGATGGCCACCTCGTCCTCGGGGGTGGCGGGCAGCGGCAGCACCACGGTGTTGAAGCGGCGCCGGAGCGCGCTGGAGAGGTCGTTGACCCCCCGGTCGCGGTCGTTGGCGGTGGCGATCAGGTTGAAGCCGGGGACGGCCTGGACCTCCTCCCCCAGCTCGGGGACGGGCAGGGTCTTCTCGGACAGGATCGTGATGAGCGTGTCCTGCACGTCGGCGGGGATGCGGGTCAGCTCCTCGACGCGGGCGGTCGCCCCCCGCTCCATGGCCCGCATGACGGGGCCGGGCACGAGGGCGGCGCGGCTGGGGCCCTCGGCGAGCAGGCGGGCGTAGTTCCAGCCGTACCGGATGGCCTCCTCGGGGGTGCCGGCGGTGCCCTGGACGAGAAGGGTGGAGTCGCCGCTGACGGCGGCGGCCAGGTGCTCGGACACCCAGGTCTTGGCGGTGCCGGGGACGCCGAGGAGCAGCAGGGCCCGGTCGGTGGCCAGGGTGGTGACGGCGACTTCGACGATGCGGCGGGGCCCGACGTACTTGGGCGTGATCACGGTGCCGTCGGGGAGCGTGCCGCCGAGGAGATAGGTGGCGACGGCCCGGGGCGAGAGGCGCCAGCGGGCGGGCCGGGGGCGGTCGTCGGCGGCGGCGAGCGCGGCCAGTTCGTGGGCGAAGGCCTGCTCGGCGTGGGGCCGCAGGGCCTCGGCGGCGGGCCCCGGCCGGCCCGGGCCGGTGTCCGTCACGGCACCGGCGCCGGGCTGGGCGATGGTTTCGGGCACGGTCATGGATCCCCCTCCAGATCGTTGCGACCTGCTGTGCGATCCACGGTGCACCACGCCACTGACAATCGACTTCCGTCGCAGTTCAGAGGCGCGATCGGGCGGTGTGCGCGGTCAGTTGAAGACCGGCGAGACGGCGACGCAGCCGCCCGACATGGCCTGCTCGCCCTTGGCCTCCTTGATGACCTTGCCCTGGTAGACGACCTTGCAGGTGAGGTCGGCGGGCTTGAGGGAGACGGGCATGACGGCGGGCGGCATGATGCCGTGCAGCTTCACGGTCCTGGTCCACGGCAGGGCCGGCTTCTTGTCGCTCTCGACCTGCGGCTGCATCGCGGTGCCGTCGCCGGCGTGGTACTCGATCGACTCGACGGCCGTGCCGGTGACCTCGTAGGTCACCTCGTAGCTCTCGGCGACGGCCTTGTCGACCTGGTCGGCGGCCTTGTCGGCCGCTTCGGAACAGGCTCCGAGCCCGAACGCGAGGCCGGTGACGGCGAGCGCCGAGACGGCGGTGCGGACGGTGCGGTTCATGGTGGTACTCCCCCTGCACGGTAGTGCGGTTCCAGGGTCGCGCGCTGGTTCGCGCGAGCCCGCACAGCACCGTAAAGGATCGGTAAAGCAGTCGTGGCGCCGGGGCCGCCGCCGGAGACGAATCCGCAGGTCAACTGCTTTGTCAGTGGAGGATAATACCGTCAGGTACATGAATGACACGGGGGTGTGCGGGACGGTCGAACAGGTGCGGGCACCGGCTCCTGACGAGGCGTCGCGCGGAGCGGGGGGCGCGACGGCCGGCCCGGCCGATCCGGAGGCGGCCCGGCGGCTGGCCGAGCGCCGGGCGGCCCGGGTGACGGCGGGCGCGGAGGATCTGGGGCACCGGCTGGCGGACCTGGTGCGCGGCGGGCTGGCGGCGGCCGGGCAGCAGGGGTACGGCCTCTGGGAGGAGACGGCGGCCCGCATGGTCGACGCGCAGGCGCCCGGGCTCGCCGGCCGGGTCCGGGAGCTGGGCGCGATACCGGGCTCGGGCCCGGGCTGGCCGGTGCGGCTCCTGGAGGAGTGCGCGCTCACCCATCTCCTCGGCCGCGCGTGGCTGGCCGCCGACCGGCTGCCCGCCCCGCTCGCGGCGACGGTGCGGACCCGGGTCGGCTTCCCGTCCGCCGCGAGCGGCACGCCGGTGCGGGACCGCTGGCTGGTCCTCGCCCAGTACGACACGGGGGACGGCCGGCTGACGACCCGTCGCATCTGGCTGTACGGCACCGGCGGCGGCCGCACGGCCCTGCTGCTCTCCTTCGGCGCGGCGGGCCGCGCGCCCGCCCTGGCGCTGCCGGTCGGCGCCGTGGTCGGCGGCGTCGTCACCCCGCACGCGGGCGCCGGGCAGCTCCGCGCCGACCCCGGCGAGGCGCTGGTCCCGGTCGGCGGCCCGGCCGGGCCGCCGACCGGACGGGCGGTGGGAGCGGCGCTGGACGCCTACGGGCGGGCGCTGCGGGAGGACCCGTGGCTGGACTCCTGGCCGGCGACGCTCACCCGCGTGGTGCCGGCGCGGGCGGAGTACGGCTGGCAGCTCGCCGACGCCGACGGCCGCGAGGCCCTGCCGCTGACCGGCGGCGACCGCTCCCGCCCCGGCCTGTGGCGGCTCCTCGCCCTGTCGGGCGGCGCGCCCGTCACCGTCTTCGGCGAGTGCGGCCACCGCGGCTTCACCCCGCTGGCCGCCTGGTCCCCGGACGCCCCGGCGGAGACGGTGCCGCTGCTGTGACCGCCCCGGCGGCGAGGACCCGAGCCCATGACCAAGGAGGAGACGTGACCGCGACCGAGGCGGCGTGGGAGGCACTGGTGAGCGCGGCGCTGCTGGGGACCGACCGGCGGCCGCCTTCGGCCGCGCGGGGTGCCGAGGCCGCCGGGGAGCTGCTGGACGAGGCCCCGCGGCGCACCCTGCGGCGGCGCGCGGGGCTGCGGCC
>NZ_BNBS01000243.1 GCF_014656075.1 Streptomyces hydrogenans
AGGCGGCCGCCGCTGCCCGCGCGGCGCGTGACGCGGCCAACAGCGCCGCCGATCACGCCGAGAAGGCCGCGGCCGCGGCCAAGGAAGCGGCCGCCCACGCCGGTGAGGCGGTCGACTACGCCAACCGGTCCACGCTCGCCGCCAACGCCGCTGTCGAGGCGGCGAACGCCGCCGCCGCCGCGGTCGTCAAGGCGCGGGATGTCGAAGCGGCGGCCCGCCAGGCCGAGGCCGAAAGTCTCGCCGAGGAGACCAGCGAGGCGATCGAGCAGGCACGGCTCGCGGCGCAGGCGGAGCTGAACGAGCTCGAGCGGTTCAACCGGGAGCGGACCCAGGAAGCACGCCTCACGGAAGAGCTCCGGGCACTCATCAGCTCTGCGGAATCAGCGCTGCAGAACGGAACCGTCGAGCAGGCCGCGGCGGCCGGGCGCAAGGCGGCGGTCCGCCTCTTGGAGGGCTCGGGGACCTGGACCCGTCAGGCGGCGGAGTACGCGCTGGCCGGATCGGACCAGGACGTCGTCAACTGGATCTCGACCGACCGCGTCCTCGCGCTGCAGCAGGACAACGTCGAGAACGTCGCGGCGCAGGCCGCAATGTCGACGCAGGCCGTGGCCACGGCGGCCGCGGCGGCTCTGAAGACCGAGGACCACGCCAAGATCAAGGCGTTCCTGGAGACCGGAGCGGTCGAGGCGGCCGCTGAGGACAACCGGGTCGAGGTGGCCAGGATCCTGGCCGACCCCAGCAGCGGCACCAGGGTGCGAAACGAGGCATCGGCCGCACTGGACGCGGGGACCGCCGAGGCCCTGCACACCTTCCTGTGGGTCGGGCGCGAGGCGGCCGTACGCGAGGACGACCGGGTGGCCGCGTCCGCACTCCTCGCAAACGGAGGCCCTTACACCAAGGCGGCGGCGCAGATCGCGCTCGAGGGCGACACCTTCATGCTCCGCCAGTTCATCTCGACCACTCAGTACGAGATCGCGCGGATCGACCACGATCGTGCCACGCACATCAGCGCGGTCCGTGCGTCCATCGCACGCGCGGCCAAGATCGCGGCGAACGCGCAGGAGGACGCGGCCCGCGCCTCCGAGGCCGCCGCCATCGCACGCCAGGCCGCTGACAAGGCGAAGGAGTGGGCCAACCTCGCCCAGGGTTACGCCGAGGCCGCGGAGAGCTCCGCGCAGGAGGCACGTGACAACGCCGAGGCCGCCGAGAAGTCCGCGGCCGAAGCGGCGAAGTCCGCCCAGACCGCGAGCAACGCAGCCGCCGCGGCGGTCAAGGCGAGCAGCGTGGCACGTCAGGCCGCGACGCGAGCCGTGCGGTCCGCCGAGATCGCCGCGCGCTACGCCACGGACGCCGCGATCTCGGCGACGGTGGCTCGCAAGCAGGCACTCGATGCCGGCAAGGACGCCGTCGCCGCCGCGCAGGCCGCAACCCAGGCCTACGTTCTTGTTGCCCAGGCCGCGGTGCGCGAGGCGATCCAGAAGGCGATCGACAATGCGACCGTTCCCATCGGCTCCGGCGGGAACAGCCTTCCGGCCGGAGCCGAGAGCTGTCTGACGCCGTTCGGCAAGCCCATCCCGTCCGGAAACGGCAACAACCCGTTCGAGCTGGGGTGGAGCTGGCTCACGGGAGGCGGCGATCGCTCCCAGTGCTTCGGCCCGAACGACGGGTTCACCAAGCTCTACCGCGAGCACCCCTGGACCAATGAGGCCCTCGGCTACTTTGCCGACCGGGTGCGGTCCGGGGACTACGAGCTGGGCCACACGTACATGTACGACTACAGTCTCGCCGGCTTCCAGGGTCTGAAGTGGCTCAGGGACGCCGGGTTCACGCAACCGGGAGACGGACTCCTGACCGGGTACACCGGAAACTCCGCGTACGCGTTCCTGGGCTCACAGCAGATCCGGATGACCCCCATCCGGAAGAACGCGGACGGCAGCGTGGTGTGGCGGTACACGGCGTACAGCGAGCAGAGCATCGAGTCCGCAACCCGCCCGCCTGTCATCGGGTACCAGGACTGGTGGAAGGAGGGCCCCGGTAAGGCCATCAATGGTTTGATCGACTGGGTCAGCGGCGACTCAGGGCCGGGGTCGACCATGACCATGGTCATCGAGTTCAACGTGACGCTGGGATCGTAATGCCCAAGCTGACGGGTGGTCGTTGGTTCGCCGCCGCCCTGGCCGCTGCCGCGGTACTCACCGCAGGCTGCACGGCTCAGGTCGACGCCGAAGACCTGCCCGGCGTCTACCGCAACAAGGAGACCGGCGGCGAGATCCGGCTCGATTCCGACGGCACGTTCACTGCCACCGGTCTGTCGACAGACGCGAACACCGACCCCGAAGATTTGCACGGCCACTGGGACTTCGTGGACAGCGGCTCCTTCAGCGAAGACTTCGTCTACCTGGACATCGAAGAGCGTGGCATCGGTGAGGTCTCCGGTGTCCAGCTCTACGCGCGCGGTGGAGGGAAGGTGGCGTTCAGCACTCCGGACGGGTCGTGGTCCCTGGTGCTCACCAAGAGCACGGAGAGTTAGAAGCCGTGTCTCAACCGGTCATGGAACGTGGGGGTCGAACAGGCCTCCTGGCCGGGTGATCTTCCGGTGATGTACGCATGAAGGCAGGGCCTCTCGGTAGCTCGGTGGTTGTTGAAGCCAGGAGCTTTCCAGGAGGCCCTGTTGTCGCATGTGCACGCGGTCGCGCCCGTTGGCTTCAGCCCGTCCGTCGTGTCGTGCGGCTGAGCCCTTTCCCACCTCACGCTGATGCGGGGTGAAGGCCGAGGACGGCCTTCACGATGCTGGTGGCGCGGTCGGGACAGCAGCGGAGTTTCCGCCGTAGACGCCGGCACTTGAGCGTGGCCATGCACTCTGACCAGTGCCATCGCGCTCACCTCTCAGAGCGTGCTGTCGGACGCCGGGCTCGATGCGAAGGCCGCCGGGAACATCGCCCTGCTGACCGTGACGGTCGGCGCGGTGATGCTGCGGATGGGGCGCTGCGGCTGGGCGCGGTGATGAGCTTCGTGTCGAACGCGGTGATGACCGGCTTCTCCACCGGTATCGCGCTCCAGATCATCACCGGCGTCCTCAAAGACGCCCCCGGCTACAAGCCCGGGGGGCCACAACAAGCTCTACCGGCTGTGGCACGTCGGCCGCGAGCGGCTCGCCGCCGCCCTCGCCGCCGAGCCGACGAGCGGCGTCTGGTCGGCGGCCCGCGCGGTAAGGCGCCTCGAACCGGTCGCGCTGCTGATCGCGAGGGTGACCGTCGCTCTGCCAGCGGCGGATGCGGAGCTCGTACGGGACATCGCCGCGATCCCCTCCACCCCGCCGTCCTTCACCGCCCCCGACCTGACGGCTGCCCCGGATCTCTCCGCCGCTCCGCACCTGCTCCGGGGCACGGTCTCGGTCGCCCTCGTCGCCCTCGCCCAGGCCGTCGGCATCGCGCCCTCCCTGCCCGACCCGGACGGCACCCGCTCCGACATCAACGACGACTTCCGCTCCCAGGGCTACGCGAACCTCGCCGGCGGCCTCTTCCAGGCCCTGCCCTCGGGCGGCTCGACGTCCCGCACCGGCGTCGCCGTCTCGGCCGGCGCCCGCACCGCTGGGCCGGGGCGGTCTCCGGCGTCTTCCTCGCCCTGGTCGTCCTGCTGTGCGGCTCGCTCGCCGAACGCATCCCCATGCCCGTCGTCGGCGGCCTGATCCTGGTGGTGAGCGGTGAACTGATCCGGGGCAAGCGCCACGACATCCTCCGTGTCCTCCTCACCGCGTGGATGTCGGCCGGCGCGACGGTCCTCACCTTCGTCGCCACCACCCGGCTCCCCCTCCAGCAGGCCGTCATCCTGGGCGCCGCCCTCTCCCTCATCCTCTACTGCGCCCAGGCCGCCCGCCAGGCGAAGCCCGTCGCCCTCGTACGCGCCGACGACGGCCGCTGGCGGACCGCCGAACCGGCTGCCGCCCTCCCACCCGGCGAGGTCACCGTCCTCGACTACGCGGGATCGTCGTTCTTCGTCGAGCCGCCCCGCATCGAGGCCCAGCTTCCCGCCCCGACGGGGCCCGCGGCGCGGTGTTGATTCTGGTGGTCCGCGCCCTGCCCGACGTCCCGCTCTCGGCCATGATCAAACTTCTCGACCGGTACGCCCGCCACCTCGGCGACCAGGACGGCCGGCTGGTCCTCTGCGGCGGCCGGCCCTCGCTCACACACCTCCTCCAGCGCTCCGGGACCGCCGACCGCCTCGGTGACGGCGGCGTCGTCCCCGCCGCCCCGAACTCCTCGGCGGGCTGGAGGAAGCGTGGGTGGCCGCGCGCGAGCGGACGTCTCGACCGCCCCACCATGTGTCCGATATGCGATAGTTCGCGGCTGATGTTCAGATGGACCGACAGGTAGAACGAGTGTGGGAACGGAGCATCAGGCACATGACGGAGACCCTGCCCTCCTTCGAGGACACGACCGACTTCGACAACGCCGACCGGGGCTTCCTCGGCTCCCTCGTGCCAGGTGTCGTGCGGGCCGATGACGGCCGGGTGATCTGGGACAACGACGCCTACGCCTTCCTGAAGGCCGACTGCCCGAACACGGCCCACCCCAGTCTGTGGCGCCAGGGGCAGCTCGCCTCCCGCCAGGGCCTGTACGAGGTCACCGAGGGCATCTACCAGGTACGCGGCCTGGACATCTCCAACATGACGCTCGTCGAGGGCGAGCACGGTGTGATCGTCATCGACCCGCTGATCTCCGTCGAGACCGCGGCCGCCGCCTTCGCCCTCTACAAGGAGCACCGCGGCGACCGCCCCGTCACCGGGGTGATCTACACCCACTCGCACGGCGACCACTTCGGCGGCGTCCGCGGCGTCCTCCCGCACGGCACCGAGGACGGCATCCCGGTACTCGCCCCGAAGGGCTTCATGGAGCACGCCGTCAGCGAGAACGTCCACG
>NZ_BNBS01000244.1 GCF_014656075.1 Streptomyces hydrogenans
GGCGGCGGGCGCGAGGGCGGGCGGCGCCGCGGCCGGGGTGCGCGGGGCGGGCGCGGGGTGCGGGCGCGGGGTGTGGACGCAGCCGCCTACCAGGAGGACGGTCAGGAACGGGAGCGCGGTGCGGCGGACGTTCATGGCGGCCACGCTGCCGTACCCCGGCGAGGGCGGGTCGCCGGTACGGAGCGGGACCACCGCCACGGGTGAACGGCGGGGCCCGGACGCGACGCGGCGGGAGAACGCGGCTCAGCGGGGGGCCGGGCGTGCGCTCTGGGCCCGGAAGGTCTCCGTGAGGGCGAGGAAGAGGGGGACGTCCGGGGTGAGACGGGTGGGGACCGCGAGGAGCGGCCCGCGGCGGCCCTCGGCGCGGATGGTGATCGTGCCCTCCTGGACGACGACCTCCTGGATCCGGTGCCAGGGCGCGCAGGCACGGCCCGAGCCGAGTTCGACGGCGGTGAGCCACATCAGGCCGAAGTCGAGGCGCTCACCGGCGCCGAGGCGGGCGAGGGCACCGGGGAGCTGGGCACGGGCGGAGTCGAGGCGCAGCAGCGGGCCCCAGGTCTCGCCGCCGGTGAAGACGCTGCCGACGACGAGGTCGCGGCCCTCGGTGTCGGTGAGGCCGAAGGAGTACGTGACCGAGAGGGTCCGGCCGTACCGGGAGCGGCGCACGGTGTTGTCGAGGACCTCGGTGTCGGCGTAGCGCACGACCCGGATCCGGCCCTTGTGGTGGAGGACGAGCCCGCCCTCGTACTGCTCCAGGCGCGCGTCGCCGGTGCGGCCGCCGAAGACGAGGTGGCCGAGGAGCGCGACGCCGCAGAGGGCGAGGGACAGGCCGGGGACGATCGCGAGGGCGCCGTGGTCGGTGGCGAGCGCCGCGGCGACGGCCACCGTGAGGACGGCGGCGAGGATCCCGGCCCGCAGGGCGCCCCGGTCGCGCGCGGGTGCCGACGAGGCGTGCCCGCCGCGGTGGGCGCCGAGCCCCTCACGTGCCGCCGCCTCCCTCATCCGCCTTTCGCAGCCGTCCTGTTCGACGTCCGTCCGCACCATCGTCGCCCCCGGTCCCCCGTCGGTGTCCTCGGTCTGCGCCGCTATGCTACGACCAAAACAGAACCTTGTTCTAGAAAAGTTCTCGGACCTGCCGGTGTCACGCCGGCGCTCCCCAGGGGGACCCCGATGTCGTACACGCCGCCGTCCTGGTACCCGCCGGGACGGGCCTCCGCACCGGCCCGCCGCTCCCGGCGCGACGTCGGACTGACCGCGCTCGCCGTGGGGCTCGCCCTGCTGGTCGCGGCGGTGGCCGGGGCGGGCTGGTACGTGTACGGGCCGGCCGGCCGCGCCCGCGCGACGACCGCCGCCCCGCCCACGGCGCCCACGCCCTCCGCCGCCCCGCGCACCACCGGGCCGGTCCGCGTCCCCGGCGCCCGGGAGCCGGCCGTCGCCCGCCGCCCCGGCGAGGCCGCGGCCTGGATCGCCGAGGACTCCACCGACCTGCCCCGCCGGAACATCCCGGTGCACGGCCCCTGGATCGTCGGCGACACCGTCGTCCAGGCCGTGTACCGCGAGGTGACCGCCCGTCGCCTCTCGGACGGCGCCGAGGTGTGGAGCCTGACGCTGCCCACCCCGGTCTGCGAGGCGCCGGCCGACACGACCCCCGACGGCCGGATCGTCGTCGTCCTCGCGACCAGCGGCTCCCAGCGGGGCGCCCGCTGCGACCGGTTCCAGCTGGTCGACCTGAGGACCGGGAAGGCGGGCTGGCGGAAGGAGCTGCTGCGCGGGGTCGAGCAGGACCCCGCGATCATCGTCCACACGGCGATCAGCGGGGACACCCTCGCCGTCGCCCGGAACACGCGTGCCACCGCCTACCGCGTGACCGACGGCGGACGGCTCTTCGACGTCCCCGTCGAGAATCCGGGGCGCTGCCGCCCCGACCAGGTGGCCGGCGGCTCCCGGCTCCTCGTCAGCGCGGACTGCGCGATCGGCGTCGACCGCCGCGCCTCGTACGGACAGCTCCGCGAGCTCGATCCGCGCACCGGGGCGGTGCGCCTGCGGCACCGGACCCCGGCCGGCCGCCGGGTGGAGCGGGTGGTCTCCGTCGATCCGCTGGTGTACACCTCGCTCGACAACGACCGGCTCACCGACGACTGGCGGATCGTCGCCGTCGGACCGCGCGGCGAGACGCTGCGCACCATCGACCCTCGCCCCAAGGGCTTCGAGCACTGTGCGCACGTCGGCGTCGGTTCCGGCCTCCAGCCCTGCCCCGGCGTCCTCGTCGGCCACGGACTGGTCCACGTGGGCGGCGGCGACCGGGTCGGGGCCTACGACCTCGGCACCGGGAAACTGGTGTGGGGCGTCCAGGGGCACGACGGGCGGTCGCTGACGCCGGTGCGGTCCGACTCCGCGACGGGGACGGTCGTCTACGAGTCGGCCCTGCCCAGCGCTCCCGGCCGGACCTTCCTCCTCGGCAGGGCCGGAGCGGAACGGGAGAAGACCCTGCTGAAGCACCCGGCGGCGGCCGCGGCGGCGGAGTACACCACGGGCGCGGGCCGGGTGCTGTCCGTCGGCGGGCGGATCGTGGTGGCCCCCTCGACGGTCAGCGGCGACGACGCCCGACGTCAGCCCAGGATCGTCTCCTTCGCCCCGGTGCCCGAGTGACCACGCCCGAACCGGCCCTTCCCCACCCGCCCTTCCAGAGAGCGCTCTCAGACGCTTCGCCCTTACGGATATCCTGACCCCGCACCGGAGCAGACGAAGGGGGCCGACGTGGCCGAGCAGACGACGGGGGCCCGTCCCACCCTGGAGGCCGTCGCGGCCCGAGCCGGGGTCTCGCGGGCCACGGTCTCGCGGGTCGTCAACGGCGGCGCGGGGGTCCGCGCGCCCCTGGCCGACAAGGTGCGGGAGGCGGTCGAGGAGCTCGGGTACGTCCCGAACCTGGCGGCCCGCACCCTGGTCACCCGGCGCAACGGCGCCGTGGCCGTGGTCATCGCGGAGCCGGAGTTCCGGATCTTCTCCGACCCCTTCTTCCAGGAGCAGGTGCGCGGCATCAGCCGTGAACTGACCGCCCACGACTCCCAGTTGGTGCTGCTGTGGGTGGAGAGCCCGGGCGACCACGACCGGATCGCCCGCTATCTCGGCGGCGGCCACGTGGACGGCGCCCTCGCCTTCTCCCTGCACGACGAGGACGAACTGGCGGCGGTGCTGCGCCGGGCGAAGATCCCGACGGTGCTCGGCGGGCGGCCGACGGACGGGATCGGCCCGGACATGCCGTACGTCGACTGCGACAACCGCGGCGGGGCGAGCGAGGCCGTCCGCCTCCTGGTCGACCGGGGCTGCCGGACGGTCGCGCACCTCGCCGGGCCGCGCGACCAGACCTCGGCCGTCGACCGCGCCCAGGGCTACCGCGACGCGCTCGGGGACCCGGACCCGGCACTGCTGCTCCACGGCGACTTCACCGCGGAGAGCGGCGCCCGGGCGATGGCCGAACTCCTCGCCCGGCGCCCCGACGTGGACGGCGTCTTCGCCGCGAACGACCTGATGGCCTCCGGCGCCCTGCGCGTCCTGCGGGAGCGCGGCCTGCGGGTGCCGGAGGACGTCGCCGTGGTCGGCTTCGACGACGTGGCGTCCATCGCCGAACGCACGGACCCGCCCCTGACGACCGTCCGGCAGGACATCGAGGGCATGGGCCGCCTGATGGTCCGTCTGCTCATGCGCCTCCTGGGCGACCACGGGTCCGGGGCGCCCGCCCCGGACCCGCTGATCACCCCGACGACGCTGGTGCGCCGGGCCTCGGCCTAGAAGCCGCCCCGGCGGTCCCGCCCCGGGGCTACAGGGAGTCGAGGCCGCGCTCGTGCCGGTCGACGGCCTCGCGCACCGCGTCGACGAAGCCGTGCCAGTACGCGGGGGCGTCCGGCGCGGTGGGGGACGCCTGGCCGGCGGTCCCCCGGCGGCCGGAGCCGCTGCCGAACGTGCCGAACATCGCCCTGCGCAGTTCGGTGGACGTCTCCAGCTGGGCACCGGCCCCGGTGCGCGTGCGGTTGACGATGTTGGCCGGGTCGTCGCCGTTCAGCTCGGCGTCGGAACCCGCGACGACCACCTCGACCCCCAGCGAGGCGTTGAGCCCGTGCCGGTCGAAGGCCGACGCGAGGTTGCGGATGAGCCGCTGGTCCCGGCCGCCGACGAGGATCCGCTTGACCAGCGGGTCGTCGTCCGGCAGGTAGCCGTGGAGGGAGACCGCGTAGAGGTTGTGGGAGCAGACCGCCAGGGCGGCGGGGTCGTCGCAGTGGGTCGCGGTGACGTGGAGGGGCTTGACCGGGGCGGGGCGGGACGCGGTCAGCGTCTCGAACATCCAGTAGTCCCGCTGCACCGCGCCCGGGGTGCTCGTGTCCGGCCGCGGCTCGGTGCCCGGCTCGGCGCGGTCGTATCCGGCGATCGCGAGGCACAGTTCGGTGGTGCCCGCCTCCAGGCCGCCGCCGTGCGGGGCGAGGATCGCCGTGCTGCGGACCGGGGCGCTCGTCAGGAGGTTCGACGGCGCGGTCGCCGAAGGGTCCTTGGCGTAGTCGTTCAGGGTGACCGGGGTGCCGCAGCGGAAGCGGCGCATCCAGTGGACGCCCTCCTCGTAGTCGGCGCTGCTGTAGAGCGCGGCGTTCGAGGCGAACTCGACGGACTCCGCCGCGACGGCCGTACGGCCGTTCCCCGCGAGGTCGTTGACGAGGGGCAGGGTCGCGGCCGCGGCGGCGACGGAGGTCAGGAGGGTACGCCTGCTGGTGAGGTTCATGACGTGATCATGCCTTGCCGCAGGGCGCGACGACGGGCGGGTGGTCCGCGAGCCCGGCCGGGCTC
>NZ_BNBS01000245.1 GCF_014656075.1 Streptomyces hydrogenans
TGGTCCGCGAGCCCGGCCGGGCTCGCGGACCACCCGCCCGGGGTGGCGTCAGTCGAAGGGGATGACCACGACGGAGTCCGCCGTACCCGTCCTGACCGACGACGGGGCGTTGCCGATGGCGCTCCACACCTCGACGCGGACGGTGCCGCCGCGCAGGTCGCCGAGGGTGCCCGTGGCGGACTTCAGGCCGCGGGTCTGGTCGTAGCGCTCCCAGCCGGAGACCGGGTCGGTGGCGAAGTACTGGTAGGTCTCGGTGCGGTCGAAGGTGCCGTCGCCGGTCAGGTCGTAGCTGACGCGGGCCTGCTGGCCGAGGCCGACGGCGGTGCCGGCGTCCACGGCGAGGCGGAAGGCGGTGGCGGCGCCCGGGGTGAGGGTGCCGGTGACGTTCCGCGCCTCGTAGACGAGCGGCTGGTACGGGGTGCCGTCGTGGTTGGCGCCGCCCGCGGAGGCGATCGTGTCGCTGCCCGCGGTGGTGTCGGTGGCGGTGGTCAGCTTGCCCCCGGCGGCCAGGCGGAAGGTGTCGCCGGTGCCCGGGTCGGGGCAGACCGGTCCGCCGGGCTGGCCGCAGGGGATCGTGCCGGTTCCCTTGCCGGTGGCGGTGGAACGGGCGGGTACGGTCAGGGACTTGCCGTCGGAGAAGGTGACGGTGGCCGGGGCGGAGCCGTAGTTGTGGGCGGCGTAGGTGCGCTCGGTGCCCTTGAGGAAGACGGCCGAGGTCGGGATCGAGCCGGTGACGGTCGCGTCCGGGGCGCCGAGGGCGTCCAGTCCGGTCAGCCAGTGGTAGGTGTGGGCGCGGGTCTCGCCGGCCTCGGGGGTGTAGTTCCCGCCGACGGCGTCGAAGCGGGCCTTGGCGCGGGCCGGTTCGGCGAGCGACTCGAACTCCCAGAGGATGTCCCGCCATTCGACGGCCGGGCCGCCGTTCTCCCGTTCCATCTCGGCCAGGTTGCGCCGGATCGCACCCGGATAGGCGCCCATGTGCAGCGCGTTGCCGGAGGTCACCGGGAGGGTGTTGATGCCGTGGATCTCCTCCGGGTTGGCCGTCCACCAGGTGGAGTAGGCGCCGCCGCTGCCCCAGACCATGCCGACGGTGTCGTGGGTGAAGGAGCCGGGGAAGACCTGCTGGTCGGCGTCGAACCAGTACTGGCCGATGGCGTCGGACTCGGTGGCGAGGAGGTAGCCGCCGAGGTCGCGCAGGGAGGTGTCACCGGTCGCGGAACCCCACAGGACGAGGGCGGCGCTGAGGTTGGTGGACTCCGAGGACGACTCCTGGTTGTTGCCCGCCGCGAAGCCGGAGTGGCCGGAGGCCCAGCTGTGGCCGGCGTAGACGTCGAAGCCGCGCAGGAAGGGGAAGGCCGTGTCGGTGCGGCTGGGGTTGGCGACGTCGCGGACCAGGGTCTTCACCATGCCGCCCCAGGCGGAGTCGGCGGCCCACGCCTGGTCGTACTGGGCGATGATCGCGGCGGCGTAGACGTAGTAGCCGTAGTGGAAGTGGTGGTCGTTGAGCTCGGTGTCGCTGCCGTAGGAGGCGGGGTAGCCGGTCAGGGTCTTCCAGGTGCGGTCGTACGAGAACTCGTTCGCGCCGCCCGCGGTGAACCAGTCCTGGAGGCGGCCCTTGAGCAGGCCGAGGAGCCGGTCGCGCAGGGCGGTGTCGCCGAGCTGTTCGGCGAGCGGCACCAGCTGGGCGAGCTTGCCGAGCGCCTTGCCGGTCCAGTAGGTGTCGGTGGCGCCGGAGAACGGGTCGGCGGAGTTCACCACCTCGTTGAGGTAGCCGCGCAGCCGGGCCTGGTCGACCGCGCCGGTGGCGGGCAGCCCGGGCAGGACGGCGGCCTGCTTGCGGCTGGTGGTGAAGGACCGGCCCTCGCGGACCTTCATGGTGCCGCGCGGCGACACGTAGGTGTACGGGGTGAGCGGGTCGGTGGAGTTGAGCCACTGGTGGCGGTAGAGCGCCTGGAGGGTGCCGGTCTCGGTGCCCTCCTTCGCCTCGGTGGTGAGCGTGTACGTGGCCCCGACCTTGCCGCCCGAGGAGGACCAGGTGACGCGGGAGCCGGTGACGAAGCTGAAGGCGTACTTGCGGTAGGTGGCCAGGGCGTCGGTGGAGGGCAGGACGGCGACGGAGAAGTAGTCCTTGCCGCCGAGGCCCGCGGTGACCGTCGTGCCGGAGACGTTCCAGTCGGTGCCGGCGGGCGAGAAGAGGGCGTAGTGGTGGCCGCCGACGGTGATGCCGAGGACGTTGCCCTGGTCGGCGAAGACGGTGGGCGTGGACGCGGTCGTGATCCGGGCGTCGCCGCCGGTGCCCTTGGCGTACACGAAGGGCAGGCCGTGGCCGATGGTGGTGCGCAGGGTGCGGGCGCCGTCGGACCAGTAGGGGGTGACGGTCCAGTCCGACCAGTCGTCGGCCTTGGTGTCGGGCGAGTTGAGCCCGGTGAGGCCGAGGGTGAGGTCGGCCTTGTGGGGGAACTCGTACTGCCGTCCGTCGCCGACGATCGCCGGGGTGGTGGGGTAGCCGAGCTCCAGGCCGCCGGCGACGGCCTGGTAGGTGAGCGGGTGGCCGTACATGGGGGTGGAGTACGGGTTGTCGCCGTAGCGCTGGAAGGCGAGCGAGGACCACCAGTCGTTGGTGGGGACGGGCCGGTCCTTGGCGGCTGCGGTCACCTTGGGGGTGACGGGGGCGCCGGTGTTGGTGGTGGGCCCGGAGGTCCCGGCGGGGCGGGTGTCGGAGTAACCGCCCGCGCCCACGGGGACGGTGGCGGCGGAGGCGGTCCCGGCGACGGCCGGTACGAGACCGGCGGCGGCCAGGGCGGAGACGAGGACCAGCGACGCGGCCGGTCGGGAGCGGGGAGCTGACACGTACAGCACCTCGTTGGCTCGAAGGAGGGGGGTTTCGTGGGGGTTCGTCCGTCGGTGTGACGGCTCTTGAGAGCGCTCTCAGCAGTGCGCAACGTAAAACTCTCGAAACCTGGACGTCAAGAGAAGCGACGCAAAGCCGAGTTGGGGCAGGGGTTCCGTAGGAAGCCTTCGATTCCGAGCCGTTACGCCTTCGAGTCTTGACGGGAACGGCCGAGTCGGGGCACGCTCCAGACCGTTCTTGAGAGCGCTCTCAAGCGTTCTCGGGGCGGCCCCGGCACACCCCGGCGCCGCCCGCCCCACTCCCCCGACCCGCCCCGATGCCAAGGGAGCCCGTCCATGCCCCTCACCCGAGCCGCCACCCAGGCCGCACTCCGTCTCGGAGCGGTCGCGCTCGCCGGTTCCCTGCTCGCCGCCTGCGGATCCGGCGCCTCCGACACCGCCGCCGACAAGCCGGGCGGCAAGGTCACGGTGACCGTCGACCTCTTCGGATCCTTCGGCTACAAGGAGGCCGGGCTCTACGCCGAGTACGAGAAGCTCCACCCGAACGTCACCATCAAGCAGACCGACACCGAGGACGAGGCCGACTACTGGAAGTCGCTCCAGACCCGGCTCGCCGGCGGCGGCGGCCTCGCCGACGTGCAGGGCATCGAGGTCGGCCGGATCGCCTCCGTCACCCAGCAGCAGGCCGACCGCTTCGAGGACCTGCGGAAGTACGGCGCCGACGGCCTCAAGGACCAGTTCGCCGACGCCAAGTGGGCCGCCGCCACCGGCAAGGGCGGCGAGGTCCTCGGCCTCGGCACCGACGTCGGCCCCGAGGCGATGTGCTACCGCACCGACCTCTTCAAGCAGGCCGGACTCCCCACCGACCGCGCCGAGCTGGCCGAGAAGTGGTCCACCTGGGACGGCTACCTGGAGCTGGGCAAGCAGTACAAGGCCAAGGCCCCCGCCAAGAGCGCCTGGCTGGACAGCGTCGGCAGCCTCTTCTCCATCATGATCGGACAGGAGAAGGAGCGCTACTACGACGCCTCCGGCGCCCTGATCTGGGAGACCAACCCGGCCCTGAAGAGCGCCTGGGAGACCTCGGTCAAGGCCACCCAGGCCGATCTCAGCGCCAAGCTCGACCAGTGGTCCCCGCAGTGGAACCAGGCCTTCGCCGCCGGCTCCTTCGCCACCATCCCCTGCCCCGCCTGGATGCTCGGCTACATCAAGGGCCAGGCCGGCGAGACCGGCAAGGGCAAGTGGGACATCGCCAAGCTGCCCGGCGGCGCCGGCAACTGGGGCGGCTCCTACCTCGCGGTGCCGCGCGCCGCCAAGAACAAGAAGGAGGCGTACGAGCTGATCAAGTGGCTCACCGCCCCCGAGCAGCAGGCCAAGATCTTCGCCAAGCAGGGCAACTTCCCCTCCTCGACCGGCGCCATCGCCGAGGTCTCGGGCACCACGGACCCGTACTTCTCCGGCGCCCCCATCGGGCAGATCTTCGGCGACGCGGCCAAGGCGGCCCCGGTCCAGGTCCTCGGCGTCCACGACCAGAACATCAACCAGCAGATCACCAACGCGCTGAGCGAGGTCGAGCGCAAGGGCCTCGCCCCCGAGAAGGCGTGGGAGAACGCCAAGAAGGGCGTCGCGAACACCCTCGGCTGACGACCCGGCCGACCCCCACCGGCGGCCTCTCGGCCGACACCCCGGCCGACACCGCCGGCAGCCCTCCGGCCGACATCACCGGCCGACCCCGTCGGCGCCCGCCGGCCGACGCCCCCGGCCGACCGCAGCCGGCACTCCCCGGTTCGCGCCCCTCGCGGTGCCCCGGCCCGCGCTCCCGGCGGCTCCCCGGCCCGTCGCCCC
>NZ_BNBS01000246.1 GCF_014656075.1 Streptomyces hydrogenans
GCTTGCTCACTCATCTGTTGGCGGCGCTTGAAGTCATTCCGATAGCAGTTCTTAGGCACCCACGACGCGCGTTCGGACAACAACCGAGGACAAACCCCCCCGGTCGGCAGAGGCACGAACCGTGGGGCACTCACCGAAGGCTGCGCCCGGGACGGACCGTCCACAGTACGCAGCACCCGATCACGCTCCTCGGCCGAGAGACGAGCCAGCAGGGCCACGACCCTGCCCAGCTCGTCCTCACCCAACGTCACCGATCACCCGCCAGATCGAGATCACGCTCGGACGCATCGGCAGAAATCGACGCCTGCTTCGGCCGGCGCCACGGACGAGCGATCGGCTGAGACACCCGGCGCCACCAGGCATCCGCCGGCAGCTTCCCCGCCGGCTCGAACGGCTCACCGGGACGCGGGAACGCCACCGCCTGCCCGACTTCCTCCGCCGCGTCCTTCGTCCACTCCCCCGGCTCCGCCCACGGATGCGGAGCCAGGTTGAAGGTCCCCCAGTGGATCGGCAGCATCACACCGGCCGGAGCACCTCCCTGCAGGTCAAGATGGGCCTGAACCCCCTGCGCAGGCGTCATGTGAATGTCTGGCCACGCCCCAGGCATCGGCGTATAGTCCGTGTGGTTCTTGGGCCAGAACTCGGCGTACGCACCGATCTGGATCATCGTCACGTCGAAGGGGCCGTGGGCGGCGCCGATGGACTTGAAGCCCTGGAAGTAACCGGTGTCGCCGCTGTGGAAGATCCGGTGGCGCGGGCCCCGGACCGACCAGGAGGCCCAGAGGGTGTGCTGCTGGTTGCGGATGGCGCGGCCGCAGAAGTGGCGGGCCGGGGTCGCCGTGAGGGTGAGGTCGCCGATCTCGGCGGACTCGTGCCAGTCCAGCTCGCGCAGCCGGGAGGCCGGGACGCCCCAGTGCTCCAGGTGGGCGCCGACGCCGAGCGGGACGGCGAAGAGGGTGTCGGTGGTGGCCAGCGCCTTGATGGTCGGCAGGTCGAGGTGGTCGTAGTGGTCGTGGGAGATCACGACGACGTCGACCGGGCCGAGCGCGGCGAGCGGCGCGGGCGCCGGGTGCAGCCGCTTGGGGCCGACGAAGGAGAAGGGCGAGCAGCGCTCCCCCCAGACCGGGTCGAAGAGGATCCGTACGCCGTCGATCTCGGCCAGCACGCTGGAGTGGCCCAGCCAGGTGATCCGCAGCCCGGTGGCGGCGGGGCGGGCGAGGTCGGCGACGGTCGTCGGATGGACGGGGATCACCCCGACCGGGGCCCGGCGGGCGCGCGCCTCCCGCTCGAAGTAGATCTTCATCAGGTCGGCGGTGGAGCCCGAGGGGCCGCGGCGGGCCTCCTCCGGGTTCTGGAAGACGCCGTCCGCGAAGTGCGGCGAGCGGCGGATGCGGGCCAGCCGCTCTCCCGTGGGCTCGGCGCCGAAGGACTCGGGCCGCAGGGCGCGCAGCCGCGCCCGCAGCGAACGGTCGGAGCCGGTACCGGTCACAGGACCTCCTGATCTCTGGGGGTCGTTCCATTATGAGCGGCCGGGCGGCCGGCCGTCCCGCCCCACCCTCCGCCGCCTCCCGCCCCACCCTCACCTGCCGTCCCGGCCCGCCCTCCCCCGCCCTCCGGGCGCGCAGCCCCCCGACGTCCGGCCGCGCCGTCTCCGCCGTCCGGCCGCGCCTCCCGCCCCGTCGGTCATACTGAACCGCCATTCAGTAATCCGCCCCGGAGGAGTCCCATGACCGCCGCCCCGCTGCTCTCCCTCACCTGGACCGACCACGTCACCGGCCGCCGTGGCCACCTGGTCGTCGACCGGCTGGTCAGGGGCGTGGCCAGCGGCGGGCTGCGGATGCGCGAGGGGTGCACCGCCGAGGAGGTCGCCGGGCTCGCCCGCGGAATGACCATGAAGGAGGCCCTGCACTACGACCCGTCCGCGCGGTACGTGCCGCTGGGCGGCGCCAAGGGCGGCATCGACTGCGATCCGCGCTCCCCGGAGGCGTACGGCGTCCTGGTCCGCTATCTGCGGGCGATGCGGCCGTACGTGGAGCGGTTCTGGACCACCGGGGAGGACCTGGGGCTCACCCAGGAGACGGTGGACCGGGCGGTGGCCGAGGCCGGGCTCGACTCCTCGGTGCAGGCCGTCTTCCCGCTCCTGGAGGACGAGGCGGCGGCCCGGAAGCGACTCGCGGACGCCTTCGCCCTCCAGGTCGACGGCATCGGCCTGGACGCGCTGGTCGGCGGGCTCGGCGTGGCCGAGTCGGTGCTGGTCGCGCTGGACCGGGCCGGGCGGCCCCACGCGGGCACCCGGGTCTCCGTGCAGGGCTTCGGCACCATGGGCGCGGCCACCGCCCGCTTCCTCGCCCGCGCGGGCCTCACGGTGGTGGCGGTGGCCGACGTGCGCGGCACGGTCGTGAACCCGGACGGGCTCGACGTCGAGGCGCTGATCGCCGCCCGGGACGGCCACGGCACGGTCGACCGGGCGGCGCTGCGCCCCGGCGACCGCGAGGCGCCCGGGGACGCCTGGCTCGCCGTCGACGCGGAGGTGCTGGTGCCGGCCGCCGTCTCCTACGCGATCGGCGCGGCCGAGCAGGGGCGGATCCGCGCCCGCTGGATCGCCGAGGCCGCCAACATGCCGGTGCTCCCCGAGGCGGAGGAGGCCCTCGCCGCGCGCGGGGTGACCGTCCTGCCGGACGTGGTGGTCAACTCCTGCACCAACGCCTGGTGGTGGTGGACCCTCTTCGGCGACGTCGAGGCCGACGCCGACCAGTCCTTCGCGCGGGTACGGAGCGCGATGCGGGACCTGACGGGCGCCGTGCTCGACCGGGCGGAGGCCGACGGCGTGCTCCCCCGCACGGCGGCACACGCCCTGGTGGCCGAACGACTGCCGGTGATCGCCGAGCGGTACGGCTGGTACTGACGGCACCCCCGGGCCCCTTGACGATCATGACTCCGTGCCGTCCGTGCTGTGTAGGCTGCACGGCGTGGCGAGAGTGCGGTTGAGCGTGGCCGAGCGGCGCGAGGAGCTGCTGCGGGCCGCCGTCGAGCAGATCGAGGCCCGGGGTGCCACCGCCGTCCGGATCGCCGACGTGGCCGCCGCCCTCGGCGTGAGCAACGCGCTCGTGCTCTACCACTTCTCCACCAAGGAACAGCTGGTCGCGGCGGCCTTCCAGCACGCCGCCGAGGGCGATCTCGCCGAGCTCCGCCGGATCCTCGGGCGCCGTTCGACGGCGGCCCGGCGACTGCGCGCCGCCGTCCGCTGGTACGCCCCCACCGGCCAGGCCAAGGGCTGGCGGCTGTGGATCGAGGCATGGGCGGCCGGGCTGCGCGACCCGGAGCTCCGCCGGGTCGCCGCCTCGCTCGACCAGGCGTGGAAGGCGGCGCTGACCGCCGTGATCGCCGAGGGGGTCGCCGCCGGCGAGTTCCCCTGCCCCGACCCGGCCGGCGCCGCCTGGCGGCTCACCGCCTACCTGGACGGCCTCGCCGTCCAGACGACCGTCTACACCGGCGGCCTCTCCCGCACGGCCATGCTCCAATGGGCCGACGCGGCCCTCACCCGCGAACTGGGCCTCCCGACGACCGGGCCCTGACCCGAGCGAGAAGCGGGGGGCGGGTCGGGCGCCGGATACGGATCCGCGGCCGGGTACGGGCCCGAGGGCGCGTACAGACCCGAGGGCGGGTACGGACCCGAGGCCGCGTGCAGACCCGAGGCGGATCCGAGGCCCACCCCGACCCCCCGCCCGTCCCTCCGCCTCTGCGCCGGGCCGCCCGGCCGCCTCGTCCGTCCCTCCGTCCTCCGATCGTCCGCCCTTCCACCCCTCCCTCAGATCAGTTCGAAGACCGCCGAGACGGTGACCTGCTCCTCGATCTCGCCGGGGGCGAGCGGGACGCTCGGCTCGTCGGCCGGCATGGACGGCAGCGCTCCGTGGCCGGGGCGCAGCGAGTCGCCCTCACTCAGTGAGACCAGTCGGCCGAGGCGGTGGCCGCTCAGCCGGGCGTGCTGCGACGCCTTGTCGTACGCGTCCTTGTAGGCGGCCTCGCGGGCCTTGGCGCGCAGCTCCTTCGGGTCGGCCACGTCGAAGACGACGCCGTTGACCCGGCCCGCGTCCCCGGTGGCGCCGTTGATGGCCCCGATGACCTGTCCGGCGCGGTCGATGTCCCGGACCTTCACGGAGAAGGTCTGGCTCGCCTGGTAGCCGGTGACCTTGGACTCGCCGCCGGTCGTCTGGGTGTAGACGGGGTTGAGGGAGAGGCTGTCGGTGCGGATGTCCCGGTCCTCGACGCCCTCCTTGCGCAGCACGGCGAGCAGCGCCTCGGCGGCGGTGCTCTGCGCCGCCATCGCCTCCTTCGCCGTCGGCTTCGTGACCTCCACGCCCACCGACAGGATCGCCAGGTCGGGCGCGGCGGTGGCGCTGCCGCTGCCCGTGACCTCGGCCGTGGCGGGGGCCTCGCCCCGGACGCCGGCGCGCCGGACGGAGCGCTCCGGCGCGGCGGCCGACGCGGG
>NZ_BNBS01000247.1 GCF_014656075.1 Streptomyces hydrogenans
GGACAGCACTTCGACGAGACCGTGGCCTTCCCCGAAGGCAACGTCGCCCCACAGGCGGCAGCGGCCTGATCTGTCGGGCTCGCTACCGGATGACAGAGATGTCTGGCAGCGGCGAGGCGTCCACGCCTTCACGGGCGAGAACCTGCTGAGCCAGCACGCGGGCACGGATCCACCCCGCATCGCTGATCAGAGCCGCAGTCGTCCACCGATCCGTGGACTCGTCGCGGCTCATCTCATCGAAGATCGAGTCGATCAGCCGGAGCTCGGGCAGGACGTCACGGCTGAGGAATCCTTCCTCCACCAGAGCCTCGGTCATGCGGAAGGCGTGATCGAAGTCGAGGGCGATCTCGTCCGTCACGACACCATGCTTCTCCAGCCATGCTGCCTGGACCCGCGCAGGTGCCGCCACTACCGTCAGCGCCTCGTTCAGCAGGCGACGCCGGAAGGAAGGATCAGGAGTTTCCACACCTGGATCATCCCACTCCGGCCCCGAGTACCTGACCTGTCTGTTCGACCGCCCACAGCAACAAACTTGACGCGCTAAGGGCTTGCCGACCCGCCAGAGGCGCAGCTCACGGTCGGTCGGGGCGGGCCGCGGACGCCGGATGAGTGCCATATGGATGAAGACAAGGCTCGTAGGCCTGTGGTTGCGGTGCCTTCGAACGGGTGCACGGCACCGCCCCCGGCTCAGCGCGGGCGGTACAGGGAACGGCGGCCTGGCTCTTCGGGCGGCATGGCCTCACGGACTCCTCTGGTCGGGGCCCTCGGCGGCCCGGTCAAGGGTGGCCTGTCATCCCTCGAAGAGGCACGCTCGGCGCTCGTCCGCTGCACGTATTCCTGCCGAACGTAGGCCTGACCAAGCGTCACTCTGATTACAGAAAGCTACTTGTCACTTCGTCGTAGCTTTGGGAGAACAGGGCCGTCCCCGCTGGACCCACGTGGCACCTACGGCTGGTTCGAGCTGGACATGAAGCCGCCTGCATCTGGACTTGACCGCGTCGCCTGCGGGCTGTGCCCGGCCCGCGCAGCCGGCAGAGCGGAACGGGCACCGCTGGACGCTGACGATGTTGCCGTCGGCAACAGAGGGGGCAACCGGGCCAGGCCTGACCTCGCAGTCGTGGCCGCTACGCGCCGCAGGTTCACCTGAGGCTCGTGTCCGGGGGCTCTCAGACGGTGATCCTGCCGAACAGGTGGTTGGCGGGGGCATCAGGGTCGTTGCCGTAGAAGAACTCCTCGAGTGCCTGGTGGAACTCATCCCGGTCGAGTCCGCCGGATCCGTCGAGATCCAGGGCGGCGAAAACGGCGGCGCAGTCCTGGCTGGGGACAGCGGCGACCGAGTCGAACATCTGCTGGAACTCGCCTTGGTCGATCCTGCCGTCCCCGTTGAGGTCGACGAGGTCGAAAAAGCAGTTGCTGACCGGCCCAATCTGCTGGGGGTAGAGCGCGCGGTCTGTCAGGACGCTCTTGAAACCTTCGGTCATCTCCCGTACGTCGACCTTGCCGTCACCGTCCTGGTCCATCGGGGCGATGACGTTCGACCAGAACAGGTCCATGCCTTCCGTGAGCTGGCGGGCGGTCTCGGCGTCGGGAGTGGTTTTGCGGGCGTTGATGTAGCGCTCGCTCATCTTGCGGACATCGGACTGGGTGATGAACCCGTCGCCGTCGACGTCGGCACCCCTGAACCACTGGCCGTACTTGAGATCTTGCAGAGCTGTCATGACCGCGGACCGTATTCACGCACTTGAGGTCACGCAACGGCGGCATCGAGGCACGGCTTCCGGTCGGACCCGCCGACCGGAAGCCTGACAGCGGCGACCACGGCAAACGTACCTGCCTGTGAAGCGGCTTCGTTTCAGTGTTCGAGGTGTGGTGGCGTGAAGGCGCGCAACTCCTCAAGCGGTTCGTCGTAGACCGCGACGTCCACGAGCGCACTGTGTGCACTGGGGCCTTGGGACAGGCGCGAGCACCCGCGATCCCCGGTGAGCGTGTTCGGGTTTCCATGGCGGTCCAGGGTTCCGCTCCGGCCCGGCTCGGCCGGGTCCCACCAGGCTCCGGTCGACAGCTGGATGACACCGGGCATGACGGCATCCGACAGGATCGCGCCTGCCAGACAGCTGCCCCGGTCGTTGAAGACGCGCACGATCATCCCGTCCTCGATGCCGCGGGATGCCGCGTCCACGGGGTTGATCGTCACTGGCTCACGGCCGCGGATCTTCGAGCTGAGGCTGTGGCCACCGTTGTCGTACTGGCTGTGCAGGCGTGAGGCCGGCTGGTTGGAGATCAGGTGCAACGGGAAGCGGTCCGATGCCTCGGCGTGGAGCCATTCGACCGGTTCGAACCAGGTCGGGTGCCCGGCGCAGTCGTCGTAGTCGAACGAGTCGATCTCCTCGGAGAAAATCTCGATCTTCCCCGACGGCGTTGTGAGGGGGGAGACCTGCGGATCTGCGCGCAGCGCCTCGAAGCTGCCGGGGAACGGTCCGCCGAGCGCCGGCAGTGTCACACCACAGGGGCTGTGCCAGAAGTCGTCGAAGTCCGGCAGTGCCGCGTCGTTGCCGAGGCCGGCCCTGGTCTGCTCGTAGAGGTGACGGACCCACTCGAACTCCGAGCGCGACTGCGTGAACTCCCGCTCGTAGCCGAGGCGGGCCGCCAGAGCAGCGAAGATGTCGTGGTCGGTGCGTGCCTCACCGGCCGGCTCGCGGACTTTCGGCATCGCGGTGAGGTGGGGGTCGGAGAAACCGGCCGCGAAATCGTCGCGTTCCAGACTGGTGGCCACGGGAAGGACGATGTCGGCGAACTTGGCGGTGGTGTTCCACCAGGCTTCGTGCACCACCACCGTGTCGGGGTGCTGCCAGGCGCGGGTCAGGCGGTGGAGATCCTGGTGGTGGTGGAACGGGTTGCCCCCGCACCAGTAGATCAGGCGCAGCTCAGGCAGGGTCAGGCGCCGGCCGTCGTAGTCGATGGTCCGGCCCGGATGCAGCAGGGTGTCGGCGATCCGTGCGACCGGGATGAAATCCGGCACGGGGTTGGGCACCCGCGGCATCGAGGGCACCGACGGGCGGCCTGGGGCGACGCCGGTCGCGTCCATCGTCGCGTAGCCCGCGCCCCAGCCGCAGCCAGGCCGGCCCATCGAACCAGACATGGCGGCCAGCACGACCGACATCCAGATCGGCTGCTCGCCGAGGTCCGCCCGCTGGATCGCGTAGTTGACCATGATCACAGAGCGCTGCGTGGCAAGGCGGCGCGCGAGGTCGGTGATCGCCTCGCGGCTGACGCCCGTGATCCTTGCGGCCCAGCCGGCGTCCTTGACGATGCCGTCGGACTTGCCAGTCAGGTAGGAGGCGAAGCGGTCGAACCCGGTGCAGCACCGGTCGAGGAAATCCTGGTCGTGCCAGTTGTTGTCCAGCATCGTGTGCGCGATGCCGAGCATCAAGGCGGTGTCGGTGTTGGGGATGACGGGCAGCCACTCGGCGTCCAGGAAGCCTGCCGTGTCACTGCGGATGGGGCTGACGTTCACGAACCGCACCCCAGCCTCACGGCACTTTCGCTGCAGGCCTTCGGTCTGGTGCCGGGCCAGCCCGCCGGGGTTGATCTGGCTGTTCTTGAGCGCCAGCCCCCCGAACGCCACCACCAGCTCACAGTTCTCGGCGATCTCGTCCCACATCGGCATCCGGGACTGATAACTCCACGGAGCCCCGCCGATCACATGCGGGAGGATGACCTCCAACGCCGCGGTGCTGTAGGTGTTGCGGGAATCGGCGTATCCACCGCCCAGCGCCAGGAACCTCTGCAACTGATTCTGCGGATTGTGGAAGGCACCCGCGCTCGCCCAGCCGTAGGATCCGCCGAACACCGCGCTGTCCCCATGCTCGGCCCGCACCCGGGACAGCTCCTCGCTCACCAGTGTGAGCGCCTCGTCCCAGCTCACCTCCACGAACACGTCCCTGCCCCGGGCTGTGTCGCGGGCACGGGGCAGACCCTCCAGCCAGCCCCTGCGCACCGCCGGCCGCAACACGCGCGCGCCATCGTCGGCGGCTGTCAGCATTCCGGGGCCGATGGGTGAAGGCGCGGGATCATCGCCGCTGGGCTCGATGCGCACCAGCCGGCCCGAATCGACGACCGCGACGTAGCTCCCCCAGTGCGTCGCAACCGGCAAACGTCGCTCCACCATGCACCCCCTGAAGATCCTCCGGCTCCCGGACAACGGCCCCCAGATGCCATGGGCTTTAGCGTCAGTTGGAGGTCCGCAGGACACAGGCTCCCCCGTGGGGTGCCGTCCAATCCTGCTCGGCGCGCGACTCCCGGCCATACCAGCAACAACGATCGGCGCCTGTCTGCCGTGCTACTGAGGTTGAACTCGTGATGTCGTCTTCGGTGATCAGGGGCTGATGGTCGTCCTGTCTCGGTAAGGCAGCCGTCTATGAGGTGGCTGCGGTACTGGATATGTGACGGAGACCGCGCCGGATGGTCTGGACGAGGTGTACGAC
>NZ_BNBS01000248.1 GCF_014656075.1 Streptomyces hydrogenans
GCTGGTAGCGCGGCCGGGTCCGGCCGCCGGTCATCGCGTACGGACGGACCAGCGGGTTGTGCCCGCCGCCGGCGCTGGAGCTGCCCGCCGAGCGCGGGGCCACCGGCTGCGCCTGCGGCTGCCCGTAGGACTGGGGGACACCCTGTCTGCTGGGTGCGGAAGGGAAGTTGTAGCGGTTCTGCGCGGTGTCGCCCAGCGGCGCCTGATGCGCGTCGAATCCGTTGTAGGGGTTCGCCCCCGGGGGTGTTCCCACGTCTCCTCCTCCGACTGCCTCGCGGTCCATGTCCCTTGGAGCCGCGTCACCGCACCCTAACGGTGCGGTGACGTCATACGCACTGTGTGTCTGTTAGTTGAGAAGACTTCCCTGGAGCTCCGCCCGGAGGTCCGGGGTGAGGACGGAGCCCGCGCGGTCCACGAGCAGGGCCATCTCGTAGCCCACGAGACCGATGTCGGACTCCGGGTGGGCGAGGACGGCCAGCGAGGATCCGTCCGAGACCGACATGATGAAGAGGAAGCCGCGCTCCATCTCCACCACGGTCTGGTTGACCGCGCCGCCCTCGAAGATCCGGGACGCGCCCGCGGTCAGCGAGGTCAGTCCGGACGCCACCGCCGCCAGCTGGTCGGCGCGGTCCCGGGGGAAGCCCTCGGACATCGCCAGCAGGAGTCCGTCGGCGGAGACCACCACCGTGTGCGACACCCCGGGGGTGTTGTCCACGAAGTTGGTGATCAACCAGTTCAGATTCTGCGCCGCCTGGCTCATGCTCACACTAACGCTCCTGGTTGTAGGTGGTACCCGGGCCGAGGCCCGATCCGTTCGTGTCCGTTCCCGCGCTGCGTCCCTGCTGGACGCCCCGGCGCAGGTTGCTCAACCTGCCCCGGACGTCCTCGGGGGCGCGGGAGACCTGGGGGCCGCCCTGCGGGGTCTGCTCCGCGGTGCCCTCGACCAGGTTGGCCTTGGGGACGCGCCGGGGGAGACCGGACGGAGTGACTCCGCCCGCCTTCGGCTCGCGGAGCTTCTTGGCCTGCTCCCAGCGCTCGTCATTGGCCGAGCGCCATTCCTCGGAGCCTTCGTTCTGCTGCTGTTCGTCCTGTCCCGCCGGCGGGGCGGGCTGGGCCGGCGGCGCGGGCTGCTGCGCCTGGGGCGCCTGCGGGGCGACACCGCCGCGGCGCGGCAGACCGGCGTCGGTCAGTCCGTGGCCGGTGTCCGGAGCGGGACTGGGAGCCGGAGCCGGACGGTCGAAGCCTACGCGCTCGGCGCCCTGTTCGGGAGCGGCCTGCGAAGATTCCGATTCCGGTCGGTAACCCTGGTCGAAAGCGCCCTGGTAGGAGCTCTGCTCCGGCCACTCGCCCTGGTGGGACTGGGGTTCGAACGCCTGGTCGTAGCCGGTGTGGGCCGCGTCCTGGGTGCCGTACGCCGCTTCCGCATACGCCTGCTGCGGGTACGCCTCGCCCTGCGCGCCGTACCCCTCGTAGCCCTGCTGCGGGGCGTAGCCGTAGCCGTTCTGCGGCTGCTGCTCGTAACCCTGCTGCTCCTGGGCGTACTCGGAGCCGTACGCCTGACCCTGCTCGTACCCCTGGGCGGGGTACTCCTGGCCGTAGCCCTGATCCTGGGGGTACTCGGCGCCGTACGCCTGACCCTGCTCGGGCTCCGCGCCGTACGGCTGGCCCTCGGTGCCCTGCACCTGGGCCTCCAGGGCCGCGCGGCGCTCCTCGCGCATCAGCGAGCGGTTGACCGGGTCCAGCTGCGGGCCCTCGCCCTGCTGCTCGTAGCGCGAGTCGTCGAAGCCGAGCTCGGCCGCGGTCCGCATCGGGGCCACGGCGGGCTCGAAGCCGCCCTGCTGCTGGTGCGGGATGATCTGGGAGACCGTGAAGTCGTCCTGGGTCGGCTGCTCGCCGCCGCCACCGTGGGTGATCGCGTCGGGGAGCATGACCAGCGAGGTGGTGCCGGCCTGCTCGCCCGAGGGGCGGAGCTGGACGCGGATGCCGTGCCGGTCGGACAGCCGGCCGACCACGAACAGGCCCATGCGCTGGGAGACGGCCGCGTCCACGGTGGGCGGGTTCGCCAGCTTGTGGTTGATGTCCGCGAAGTCCTCGGCGGTGAGGCCGATGCCCTTGTCGTGGATCTCGACCATCACGCGGCCGTCGGGGAGACGGGTCGCGGTGACGCGGACCTTGGTCTGGGGGGAGGAGAACGTGGTGGCGTTCTCCAGCAGCTCGGCGAGCAGGTGCACGAGGTCGGTCACGGCCTGGCCGTGGATCTCGGCCTCCGGCACGCCGGCGATCTCGATGCGCTCGTACTGCTCCACCTCGGAGGAGGCGGCGCGGAGCACGTCGACGAGCGGGACCGGCTGGTCCCAGCGGCGGCCCGGCTCCTCGCCGGCGAGGACCAGGAGGTTCTCGCCGTTGCGGCGCATGCGGGTCGCGAGGTGGTCCAGCTTGAAGAGGTTCTCCAGCTGGTCCGGGTCGGCCTCGTTGTTCTCCAGGTCGGTGATGAGGGTCAGCTGGCCCTCGATCAGCGACTGGTTGCGGCGCGACAGGTTGGTGAAGATCGCGTTGACGTTGCCCCGGAGCATGGCCTGCTCGGCGGCGAGCCGCACGGCCTCCCGGTGGACCTGGTCGAAGGCGCGGGCGACCTCGCCGATCTCGTCCTGCGAGTCGATCGGGATGGGCTGCACCCGGGTGTCGACCCGGCCGGGCTCGGTACGGGAGAGCTGGTCGACCAGCATCGGCAGGCGCTGCTCGGCGATGCCGAAGGCGGCGGTGCGCAGTTCGCGCATCGAGCGGCTCATCTGCCGGGCCATCATCCCGGCGAGGACGAAGGCGGCGAGCAGGGCGATGACGACGATGGCGCCGGTGACCCAGGCGTCCGTCTGGGCGTCGGAGGAGATGTCGGTGGCCTCGGCCACGGCCTTGTCGACGAGGGACTTCTCGACCTCGCTGTAGCCGTCGAACTTGGCGGTGGCGATCGCCATCCAGGTCTCGGCGGTGATGCCCTTGGCGGCGAGCGCCTTGATCGCGTCCGCGTCCTCGGCGGTGCCGATCAGGCCGGCCACGCCGGTGTAGACCGAGCCGTCCTTGCCCTTGGGCAGGGTGACGTCCGCGGCCTGCATCTGCTTCTCGCCCGCGGCGGCCTTGGCGGCCATCACCTTCTTCAGGCGCTCGACGTCCTCGGCGGTGCCACCGGAGTTGTACTCGCCGAGGGCGATCTGCTCCAGGTAGTTGTACGAGTTGAACGCGACCGACTGCTGGGCGAAGACGGCGTCCTTGGCGCTGGGCCGGACGAGCAGGTGGGTGCCGATGGAGCGCTGGAGGGAACCGGCGGCCTGCGCGAGCTGGATGGCGTAGACGGTCCGGCCGTAGCTGGTGATGTTGCCGGTGCCCAGGCCGAGCTCGTTGGAGAACTCCATGAGGTAGTGCTGCACGCCGGTGTAGCCGAGCTGGGTGTTCACCGGGTCGAGCGCGGCCGTGTAGGCGGCCTTGCGGAGCGCCGCGAGCTTGGGCTCCTCGTTCTTGAACGCCTGCAGTCGGCGCTCCAGGCCCTGGCCCGAGGGCATGTTCCGGACGGCCTCGTCGAACTTGGCGCGGGCCGCGTCGGTCGTCGCGTACGCCCGGGTGATGTCCTCGCCGGCCCGGTCCTTGCCGGCCAGCAGCGGGGCGGCCGTCAGGTCGCGCTCGTTCAGGAGGGCGGTGGAGTACTCCGAGGCGGCGCGCACGATGAGCGCCGTCTTCTCGGCGTCCTGGGCCTCCTGCCAGGTGTCGATCGACCCCTTGACCTGGAAGCCGCCCATGACGAGGCCGACGAGCACGGGTATGAGGAGGATCGCGTTCAGCCGGGTGGGCACGCGCCAGTTGCGCGGGGACAGCTTGCTGGAGCTGCCCCGGGGGGCGGGGGCGGGCACGGGCGTCACCGGTACGTCCGCGGGCGACACCGCACCGCGCGACGGCGGGGTGAAGTTGCCCCGCGCCTCCTGCTCCGCGGAGCCATCCATGCTTCGCCTCACTCGACCAACAACCTCTCCGCGTCGGCACCTACGTCGTGCCGGTGTTTCGTTCAGGGCCGTACTACTCGGGAGTTCATGAATTGCAGCACGTGATGGGGGTCCGTTCCAAACAGTGGGACGGAGCCGCTTTCAGTGGTCCACGCCTCACATAAAACGGGCATAAAGAGCGAGCCCCGCCAAATGGCGGGGCTCACGTGAGCGCAGTGACACTGATCGGATGCGTCGGGTGTCCGAGGCGCCCGAATTCTCTGTCGAAATGTTATGAAGCCCCGGGAGGGCCGTGTCGAAGGCCACAGATCGACTCCGGCCGCCCCGTTGCGACGGCTCCGGACAACTGCCCTGGCCGAAAACCTACTTGAGGCGGGCCATGAGGGCGTGCTCGACGAGGGTGATGAGCGCGCTCTTGGCGTCCG
>NZ_BNBS01000249.1 GCF_014656075.1 Streptomyces hydrogenans
AGCGGCGGGCCTCGGCGCACAGCACGTCCGCGCTGCGCGCCGCGAGCACGACCCGGGCGCCGCGCCGGGCGAACGCGAGTCCGACGGCGCGCCCGATGCCGCTCGACGCGCCGGTGACCACGACCACCTTGCCCCGTACCGGGTCCGTGCGGCGTGTTCTCATGCCCCGGCGTCTCACCCCATCCGGGCACTTCATGCACCGGGAGGCGACGGCATCCGATGGACCCTTGCCGGCCCCGATCTGGATGGTCTCCAGGTCCTGTCTGCTCCCCGCGCCCGCGGGGATGGACCCCACCCAGGAAGTACCCATGAACTACACCAAGACTGCTCCCCGCCCGCGCGGGGATGGACCCGAGACGGAGGCCAGATGGCTGGCTCTGTCCACGTGAAGAGGTTCTGGTTCAGGTTCTGTGACGCGCCCACGCTGAGTGACGGCGCAACGGCAGCTCGGGATGACCTACCGCACCGTCAAGCAGCTCGCAGGCGCCGCGATGCCGGAGGAGCTGTTCACCGGTCAGCGGCAGAACCGGCCCTCCGTCCTCGACGACTACAAGCCCTATCTGGACGACCGCTGGAGCGAGGGCTGCACCAACGCCTGGAAGCTGTGGGAGGAGAAGGGTCTGCCGCACGAACGTGCCACTCGGCTACCAGGGCAGCTACCAGCGCGTTCGCGCCTACCTGCGCGACAAGCGCACCTCACCGCGGCCGGTGAACGCCCGGCCGCCCACGCCCCGAACCGTCGCCGGATGGATCCTCCGCCGTCCGGACACCCTCACCGAAACCGAGCAACTCCAACTCAAGGCCGTCCGGACGCACTGCCCCGAGATCGACGCCCTCACCAGGCACGTCCGCTCCTTCGCGACCATGCTCACCGCGCGCCAGGGGGAGCGCCTGCCCGACTGGCTCGATGCCGTCCGGCAAGACGACCTGCCCACCCTCCACACCCTCGCCGCAGGCATCGGCCGCGACCGCGACGCCGTCATCGCCGGCCTGACTCAGCCCTGGAGCTCAGGTGCCGTGGAAGGGCACGTCAACCTGATCAAAATGCTCAAGCGCCAGACGTACGGCCGCGCTGGCCTCTCGCTGCCGCGCAAGCGAGTCCTCCTCGCTTCGTGAGGGCAGCTGCTGCTGTCAGCACCTCAACGGTTCGCGGCTCTGCGAATGGTGACCACGGACAAGAACGGGTCAGTGGGCGGCACCAGCTCCCTGGAGGAGACCTCTACAAGGTGTGCCGGAGCATCGCCATGCTGCAAGGCGGTCACGTACTCGATGATCTGAGCGTGGGAGAGCACGGGCACTCTTTGGCGCAGGATGTGCATGGCATGAACCCTCCCGCGAGCGCCTGCCACCGCCCGGACCTCATCGTGCAGATCGTCCACTGCGGTCCGCGTGACCTGCCTTCGAATGCGGACTCGGTAGTCCGCCTCCCACGCGTCCATTACTGCGGAGACGACACCGATCTGATGCAGGCTCCCGTCCACGCGGTCGACAAGGTACGGCCCATTCCCGGCCAGCGCGAAGTCTGGGTTTCGGGTGCGCAGGTACTCCTCGGATGTCCAGTAAATGATCCATACCAACTCATGCTGCTCCACATGCGACACAGCCGTGCGCATCGGGACAAGCCCAAGTGAAAGCTCCCGTTGGTAGTCGCGTTCCAGTTCTTCCTCAACGATCTGAACTGCGGCATCTCGTTCAATCACTTTGGCAGCATCTCGTACGGCCCGGATGGCTACCCCCAAGTTTCCTGCTTGCTTCACGTCTTGGCAGACCGCAGTGGACGCACGTGAACAGAGCCAACGCTGCTGATTCTCCGAGGTGTGGGGTAACCCGACGATCGCTTACGGCGACCTCGGCGCTCAAGGGTGGATGGCTCGGACGTGGTCGGCTGAGAGATGGAGTTCGTACGGCAGGCAGCAGTCGGAGCAGAGGGTCGCGACGAGCGTTCCGCAGGCGCACAGCTGGTTCATTCCGCCATCCGGGGTCGCTCCGCAGCAGGCGGAGGAGGCGTGCTGCAGAGTCAGGCCGCGCGCGTCGTCCGGGTTGATGACGATGTTGCCTCGCGGGCCCTGCGACACCAGCCATTGCCCGTCCACGTTGCCTATCGTCCCGCGGCGCGGCATCGCCGGCCCGGGGACGTCGGTGGCGACCAAGGGGGCGCCGTAGGGCTCCGTCTCGATGGCGTAGCAGCCTGACGGTACGGTCGCCGGCGACGGGCCCGGCTCGTCCGCATCCCACCACGCGAAGAACGGCGGCTCGGGAACTGCCGGCAGCCGGGTAAGTGGTTCCGTCAAGGGGGCGCCACACGTCGCGCACACGAAAAGCACCGCTTGGCACGCTGCCCCACCGCTGATGTCAGCAGACGTGGCGGCCTGCTCCAGCGCGGGCTGATCATTGCCCCGATCCTGGTCTTGCTCATCGTGCATACGTTGACCGTACGCGGCACGCTGCCGGGCTCCGCGGCCACCCCACCTTCGGGACGCACGACACCAGTCCCGAGTCGCACTACTGAGCGCTGCTGAAACTCGTTTCTGGTCCAACTTCTGGGCTCTGTCGCTGATTTGGGGGTGGTGGCGAGTTGATCATGGTGAGAGCAGGATGCGGCTTCGTAGAAGACCGAAGTTGGCGCGGCCGTACATCTGTCTCTTCAGCAGCTTGATCCTGGTGACGTTACCTTCGACTGCTCCGGACGTGTAGGTCGTGGTGAGGGTGGCCTGGATGGTCGCGCGGTCGCGCCGCATGCCGCTTGCCAGGGTTCGGAGTTCGCGTTGTCCGTCGAGGCGGACGTCGGCGATCCAGACATCGAGAGCCAGGTGCTCACCGCGGCGATCACGGACCATGAGTGCCAGCCGACGGGCGTACTCGACCGTCGGCGCCAGCGCGGGATTCCGCTCGCACAGTTCGTCGAGACCCTTTCGTTCAACGTCTGTGAGGCGCTCGGGCCGGCGCATGACCCAGTCGGTGACCCTGCGGACGGTCAGGTGGGGCAAGGGGGCGGTGACCGGGATGGCACCGCTGATAGGGCTTCAGGTGCCGGCGGACGGTGTTGACGTCGCCGTGGTAGCCCAGTCGCTGGATCTCCCGGGTAAGGGCGGAGGCGTTGGTGCAGCCCTCCGTCCAGCGATGGTGCGGGTAGAGGCGGTAGTCGTCGATCAGGGAGGACCGATTGGTGGCTGCGATGAGAAGTTCATCGACGCCGGCGGCGCGTGCGAAGCGGTCGACCGTGCCGCGGCTGAGCTGGAGGTCGCGCGCGATGGCGCGAAGGCTGTCGCCGCGTTCGATGCGCTCGTGAATCTGCTGGTGGCGGTCGCGGGTGCGGGCGACCAGAGGCCGGGGCCGGCCGTGGATGTCCAGCTCAGAGCGGTCGTGTCCTTCGGGGGCGAAGCCGTCGTAGGTCCCGCCCTTGGCTGCTCTCGACGGTCGGCCCCTCCTCGGCAACGCCCGGAAAGGGCGGTGGTCAGGTGGGGGCGCTGGGTTGCCCAGTGCTCCTTCCGGTGGTGCACGCGCGGTGGTCGTGCGTGAGCCGGTCACCGGGGGAGGGGCACGGGGGTGAGCGTCCGCATGACAGGGCTGCTCAGGATCGTGACGGGAAGGTTCGTGGTGGCCGGCCGGCTGGCCGGCGTGCGTGCGGGTTCTATCTGCGAGGGTTGCGCTGCCGGAGTGCTCGGAGCGTGTCTCGCAGGGAGGATTCGGGCGGCAGGCGGAGGCACGGGTTGAGACCGGCCCTCAAAGCGTGGCGGCCCAGTGCGGTGGCAGCCGGGACCAGAGCGATGAGGCGAGTCGGGCCGTCGGTGGTGTCGTGGTCGGGGTGGCTGTGGGAGCCGATGATGATCCAGCGGAGCAGTTCGGCCAGTTCGCGGTGTCCGACGGCGGCGAGGGCGATGCCCGTGAGGATGACGGCGGTGAGGGCGGCGGTGAGCTTGCTCTTGGCGCGGCGGATGTGGGTGGCGACGGTTCCCCGGTGGATGCCGGTGAGTTCGGCGATCTGGCTTTGGGTGTAGCCCCAGCCCTCCTGGAGCAGGACGAGGCGGCGCTGGGAGCCGGTCAGTTCCAGGAGGGCGGGACGGGCATCGAGGATGGCGTCGGTGTCCTCGTCGTCGAGGTCGCTGACCCACAGGACGCTGTGTGCTTTGGAGGTGGGGGCGGTGGTGTCGAAAGGGGCGGCCGTCCTGCGGCGGCTGAGGTCCTTGACCTGGTTGCGGATGACCGTACAGAGGTAGGCGTAGGGGTTGTCGATCGTCGTCTTGCCGCGGTTGACGAGGACGCGTAGGTAGGCGTCCTGGACGACGTCCTCGGCGTCGGCGCGGGAAGCGGGCAGGTTCT
>NZ_BNBS01000250.1 GCF_014656075.1 Streptomyces hydrogenans
GCCCCCCGGCGGGCCCGCGCGCGCACCGCCGGACGCCGCACGGGCCCGCCGGCCGGAGCCACGTCCGACGGCCGCACCCCCGCCGCGCCCGACACCGGCACCGGCTTCACCTCCGGCTCCGTCGCCGCCGGGGCCGCCGGTCGTGGACGCTCGCCCGGGTGCGGCGCCCGGCAAACGGCGCGGGCCTCGTCCAGGGCGAGCGCGAGGCTCACGCGGTGCCACAGGATCTCGTCCGGGTCGTCCGCGCGGACGAGGCGCTCGGCGACCTCGTACGCCGCCCCCGAGACCGGGAAGCCCGGTGGCGGCGGCGGGCGCAGCCGGTCCAGGTGGCCGCGCTCGTACGGGTCGTCGACGACCTCCGCCACCTGGACGGGGTCGAGCAGGGAAGCGACGGCGGCGGCGCGGACCCACGGGTCGTCGGTGCCGCGCAGCAGCAGGGCCAGATGGCGCGAACGCCAGTTCCTGGCCCGCAGGTCCTCGCCGGCGGCCTCCCGCTCGCGCACCCCGGCCGGCAGCCGGCCGCCGAGCAGGGCGGGGTGCTCCTCGCCGAAGGCGGTGACCTCGGCCGCCACGTACAGCCAGATCACCGACCGGTAGCGGTTGAGGTAGAAGCGGACCGGGCTGAGGTGGCCGGTGCGGGCGAGGCGGGCGAACCGGTCCGGGGTGATGGAGAGCAGCCCGGCGGCCTCTCCCGCCCCCACGGCCCGCACCCGCTCCCGGAGGCCGTCGGGGAAGTCCGGCGCCGCCTTGAGCCGGTCGAGCTCGGCGCGCTCGACGGGGCGCCGCTCGGGCGCCCGCTCCCGACCGCCTCCCCGGTCCCGGACCGCCTCGTCCCGGTCCGGGAGGGGCGTGGTCCTGATCAGCCCCATCCGGACGGCGAGCCGGAACTCCTCGCGCTTCAGCTCCAGCTCCGCCGCGGCCCGGGCCGGCGTCACCGTCCGTGTCGTCTGATCCAGCGTCATGGCGTCCACCGTCATGGCGTCGTCCGCCTCCCCCGTCACTCGTCCCGGCGCACCGGCCGGTGTCGGGCTCCGGTGAACCCGACACCACGAAGGTAACGGAAAGTGATGATCCGCGCACCACCTGTGGACAACCGCCTGTGGACAACCGTCCGGGCGGCGGACGGCAGACGGCAGACGGCAGACGGCAGACGGCAGACGGCAGACGGCAGACCACCGACAGCGGAAGGGCGTCAGTCCGTCGGACCGCCCGGCTGCCGCACGGAGACGCCCAGGTGTTCGCCGACCCTGTTCACCAGCAGGGTCATCTCGTACGCGACCTGGCCGACGTCGGCCTCGGCGTCGCTGAGCACACAGAGGCAGCTGCCCTCGCCCGCAGCCGTCACGAACAGCAGGGCCTCGTCGAACTCGACCATCGTCTGCCGGGCGCGGCCCGCCCGGAAGTGCCGGCCGGAGCCGCGCGCGAGGCTGTGCAGGCCGGAGGAGACGGCGGCCAGGTGCTCCGCGTCCTCCCGCGCGAGTTCGCTGCTCGCGCCCGTCACCAGTCCGTCGTTCGACAGCACCAGTGCGTGCCGTATCGGTCCGACCCGCCGGGTCAGATCGTCCAGGAGCCAGTCGAGCCCCTTGTCCAGCGCCATGTGATGGTCCTCCCCCTAGTCGGTGCGGTCGCGCCGGCCGGGCCCCGTGCCCGCGTGCGCCGTACGGACCGCGTGTCTCCGCAAGCCTTACGCACTGTCGTGGACAGAGCAAGCACCCCATCGGCCCTGGTGTGCCGCCGTGCGCCACCGGATGGCGCACGATGGGGAGATGACGAGAATGACCGAGGAACAGTGGCGGACCTTCGTGTCCCGGGGCACCCGTACCGGCAAGCTCGCGACGGTCCGCGCGGACGGCAGCCCGCACGTCGTCCCGGTGTGGTTCGTGCTCGACGGCGACTCCTTCGTCTTCAACACCGGCAAGGACACGGTGAAGGGCCGCAATCTCGCCCGGGACGGCCGGGTATCGCTCTGTGTCGACGACGACGCCCCGCCGTTCTCGTACGTCACCCTGAGCGGCCGGGCCGAGCTGAGCGAGGACCCGGCGGAGCTGGTCCACTGGGCCACCCGGATCGGCGGCAGGTACATGGGCGAGGACCGGGCCGAGGAGTTCGGGGCGCGCAACGGGGTGCCGGGAGAACTGCTGGTGCGGGTGAAGATCGAGAAGGTGGCCTCGGCGGGCGGCGTCTCCGACTGACCCCGGGCGTCGTCCCCGGCGGACGTCCCGCCCTCCCCCGGAGGGGGAGGGCCTGGCTCAGCCGACCGTGTCGAGCAGCCGGGCGGTGTGCCTGCGCCCGGCGTACTCGACGACCCGGATGAGGACCTCCTTGCCGGAGTCGCGGTCGCGCGCGTCGCAGAGCACCACGGGGGTGCCCAGGTCCAGGTCGAGGGCGCGGGAGACGTCCTGCGCGCCGTAGGAGCGGGCGCCCTCGAAGCAGTTGACGGCCACCACGAACGGGATCTTCCGGTGTTCGAAGTAGTCGACCGCCGGGAAGCAGTCCTCCAGGCGGCGGGTGTCGGCGAGGACGACCGCGCCCAGGGCGCCCTGCGACAGCTCGTCCCAGAGGAACCAGAAGCGGTCCTGTCCCGGGGTGCCGAAGAGGTACAGCGACAGGCCCGCGCGGATGGTGATCCGGCCGAAGTCCATGGCCACGGTGGTGGTGGTCTTCCGGTCCACTCCCCCGGTGTCGTCGACGAGTTCGCCGGCCCTGCTGAGCCGCTCCTCGGTGCGCAGGGGACGGATCTCGCTGACCGCGCCGACCAGGGTGGTCTTGCCGACGCCGAAGCCGCCGGCGACGAGGATCTTCAGGGCGAGAGCGTCGCCGCCGTCCGCGCCGGTGCTGTCAGAGCGCTCGTAGGCCATCGATCACTTCTCTCAGGATGCGTTCGTCGGGGAGCTGTGCGGGCGGTACGGGCCGGCTGACGCGTACGAAGCCCGATTCGAGGAGGTCGCCGAGGAGGACCCGGACGACGCCCACGGGGAGGTCGGCGTCGGCGGCGAGTTCGGCCACCGACTGGGTCTCGGAGCGGCAGAGGGCGAGCAGGGCGCGGTGTTCCGGGCCGAGGACGGCCTCCTCGGCCGCGCCCGGCGGGTCGTCGTCGACGACGACGAGGGCGATCAGGTCGAACCGCACGTTGCTGGGGCCGGGTCTGGTACGGCCGCCGGTCATCGCGTACGGCCGGACGAGCGGTCCCGCGTCGGCGTCGTACCACTGGCTGCCCGTCGGGGGCGGGCCTCCGCCGGGGCCCTCCCGGCCGCCGCCGTCCGCGCCGCTGCTGTCCATGGTCATGGGGTTCTCCGGTCAGCCGGCGGCCGGTGGGGTCACCGTGAGCCGCGGCGGGGTGTGCAGGTGCTCGCCGACGCGTTTGACGAGCCGGGCCATCTCGTAGGCGATGAGGCCGATGTCGGCGCTGACGGAGCTGAGGACGGCCAGGCAGGAGCCGTCGCCCGCGGCGGCGACGAAGAGGAAGCCGTCGTCCATCTCGACCATGGTCTGGCGGACACCGCCGGTGTCGAACTGCCGTCCGGCGCCCTTGGCGAGGCTGTGGAAGCCGGAGGCGATCGCCGCCAGGTGTTCCGCGTCCTCCCGGCTCAGTCCGCTGGAGGCGCCGACCGCGAGGCCGTCGCCGGAGAGCACCACCGTGTGCCGGACCTCGCGGACCCGGGTGACCAGATCGTCGAGGAGCCAGTCGAGTTCGCCGGAGCGGTGGTGGGAGATCCTCTCGTGGTCGATCATGCGTCGTCTCCTTCGGGTCGGGGGTCCTGGGCCGGGGTGGGGCGGGCGCCGAAGTAGGGGCCGAGGTCGGTACGCGCGCGTGCGTCGCTGCGCGGGTCGTACGGGGCCTGGTGCGGGCCCGTCGGTCCGGAGTCGCCGTACGGGCGCGTGCCGGGGACGGGCACGGGCCGCGGCGTGCCCGCCGCGGGGGCCCCGTCGCCGAGCGGGCACCGGACGCCCGGGGCGGGGCCGCCGCCGCTCTGCCAGCCGTCGCGGTAGGCGGCCATCCGGTCGCGCACCCGCTCCGGCGTCCGCTCCGGTACGCCCGGGACGGCGGGGGCGGGCACCGGGTCGGGCGCGGGCGCCTCGCGCAGCTGCGGGACGAGGCTGGCCTGCCGGATGCGGCGGGGCAGCCCGTCGTCGGCGCCCGCGTCCCCGGGGCCGTGGCCCGTCCGGTCCGGCGGCGCCTGGGGCGGCAGGGCGTGACCGCGGGGGCGCAGGGCGGTGACGCCGGCC
>NZ_BNBS01000251.1 GCF_014656075.1 Streptomyces hydrogenans
GGCCGTTCCCCGGCCGGGGCCACCGCCCCCCCTTCGCTTCGGTACCGTCCCGCAGCTCGTCGTGGCCGAAGCGGTAGACCTCATGGCCGCTGAGTCTGAGGTCGCGGTCGGCTGCGACCACGGCCGCGTACTTGGCGGTGTCGGGTGCCCGGCCGCGGTCGGGCGTGTGGTGCTGGGAGCCGTCGACTTCCAGGACGATGCGCTGGGTGGGGGAGTTGTCGGGCAGACCGGCGGGGAGCCGCGCGCAGAGGCTCTTCGTGGCCTCGTCCGGGTCGGTGAGGTGTTCTCGCTCCTGCCACCAGGATTGCAGGTCCCGCCGGAGGATGCCGTCGTCGGTGACGGTGCGGTCGTAGATCAGGGCGTCGCCGTTGACGGCTTCGACGTCGTTGTCGACTGCGGACAGGAACCGGATGTCGGGCTTTCGAAGGCGTGGCGAAGACGACGTTCTTCGGCGCCCGGGCGTGAGCGAACTGGAGCGGAACCAGAGCGAAGCGCGGGTACCCGCCCAGGGGGCCGCTCTGCCGGAGTTCGAGGCCCATGGGGCGCAGGTGCTCGTTCATGGTGGCGGCTCAGGCGGCGCTGGACTCAGGAGGCGCTCGGCGACCTGCAGGAGCTGTCCATCGGGTGCCTGCGCGAGGCTCCGCTCCACACGTTCGCGCGTGGAACCCTCGTCGACCGGGGGCGTGCCCCGGTCGACGAGGGCCTGCGTCAGCGTCGTGTGCGCGTGCTGGTCGCCCGGCCCGGCCGTGCCGTGGCCCAACAGGCGGCGAAGCGCCACCTGGCCCCGTCCGTCGTCATCCGCCGATGATCGCAGCCCGGCGTGTGAGCAGTCACTGGTCCTGCCGGTCCTTCACACCGGGACGGCCCCCGACGGGCAGCTTCCTTGCGGCAGGCCGGTCGAGTGGACTCCGCGTGTAAGTACTGCTGTACGGGAACTTCCTGCTCGTCCCCGCTCCGGGACTGCGCGAGCAGTGGGGCCGCCCACGCCTGGCGGTTCAGCCCGTGAGGCTGTTGAGCCAGCCGGTCAGCAGACGGTTGACCTCCTCGGGGCGTTCCTGCTGGATCCAGTGGCCGCAGCCCTCTACGAGGTGGGAGGCGGTCAGGCCGGGGAGGGTGGTGGGAAAGGCGTCGATGGCGTCGGACATCCAGGTGGTGGAGGCGTCCAGGGTGCCGCCGACGAACAAGGCGGGCTGTTTGATCGGGGCGCCGCGGTGGGGGGCGAGGTCCTCCCAGTCGCGGTCCATGTTGCGGTAGCGGTTGAGGGCGCCGGTCAGACCCGTGCGCTCGAACTCTCCGGCGTAGACGTCGAGGTCCTCTTCGGTCAGCCAGTCGGGGAGGATGCCGGCGGGAAACCGGTCCCGCAGCCGGCCGCCGTGGGCGACGAAGTGCGGGTCGGGCTCGTCCTGGGCGGGCATGGTGTCGGCGGACAGGGCGGCGTAGAAGCCCGCGAGCCAGCCCCGCACGTCAGGCTCGATCTCCGTCTCGGCGCGGCCGGGCTCCTGGAAGTAGGAGACGTAGAACTCCTGCTCGGGGCCGCCGATCCGGCCGAAGACGTCGGTGGGGCGGGGGCCGCCGGGCGGCGCGTACGGGACGCTCAGCAAAGCGACGGCGCGGAAGACCTCAGGGTGGAGCAGGGCGGAGGTGGCGGCGATGTTGGAGCCCCAGTCGTGGCCGACGACCACCGCGTTCTCCTCGCCGAGGGCGTGTACGAGGGTGACGTTGTCCTCCACCAGGTCCAGCATCCGGTAGGCGTCGGTCTCCGCAGGTTTGGAGGAGCGGCCGTAGCCGCGTACGTCGATCGCCACCGCCCGGTAGCCGGCCGCGGCGAGGGCCGGGAGCTGGCGGCGCCAGGAGTACCAGGACTCGGGGAAGCCGTGCACGAGCAGGACCAGCGGGCCGGTGCCCTGCTCGACCAGGTGAATGCGCCCGGCCGAGGACTCGACGGTGCGGTGGCGCAGTGCGGCGGACGGCTCGGGCTGCATGGGTGCTTCTCCTGGGCTCAAGGGCGGATGCAGGTACGCATCGATCATGCTGCGCAGCGACCGTTCACCGCGATTTCCCTTGCCATACTGGCAAACTTGCAGGACAAGGCGGTGGAGAGGCGCGTCCGGAAGGGAGCCGAGCGGGTGACAGGCGACGATGTGGCCGACATGCTGGCGGAGATGGGCCCCCGGCTGCGGGCCGCGCGCGAACACCGCGGTGCCACGCTCACCGGCGTCAGCGACGCGACCGGCATCTCCCTGAGCACGCTGTCGCGGATCGAGACCGGCCGGCGCAAGCCCACCCTTGAAGTGGTGCTGAAGTTGGCGAAGGAGTACGGCGTCTCCCTGGACGAACTGGCCGGCACCGCCCCCGCCGCCGAGCCCCGAACCTCCGCTCTCCAGCGTTTCGGCGACGACAAGGCGGTGCTGCCGCTGACGAGGTACGTCGGGGGCCTGCACGCCCACAAACACGTCCTTCCCGCCGTCCAGGAGCCGCCCGCGCGGCCCCGGCAGGTCTCCCACGACGGCTGGGAATGGCTGTGCGTCCTGTACGGGCGGCTGTGGCTCGCGCTCGGCGGCCAGGACCTCGTCCTGAGTGCCGGAGACGTTGCCGAGTTCGACACCCGCACTCCCCACGGAGTCGCGAACGCAGGCCCCGGCGGCCCGGTCGAGTATCTGATCATGTTCGGGCCGCAGGGAGAGCGCCTGCGACCGCGCACCCCGCCCGCCCCCGGTCCCAGGGCCCGGTAGCAAGCAGCGAACGAACGGCACGACGTCCCGGACACGCCCGGAATGCCGGGGCTCTTCCCCGTCGTCCTCAGCGGCGTCGAGGACGGTTCACCGGCACCAGGGACAGGTTCACCCGGCCCCGGCGCGTACGCCGAGATCTCCTCCACCCGCTCCATGCCCCGCACCATCGCCGCATCCGTCGACTTCCTCGGTGGAGTATCCAGCCACTCCAGCTCCAAGCCTCCCTGGCTCTCCGGCACGACCAATAGCTCGGCGAGCGCCGGCGTGAGCGACGGGTCGGCCCGGAACCCGGCGAGGGCCACCGCCTCGTACAAGCGCTGCTCGGCGACCGACCGGGCCTGCGACACCTGCCGGACCGACACCGAGACGCCGGGCAGCTGCGCCTGCTTCTTCCGCGGCCACGTCGTCACCGCGTGGTCAGGGCCCTCGGTCTGCGCCCACGCCCGCCCGCACCAGCCAAGCACCGGTGCTGGACGACCCTGTTCGTTCTCACCGGGATACATACCCGGGCTCGCGTCCGGCGTGGGACCCCCGACTGCCTCACCCCCTTCTGCTGCAGTGAGCAGGTGAAGAGAACCCACATCACCAATGAGGCTGGTAGCCCCCGTCGCGGGTCCGCCCGCCGAGGCCGGGGGCGGACCGGCGGGGAGAGGCCGCGGTGAGCAGCGGAGGCAGGGTCGCTCGGTGGCTGTTCCCCGAGGGGCATCGCTACGCGCGGTTCGTTCCCCTGCTGCTGGTGCTGACCTTCGTCAGCGGACTCGTGGACGCGGTGAGCTTCCTCGGGCTGGGGCGGGTGTTCGTGGCCAACATGACTGGCAACGTGGTGTTCCTCGGGTTCGCTCTGTCGGGTGTGGCGCAGTTGTCGGCCCTGGCCTCGGCGGTGGCGTTGGCCGGGTTCGTGGCGGGGGCCGTTGCCGGGGGCGCGTGGCGCCGTCAGAGCGAGCCGGGAGAGCTGTTCGCTGTGCTGATCGGGTTCCAACTCCTGCTGGTCGCGCTCGCGCTCGGCGCCCAGACGGCCGGCTGGGGCCGGTACGCGGTCCTGGTGCCGCTGGCGTGCGGGATGGGGCTGCAGAACGCCGTCGTGCACCGCCTGGGGGTGCCGGACCTGACCACCACGGTGATGACGCGGACGCTGACCGGGCTCGCGGTGGACCGGCACGGGCCCGCCGGCCTGCGGCGGGGCGTGTCGGTGGTGATGCTGGCCGCTGGGGCGCTCGCCGGCGGCCTTCTGCACGCCCGGACCGGGGTGGTGGGTGTCCTGGTCCTTGTGCTGGTTCTGCTGCTGGGTGTCGTGGTGGCCACCGGCCACCGGCCCCGGCGTGAGGGGCCCGCGGGCGGTCATCCGCGGCTGCCCAGGCACGGATAGGCCCCCTCTCCCGGGGGTGCCCCTATGTGTTTGGTCAAGGTGGTGGGTACCGGGCGGGGGCCGTCTG
>NZ_BNBS01000252.1 GCF_014656075.1 Streptomyces hydrogenans
GCCTGACGGCCCCACGACCGCCCCGCCCGGGCTCCCCTTCCGGGCGGGGCGGTCGTCTGCCCCCGGGGCCGGTGGCCGGACGACCGCCGGCCCCGCGGGCCACGCGTGCGGGGACGACGCCGGGCCCGGCATCCGGACTCCGCGGGTTTGACGGCCGGAAGAGCGGCAAGGCGAACCGAAAGGCACCGGAAGAAAAGTGACGCGCGGTCGGTCGGCACCACCCCCAGGAGGGTGGACACGGAGAACCCGACCGGAGTTCCCGTCCGCTCCGCCCTCCGCCGTCCGCTCCACCCTCCGGCGACGCCGCCCTCGCGGTGGCCGGAGTCAGCGGTCCCGTCCGAGGACCCCAGCGCCCCGGGCGGGAGCGGCGGGAGCCGCACGCACGCTCCCACCGCGCCCCCCGGCGCGCCGTGCGGGCGGGACGGGCCGGAGCGAGGGCTCGGTGGCCCCGCCCCGTGGCCGGGCCGGCCGGTCCGGCGGTGCCTGACGCTGCGCCTCGGCGCGCGGGACGGAGGGCCCCGGTTCTTCCCGGGGCCCTCCGCCTGCCGTGTCCGGGGCGCGTTCCCACATCCGCCGAACCCCGTGGCGCGGTGCCCGCGAGGCACCCGCTGCCGATGATGGGCGAAGCACCGCCGGACCGGGGCGGTACGGGGTTCGTTCCTGGCCCATGTCTCGGAGGAGGATCTTTCATGGACGAACGGAACGGCGGCACGCCGAAGGACGGACGACGCGAGCAGGACGAGCGGAACACGGAGGGGGGCGTGCGGAGCGACGGCGGCGGATCCGGCGCCGGTGCGGACGGGCGGGGCGAGACGGAGGAGGAGCGTGCGGACCGACGCTGGCAGGAACTCCTCCAGGAGATCCGGGTTGCCCAGACCGGCGTCCAGATCCTCCTCGGATTCCTCCTCACGGTGGTCTTCACCCCGCTCTTCCACGAGCTGGAGCAGACCGACCGGACGATCTACCTCGTCACGGTCGTCCTGGGCTCGCTGGCGACGGGCGCGCTGATCGGCCCCGTCTCCTTCCACCGGATCGTGTCGGGGAAGCGGGTCAAGCCCCATGCCGTGGTCTGGGCCTCCCGGCTCACCTTCACCGGCATCCTGCTCCTCCTCGCCACGCTGACCTCCGCCCTCTTCCTCATCCTGAGGGTGGCGACGCACGACCCCTACGTGCCCTGGCTGGTCTCCGGCGTCCTCGCCTGGTACCTGGTCTGCTGGTTCGCCCTGCCCCTGTGGGTCCGCGCGCGCTACAGCGACGGGGACTGATCCCCCGCGGGTACGGACGGGGCCCGCCCTCCGCCCGTACCCGCACGACGGTCCGCTTCCGCACCCGCACGACGGAGGGGCGGCCCACCGGATGGTGGGCCGCCCCTCCGTGCCGGACGAGGTCCGTCGTCCGCCGGCTCGGGCCGGGTCAGTGCTTGAAGACGTCCTTCGCCTTCTCCTTGGCGCCCCGGGCGTCGCCCTTGGCCTGCTCGGCCCGGCCCTCCGCCTCCAGACGCTCGTCACCGGTCATCCGGCCGACCGCTTCCTTGGCCTTGCCCTTCGCCTGCTCGGCCTTGGCCTTCATCTTCTGCTCACCGGACACGGAAACCCACTCCTTCTCCACGGGGCACATGCGGAACATCTGACAGGGGACGCATGACCGGTATCGGCGGGAACAAACCGGCACGGGTCACGGCGGCGGGCCGCTCAGCCGGCACCCGACGGGAGGTTCTCCTTGATCTTGGCGATGGCGAAGCCCCAGCCCTGCGACACCGTCGGTTTGCCCGGCACGGCGACCTCCGCCGGGTTGGTCACCACGTCCAGGAGCACCGGACCGGGAAGGGCGAGCGCCTTGCGCACGGCCTCGTCCAGCTCGCCCGGGGCGGTGACGCGGATGCCGGTCAGCCCGAGCGCTTCGGCCACCGCGGCGAAGTCGGGGTTGTCGAGGACCGTGCCGAACTCGGGGAGCCCGGCCTGTTCCTGCTCCAGCTTGACCATGCCGAGACGGCGGTTGTCGAAGACGACGAGCTTCACGGGCAGCCGGGCGGAGCGGATGGTCATCAGGTCGCCCAGCAGCATGCCGAGCCCGCCGTCGCCGCAGAAGGCCACCACCTGGCGGTCCGGTGCCCACAGCTGGGCCCCGATGGCCTGGGGCATGGCGTTGGCCATGGAGCCGAGGTTGTACGAGCCGAGCAGCCGGCGGGTGCCGCGCATCCTCACGAACCGCGACAGCCACACCGTGGCCATCCCGGTGTCGGAGGTGAAGATCGCGTCGTCGGCCGCGTGCCGGTCGACCGCGGCCGCGAGGGCCTCGGGGCGGATCTCCTCCGCCCGGTTGTCGAACATCGCCCGCACCCGTCCCAGCAGGTGCCTGTCGTGCGCGGGGTCCGCGAGGCCGGCCTGGCTCTCCTGCCAGCGCGTGAACCGCTCGCGGGCCTCGTCGAGGTGGGACCGCGACGGGACGGGGGCCAGAAGCGGCAGCAGCGCCCGCAGCGTCGCTCCCACGTCCCCGGCGAGGCCCACGTCCACCGGGACGCGGCGGCCGAGGTGCTCCTCCCGCGTGTCGATCTGCACGACGCGGCAGTCCTCCGGGTACCAGTCCCGGTAGGGGAAGTCCGTGCCCAGCATGATCAGGGTGTCGCAGGTGTCCATGGCGTGGGCCGCGGCCGGATTCCCGATCAGTCCCGTCTGGCCGACCTCGTACGGGTTCTCCTCCTCGAAGCCCTCCTTGCCCTTCAGGGTCAGGACCATCGGCGCCGAGAGGAGCTCGGCGGCGCGCAGCGCCTCCTGGCGGGCCTCCCGGGCGCCGCGTCCCACCAGGAGGGTCACCCGGGACCCCCGGCCGATCGCCTCGGCCGCCGCGGCGAGCGCCGGGTCGGCGGTGCGGGTGACGGCGGGGCGGGGCAGTGCGAACCGCGGCGGCCGGTCCTCCTCGACCTCCTGGTCGCCGAGGTCCCCGGGGACGGTCAGCACGGCCACGACCCGCCGGGTCACGGCCGTGTGCACCGCCGACTCCAGCAGCCGGGGCATCTGGGCGGGCGAGGTCACGGTGGCCCGGTACACGGCCACGTCCCGGAAGAGGAGGTCGTTGTCCACCTCCTGGAAGTAGTCCCCGCCGACCTCCGACAGCGGGACCTGTCCGCAGATCGCCAGGACCGGCGCCCCGCTCTTGGCCGCGTCGTACAGCCCGTTGAGCAGGTGCACCGAGCCCGGGCCCACGGTGCCCATGCAGACGGCGAGGCCGCCCGACAGCTGGGCCCGCGCCCCGGCGGCGAAGGCCGCGGCCTCCTCGTGGCGGAAGCCGGTCCAGTCGATCCCGTCGGTGGTCCGGATGGCGTCGGTGAGCGGGTTGAGCGCGTCGCCGACCACGCCGAAGACGTTGTCGACGCCGAGATCCGCGAGACCGTCGACGATCACCTGGGCGACGGTACGGGGCATGAGAGGGCTCCTTTCACGAAGGACGTCGACCGGTGCGCCCGAGGCCGGACCGGTCCGGATGAGCTGTCCTTCAGCCGCCTGCCCGTGAAACCGGGACCGATGCGGGCAGCGGACCGGATGCCTCCGGGCCGGGGCGACACGGCAGGTTTAGTGCGGGCGCGGGCGGCGAGACGACCTCCCATGAGTGCCTCGGAGAAGAGCGAACAGAACCCGTTCCCCCGGCCCGGCCCGTACGCCGTACCGGACTACCCCGCCCCCTCACAGGTGGCCGACCCCGACCTGGGGGAGCTGTACGAGCCGACGGGCATGGGGGAGCCGCACCTGTTCCCCGCCCCGTTCGCCGAGCATGCCCGCACAGCCGCGCGGGCGGCCCGGGGCGCCGGTGACAGGCTGTGGACGGCCGTGCGGTCCCACAAGGCGCCGGCCGGGGGCGCGGCCGCCGGTACGGCGGCGGCCCTCGGCCTCGCGTACGCCCTGGGGCGCCGGTCCGGA
>NZ_BNBS01000253.1 GCF_014656075.1 Streptomyces hydrogenans
GCTGCGCGGACGCCCATCCCGCCGCCGACGCGCTCGCCGTGCCCACCGACGTCACCGACGAGCGGGCCGTGGAGGCGCTGGCGGCCGCGGCGCTCGCGCGGCACGGGCGGATCGACGTCTGGGTGAACGTGGCGGGCGTCGGTGTCCTCGGCGCCGCCGACCGGGCGCCCTCGGAGGACGTCCGTCGGCTGTTCGACGTGAACGTGATGGGCGTGGTCCACGGGGCCCGCGCCGCGTTGCCCGTGATGCGCCGCCAGGGAGGCGGCGTCATCGTCGACGTCTCCTCCGTGCTCGGCGGGGTCGTCCGGGCGCCTTACTTGTCGGCGTACGCGATGTCGAAGGCCGCGCTGGTCACGTTCGACGACGTGCTCCGCCAGGAACTGGCCCTCGCCGGGGCCCGGGACATCCACGTGTGCAGCGTCCTGCCCGGCGGGGTGGACACGCCGTTCTTCCTCCACGCCGCCAACCACACCGGCCGCCGGGTGCGGGCGCTGCCCCCGCTCGTCCCTCCCGAGCGGATAGCGCGGGCCGTGGTCCGCGCCGCGCGGACCCACCCGCGCCGGGTGGTCGTCGGCGTCTCCTCGCAGCTGCTCGTCCGCGCGTACCGCCTGGCGCCCGGCCTCGTCCGGACGCTCATCGCGCGCGCGACCGAGCACCGCTACCTGTCGCCGCCCGACGGGACCCCCGTCACCAGCGGCATCCTCCACACGCCGTCCGGCGCCGGCGGCGAGGAGCGCGCCGCCGAGCGCGGCGGCGGGTGAACGGAACACCCCCTCACTAACCTCTGGGAGACCGTCATGGCTGTGCGCCACCAGCTCATCCGCAATCCCCCGGTCGAAGTGTGGTCAGTCCTGTCCGAGGGCGCGCTGTACGCACGCTGGGCGGTCGGCACCGACGAGTCGTGGAACGGGGACGGACGGTGGCCCGACGAAGGGTCGGAGATCGGGTACGCGCTGCGGTTCGGGCCGCTGGAGTACCAGGGCCGAACCGTCTCACGCGTCTACGAGCCGGGGCGCCGCTTCGAACTGGACTCGATGGCCGGCCGGTCGGGCAGCGCGAGGATCGCGATCACCGTCGAGCCGTGGGGCCAAGACGCGCTCGTGATCGTCGACGGACACCCCCTGAGGGGACCGGCGGGGCGCTGGCACAACGCGGTCCTGAACGTCGCCCTCCAGCTGCGCCACCGTGCCACGCCGGCCGAGCTCGTGGGGTCGGGGCCGGAGATGGACCCATCCGCGGACTCGGCGGAGTCATCGGGCGCGTCCGGTCGGCTGCGGTCCGGCCCCGAGAGGGGCGGCCCCCGTGTCGGCGCCTGACGCGGTGGTCGTGGGCGCCGGTCCCAACGGGCTCGTCGCCGCCAACGTCCTCGCGGACGCCGGCTGGCGGGTCGTCGTCCTGGAGGCGCAGGACGAGCCGGGCGGCGCGGTGCGCAGCGACCGGGGCGTCCACCCCGACTACGTGCACGACCTTTTCAGCGCGTTCTACCCGCTGGCGGCCGCCTCGCCGGTGCTCCGGGCCCTGCGGCTCGAGGACCAGGGGCTGCGCTGGGCGCACGCGCCGACGGTCGTCGCCCATCCGCTCTCCGACGGCCGCTGCGCGGTGCTCTCCCGTGACCCGCGGGAGACGGCCGCGTCCCTGGCGGGCTTCGCGGGGCCCGACGGGGATGCCTGGGAGCGGCTGTACGAGCAATGGGGCCGCCTCGGCGACGACCTGGTGGGATGTCTGTTCACGCCGTTCCCGCCGGTCCGGTCCGGGCTGCGGCTCGTCGCCCGCACCGGCCCCGCCGAGGCCCTGCGGCTGGCGCGGACCCTGCTGCTGCCGGCCCGGCGGTTCGGTGAGGAGCACTTCGTGGGCGAGGGCGGCAGGCTGCTGATCGCGGGCAACGCGCTGCACGCGGATCTCGGCCCGGAGTCCGCGCTCGGGGGCGGCTTCGGGTGGCTGATGTCGATGCTCGGCCAGGCGCACGGTTTCCCCGTGCCGGTCGGCGGGGCGGCCGCACTCACCCGGGCCCTGGTCCGGCGGCTCCAGGCGCGCGGCGGTGCGGTGCACTGCCGCCGTACGGTGAGTGAGGTCGTCGTACGGGGTGGCCGCGCGGTGGCGGTCCGCACCGAGGACGGCGGGGAGGTGCCCGCGCTGCGCGCCGTGTTCGCCGACGTGCCGGCGACCGTGCTGTACGGGCGGCTGGTGGCGTCCGAGCACCTGCCGGGGCGGCTGCTCGAGGACCTGCGGCGCTTCCACTGGGACCTCTCCACGGTCAAGATCGACTGGGCGCTGTCGCGTCCGATCCCGTGGACCGCCGAGGGCGCCGGGGGCGCCGGGACGGTCCACGTCACCGACTGCGTCGACGAGCTGACCCGGTTCGCCGCCCAGCTGGCGACGGGACGGGTCCCCGACGTGCCGTTCACGGTCCTCGGCCAGATGACGACCGCCGACGCGACGCGTTCCCCGGCGGGTACGGAATCTGCGTGGGGCTACACCCACGTGCCGCAGGAGATCCGGGGCGACGCGGGGGGCGACGGGCTGCGGGGGCGCTGGGACGAGCGGGAGAAGGCCGTCGTCGCCGCGCGCGTGGAGGCGGGCATCGAGCGCCTCGCCCCCGGTTTCCGGTCCTCGGTCCTGGACCGCCGGGTGCTGGCGCCGCCCGACCTGGAGCGGATGAACGCCGCGCTCGTCGGGGGCGCCGTCAACCAGGGCACCACGAGCCTGCACCAGCAGCTGGTCTTCCGCCCCGTGCCCGGCACGGGACGCCCGGGGACCCCGGTCCGGGGGCTCTACCTCGCCTCGGCGACCGCCCACCCGGGCGGTGGGGTCCACGGCGCTCCCGGGGCCAACGCCGCCTGCGCCGCCCTACGGATGCCGCGCCCGCCCCGGTCGACGCGGCGCCTCCGGCCCCGGCCGTTCCGCTGAACGACTCCGCGCATCCTCGGACCCGACCTCCCGGCACCTTCGCCATTCGCGGCAACCTTGCCCACTGGCGGTGAACAACCGGTGACCCGGCTGGCGCCGCAACCGCCTACGCTGAACCTCTCATTGATCGACTCCGCAGTCACGGACCCGACCACCCCAGCACGCTGATGACCCCATTCCGCTGGGCGATCCGCACCGGGCAAGCCGGCAACCCCACCGGCGCGGTGGACACGCTGCGGAAGCTCTCCGAGGAGGAGACCCGCGTCTACGGCAGCCGGGAGCATGACGAGGTCCAAGACACGCTCGCAGAGCTGGAGCGGTGGCAGGCGACCTTCGATGACGAGGCCAGTACATGAGTGACCAGCGGCAAGATCGGCGGTAAGGCAATAGCAGTGCGCATCCGCTGGTGGCCGGCGACTCTCAGTTCGGGGAGGGTTTCGTGCTCGTCGCCGCAGGCTGTCCTGCTTCGCCACGTCTCTCCCGCTCGCATGTCCAGTCGACGGTGCAGCCCCCTACGGCCGAGCCCGGCACTTTCGCAGAACCACAACCTCCGCCGGGCCCGCCTACCGGTCAAGCTCTCTGTTGAGTCCGACGGCCGGCACCAGATGACGAGCCACCTCAGCTCCTCCGGCGGCATGCTGGATCAGGTCGCAAGGGCGTCCAGAAAGGCTGTGGGAGCGGGCCGGAGGATGGTCGGGCAGGAAGCGGGCGGATGCCGGGCCGGCAGCACGGTGGCCCGAGGGGGGCGGTCGTTCGGGGGCGGTCGTCCGGTGGTTCGTGGTGGCGGGGCCGGTACGTCCCAGCACCGGCCCCGCCCCGGGCCGGACGCCGATCACTGGAGGTGAGCAGGTTCCCCCTGCTACGTCACGACGACCGGCCCGGCTGCTTCTGCGCCTACCCCGGCCCGGGCACTTCACCTCGCAGGCCTTGGCCATCTACGGAGCGACAGCAGGCAGCGAGAACGGTGGTGGCCCACCCCCT
>NZ_BNBS01000254.1 GCF_014656075.1 Streptomyces hydrogenans
GAAGCCCCGCCGTGCCCCAACAACCGGAACCATGATCGGCCGGACAAGTCCTAGTCGAGAAGCCCTAGCGGTACTTGTTGAACAAGGCCAGAAGGTCGTCCACGCCCGTGATTCCCAGAAGCGTGAACGACGCTACGGCGATCCCGAACACCGTCGTCCAGTAGGTCGCCCGGGAGATCTTTTCGCGGATGACCTCGCCTTCCAGGTGACTGCCGATCAGCCCGAACAGGATTGCGCCGCCAGCCAGCAGGCCAGCAAGCGTCACACCCCTCATCGGTTCTTCAAGGGGCATGACCCCAGCGGCATTCATCTTGGCAAGCAGGACGAGGCTTGCGGCCGCCCCGAAGATCGTCCAAGTGAGGATCACGCTTAGTCGTGGCTCCGTCATCTTTCCCCCATTCCCCTCGCCCCCTCACAGGAGGGCGCCTGCTGCCCAGCTCACGGTACTCATGCAGAACCAACTGCCGCGCGTCAATCAGGCATTTGAACAGGTCGCCCTCTGCCCTCACCCTCTCCGACTACACATCGGCCAACGGCCAGATGACCTGAAGGAAACGCCCCAGAAGGGATCACCCATGAAGGACTCCACGCGGCGGACGGTCCGCACCGTCTTCCAGACCGTCGTCTCCGTCGCCGCCGGCATGCCGCTCCTCCTCGACGCCTCCGACATCCCGGAGACGGCCCCCGGTGTCGGCGTCATCATCGCCGTCGCCGCCGCCGTCACCCGCCTGATGGCGCTGCCGCTCGTCGACGGCCTGCTCCCGTCCTTCCTGAAGAAGGACGCAGCTGTCTAGCTAGGAGGTGATCCGGTCTCGTGCCGGGTCGCGCCCGGCAAAACTGTGCCCCCTCTGCCTTCGCGGCGGAGGGGGCCTTTTTTGCGTTCCGGCACACGGCCGCCTAGCTGGTCGCAGGTGCTGCCAGCGCCACAAGGCACGCCGATCTCTCGCCGAGAGCGTTAAAGGCACCACACTGGCGTGCACGCCAACCTAAGATGATCGAGTGATTGACGACGGCCCGGCCTACAAGCTCCTCTTGTATAGAGCAGTGAAGCGTTTCGAAATTGATCTACGGGAATGGCCTTGGCCACCCGTAAATTTTAGTGATGACTGGGATACGTACTGGCGCACCCGTTTCGAGGACACACTCTTTCGGGTCGGCCTAGGCGTGCGAAAGCTGATCGAGTCCGCGAAGCTCTCCGTTGAAGCTCAAGAGCACCCAATTAACGTCACCTTTCTACCCATCCGCAAGGATTACTTTCCCGGCGCGATAGACCAACATCACATCGAAAGGTTTTACGACGATAGGGCGGAACGCCCAGACCAGATACCTCTCCTACTCCTCTGCCACGCCATTGTCCACTCATACGTTCTCGTACCCCGCTTCAACGTTTCGACGCATACGGGATTGTCCCTGCAAGACTTCTACCTGGCCTCAGACCGAGGGCGAAAGAAGGGTGTCTATCTAGTCGACTGGCGCACGTTCGTCAACGAGTTGGTGTACGCCGTGGCGTCAGATGAGGTAAATGGGCTCGTTATGCACCGTTTGCCCAACGGGGAAGAGATCAGGATTCCGACCTCGCGCCCAAACGATCTCTTCAAAACCCCGGATCGCATAGTAGATCTTTACCGAAACCTGTCGCAAGGGCACGCTAAATCCTTCGATAAGTTCATGAAGGAATGGCGAGAGGCATACGATACGCCACTCGATCCCGAATCAGGCATCCAATGAAGGCCCGCCCCATCGAATCCGCGAACTGAGCCTCAACCGCCCCGGGCTACGGCACACCGTCCGCCCACACGCCCGATAAAAAGCCCCCTGCCATGAAGGCGGAGGGGGCCTTTTTACGTTTCGGGGCCTGCCCTTGAAGGGTCAGTACATGGTGGGCGGCTTCCGCCGGATCTGCCACATGTTCTTGTGCTCGCGCATGATGGCCGGACGCTCGGCCGGCGGGGCGCCGCGCATGGAGACGTGGAACGTCCAGGCGCGGGTGGCACGGTCGATCGCGAACATGACCATCAGGGCCAGCGCGAACGGCGTAGCCGGATGGGCCAGAAGAAGCTGAAGCGTGTTGGAAATGCTCATGCGTCCCTCCCAGGGTGCGGGCGCCTTCGAAGAGAGGCGTCTCCACACGAGAGGGCGCCGATCCCAACGAAGGCAGGTCAATTCCTGCCAAACACGACCGCCCGCTGGTCGTGCCCCCACGCGTTGTCTACCCCGCGTGGGTAATCGTTGAGACCGGATGACACTGGTCACCGAAACTCAGGGTGTTGCTGTGTTACTGCGGGCTCCCGGTGTTGGGCTTGTTCCCTTCACCGTTTTCTAGGAGTTGGACTCAGTCTAAGTCCGCGTGTCCAAAAAGGGATCGACTTGATCGGCTCTATGGCCACACTCCTGCCAGTCGTCAACAGGGCTTAACCGAACCGCTGTTGAACTCCGGCGTTCGTGACGCGCGCACTGCGGGCGTCTCGTTCTGAGCCCAGAGTAATCATGAGGTAACCCGAAAAGCAAACTGCTCTGCTACCAGGCCAAGTTGCCTGGGACCCTCATCCCAAGTTCAAGAAGGCCCCCGGCCCGGTACCGACTTGGCACCAGGCCCGGGGGCCTTCTTCGGGTTCACCGGCCGGCTAGAGCATGTCCGGCCGATCATCTGACTGCTCCGTGCCTGAGTCGTTCTTGTCGGCATGGGGCGGGGCGACCTGAGTGATGCCGAGTGATCACCGCGCCCCCAGCCAGAACGATGCCCCGATCCCGGGGCTGTCACATCACTGGCCCCCGTTTGCTGGGGCGCTCAGCCGTTCGTCTTGTGAAGCTCGCGGTGGGCGAGAGCGAGCCGGGTCAAGTGCACGGCCAGATCCACAGTGTCAGGCTCGCTCAAGTCGACTTCCACGTAGTCCTGGTTGATCTCGTCCTGCCTTCGCTCGCGACCAGCTGGCAGGTGAGCACGGGCTGTCTCCCACGGCACGTGGATGTCGGCGCGCCACAGCTTCCTGGTAGCCCAGAGATGGGTTGCCGAAGGGTCCTTACGCCCGGCTGCGGCAGCTGGATAGAGACGGATGCCTCTGGGCTCCTTTGACTGCACGAGTTTGGCAACGACATAGCGGGGATCGAAGATGCGGTCCAGATACTCAGCGACTTGGCGCCAGCCAGGAGCGGCAAGGTGGCGCCCCCAGGCCTCTATCTCGGCGCGGTCCATGCCATCGTGATGATCCACACGCACTCCTTTCGAATACACCGGACTAGCCATTCGGGACATCGTCCCCCATACGCAAGATCGGCCGGACAAGTCCTAGTGACCTGAGTCGGAGATTCGTCGTTAGTTGGGCATGAGTCGTCCGGGTCCGAAGATTCCGCCGTTGTCGGTCAGTGATGCCCAGAGGGCAGTGCTGGAGGGCTGGTTACGCCGCCGGACGACGGCTCGGGCTCTGGCTCAGAGGTCGCGGATCGTGCTGGAGTGCGCCGATGGCCACTCGATCATGGAGGTGTCTCGCCGGCTGCGGATCACTCCGGACACGGTCCGCACCTGGCGGCGCCGGTTCATCGAACGCGGCCTGGACGGCCTGTGCGACGACCCGCGGCCCGGTGTCCCCAGGAAGATCACCGACGCCGACGTCGAGCGGGTCATCGTCAAGACGCTCGAGGAGACACCGAAGAACGCCACCCACTGGTCGACCAGGTCGATGGCGGCGGCGACGGGCATGTCGCAGTCGACGGTCTCGCGGATCTGGCGGGCGTTCGCCCTGGCGCCGCACCGGTCGCAGATCTTCAAGCTGTCCACTGACCCGTTGTTCATCGACAAGGTCCGTGACGTCGTCGGCCTCTACCTCGACCCGCCGGAGAAGGCCCTCGTCCTCTGCGTGGACGAGAAGTCGCAGAT
>NZ_BNBS01000255.1 GCF_014656075.1 Streptomyces hydrogenans
CGCGACGGCGGCGGACCGCCGCCGTCGCGGAACCCGCCATAGCGGACCCGGGACAACTGCCGCTTCGGCCCCGGCCCTCCCTGCAAGCCGTCAGGGGAAGTGAGTCGCGGACGGTGGACCTCACCGCCGAGGACGACACCCAGGCGATGCCCCGGTACGCCTTCGACTCCCTGGAGGCCAAGCTCTCCGAGATGGAGCGCAAGCTCGGCTAGCGGGACCGCACCACCCCGACGGCGGGGCCGCCCCTCAGGCGGCCCCGCCGTTCAGTTCGAACCAGACGACCTTGCCCGTGGGGCGCTCCTCGACGCCCCAGGAGTCGGCGAGTTCGCGCACCAGGAAGAGCCCCCGGCCGTGCGTACCGTCGTCGGCGGGCGGTACGGGCGGAGCGGTGAGTCCGGGCTCGAAGTCGCGCACCTCGACGCGGAGTTGTTCCGGGTCCACGGTGGCGGTCACCACCGCGCCGTGGTCGGTGTGGACCAGCGCGTTGGTGACCAGTTCGCTGGTGAGCAGTTCGGCCACGGCCCCGCTGCCCGAGTCGCCCCAGGCGCCGAGGAGTTCGCGTAACGCGTGGCGGACCTCCGGCACCGCGGTCAGGTCCGCCCCTCCCACCTTCCTGAGCAGTCGAGTCGGCTGTCGCACCTTCCCGGTCATAGCCCCCACCCACACGGTCGCTTCGAACAGGCTCACGAGAGAGCCTGCCCCGCGAGCCGGTCCGCATGCGCCGCGCCCCCACGGGCCCTCAGGGGCGGGGCACGTTGCGCAGGTTGGATCGGGCCATCTGGACCATCCGGCCCACTCCCCCGTCGAGGACGATCTTGCTCGCGGAGAGCGCGAAGCCGCCCACCATCTCGGCGCTGATCTTCGGGGGGATGGAGAGGGCGTTGGGGTCGGTGACCACGTCCACCAGGGCCGGGCCCGGGTGCCGGAAGGCGTCCCTGAGGGCGCCGGCCAGGTGCTTGGGCTTCTCGACGCGCACCCCGTAGGCGCCGGCGGCCCGGGCGACGGCGGCGAAGTCGGGGTTGCGGTTGCCGGTGCCGTACGAGGGGAGGCCGGCGACCAGCATCTCCAGTTCGACCATGCCGAGCGAGGAGTTGTTGAACAGCACGATCTTCACCGGGAGGTCATACTGGACGAGGGTGAGGAAGTCGCCCATGAGCATGGTGAAGCCACCGTCGCCGGAGAGCGTGACGACCTGCCGGTCGCGGTCGGTGAACTGGGCGCCGATGGCCTGCGGCAGGGCGTTGGCCATGGAGCCGTGGCTGAAGGAACCGATGATCCGGCGGCGCCCGTTGGGCGTCAGATAGCGGGCCGCCCAGACGTTGCACATGCCGGTGTCGACGGTGAACACGGCGTCGTCGTCGGCGAGTTCGTCGAGGACGGAGGCGACGTACTCGGGGTGGATCGGGGTGTGCTTCTCGACCTTGCGGGTGTACGCCTTCACCACCCCCTCCAGGGCGTCGGCGTGCTTCTTCAGCATCTTGTCGAGGAAGCGGCGGTCGGTGCGGGCCCGGACCCGGGGCGTGACGCAGCGCAGGGTCTCCCGGACGTCGCCCCAGACGGCGAGGTCGAGCCGGGAGCGGCGGCCGAGGCGCTCGGGGCGGACGTCGACCTGCACGATCCGGACGTCGTCGGGCAGGAAGGCGTTGTACGGGAAGTCGGTGCCGAGCAGGATCAGCAGATCGCACTCGTGGGTGGCCTCGTAGGCGGCGCCGTAGCCGAGCAGTCCGCTCATGCCGACGTCGAAGGGGTTGTCGTACTGGATCCACTCCTTGCCCCGCAGGGCGTGGCCGATGGGGGCCTTGAGGCGCTCGGCGAACTGCATCACCTCGGGGTGGGCGCCGGCGGTGCCGCTGCCGCAGAAGAGCGTCACCCGGTCGGCGGCGTCGATCATCCGGACCAGGGCGTCGATCTCGGAGTCGCCGGGGCGGACGGTGGGGCGCGAGGTGACGAGCGCGCTGCCGGTGGTCTTCTCGGGGGCCGGCTGGTCGGCGATGTCGCCGGGGAGCGCGACCACCGAGACGCCGCCGCGGCCGACGGCGTGCTGGACGGCGGTGTGCAGCAGCCGGGGCATCTGCTTCGGGTGGGAGATGAGTTCGCTGTAGTGGCTGCACTCGCGGAACAGCTGGTCGGGGTGGGTCTCCTGGAAGTAGCCGAGCCCGATCTCGCTGGACGGGATGTGCGAGGCGAGGGCGAGGACCGGGGCCATCGACCGGTGGGCGTCGTACAGGCCGTTGATGAGGTGGAGGTTGCCCGGGCCGCAGGAGCCCGCGCAGGCGGCGAGGCGGCCGGTGATCTGGGCCTCGGCGCCCGCGGCGAAGGCGGCGGTCTCCTCGTGGCGCACCTGGATCCAGTCGATGGCGGGGTTGCGCCGGATGGCGTCGACGACCGGGTTCAGGCTGTCGCCGACCACGCCGTACAGGCGCTGCACGCCGGCGCGGACGAGGATGTCGACGAACTGTTCCGCTACGTTCTGTTTGGCCATGGGTCCATCAACACACGGCCAGGCCCGTCACGCCTCCCAGACGGCCGCCCCCGTACGGTCATCGGCGTACCCGGTCACCCTCAGCTGGGTGTCGGCGAGGAAGGCGGCGAGACCGGGCGGTTCGGCGCCGGTCCAGCGGTCCGCCAGCTCGCGGGCGAGCGCGGGCTCGCCCCGCATCGGCTCGGCGAGCCCGGGCGAGGCGAGCAGCAGGGTGTCGCCGGGACGGGCAACCGAGGCGCGGAAGCGGAAGGGTTCGGCGGGCGGCGGGACGGGCTCCTCGATGACCGGCCCGGGGGCGGTGGTGATGCCGAGGTCCATGGTGAGCCGGTCGCCCTCCTCGGTGACCTCGGGCGTGCCGTGCGGCGGGGTGGAGCCGAAGCCGACGACCGGGGCGCCGACGACCGAGGCCGGGTCGGGCAGCAGCGGCTCGATGTCCTGCCAGGCGCCGTCGCGGAGCCGGAAGAGGCCGCCGCCGCCGATGCCGAAGAAGACCCGGGTGCGGCAGTCGGGGTCGGCGGGGATGAGCAGGCAGCGCAGGGTGGCGGTGTACGTGTCGGGGGCCAGGCCCCGTTCGGCCGCCCGGGACCTGAGCCGGCCGTAGGTGCGGTCGGTGAGTCGCTGGAGTCCGGACTTGAGGTCGCCGCGGCGGCCGGAGCGGATGTCCTCGGAGAGCCGGGCGTGGCTGCGGCCGACGGCCTCGCCGATCCAGCGGCAGACGTCGGCGGCGGCGAGGTGGGCCTCGTCGGCGGCGCGGGAGCCGGCCGCGACGGCGACCAGGACGAGGGCGGTCTCGTCGTGGCCGAAGCGGGCGGTGAGGAGGGCGTCCCTGCGGGGCTCGCCCCGGTAGCGGGCGGAGTCGCCGCGGACCGAGGCGGCGCGGAGGGTGGCGGTGCCGTAGCGGGCGCCGTCGAGGACGGTGTCGGCGACCAGGTCGCCGAGTTCGCCGGGGCGCGCGGGGGGCAGGGCGGTGGGTTCGGGCTCGTAGGTGGGCGGCCGGCTGCCGAGGAAGCCGGTGCGGGGCCGGGGCACGGAGGCGGGTAGCGGCACCCGGAGCGTGGGCTCGTGCCCGGCGGGCAACTGGACCCGCACGGTGGCGTCCTCGGGCGCCGGCGTCGCCTCGGCGGGCTCCGGTACGGGGTCGGGCTCCGGCTCCGGTGCGGGCTCGGGCGCGGGCGCGGGCGGCGGGGGCGGTGCCGGGAAGGTGCGGGGACCGCTGACGGGGGCCTCCCACGGGGCGGGGCCGAGGACCGCGGGCGGGGTGGCGGGGCGGACCGGCGGCGGCAGGACCGGCCGGGGAGCGTCGGCCGCGGGCGCCGGGGGCACGGCCGGATGGGCCGGGGGCGGCGGCGCGGCCGGGCGGGC
>NZ_BNBS01000256.1 GCF_014656075.1 Streptomyces hydrogenans
GGTGGTGACCGTCTGGGCGGCCCCATACCCGTGCATCCCGTGGTCACAGGGGAGGTGGAGCAGGCGGCCCGTCCGTGCCACGTGTGCAAGGGGTACGGACGGGCCGCCGATTCTGATCGTCCCCGGTCGACCGCCCGGGCGGTCGGCGACAGGCCGCAGCCTCCTTGTGACGCCCCGTCCGGACTGCGGGCCCGGACGACCGGGGCGGTAGTGTCGATCACTGCTTCCTGCGTCCGTGGGGATGGACCCGGGCTCCGTACTTGTTGACGAAGTACTGTTCCCCGCTCGCGCGGGGATGGTCCCCAGAAAGGACGCCCGAGCTCGTCGATCCTGTCCTTCTCCCTGCGCCCGCGGGGATGGACCCCCCCTCGACTTCACTGTTGTGACCGGTCGTTCCTGCTCCTCGCACGTGCGGGGATGGCGGGGTGTCAGGTGTGGAGTTGGAGTTGCTCGATCACGGTGGCGAGGTGGGCGCGTTCCTCGGTGTCCAGGCCGCGCAGCGGCAGCGGGAGGTTGCGGTGGGCGGTCAGGCCCAGGTGGGCTGCGGCTGCGGCGACGACGCGCAGGGAGCCTCCGTGCTGGGCGAACAGGTCCCACAGGGGCTGGAGCCGCTGCGATTCCTGTTCGGCTTGCTCGTGCCGGCCGGCTTGTGCCGCGCGGGTGAGGGTGAGGGCCGGCTGGGGGAAGGTGCCGCCGGTCACCGAGTACCAGGCGTCGCATCCCGCGTTCAGCCCCCGGGCCGCGGCGGCGTCTCCGCTGATGCCCACGGTCACCGTCTCGGGCAGCAGCCGGCGCAGGTGCTCGACACGAGCCCGGGCCTGCTCGGGATCGGCGGGCAGGGCGGGGATCTTGATGGAGGCGACCTGCGGCAGCCAGGCCAGGCGGGTGTAGAGCTCGTCGGTGAAGGTGAAGTGCGTGGTGCCGGGGTTGTCGTAGATCACCAGCGGGACCGACAGGTTCGCGGTGACCTCCTCGAACAGGCCGAAGACGTCTTTCTCGGTCAGCGGCTGGTAGGACACCGGCGCGAGCAGGACGGCGGAGGCTCCGGCGTTCTGCGCGTCCTCGGCGGCCTGGAGGACCTGTCGGGTGCGCAGGGCCCCGATGCCGACGATGACCGGCACGCCGTCGGCGTGCTCGACCGCGAGGCGGGCGACGCGGGCGCGTTCCTCAAGGGTCAGGTAGGCGTAGGAGCCGGTGGAGCCCAGCGCGCCGATGGAGTCGACGCCGGCGGCGGCGAGCCGCTGGACCAGCGTGGCGTACGCCTTCTCGTCGACGTTGCCGTTGCCGGGGACGGGAGTGAGCGGGAAGGCGCTCAGGCCGGTGAACAAGGCGGGCCTCCAGAGGGGTGCGGGGGTGGGCTTTCGGCGGGGACGGGCGTGGCCCTGCCGCCGTGCTGGGCGGGGTGGTCAGGCGGTGGTGTCGGGGTGGGCCGGGCTGAGGTAGTGCGCGGTGCTGCTGTCGCAGTGCGGCTGCAGGAGGGCCCGCAGGTCGCCGACTGCGGTCTTGAGCAGTTGCTCGTCGCGGGCGGCGGCGACGGTCTCCAGGACGAAGGCGACGCGGGCGGAGTCTGCGGTGACGCGGGTGCGGTGGGCGTCGCGGTGGTTCCAGTGCCGGGTGAGCACGTCGGTGGTGTCGGTGTAGATGACCTCGCCGGGCTTGGGGTTTTCGACGGTGTCAGGTTCGCCGAGCGGGGTGAAGGTCTCGTTGCCGTCGGCGTAGCGGATCTCGATGTCGCCGGTGACCCGGTCGAGGTCGAAGGCGCCGGCGGGCAGGCCGTGGCGGACGGAGACGGTGTTGTAGGAGTCGACGGCCGGGTTGATCCGGGGCAGGGCGCCCTTCTTTGCCAAGCGGCGGCCCAGGGCATCGACGCTGGGCCGGATGCGGCGGGGATTGGTGCCGAAGGCGCGGTAGACGGCATGCCATGCCTCGATGCGCGGGTCGTTCTCGTCCGCCGGGGACCAGGAGCCGTCGGCGAGCAGGGCCTCCAGTTCCTCCAGCGCTGCGGTGGTGGCCGGCCATGGCTCGCGGCCGCGCAGACCGGTGGCGGTGACGACGGCGATGAGGGTCTCGGGGAAGGCGTCGGCGACGGCGCGGGCGAGGCGGAAGAGGGTCATCGAAGGGTCCGTTTCGGGAGTGGTGTGCGGGAGGGTGAAGGTGAGGGCTGCCGGAGGTGGGTGTGGTCTGCGGGCCAACGGGGCAATGGGCCCGCCCGGTCCGGGACAGGGCGCAGAATGCGGGCGGTCGCGCTCGGGGAGCCGGCACCGCGGGGGAGGGTCGGGGACGGTGAGCGTGACGTCCGGGCCGCCTCGACCGCTTCCCGGACGGGGTCGCGCCGGGGCCGGGGTAAGCGGAGCAGCGGGGTGTCGCCGTCGCGGGTGAGGTGATTCGGTACGGCGAGAGGTGCTTGCCCTGGAAGGCCGTTGACGCTGAGGGTGCCGAAGTCGTGGCCGCCGTCGGGCTATCCAGGCCCGCCGCTCGGCGGTGTCCAGGACGCTGTCCCAGGGCTGGACGGCCATGCCGGGGTCCTTCCGGAGGGCAGCGGCGGCGGTCAGGTGAGGGCGAGAAGGCTGACGGCGACGGCGGCTGTGCCCAGGCCGATCAGCTGGCCACGGTGGATGCGTTCGGCCAGGACGCTGCGGGCGAGCAGGACGGTGCCGGCCGGGTACAGGGCGGTGATCACGGCGACGACGGCCAGGTCGACGGTGCGGGCGGCGAGCAGGAACAGCAGGTTGGCCACCGAGTCCAGCACACCGGCCGTCGCCGAGATCGCGTACGCGGGCTTCTCCGGGCCCAGGCGCCGGAACATCACCGCGGCCGCGGCCAGGGTGACGGCGGAGGAGACGGCGCGGCCGACGATCAGCGGACCGACGCCGCTGTCGGAGGGAGCCTGGTGCAGGAAGACCAGTTGCAGGGCGATGGCCGCCCCGGCACCGACGGCCAGCAGCAGCGCGGTGCGCGACGGCCGCGCCGCCTTCGCGCTGTGCCCGGCGCTGACCAGCACCACGGCTGCCAGGGCCAGCGGCAGGCCGATCAGTCCGGTCGGCCCCAGATGCTCGTCCTGAAGCAGTCCGACGCCGACCGGCAGCATCGCCGAGACCAGGGCGGTGATCGGCGACAGCACGTTCATCGGGCCGATCGCCAGCGTCTTGTAGAGCAGGGCGAACGCGGCGGCCGACGCCACGCCGGAGGCCGCGCCCCAGGCGAGGGTGGCCGGGGCGAAGGAGGCACCGAGGAAGGGCCACAGCAGCAGCTCGACGGTGAGCGAGGCCGGCGCGGCGATCATCACGGTCCGCAGGACATGGGCCTTGCGGGCGCCCAAGCCACCGAGGAAGTCGGCACATCCGTAGGCCAGGGAGCTGCCCAGGGCCAGCAGGAGAGCGATCACGGTACGTACATCCCTTACTATCAATGGAACGACTACACCGTACAACGCACCGACCGCAGGTCGTCAACCGAACGACCGAACGGTGCAGCACACCGACCTGCCGCTGGAGGGACAAACCGATGGCCGAGACCGAGGCGGCCTTGCGGGCGCTCGCGCACAACGTCCGCACGGCCCGCACCCGCGCAGGACTGTCCCTGGACGAGCTCGGCCGCCGCGCCAAGGTCAGCAAAGGCGCCCTGGTCGGACTGGAGAAAGCCCAGGGCAACCCCAACTTCGCCACGCTGGTCCGCCTCGCCGACACCCTCGGCGTCTCCGTCTCCGCGCTGATGGAAGGCGGCCACGAACAGCGCGTGCGGGTGGTGAGCGCCGACGCCGTCATGCCCCTGTGGAAGGGTGCGCACGGCGGCGAGGCCCGGCTCATGCTGACCACCGGCGGCCCGGCGGCCACCGAG
>NZ_BNBS01000257.1 GCF_014656075.1 Streptomyces hydrogenans
GGGGGCGGCGGTCGCCGAGCCCGGGGCCGCCGGGCGCGGCGGCGGCCGGGGCGGGCGCCGCCAGCTCGTAGGCGAGGTCGTAGGCGTGCGTGACGTCGTCCGTGCCGACCGTCGGCCACTCCTCGGCGGCGGACGGGCCCGGGGCGGGGGCGGCGGCCACCGGAGCCGGGGCGACCCCGCGGCAGGCGTCGCACCGGCTCGTGTGCGCGGCCAGGTGGTCGCGCCACCCGGCGCCGGGGCGCCCGTCCCACCCGGCGGTCAGCTCCTGGAGGCCGGGGCAGCGCGGCCGGCGCCCGAGGGCGGCGCCGACGGACCGGGCCGCCTCGACGCGCGTGCGGACCGTCTCCATGCGCAGCGCGGTCTCCTCCGGCGTCCACTGGAGCGCGGCGGTCGTCTCGTGGCGGAGGAGCCACCCCTCGCCCTCCAGCGACCCGAGCGACGCGAGGACGGCGTCCTGCGTGTCCAGCCATCCGCCGGTCCCGTCGGGGCCGGCGGCGGCGTGGGCGAGGGTGGTGTCGACGGCCAGGGCGAGGAGCCAGGGCCGGAACGCCTCCGGGTACGGCAGGGTGTGGAGGGAGCCGTGGGCGCGGCGCAGGGTGTCGCGGACGACGGCCTCGACGGCGCCGGCGGGACGGGTGTCGAGGGCGCGGGACACCAGGGCGTGGAGGAGCGGCCGGTGGGCGCCGAGGACCTGGTCGCACGCCCAGGGGTCCCCGTACTGCGCCGCCCGTATCCACTCGGTCATCTGATCCGCTTCGCTCGTCCGCTGCACGCCGTCCGTCCTTCTCTCGCCCGTTCCCGGAGTTTCCTGCGCCTGGGAGAGCCTCGGCCGTGGACGGCGATAACGGAAAGAGGGAAAGCGGAATCCGTGACGTGGGTCACAGGAGGGGCCGGAGGCGGAGCCGCGCCACCGCGCCGCCTCCTAGGCTGGCCCGCATGGACGGTGATCACGGGGACGAGCGGTTGGCGGAGCGGCTGCGGGCGCTGACGGGCGGACGGTTCCCGGTCGCCGCGGCGGTGGTCGGTCCCGGGGGCGCGACGACGGCCTCGGTGGGGGCCGCGCCCGGCGCCGACTACGAGATCGGGTCGGTGTCGAAGGGCGTGACCGGGCTGCTGTACGCGGACGCGCTGGCGCGCGGCGAGGTGACGGCGGGGACGGCGCTCGGGGAGCTGCTGCCGCTGGCCGACGTGCCGGCCGGCGGGGTGACGCTCGGGGCGCTGGCCACGCATCGCTCGGGGCTGCCGAGGGTGCCGGCGTCGGCGGAGCCGTGGCGGCGGACCTTCGCGCTGTGGCGGCACGGCACCAATCCGTACGGCGAGGACGTGGCCGCACTGCTCGACCAGGCGCGGGCGGTACGACCGGGCTCCCCGAAGCCCCGCTACTCCAACCTCGGCTTCGAGCTGCTGGGGCACGCGCTGGCGGCGGCGGCCGGGACGTCGTACGAGGAGCTGGTCTCCGCCCGCGTCGGCACGCCGCTCGGTCTCGACCGCTTCTACCTTCCGGCGGGGCCGGGCGGTCTGCGGCCGGGGGCGCTGGCGGGGACGACCCGGCGCGGCAGGCCGCGCGAGCCGTGGACGGGCGAGGCGCTGGGTCCCGCGGGCGGCATCCGGGCCGACATCGGCAGCATGGCGCGGTTCACCGCCGCGCTCCTCGACGGTTCGGCGCCGGGGACGGCCGCGCTCGATCCCGTCGTCCCGTTCACGGCGGGAACCCGGATCGGCGCGGCCTGGATCACCCTGCGGGTCAGGAACCTGACGGTCACGATGCACAACGGCGGTACCGGCGGCTTCCGTTCCTGGCTCGGCCTGGACCGGGAGTCCGGCACCGGCGTGGTGGTGCTGGCGGCCGCGAGCGTCTCGGTCGACCGCGCGGGCTTCGCGCTCCTCACGGACGGCCGGTCGCGGAGCTGACGGCCGCCGGCGCCTCGGGCAGGGGACGTGTCCGGGCCGCCCAGCGGGCCGCCGGGCCTGTCGCGGCGGCGGCCAGGGCGAAGACGCCGCCGAGCAGCAGCCAGCCGGCGGGGCCGCCCCCGACGAGGAGGGTCGTGACGACGAGCGGCCCCAGCGTCCGGGCCACCGGGACGCCGGCGCCGTAGAAGCCCTGGTACTGGCCGACGCGGTCGGCGGGCGCCAGGCCGAGGCCGAGCTGCCAGGCACCGGCGGAGTGCCGCATCTCCGCGACGACGAGGAGCACGGAGCCGAGGACGAGGACCGTGACGGCCGTGCCGGCACCGAGTCCGGGGAGCGCTGTCGCCGCGAAGACGGCGCAGGCGGCGAACAGGACGGCGCCCGCGCCGCGTACGGCCCCGGCGGCCGAGTCCAGGTCGGTGACCGAGCGGGCGGCACGGACCTGGAAGAGGGTGACGGCCGTGGTGTTGAGGACGAAGAGCGCCGAGACCGTCCAGCCGGGCGCCGCCGTCCGCTGCGCGATCCACAGCGGCAGGGCGAGGCTCAGGACCGGCATCCGCAGCAGCAGCAGCGCGTTGAGGAGGGCGAGGACCACGTAGGGGCGGTCGCGCAGGACCGCCGTCCCGGAGCCGCCGCGGCCGGGGACGGCCGGGAGCGGCGCGGGGGCGGGGAGCCGGCCGAGCAGCAGGGCGCAGAGCAGGAACCCGCCCGCGTCCAGGGCGAGGACGGCGAGGTACGCGCCGCGGGTGCCGGCGTACAGGGCGAGGCCGCCGAGGGCCGCGCCGACGGCGAGCCCGGCGTTCAGGACGGCCTGGAGGCGGGCGAGGACGGCGGTGCGGGCCTCCGGCGCGACCAGTCCGGCGAGCAGGGCCTGCCGGGCGGCGGCGAGGCCGCTCTGCGCGGAGGCGTACAGGGTGGCGGCGGCGAGGAAGGCCGGGAAGGAGTCGATGAGGAGGAAGGCGGCGACCGCCGCCGCCGTGACGAGGGCGAGGAGCACGGAGGTGCCGCGCGGCCCGCGCCGGTCGGCGAGCGTCCCGAGCGCCACCCCGGCCGTCGAACCCACCGCCCAGGCGACGGCGAGCCCCGCGCCGACCTGCCCGGCGGAGAGCCCGACGACGCCGGTGAAGTACAGCGCGGAGGTCACGTAGAAGGCCCCGTCGCCGACGGAGTTGCAGAGCTGGGCGAGGAGCAGGGTGCGGGGGGCTGCGGGGCGGGCCGGGAAGGTCGACGCCGGGGGGTTGGTCGTCGGGGAGGTGGCCGCCGGGGGGTTGGTCGTCGCAGAGGTGGCCGTCGGGGTGGTGTCCGCCGGGGAGGGGTTCGCCATGGACACGACCGTACGGTCGGGTGGCCCGCTCTCCTTGGTCCATTGACGGCCCGTCGGAGTGGGCCACTCGGGCCTCCCGCTCAGCCTCCGTACATGCCCCGGCACAGCTCCGCCGCGCCCATCGGGGCGTCGATCCGCTGCGCCTCGCGGCACAGGCTCCGCATCTCGGGGACCTGCCCGGTCGCCGGGCGCGGTGCGGGAGTGCGGGCCGTGGAGGGGGCGGGAGGAGTGGTGCGGGCGCGGGGACGCGGGGTCCCGCCGGCCGGTCGGGGCCGCGGGCCGTGGGTTTCCGGCGCGGGGCCGCCCGGGGCGCGTCCGCCGGACGCGCGGCCGGGTGACGGATCCGCCGCGCCGCCCCCCGGCACCCCCTGTCCGGCCGTCCCGGCGGCGGGGAGGGCGTCCGCCCGGGACCGTGCCGGAGGAGCCCCTGACCGGCTCTCCCCCGCTCCCTCCGCCGGCTCCGCCTCGGCCAGTTCCTCGCGGGGCTCGGCCTGCGCCGGCGGCTCCGGCTCGGTCGGCAGGGCCGAGGGGGGCCGCTGGGCGGCGGGCGCGAGGGCGCCCGGCGCCGCCGACGGGGTGCGCGGGGCGGGCGC
>NZ_BNBS01000258.1 GCF_014656075.1 Streptomyces hydrogenans
GTGCCCACCGCCAACGCCACCGTCTACATCGTCGACACCGTCCTCATGCCCAAGTAGCACCGCTCGCTCGCGCAGCCGTGACGACCGCCGGTCCCGTTCCCCGTTCCACGAAGAAGGGGGAGCGGGGCCGGCGTCATGACCGCGGCCCGGAGCCCGCGCCCGTGCCCGCCGTGGCGGGGGACCGCAGGGAGAGGCGGTCGGCCGTCGTGCCCGGATCGAAAGGCGTTCGGGTGAACCTCGGGGCTCCCGCGTCACGAGGCGGAATGCGGATTGTCGGATCGGTATGACAACAATGCGGCAGAACTTCCCCCGCCAGCTCCCGCGACCCGCGACCACGACGTCCACGCCCCGGCCGACGGACCTGCCCGATCCGGGTGAGCGGCGGCGGTTGCGGGAGCAGTGGGGCCTGTCGACACGGCAGGTGGCCCTGGCGTTCGGGGTGACACCGGCCACGGTCCGTTCCTGGGAGCGCGGGCGTTCGGCGCCCAGGGGCGGACGCAAGGAGGCGTACCGCCGGTTTCTCGCGGGGCTGGCCCAGCACGGCGGCGCCGGTCACGACATCCCAGCCGGGTCCGCGTGCCAGAGGCGACTGCCGGCCGCGGCCGCCCCTCGGCGCCCGCGGACGGTGTCGGCCGCCGTCGCGCCGGGTGTCCGGCCGGACGGTGCCTCGCCCCGCCCGGTCGGTTCCGTCGGGGCCGGATCGCCACAGGTGTTGCACGTCGGCCGAAGCGGGGTGGATCCCGTGTCACCCGAGCGGGTCCGGCGGTTCCGGCTGCTGGGGGCCGCGGCATGCGTGTGGTCGCTCGCCTGGTGGCTGGTCCTCACCTGCCCGCCACCGCTCTAGCGACGGCGCTCGAACCGGGCCGTGGCCGGTCACACCATTCCGGTGACGGTGACCCGAACCGCCTCCGGCAGAACGATGGCCGCCGCGGCGGCCGCCGCCCTTACGGCCTGGGCCGTACGGGCGGCCTGATGCCGCGCCCGTACGACGACGTCGACGCGCAGTCCGCTCACCGTCCCTCCTGGGCCGAAGGTGACGAGCACCGACGGGCGGGGCGCCGCGGCGCCATCGGTGTGCGGGCCGGTCACGGAGGCTCGGAGCAGGCCGCGCAGGCCAGGGCGGAGGCAGGCCACCCCGGGAACGCCCAGAACGGCCTCGGCGACCGCCTGGGAAACGGCCTCTGACGGTCGGGTCTTCATGTGCGGGGCTCCTGAGGCCGGTCCGGTGGGTCGTGCAGGTCGGTGACCGTGACGTCGAAGGCGGAGACGGCAAGACCGAGGCGTTCCCGGGCGGCGCGGTCGAGGTTGGCGCGGACCGCGTCGGTGGTGGGGCTCAGCTCGCGACCGTACTCGACGGACACGTGGAGGTGGACGTCGACGGGGCCGCGTGCGGGGCTGGTGCGGCTTCCCGGCGGGGTGATGCGGCAGCTGCCGGCGCGGACGCCGGGTACCTCTTCCGCGGCGGCGCGCAGGGTGCGGGCCGCGACGGACTCGTAGATCCAGCTGTCCTCGTCGCGCTCGCCGAGCGGCTGGCCGCGCCCCGGGCGCAGCTCCAGCCGGACCACGTCCATGACGCGCCGTACCAGTGCGGAGGCGTCGATGTCGGCCGGCGAGGTGGTGGCCACGGGAAGGGCGGCGGCCCGCAGGTGTTCGAGGTCGGTCACGGCCCGCTGGCAGAAGACACAGGTGAGGGCATGGGGGTCGCCGGTGGACGCGAGTGCCGCCTGTTCCCACACGGTGGCCAGATCCCGGCCGCACGCCAGGAGTTCGAGGTCCTGGTCGTCGGGGGCCTCGCGGGGGCGGGGGGTGTTCATCGCCATGCGGCCATCGCCTCCATCAGCACGCGTCGCGCCCTGAAGACGCGGGCGCGGACCGCTTCGGGTCTGATTCCCACCGCCTGGCCGATCGCTTCGTAGGGCTGCCCCTCGATCTCCCGCAGGACCCAGCAGACCCGCTGTTCGGCGGAGAGCGCGTCCATGGCCTGGGCGAGGTCGCGCACGGCGGCGTGCGACTCGGCGGCGCGTGCGGGGGAGGAGCGATGGTCCGGAGCGGCCGGTTCGGCGACGGTTTCGAGGCCGGCGGCGGGTCTGCGGGATTGCAGCAGGGTCAGGCACCGGTTGGTGACGATCCGGTACAGCCAGGTCGCGAACCCCGCGTCGCCCCGGTACTCGGGAAGGCTGCGCCACGCGCTGACGAAGGCGTCCTGGACGGCGTCCTCGGCTTCCGCGCGACTGCCCATCAGACGCTCGGCGAGCTGGAGCATGGCGCGGGAGTGACTTCTCACCAGCATTTCGAACGCCTCCTCGTCCCCCTCCGCCGCCCTGACGGCGAGCAGTCGGTCTCCGGGATCGGTCGTGTCCTCGTGCCCGTCCGGGCTGCACCGAGTGCTCACTCGCGGGCTCCTTCCAGCCTCCACCGCTTTGACAGCGCCGGGGCCGGTTTCGTTACGCACCGCAGATTCGCACGTCAGTGCGTTGCTTCCACGGAAGAGGGCCGTAACGAATGACCGCCCGGTGCTGTCAAAGGAGTGCCGTCGCAAGAGCACACATCAGGGAGCAGAGATGACCGCCACGCAGGAACAGGCCCCCGCCCGTCGCACACACGCGAACGGGACCGGGACGGAGACCGGGCTGGGGACCGGGGTGGGGACCGGGCGTACCGAGGTGACCGAACCCGCCGGGACGCGCGGCAGGACGGCGATCGCGGACGCCGTGGTCGTCAAGATCGCCGGCAGGGCGGCACGGGAGGTACCCGGCGTCCACGACATGGGCGGTGGCCTGTCGCGGACGCTGGGTGCCGTGCGGGACCGCGTCCCCGGCGGGCGGCCCCAGTTGGGGCGCGGGGTGAAGGTGGAGGTCGGCGAACGGCAGGCGGCCGTCGACGTCGAACTGGTCGTGGAGTACGGCGTCCCGGTGCCCGACGTCGCCCGCGAGGTCCGCGAGAACGTGATCGCGGCCGTCGAACGGATGACCGGCCTGGAGGTCGTCGAGGTCAACATCGCGGTCAGCGACGTGAAGCTGCCCGGCGACGACCGCGACGAACCCGTCGACACGCGTGTGGCGTGACTCCCGTGCACCGTCCTCGCAAGAACCTCGTCGACAGGAAACGGAGGCGGCTGTGGACAAGGAAGCTCTGGGGCTGATGGGTGGAATGGCGCTGGGATTCGCCGGCTGGTTCGGAGGGTTCGGAGCCTTCCTCCTGGTGGCCGCTCTCGGTGCGCTCGGCCATGTGGCCGGCGGATTCCTGGAACGCGGTGGTACGCCCCGCGACCTGTCGGCCACCGACCGCAGGCGACGGTGACCGGCCCCCCGCGGGGCCTCACCACGGTGGCCGACCGCGTCACGGCCCGGATCGCCCGGCAGGCCGCCGCCGAGGCCACGGCTCCGCTCGGCGGACAGGTGCTGAGCAGCAGCGCGTGCCGGACCGGACGCTCCGTCGAGGTGACCGTGGACGTGGGCCTGCCGCTCGCGACGCCCGCCGATGTGGACCGGATGGCCCGCCTCCATGGCCATCTCGTCGACAGGACGCAGCAGTTGACCGGCCAGGTCGTCGCGCCCGCCCGCATCCGGGTCCGCGCGCTCGGCATCGACCCGACCCGAGCGCAGCCACCACCGGACGCGGGCCCCGCGCAGATCGTCGCGCGCAGGTCGTGGTCCCGGCGGCGAACAGCCACCGCGTGCCTGGCCCTCGCGCTGACGGCTCTGTGCGGAATGCTGCTGTGGACCGCGCTGGCGCAGCGCTTTCCCGGCATGGTCGCCCTGCCGTGCCCGGGGGCGGAGTGCCCGGCGCCAGGCACCG
>NZ_BNBS01000259.1 GCF_014656075.1 Streptomyces hydrogenans
AGAAAACAGAGCAGAACTAACCCTCAGGATTTCTGGCGCATCACACTAGGACGGTACGGAACGCTATCGTCCGGTGACATGAGGACGAGCACCTTAGGCTTCGCGGCCGCCTCGGCAGCCGCCGCGCTGCTGGCTGTTCCGGCCCCGGCGCACGCGGCCCCGAGCGCCGCCCGGCCATATGCGTGCGTAGACGGGCTGGTCGACTCGCGCGGCCGGTCCTCCGTGGACGGCACGGAGATCGCGTGGGACGACGAGTCGAAGTTCGATGACGCGCGTAAGTACGCGGTCAGGGTATGGGGGGCGGGCACGCTCAAGCAGGTGAAGATCGTGGCCGACGGGGCTACGGCGTACGCGGATCTGGAGTTCCGGGACGTCAGCAGCGTCTCCGGGCAGTGGCGTGACGTGTACGGCAAGTGGTCTCCGCAGCACGGCACGGACCATCTTCTGATGAACCGCGCCTACCTGGACAACGGGAAGCGGCGGGGTACGGACGAGCACCGCAGGCGGGTCGCCGCGCACGAGTTGGGGCACGCTCTGGGGTTTTGCCACAAGTCGTACGACGAGGGCCGGTCTTTGTTGTGGGCCGACTACGGCCAGATCGCGGAGCAGAAGCTGAACAGGCCGACCGCGAAAGACATCGAGGCGTATCACGCACTGTGGGGATGATCATGATCAAGAAGACGACGGCCGGGGTGGCGGGCGTAGCGGCCGCCGGGGTGTTGGCGCTGGGCGGCTGGTTCGGCTACCAGGAGTGGTCGGAGCCGCTGGAGGGCCATGTGCTGCGGGGCTATGACGCGACGAGTCCGATGAGCACCGCGCAGCACAGTGAGAACGTGTTCACGGGGCGGGTGACGGCCTTCGAGGAGCAGCGGGACATCGAGGGGTGGACGCAGGACGTCTACCGGGTCGAGGTCGGCTCGGTGTTGCGGGGGAGTGTCAGGGGGGCGGTTCGGGTGACCTACGGCCTGGACGAGGGAACCGCTGTGCGATTGAAGGCGGGCAGTACGTACGTGTTCGCGACCAACGCCTGGACGGACGAGTCGCGGGATGGTCACGCGCAGCTGTTCCAGGGCGAGATGAGGCCGGTGGACTCGGCGCAGCTGGCGGTGTGGAAGGACGCGGCGGCTCTGCCGTTGCGGTTGAGCCAGTAGGCAGGCGCAGGTGAGGGGCGGGGGTTCAGCTGATGGGCGGGATCAACGACAGGTAGGCGCCGGGTATGTGGGCGCCGCGCACAGTCATGCAGAAGTGCTCGGATTCGAAGACGCTCGTGTTCCTGGCGCCTTTCTTGGACCGGTCTGTCGTTCAAGGTCGGGACGACGACGTCGATGCGCGGGTGGGACACGGATTCCTCCACGCCGGGTAAGAGGCCACTGGTCAGTGCTTGGGTGTCGGGTCCGCAACTCGGTGCGCACTGGTTCCTGCGGAAACGCCAAGATCCGGGGTCAGGGCCCCTCTCACGGGTGTGTCGTCCTTGCGGCAGGACCATGCCGGCTCGGGGGTGTCGCCGGTCAGGCCGGCAGCGTGGCGCAGTAGATCACCGGTGCCACCAGAACCACCCGCTGGAACCACTCCCACAACCCGTCCGGCCCAGGACGCTCCCCATGGCCATCGCGGCGGTCAGCCCGGTTTTCACACCGGTCGAGACGATTCCTGAAAGCACCTTGCGTTTCAGATGGGGTCTTCCGGCAAAGGCCCCGGGTCTGGCCTCCTCGTGCCGAACGGCCCGCACCCCTGCCTGGTGCGGGCCGTTCAGCTGCCCGCGCACCTGCCGGAAGGGGGAGACGACAGGTGCATGGGCAGTCAGGGCGGTCCCATGCGCTCGACAACCGCCTGCCCCGGATCCTCCGCTTCACTCCGAGCCCGCCCAAGAAATCGACGACGGGACGGATACGGGGCCGGGGGCGGGAGGTTCGCGGTCCTACCCGAGCGTGCTGGAGCCGGCACGTGTGCTCACGGAGGCACCCGCCGCCGGTGCCGAGGGGACGGGTGCCGGGTCTCTTCCCCTTGATCCATGCGTGCCCCCGTGCCGGTGGGTGTGGGCCTCGGACCGAAACGCCCCGTCCCGGCAGCCCCCGCGTGCGCTCACGAGGCGACGGCGTCGTCGACCGTTTCCCGGATCTGCAGGATGTCGCCCACGCCGGTGATCGCGCAGAGCCTCCGGACCTGCTCCGACGGCGCCACCACGCGCAGCTTTCCCGTCTGGTGGATGAGGATCACCAGATTCAGGAAGGTCGAGTCCGCGAAGGCGACCCCGGAGGCGTCCAGGACCACCTTCGGGTGCGTCTCGGTGGCGATCTTCAACGCCTCGGCCAAGGGGCCGATGGAGTGCATGTCGTAATCGCCGCGGGCCTCGACGACCTGCGCCCCGCAGCACTCGTACTGGGACACCGGATCCTGCCGGGGCTCGTCTCCGGTGCCCTGCCCCGGGAGCGGCTTCCTTCGGGGCGCGGTCAGGAGTGCGGAGGCGACGGCCTCATCCTCGCTCCAAGGCACTCTCGGACTCCCTTCGGTGTTCCCTCCGCGAAAGGGAAGGCGCGACGCTGATTACCGGAAAACTATGTCATGCATTGTCGTTCCGGCAACTGGGGTCGCGTAAAATCCGGGGCATGCCTGGATCCCCTGAATCTCACACCGGATGGACGTTCCTCACGAACCACGCGCGTGTACTGGCCGCCATCGCGGACAACCCGAACGTCCGCATCCGTGACATCGCCGCCCGCTGCCGGCTCACAGAGCGTGCCGTCTCGCGGATCATCGCGGACCTGGAACAGGACGGCTATCTCTCCCACACGCGAGAAGGCCGTACGAACACGTATCGCATAGAGCCGGGCAAGGTGCTGCGTCACCCCGCCGAAGCCGGCCTCCCCCTGGCCTCCCTGTTGTCCCTGCTCGTGCAGGACGAGTCCGAGCGCACCGGCCAGCAGCCGGTCCCCCACTGACGCCCCGGGTCGACGCTCCCCCGCAAGCTCGCTCCCCCGCCATGTGCCTGGCTCTCCTCTGTCGGCACCGGATGCGTCAGGGGGCGATGCACAGGGCAGTCGATGTGGACTGGACGACCGCGGGTCGCGTCTTCGTCGTACCCACCGGCGCACGGCGCGCGCTCGGCACCGCCCGCGACGACGCGGCCTGACCGACCCCCCTTGCGAAACTCCGATGCCGGCTCGGTGTGAGGATCCGATCGGGGGGTATACGGAGCCGCGCACACAGGGTCGCGTGGTGAAGGAGAACGGCAATGGGGCACACAGCGGGCGTTGCGGACGGGCGGCCACTGATGGCGGACATCGTGTCGGTGTCCGGCGTCTTCGAGGGCAGCGAGGACATCGCCGTCGCCCGTGAACTGGCCCGTGCCTTCCTCACCGACGTCCAGGCCGTGCACGGCCTGCCAGTGTCCGAGTACGCGATGAGCGGGGTGGAACTGGTGGTCAGTGAGCTGATCACCAACGCCCGCAAGTACGCCCCC
>NZ_BNBS01000260.1 GCF_014656075.1 Streptomyces hydrogenans
CAGTGCTCCCGCGGCCGGAGCCCCGCTCGGGTGCTCCGGCCGCGGGAGCCACCGCATGCGCGGGGGCGGCCCGGTTCCCGCTCCGCGGGATTTCCGGTGCGTTCAACCGTCCACCCCCCCCGTGCATGACAGATGTGATCGCGAATGTCTTCCCGGCAGGTCAAACCACCTCGTACAGGGAAGAAGTAGCGTTCACCCGCCCCGGACCACCCGTCAGTCACCCCTGGTGCCAGGCGGTTCGGAGAGCCCCGCCCCCAACGCACGCCGCAGGCGAGCATCCGCTCGTCTCTCCGGCGTGCAGGGAAATCCATGAGGAGAGTCCGTGTCACTCCTGCCGCGAAGAACACCGCGCGACCGGCGAGCCGCCCTCGCCGCCTTGCTCACCACCGCCCTCGCCGCGCTCAGCCTTCCCCTCGCCACGACCGCCACCGCCACCCCCGCCGCCGCTCCGATCACCGAATCCGCCACGGGCGCCTACCTGGTCACCCTCGCCGACGAGCCCCTGGTCACCTACGACGGCGGGGTGGGCGACCTCCCCGCCACGAAGCCCGCCCAGGGCGGCAAGCTCGATGTCGCATCGGCCGCCGCCCAGCGGTACCGCGCCCACCTGACGGACCAGCAGACCCGCGTCGCCAAGAAGGTCGGCGCCACCGTCCGGCAGCACTACGCGGTCACCACCAACACCTTCAGCGCCCGGCTCGACGCCCGCCAACTGGTGCGCCTCGCCCACACCGGGAGCGTCGTGCACATCGCCCCCGACCGCTTCCACCACGCCACCGACGACCGGAACTCCACCGACTTCCTCAGACTCTCCGGCCGCAACGGGCTGTGGAAGGCCCTCGGTGGAACCGCCGAAGCCGGCAAGGGCATCGTCATCGGCGACATCGACACGGGCATCTGGCCCGAGAACCCCTCCTTCGCCGCCCCGGCCCTGAGTTCACGCGAGCCCGGTCCGAAGGGCCGTCACCGCCCCTACCGCGTGGGCACGACCACCGTGATGCACAAGGCGGACGGCGCCACCTTCAAGGGCACCTGCCAGACCGGCGACAGCTTCACCGCCGCGGCCTGCAACGAGAAGGTCATCAGCGCCCGCTACTTCGGCAAGGCATGGTTCGACGCCGTTCCGGAGTCCAACCGGGCCGGATACGTCTCCCCGCGCGACAGCCAGGGCCACGGCACCCACACCGCGGCCACCGCGGCCGGCAACGCCGACGTCCGCGCCACGGCCGGCGGCGAGGACCTCGGCACCGTCTCCGGCGTGGCCCCCGCAGCCACCATCGCCGTCTACAAGGCCCTCTGGCAGAGCAAGGACGGCCAGGCGGACGGCGGTCTGACCAGCGACATCGTCGCCGCCATCGACCAGGCCGTCGCCGACGGCGTGGACGTCATCAACTACTCACTCGGCGCCGCGTTCGAAAGCGTGTACAACGACCCGGCACAGGTCGCGCTCCGCAACGCCGCCGCGGCCGGAGTCTTCGTCGCCACCGCCGCGGGCAACTCCGGCCCGGGCGCGTCCAGCCTCTCCAACACCGCGCCCTGGACCACCACGGTCGCCGCCGGCACCATCAAGTCGCACACCGGCACGGTGGCCCTCGGCAACGGCTCCAGCTACACCGGCATCAGCACCACCGTGCACCGGCAGGTCGGCCCCGCCCCGCTCGTCCTGGGCTCCGCGGTCCGGGTCCCCGACACCGTGGACGTCTACGCGGACTACTGCATGCCGAACTCCCTCGACCCGGCCCGCACGGCCGGGAAGATCGTCGTCTGCGAACGGGGCTTCAACGGCCGCCCCGACAAGTACGCCGAGGTCAAGCGGGCCGGCGGCATCGGCCTCGTCCTGGTGAACCCCGGCGACGAGAGCACGGACGGCGACCTGCACAGCGTGCCGGCCGTCCACCTCGACCACGCGGACGCGGCCCCCGTGCGCACCTACGCCGCCACGAGCGGAGCCACCGCCACCCTCACCGAGGGAGGCGCCTCGGACGTCTACCCGCAGGTGGCCGGCTTCTCCTCGCGCGGCCCCTCGCTCGTCGGCAACGGCGACCTGCTCAAGCCCGACATCACCGCGCCCGGCGCCACGATCCTCGCGGCCGTGTCCCCGGACGGCAACCACGGCCGCGACTTCGACTACTACTCCGGTACGTCCATGGCCACCCCGCACGTCAGCGGCCTGGCGGCGCTCTACCTCTCGGAGCACCCGACCTGGTCCCCGATGAGCATCAAGTCGGCCATGATGACCACCGCCACACCGACGAAGACCGCGGACGGCAGGAACAGCGTCGACGCCTTCGCGCAGGGCGCCGGCGAGGTGGACGCACGAGCCATGCTGCGGCCCGGACTCGTCTACGACTCGGGGGAGAGGGACTGGCTCGCCTACCTCGAAGGCTCCGGCGTGCCCACCGGAACCGGCGTCAAGGCCATCGACCCGAGCGACCTCAACCACCCGTCCATAGCCATCGGTGACCTGTTCGGCAAGCAGACCGTCACCCGCACCGTCACCGCGACCACGGCCGGCACCTACCGCGCCCGGGTGGACCTCCCCGGCATCAAGGCCACCGTGAGCCCGTCCGTACTGCACTTCAGCCACCCCGGCCAGAAGCGCACCTTCACCGTCACCCTGGACGTGACCACCGCGCCCGCCGGACGCGTCGACACCGGGGCCCTCACCTGGACCTCCGGCCGCACCACCGTCCGCAGCCCGATCGTCGTCACCCCGCAGATCGTCCGCGCCCCCGCCGAGATCAAGGGCTCCGGCTCCAGCGGCTCGACCGAGTTCCCGGTCACCCCGGCCACCAGCACCCTGACGGCCACCGCCTACGGACCGGTCACCTCGCCGGTCACCAAGGGCACCCTGACCCAGATGCAGGAGGTCTCCTACGACGCCGAGATCCCCTCCGGTACCAAGGCGTCGCAGATCACGGTCCGCTTCGACGCGGCAGACGACACGATCACGGGCGTCCTGTGGGGCAGCAAGGTCGACGGGGTCCTCCAGGACGTCCACGTCGCCGTCCCCGACAGCGACGGAACGGTCACCATCACCGTGCCGCATCCCACGGCCGACGCCCTCTCCGTGTCCCTGGTCGCCATGGGGAAGGACGACGAGACCGTCACGCCGTACACCTATCAGGCGAACCACGTCACCGCGGACAGCCCCGCCACCGGCAAGGTCACGGTCACGCCCGACCGGTCCCGCGTCACCCCCGGCGTGCCGACCGACCTGACCGCCGCCTGGTCCGGCGTCCCGGTGGACGCCCGGTCCGGCGCCTGGATCGAGTACGGCAACGGGGCAGGCTCCTTCCTGACCCTCAACTGAATCCCGGCACCCACCGGCGGGGGCGGCACGCAC
>NZ_BNBS01000261.1 GCF_014656075.1 Streptomyces hydrogenans
GACGCCGTGGTGCCCGCCACCGACCTGGCGCGCGAGGCCCGGATGCGCCGGGTGATCGCCGGAGCGGCGGCGGGCGGGCGGCGGGTCGCGGCGGTGATCGGCGCGTTCCACGCCCCGGCCCTGACGGCGGAGTGCGGGCCGGCCGACGGACCGGAACCGGCCGGCGACGTCCCGGCGCCCGAGGCGGCCGTGACCTCCTTCGTGCCGTACTCCTTCGACCTCCTGGACTCCCGCTCGGGCTATCCGGCCGGCATCCGCGACCCGCGCTGGCAGCAGGCCGTGTACGAGGCGGGCGGCGCGCCGGACCGGCTGCGGGACGCGGCCGCCACCGCGCTGACGGGCCTGTGCAGGGAACTGCGCCGCGCGGGCCACACCGCGGGCACGGGCGAGGCCGCCGAGGCGCTGCGGCTCGCCTGCGACCTGGCCTCGCTGCGCGGGCTGCCCGCGCCGGGCCGCGGTGAGCTGCTGGAGGCGGTCACCACCGTGCTCGGACAGGGCGAGCCGCTCGGCCGGGGCCGGGCGCTGGCCCGTGCCCTGGAGGTCGTTCTCGTCGGCACCGTACGGGGCCGGCTCACCCCGCACGCCCCCCGGTCCGGCCTCGGCCCCTCCGTGGAGGAGGAGCTGGCCCGGCTCCGGCTGCCCCGCCCGGAGGACCCCGAACCGCGCGAGGTGCGGCTCGACCCGCTGCGGTCGGCGCTGGACGGGCGCCGCGAGGTGCTGCTCCAGCGGCTGCTGGTCATCGGTGCCGCGTACGGCGAGCCGGTCGCCGTGGCCTCGACCGGGGACGGCACGGCGCTGGGCACCAAGTGGCGTCTGACGTGGACGCCTTCGGTGCCGGCCCGGCTCGACCTGGCGGGGGCGCGCGGGGTGACGGCCGCGCAGGCGGCCGCCGGCACCCTGGGCGAGACCGCGCGGCGCGCGGCGGCCGACGGCGGGCCGACCCCGGCTCAGGTGCGGGCGGGGCTCACCGCCGCCGCCCGCTGCGACCTGCCCGAGCTGGTCGCGGACCGGCTGCGGGAGGCGTCCGAGGTCCTGCCCGAGACGGCGGACCTGCCCGAACTGATCGCCGCGCTGGACCTGTTGGAGGCCCTGCGCCGCGGCCACTTCCCCAACACCACCTCCGAGGCGCGGGACAGCGCGGGCGCGCTCACCGGCGAACTCCTGGAGACCGCCGTCCGGTCGCTGCCGGGACTCGCCGGGAGCGACGCCCCCGCGGACGCCACGGCCCTGGTCGCCCTCGCGGACCGGGCGGCGGCGCGGCAGCTGGGTCTGCGGATGGACCGGGCGCTGGCCGACCTCGCGGCGGACGGCTCGCCGCTCGTCCAGGGCGCGGCCCTCGCCGTCCGGGTCCTGCTGGACCTCGATCCGGCCGCCGGGCTCGGGGAGCGGGCGGCGGGGTGGATCGACGGCGCCACGGGCCCCGACGCGCGCCGCGCGCTCGCGAAGCGGCTGGCCGGTCTGCTCACCGCCGCAGGGCCGCTCCTGGAGGTGTCCCCGGACGCCCTCGGGCCGCTGCTCGACCGGGTCGACACGCTGGCCGACCAGGAGTTCCTCGATCGCCTGCCAGCCCTGCGGGGCGGCTTCGACGCGCTGTCGCCGGCCGCGCGCGAGCGCCTGCTGACCACGGTCACGGAGCGGCTCGGCGACCGTCTCGACCTCGCCCTGGACGGCCCGCCCGAACTCCTCGCGCTGTGGGCGGCGGCGGACGCGGCGAGCCCGGCCGCGCTCAAGGCGCTGGCGCTGCCCGGCGCGGAGCCCTCCTCCGTACCGGCGCGGCCGACGCACGCCGACGCGCCGGCGGCGGAGCCGGTGCTCCCGGTGCCGGAGCACGGGATCGGGACCGCGGACCGCTGGCGGCTGCTCCTCGGCCGGCACAAGGACCGGCTGAGCGGCCGGGCCCGCCGCTACGCCCAGGCCCTCGACGAGCTGTACGGCCGCGGCCGCGGCGAGGGTGCCGACGGGCTCGACGGCGCCCCGTCCGGGCAGGGCGGCGGTCAGGAGGCGTCGTTCCCGACCGCCCGCGAGTGGGCGGAGGAGCTGGAGGCCCTGTTCGGGGCCGACGTGCGCGAGGAGGTCCTCGCCGACGCCGCCGACGCGGGTCGGGCCGACGTCCTGGCCCAGCTGGACCCGGCCGCCGTCCGGCCGTCGGTGGAGCTGCTCTCCTCGGTGCTGTCCCTGGCCGGCGGGATGCCCGAGGCGCAGCTCGCGCGTCTGCGGCCGCTGGTGAAGCGGCTCGTCGACGAGCTGACCAGGGAGCTGGCCACCCGGGTGCGGCCCGCCCTGTCCGGGCTGGCGTCGCCCCGGCCCACCCGGCGCCCGGGCGGCCGTCTCGACCTCGCCCGCACCCTGCGGGCGAATCTGGCGCACACCCGGCGGCTGGACGACGACCGGGTCGTGGTCGTCCCGGAGCGTCCGGTGTTCGGCACCCGGGCGGGCAAGGAGGCGGACTGGCGGCTGATCCTGGTCGTCGACGTCTCCGGCTCGATGGAGGCGTCGGTCGTCTGGTCCGCCCTCACGGCGGCGGTCCTCGGCGGCGTGCCGACGCTGTCCACGCACTTCCTGGCGTTCTCCACGCAGGTGGTGGACCTCACCGACCGGGTGGAGGACCCGCTGTCGCTGCTCCTGGAGGTACGGGTCGGCGGCGGCACCCACATCGCCGCCGGGCTCGCGCACGCCCGGACGCTCGTCACCGTGCCCAGCCGCACCCTCGTCGTCGTGGTCAGCGACTTCGAGGAGGGCGCGCCGCTCGCCGGCCTCCTCGGGGAGGTCCGCGCGCTGGCGTCCTCGGGGGCGCACCTGCTGGGCTGCGCCGCCCTGGACGACACCGGGGCTCCCCGCTACTCGGTGCCGGTGGCCCGCCGGCTCGTCGCCGCCGGGATGCCGGTGGCCGCCCTCAGTCCGCTCGCCCTCGCCCGCTGGGTCGGCGACCGCCTCCGTGGAGAAGCCCGATGAGCCCCGAACCGCTGCCGCCCGTCGCACCCGAGGTCCTCGCCGAGGCCGTCGGGCAGCTCACCGCGCGGCTGCGCAAGAAGCTCGACGCCGCCGTCGCCGAGTGTGCCGGGAAGGCCCTGGCGGGCTCCGGCGGCTCGGTGGAGGTGCGGTTCGGCGAGGACACCCTGGTGATCCTGCGGCCGGGCCCGTCGGGGGCGGTGACGGAGCCCGGTCAGGCGGTCTGCAGCTGTCTCCTGGCGCCGCGCTGCCTGCACCGCGCGGCCGTCCTCGGCGCCGCGCCGCTCGCCGACGCGGACACGGTGCCGCCGGCCGACCCGGCC
>NZ_BNBS01000262.1 GCF_014656075.1 Streptomyces hydrogenans
AACCGTGAGCCTGAGACTTTCCTCGGTACTCAACATGATGCGAACCTAACCCACTTAATGCGCAATCCGCATGAGGAATGCGCATGTTGGACGTCGGGGGGTGGTGCGAAGGCAAGCTTTACCCCACCACCGCGAGCGTGGCTGCGCCGGCCGCCCGCGCCGCCTGCGCGCTCTGACCGAACCGAGAACAGGAGGAATCCCATGTCCCAAACGCCCCGCGCCCTCGACGAGCACACCCCGACCACCATCGTCTACGACATCGCGGCCGAGACCGCCAACGAGCTGATCGGCCTGCTGACCCACCGGTCCGACACGGCCGCCGATCCAGCCACCCGCGAGGCCCGGTGGCAGCGCGTCCTCGCCGTCCGCGACGCCCGCCGGGCCGTGGACCCGCTGGACCGTCAGGCCCTGCTCGACCAGATCTCCCTCTGGAGGACGGAAATCGAAACCCTGAAGGCGGGCCGGTGAGCGACCCCAGCGCCTGCTTCCTCGCCGGGGAGCAGTTACGCACCCGCTTCGAGGAGCAGGAGCGCGAGTTCCTCTTCGACAACCACGAACCCCAGGAAACTCCCGCGCTGATACCGCTCAGCGGGCAGACCGCAGCCGGGAAGGGCCAGACCATGGCCGCCACCATCGTGCTCCTCGCGGCCGAACAGGGCGCTATAGCCAGGCCGCCAGCCGCCAGAGATCCATCCCTCCAGCCACAGGGCCATGAGCCGGCGAAACCGGCGAAGGAGCCCGCCCGACCGCCAGGATGAGGACGAGGGCATGGGGTCCTCCTCTCAGGGGGTACTGGCCTTCCCGGGTACGGGCGGGGCCAGCACGTACGCATGGGGCGCCCGGTCGGCTCTCAGAGCCGAGTGAGCGCCGCGCGCCCGCCGCACGAAGCACCGGCGGCGGCCGCGCCTCTGCTCACGGTAGGTGCAGAGGCGGAGAAGCGAATGTGCCGCACGAACTCGTGTGAGCCTGCGGGGGCTGGTCTGTAAGACTGCTCCGGTATGAGCACTTCGAACGCCCTACCGGTTCTGCGGACCTCTGATCTACTGAACGCCCACCAAGCGGTCCAGCGTCTGCTGAGCCTTGCCATCCCCATGGACGAGTTCCAGGTCAGCGCAGAGGCACAGGCGCTGACACTGGCAGAGGCGCAGGACATGGTCGCCGCCTTCCCGAAGGCTGCGCTCACCCCTGAGGACCCGTACCGGCCCGAGTCGAACGATGAGATCCGGCGCATGATCTCAGCGGGCGGCCTGGGGGTAGCGGCACTGCTCCCGGTCACACTCCGCCTTGAGAGCCAGCCAGTGGGGTCGATCGAGGAGGCGTTCTTCGAGGTGATCGGTTCCGGACCAGGCTCGGTTCACTGGGACTTCTTCAGCTGGCCGGCCGTCTCGGAACTCGGCCTGGAGATCCGCAACAAAGACGCCTACGTCCAGATCGCCATGAACAGCGAGGACGTGTATCAGGACACGCCCGCCCCGGATCACACGGTCTTCATCCACTTCCGGGAGGGTGACGTGGCGCGTGCCGAATGGCTGGCCCGGCAGGTGGGGCTGCAGCCGATCGGTCCGGTGGAGTGCGGCTGGTAGCTGTCAGTGGTGTTCTGGCCGCGGTCGCCCCCGTGCCCTTGTGACCGGTGCCGCCACGAGGGCTGAGGGCGTGAGCCAGGTCACCGCCTCGGCCACGTGCTCCGCTGCCGCAAGAAAGACGCCGGCGAGAAAGGCCCCCGATCTGACAGTTTTCCGTCCGTCCGGCGGTGCCGAACTCCGACCTGCTGAGCTGAAACGTCACACGAACCGCCTGTGCTCAGATTTCAGTTCGCCCGCTCGCAACCTGACATCAACACAGTCCCCCATCTGTAGCCACACGAGCGACACCTGGCTGTCCGCCACGGCAAACATCGTCGCCGTACCAGAGCAAAGGTCGTGTATGCGGGCCTTTCGCTGCCGTGCCTGCCGGTGAGGGCCGGTGGGGGGCGGAATCCGCGTAGCAGCGGGCGGAAGCCTGCGGATACGGTCCTCGCTGTGGCGCGTTGAATCATGCACGCGTCACATCAGGGAGGGAATTCATGCGTACACCCCTGTTCCGGCGTCTGGCCGCCACGGCCGCCGCGCTGGGACTCACTTCGCTCGGCCTGCTCGGCGCGGGCGCCGCGCCCGCGCAGGCCGCGGTGAGCGACTGCCCCACGGGGTACTTCTGTGCGTGGGCGAACACCGACGGCACGGGGTCGATGTTCAAGACGCAGTCGAGCAAGGCCACGCTGGGCACGTGGGACAACAAATTCCGCATGATCATCAACCGCACTCCGGGCTTCGCCTGCACCTTTGACGAGCCGAACTACGAGGATGCTGCCGGCCGGTACGGGAACGACGGCGATCCCGTCAGCATCGCCAGCAGGTCCGTCAGTTCGGTGAAGATCGTCCGCACGCTCCGGGAATGCGACCAGCCCGCGTACCCCTACTGGATCTCGGAGACCTCGCCCACGGCCGCGGGCTTCGGCGACATGAACGGCGACCGGAGGGCGGACGTCCTCGTCCGCGACCTGGTCGGACGCCTGTGGTTCCTGCCCGGTGACGGCAGTGGCCGTCTCGTCGGCACGGGCGGCTGGAACGCCTTCAACGCCATGGTCCGGCACGGCGACTTCAGCCGGGACAACCGCGAGGACGTGATCGCCCGCGAGGCGTCCACCGGCAAGCTGTGGCTCTACCCCGGCACGGGCACCGGCGGCCTCGGCGCGCGCAAGCTGCTCGGCTCCGGCGGCTGGAACGGCATGAACGCCCTGACGGGCGTCGGCGACATGAACGGCGACGGCCGGGCCGACCTGTACGGCCGCGAGGCGTCCACCGGCAAGCTCTGGCTCTACCCCGGCACGGCCGGCGCACTCGGTACGCGAGTGCTCGTCGGCGCCGGCGGCTGGAACGGCATGCCGACGATCATCGCCAACGGCGACTGGTCGGGCGACGGCCGCCCGGACCTCGTCGCGGCGAAGACCGCCGACGGCATGCTGTACCGGTACGAGGGCACAGGCAGGGGCGGCCTCGGCGCCGGCGACCGGCTCGGCGGCGGCGACTGGGAACACCTGAACGGCGCCTTCTGACCCACACAAGGGCCTCCGCCTCCAGGCGGGGCCCTTTCCCGCACCCGGCAAAAACCGTTGCATCACTAATGAGCCTCTTTCATCCTGAATAGTTGCAGGTCAGCAGGGTGTGGACGGCTTGGATGATGGTGCTGATGCGTCGGGTGGAGCATCTGGCC
>NZ_BNBS01000263.1 GCF_014656075.1 Streptomyces hydrogenans
CGTTCAGGGTGGCTATCAGTGCCCAGAAGTCGGTCCATGCCATTCTCATGGACGCGGAATCGCAGGGCGGCCTGACACGTCCGGCGGGCCGACCCGGACCTTCCGGGGGAGCAGAGAGGGAACGACCATGGCGAAGCGCGACAAGAAGGTGCCGCGGCGCAAACTTGACGTGACGTGTTTCGTGCAGGTCGCAAGCAAGCCGAGCATCGGTGTGGAAGTGTCGACGGGCCGGGCCTGGATCGGGGTCGATCAGCAGGTCGGGCACGGTTCCGCCGACGCGCTGTTCGCGTTGACGGACGAGCAGTACGCGGCGGCGCTCGTCGACGTGTCGGCGGTCGGGTCGTTCGAGATGGAGTGCTGGAGGGGCGAGCACGACGACCTGCGGCTGTTCGACCCCCGTGGCGGGGCGTGGTCCCCCGAGCGGTGGTTCCGGAGTCGGCAGCGGGTGATTCCGCCTCGGTTCGCGGGTGAGATCTGGCACCACGTGGACGCCCTCGGCGACGTACCGGACGGGGAGCGGGTGGGGGTCTCGCGGGGACTGGCCGCCGGTACGGCGCGCGTCTCGGACGGGCCCGACGGCGTGAGCGGCCTGGTGTTCGCCCTCGTCGGCGACGGTGCGTATCCGCGTCCCGCCGCGCTGATCGCCGGACTGGCCGCGGGCAGCGAGCGCGAGCGCGCGCGGGCGGTCCTGGGCGACCCGGTGGAGGGGGCCGCGGACACGTACGCGATCGAGGGAGATCGCGTACGCCTCGGGTACGTTGACGACGGCCTCGCGGAGATCGCCCTGGAGCGCCCTGCCCCGGCACCCCTGCCGGACGGGCCGATGCGCACCTTCCTCACGCTGCTGGGGGAACCCGAAGCGGGCGCGGACTTCCGGGAGGTGGCGCGGCTGGCCGGAGGGACGGGCAGACGCTGGGCGGTCTCGTCCGGGTTCACACGCCGGCTGATCGTGTTCGACGGAGGTGTGGAGGTCCAGGTCCAGGACGGCCGGGTGCTGAGTACGCGGATCCGGTTCGACGGGTCCGGCACGGGCGTCGCCCACCGGCACGTGGACACCCTGTTCCCCGGGGCGAGCCGGCCTCTGTCACGCGCCGATGTTCACCAGGAGCTCGGTCCCCCGGTGGCCACCGCCGGGCGCGCCGATCTCCACCGGTACGGCGCGTACGACCTGGTGGTCGAGTACGCGCGTACCGTCGACCGCGAGACGCCGGGCGAGATCACGACGGTGCTCCACGGGACCAGCGTCTCGCACGGGATCCACCGGTGGCGTTCCGGTGAGTTCACGCTGTTTCTCGACGTTCTGGGCCTCGAAGGCACGCATCCGCTCGTCCAGTACGTGCGCGAGCTTGCCGGAGTGCGCGTGCAGACGAGCGGTGGCGCCGTCACCGAGGTCACCATCGGTCGCCACGGCCATCGGGCCGAGCGCCTCGCGGCCTTCGTCGACGGGATGCCGGCCGAGCCCACGAGGAAGGACCTCCCGTTCGGCGTGCCGGCGTACACAGGAGAGCGGGACGAGCTCCGGGACTTCGCGCAGGGCTGGATCCATGTGCACGCGTCCGACGGCGAGGCGATCACGACGATCACCGTCAGCCAGGAGCCGCCGCGGGACCTTGCGGTGCGCCGTTGGCAGGCTCGCTACGATCGGTGATCGGTGATCGGTGATCGGTGATCGGTGATCGATGTTCGGCGGGCCAGATGGGGTGTCAGAGGGCGTAAGGTGCGATCTCTTCCCATTCGCGATCGCTGGCTCGTGTGAAGGAGCGCCACGCGACAGGCGCTGGGCATGTGCATGGGCCTGCTCAGCAGGCAGAGTTCGGGCAGCCCCGGGGACCTGAGCCTGGGCACCGGGTTTCCGCCGGACACGAACACGGACACGGGCACGGGCACTAACACCAGGCCCGACGAGTGGCGGTCCGTGCCCTCCTGGAGCGGTACACCGAGACGCTCAAGCGGGCGAGGGCCGCCTGGATCGGGTACCCCAAGAGCAACCGGTCGGACATCGACTGGAGCACCCTCCGGCCCATCGCCGCCGAGTTCGGGCTCAGCACCGACGGACAGGCCGCGGTCGGCGACCGCTGGTCGGCGCTGAGGTTCAGGGCGCGGCGGACGGCGGGCCCCATTGGGCGGATGGGCAACCTGTCCGGCTCCCTGCTCCCTGCTTTCCGCACCCGCAGATACTTCTTTGCCCCGTCCGGTGGTTCCGTGGGCGGTGCGGAATCTGTTGGGACCTCTGGCGGCGTCCTCGCCGTAGGGCTGCGGCTTGCCGGGCACGGCCCGCCGGAGGCCTCGGTTCGCCGAGGACGGAGGACGGCAGCGCATTCCCCTGGTCGCAAGGAGCGTGTCGAGGGGGCCTAGGGTGAGGGAGTGTCTGCTCATGTCCATGCCCTGGCCCACAAACCGCTGACGGTCTCAGCCGTCGCTGACTTCATCGGCTGCCCGTTCGAGCCACGGGTTCCCGAGCAGGATGTCGAGGAGGTCGTGGAGCGGCGGGGATGGAGCTGGGAGCACTACCTCGTCTGTGACTCCCTGGTCACCCACCACGGCCTCGTGCTGTGCAGTGAGAGCTACGTACCCTTCGGGTTCCCTGACGCCCGTCACCTGCTGGTCTTCGGTGAGGTCTACCCCATCGACGAGAACGACGACGAGATGCGCAACGGCCCCTGGCTGTTCCCTATCGTGGACGACTGGCAGAAACAGCCCGGCTGGACCGGGAAACGACCGGCCACGGTCGATGACTGCGAGGGCGTACTGACCCGCGCCGCCCAGGCGGTGACCGCATACCTGGGCTCCATCCCGGAACGCACGATCGTGTCGGACGCGACCACCGTGACCGGCCCGGCCATGACCCACCGCATCTGGCGCACCCCCACCCACGCCCTCGTCCTCGGACCCCACGCCGACAACGGTCCCTACGGCTACCTCACCCACCTTCAGCTGTCCCTCACACCACTGGCCTGCGCACCTGACCTGCCGCCGGCGCACGACACCGACGCCTTGAACCGGTGGATCACCGCCCACGTCGATTGGTGAACCCGCCGACGACGACAGGGCCGGTTCCGGGGTCGCTCCCTGCCCGTCGGCGACGCAGACCTGGCTGACACGCGCACGGCTGAACGCAGCAGGTTTCACGCGGTGGTGACCGTCTGGGCG
>NZ_BNBS01000264.1 GCF_014656075.1 Streptomyces hydrogenans
ATCTACCCCCGGCAGGCGCCCCCCGTGCAACCGCCCGCTCCTCAGGCTCCGCCCGTGCCGTCCGCGCCCCCGGGCCCCGCGCCCACCGGCCACGCCCGTCACGCCGCGCCCGCCCCACAGCGCCCGGGACAGGACGCCCACGACACCGGCGCGGACGCGGAAGGGATCCCGGACCTCCTCGGCGCCGAGGAGGAGGCGGAGTTCCGCAGGCGCTGGCACGAGGTCCAGGGCCGCTTCGTCGACGATCCCCGCCAGGCGGTCCACGCGGCGGACGTGCTCGTCGGCGACGTGATGAGGAACCTGGCCGACACCTTCGCCCGGCACCGGAACAGCCTGGAGAGCCAGTGGAGCCAGGGGCTGGAGGCGGACACCGAGAGCCTGCGCCGCGCCCTGTGCCAGTACCGCGCCCTGTTCCACCGCCTCCTGTCCACCTGACGCCCGGCCAGGGGCCCCGGCATCCGGCCCGGCGGTGCGCACGGCTTACCGGCCCGCACCGCCGGGCCCGCGGCGCGCCCAAGCCGCCGGCGTCCGGGGGAGGGGACATACGTGACGACGCCCCACACCCCTCATGACGAAGCCCCACGCCCCCCATGACGAGGCCCCACGCCCTACCTGGCGCGGGGCTTCGCCGTGCCGTCGTCAGCGGCGGCCGAGCAGGCGTCGTTCCCGGGTGCGCCGGCGCGGGGCGGCGCCGGGGGAGGGTGCCGTGGCGCCTCCGGCGGTCCGGGGGTCGGCGAGGGCCCGGGCACAGGCCGCCGCGTCGGGCCGCGCGCCGGGGGAGCGGGCGGTCATGGCCGTCAGCAGTCCGGCGAGCCCCGTCGCGAGGCCCGGCGGAAGCACCGGGGAGCGGTCCAGGTGCGCCACCGCGGCCTCCAGAGGAGTGCCGCCGTACTCGGCCTCGCCCTTCAGCGCTTCGAGGAGCACCAGACCGAGGCTGTACACATCGGCGGCGGGCCCCGTGCTCCGGCCGAGGGCCTGCTCGGGCGCCATGTAGGCGGCGGTTCCGACGAGCGTCCCGTCGCCCGGGGGCGCGACGTCCGCAGATCCTCCGAAGCGGCGCGAGATGCCGAAGTCCGAGAGGAGCGGGGTCTCCGTCCGGTCCAGCAGGATGTTCGACGGCTTGAGGTCACGGTGGACGACCCCGTGGGCGTGCACATGGGCGAGGGCCGAGGCCAGGGCGGCGCCCGTACGGCAGGTCTCGGCGGGTGTGAGGACCCCCCGGGCTATCCGCCGCCGCAGGGTCGTCCCGCGCACGAGCCCCAGGACCAGGAAGGGTCGGCCCCCGTCGTCGCCGGAGTCGTGGAGCGTGACCAGGCCGGGATGGTGCATCCGTGCCAGGAGCCGGGCCTCCGCCCCGCACTGCGCGTGGGCCCGGCCGGCGTCCGCGGGGCGGAACACCTTCACCGCCACCGGGCGCCGCAGCCGCAGGTCCAGGGACTCGTACACGTCGGCCGCGCCGCCGCGGCCCAGGAGCCGGTCGAGTCGGTACCGGCCGGCGACGGCGCGGGCCGCCGGTGTGGGATCCGGGTGGACGGGCCTCGTACGGACCTGCATCGATGCTCCCTGGGGGTGGGGCCGGCCGCTGCCGACGGGCCGGTCGACGGAGGCGCCGCCCGTTCGGGCGTGCGCGGGCTCGCGCCAGTCGCGTGCCCCGAAGCGCCATGAACATCCTCCGGAGGAAGGAGAAGACGACGACGGCACGAGCCGGGCATCCGCTCCGCCCTCCGGATCCGGACCTCCAAAATCCGGTCTTCCTCGGATCGGCGGAATGATCCCGGGACCCCCGGGTACGCGGACGCTGTCCGACCCTCGGGGAGGAGCGGACACGGCCGGGGATCACTCGCCGGCACGAGCGCCGTCGGCGGACGGCGCTCGTGCGTGGCACCCCTGGCGTCCGTGGTGGCCGGCGGCGGCAGAGCCCGCCCCGAGGCGGCGCGCACGTCGGCCGCCGGCCCCCCGCGGGGACGCGGAGACAGTGAACACACCGACAGAGGAGTGACAGCGATGACCGATCACCTGTGGTCCTACAGCACGGAGTCCGGCCACCTGGCGGGCACCGACCTCACCGGATGGAAGGTCGAGGCGTCCGACGGCCACATCGGCAAGGTGGACAAGCACTCCGACGAGGTCGACGACTCCTACCTGGTCGTGGACACGGGCGTGTGGATCTTCGGCAAGGAGGTCCTGATCCCGGCGAGCGCGGTGAACCGCGTCGACCTGGAGGAGCACGTCCTCCACCTCGCCCTGTCCAAGGAACAGGTCAAGGACGCACCCGAGTTCGTCTCCGACAAGCACCTCGCCGACCAGCAGTACCGCGAGGACCTCGCCCAGCACTACCGGACGGGCGGCCCCTTCCCGGGCGGCATGGGCCCTTTCTGACGAACCGTCGGCGGCCCCGCGTACGGGTTCCGGGACCACGAGAAGCATCCGTTTGCGAACGAGAGGTGTGAGGCCTCCGGGACGGGTCACGCGCATCACGACGATCCGTCCGCGACGCGGAGGAACACCCACCCGAAGAAAGGTGTCGGCATGTCGAAGGTAGAGGAGTCCGTCGAGGTCGAGGTCCCGGTCCGGCGGGTGTACGACCAGTGGACGCAGTTCGAGGAGTTCCCCCGCTTCATGGACGGGGTGGAGCGGATCGACCAGCGTACGGACACGCTCACCCACTGGGTCACGGAGATCGGCGGTGTACGGCGCGAGTTCGACGCCGTCGTCACCGAGCAGATCCCGGACGAACGCGTCGCCTGGACGACGGTCGAGGGCGAGGCGCGCCAGGCGGGCGTCGTCACGTTCCACCGCCTCGACGAGCGCCGGACGAAGGTCATGCTCCAGATGGACTTCGCCCCCGAGGGGCTGACCGAGCAGGTCGGCGACAAGCTCGGGTTCGTCAAGCGCAAGGTGACCGGCGACCTCAAGCGGTTCAAGTCGTTCATCGAGGAGCGAGGCGGCCAGGAGACCGGCGCCTGGCGCGGATCGGTCTGAGCGGCCGGTGAACGCGCCCGGGGAACCGCCCCCACGCCGTCGGCCCGCCGCCTCCCCTTCCGCCGCGGCCTGACGGCCCCACGACCGCCCCCCCCGGG
>NZ_BNBS01000265.1 GCF_014656075.1 Streptomyces hydrogenans
AGGTGCGCGCGGGCCCGGCCGCCGGCCGCGGCGGTCGCGGCCCGCGCGGCGGCCGGTTCCTGCGTCAGACAGATCCGCACCGCCCAGGCCGAGACCGGCACCAGCGCCGCCGCCGCGATCCCCAGCGACCCGGCCACGGGATCGCCCGGCCGGACGCCGACGGCGACCACCGCCGCGTACAGCAGCAGCGGGGCGAGCCAGCGCTGGGACCGGAAGAACAGCGCGGAGTGGTAGCGCAGCAGGGCCGTCACGGTGCCTCCCGGGGCGCGGCGGGGACCGGCGCCTGCTCGGGCTCGACCCGGTGGACGTGCCAGGAGGCGGCGAGCAGCACGCGCAACAGCTCGTCGGAGGCCGCCCCGTCGACACGGAAGAGGGTGCCCCCGCCGACCGCGGCCGCCGTCGCCCCACCGGGCAGCGGGTCGGGCAGCGGCAGGACGCCGGAGGCGACGACGCGCACGGGCGCGGAGGGCGCCCCGTCGACGCGGAAGCGGGTGCCTGCTCCGACCGCCGTCGCCCCACCGGGCAGCGGGTAGACGACGGGGCCGTCGACGCGGACGGTGCCGGAGGCCGGCGTTCCCGGCGGCGCCGGCCGGACGCGGCCGGCCTCCACGCGGAGCGCCGTGTGGGCCTCGCCGGCCAGGCGGCGGGGGTCGTGGTCGACGAAGAGCACCGTGGCGCCCGCCGCGACCCGCTCGCGCACCGCGTCGTCGAGGGCGGCGCGGGCACCGGTGTCGAGGCCCGTCCACGCCTCGTCGAGCACCAGCAGCCCGGGCTCGGCGAGCAGGGCCTGGGCGACGGCCACCTTCTGCGCGGTGCCCTTGGAGAGCCCCGCGAGGGCGGTCCCGGCGTATCCTCCGGCGCCGAACCGTTCCAGCCACTCCCCCGCCCGGGCCCGGGCCGCGCCGGTGCGCAGGCCCTGGAGCCGGGCGAGGTGGACCAGATAGCCGTGGGCGGTGAAGGGCAGGGCGGGCGGGAAGCGCTCGGGGACGTACGCGGTCCGGGGCGGGCGGCCGGTGATCCGGCCCTCGGCGGGGGCGTCGACCCCCGCGACCAGCCGCAGCAGCGTCGACTTGCCGGTGCCGTTCGGCCCGACGGCCCGGACGAGCCGACCGGGCGGCAGCTCCAGGTCGACGCCGCGCAGCACCCACGGGCCGCGCGGGCCGTACCGGCGCCCGACGCCCGCGAGCCGCACGGGCTCCCGCTCTCCGACGGAGGTGGTCATGGACGCGATCCTCACCCGGCCGCGCGCCCGGCCACAAGATCCGCCGCCGCCCGGCCCCCCGGTCCGGGCGTCGGGGGCGGTGGCAGACTTGCCGGGTGAGCAGCAACGACACCGAGCCCCGCACCGATCCCCGCGACGAGAAGCCGCAGTTCGTCCTGCCCCTCGTGGTACGCATCGAGAAGGACGCGCCCCCGGCGCGCACCGACGCCCTGGAGACCGCGGCCCGCGCCGTGCTCCGGCTCCTCACCGACGAGCGCGCGCACGGCGAGGGGGAATGGGCGCGGGCCGTCGCCGACTGGGAGGACGCCCGGATCCGCAAGGTCGTCCGGCGGGCGCGCGGCGCGGAGTGGCGGCGGGCCGGCGGCCTGCCCGGCATCACCGAGACCGGCGCGGCGGCGGAGGTGCGGGTCTTCCCGCCGGTGCCGCTCGACGGCTGGCCCAAGGAGCTGGCCAAGCTCCAGGTCTCGGGCACCGACCTCGACGACCCGGCGGAGCCCGGCCCGGTCCCGGACGGCGCCGCGGTGCTCTGGATGAACCCCGGGCTCGCGATGTCGGCCGGCAAGGCGATGGCCCAGGCCGGGCACGGCGCGCAGCTGCTGTGGTGGGCCCTGGACGGGGCCGCCCGGACGGCGTGGCGGGAGGCCGGCTTCCCGCTCGCCGTCCGCACCGCGCCGGAGGCGGACTGGCCCGCGCTGGCCGCGAGCGGCCTGCCGGTCGTGCGGGACGCGGGCTTCACGGAGATCGCGCCGGGCAGCGCGACGGTGGTGTCCGCCTACCCCGGGGTCCTGGCGGCTCCGGGGCCCCGGTGACCGGGAACCTCAAATGAAGCTCTGAACCTCCTCCTCTCTGGGTTCGACCGGCGTCGCCGGGGTCATCACGTGGGTGACTGAGGACCGAAGGAGGGGGACATGACGGAACTCGGCATCGGCATCGGCTGGCGTCCCGAGATCGCGGACGCGGTCGAGGAGCTGCCCGGGATCGACTGGGTGGAGGTCGTCGCGGAGAACGTGTGCGCCGGCCACCTGCCCGACTCGCTGGCCCGGCTGCGGGCCCGGGGCGTCACGGTCGTGCCGCACGGGGTGTCGCTGGGGCTCGGCGGGGCGGACCGGCCGGACCCGGAGCGGCTGGCCGCGCTCGCGGAGAAGGCGGAGGCGCTGGGGGCGCCGCTCGTCACCGAGCACATCGCGTTCGTCCGGGCCGGGGGGCCGCTGACCGCGAGCCCGCGCCTGGAGGCCGGGCACCTGCTGCCGGTCCCGCGCACCCGGGACGCCCTGGACGTGCTCTGCGAGAACGTGCGGATCGCGCAGGAGTCGCTGCCGGTGCCGCTGGCGCTGGAGAACATCGCCGCGCTCTTCTCCTGGCCCGGCGAGGAGCTGTCGGAGGGGCGGTTCCTGGCGGAGCTGGTGGAGCGCACGGGGGTGCGGCTCCTCATCGACGTCGCCAACCTGCACACCAACCACCGCAACCGCGGCGAGGACCCGGCCCGGGCGCTCGCCGAACTGCCGGTGGAGGCCATCGCGTACGTCCACGTGGCGGGCGGTGTCGAGCGGGACGGCGTCTGGCACGACACCCACGCGCACCCGGTCCCGCCGCCGGTCCTCGACATCCTGGCGGACCTCGCCGGGCGGGTCGCCCCGCCGGGCGTCCTCCTGGAGCGCGACGACCACTTCCCGCCCGCCGCCGAGCTGGCCGCCGAACTGACGGCGATCCGGGCGACGGTGACGACGGCCCGGCGCCGCCCGGCGCCCGCCGCCGCGCCGCACGACCGGTCGGCCTCGCGCCACGGGGTCGGCGCCGCCGCCCTGCGGGCC
>NZ_BNBS01000266.1 GCF_014656075.1 Streptomyces hydrogenans
CAAGAACCAGGGCCTGGGCGGCGCGTTCTTCTGGGAGTTCAACGGCGACACCGCCGAGGGCGAACTCGTGAACGCGATCAGCAACGGCCTGAAGTAACCCCGCGGAACGATCGACCGGCCCGCCCGTCCCGACCAGGGGCGGGCGGGCCGCCGCATGTCCGCGACCGGGCAGGTGCCGCCCCGTACGCTGGATCACGGGCCCGACCGGCCCGTCCGTGCCGACGAGCCCCGCTCGCCCGGGTGCCGCGCCCGGAGCCGGCACGGCCGGCCGACCTGCTCACAGAATCGAAAGGGCTTGCGGAGACAGGGTTTTGATCATGGTGTTGGTCCAGCGGATCTGCCGCAGGGTCCGGGGACGGCAGTCCGAGGCGAGGTCCAGGGCCCGATCGTCGCGGGTCGCCCGGGCGACCTGGGCGAGCATCTCCCAGTACAAGGAGTTCTCCGTGGCCATCAGATGCAGGTCGCGCAGATCGTGAAGGAGCAGCAGGCCGGGCTCCGGGCCGCACCCCCGTGTCCCGGCAGTCCGTACCGTCGGGGTCGCGAGAGATCCCGACGCGGAGCCGTCCTGGTCCGCCCCGGCGAAGTCCGGGCCGTGAGCGCGGGCGGCCCGCTCCAGGCGCTCGACGTGCTCGCGCGACCAGGCCGCGAGGTCGAGGGCCACGTGATGGATCTCGTGTTCGGCCGCGTGGCGCTCGGCGACCGAGGCGAGCTCGGTGGCGAGGTCCTGTTCCCCGCGGTGGAGGGCGCGCAGGACGACGTCGGCGAGTTGGGCGGTCTCGGTCGGGAAGAGGTCCTGGACGACGACGAAGAGGCGTTCCTGGGCGAGGACCGAGCGGATGCGGGACGGCTCGGGAAGGGACACGGCCGGATTGGTGCCACTGATCCACAGCATGCGCAGCGAGCCCTGCTCGGCGTAGCGGAACATCTGGAGGGCGTGCGTGGGAGGGCCGTAGTGCGGGATGGTCTTCGGGTCGACGTTCCACACCCGGGCCAGGTCGGCGACGTGCTCGTCGTTCTGCCAGTTGCGGAATCCGGGCAGGTCGCCGTTGGCGCCACATCCCCGGGTGATCTGGGCGGTGGGCTGCCCGTTCTCCTGCAGGACGCCCGCACCGGGCCGGCCCAGCATGCCCCGGATCAGGTGCAGGTTGTTGACCTGTACGGCCGCCGCGGTCGCCTGGTGGGACTGGTGGACGCCCTGCAGCACGGTCGACAGCAGCCGGTCCGCCGTCCCCAGGATCTCCGCCGCCTCCCGGATCCGGGCGGCGGGGACGTCGCAGACGCCCTCGGCCCACTCCGGCGTGCAGGGGGCGACGCGGGCCTTCAGCTCGTCGAAGCCGACGGTGTGGGCCGCGATGTACGCGGTGTCGACGCGGCCCGCGCGGACGACCTCGTGCAGAAGCGCGTTGAGCAGGGCGAGGTTCGTCCCCACGCGCGGGGCGAGGTGGACCGTGGCCCGGCGCGCCACCTTGGTCGGGCGGGGGTCCACGCACACCAGCCGGGGCGGGTCGCCACCCGCCAGCCGGTCCAGGATCCGCATCCACTGCGCCGACTGGGTCTCGGCGAGGTTGTGGCCGAAGAGGGCGATGACGTCCGCGTGGTCGATGTCGTCGTAGCTTCCCGGCTGTCCGTCGCAGCCGAAGGACTCCTTCAGGGCCTCGGCCGCCGTCGACGTGCACAGACGCGTGTTGCCGTCGAGGTGGTCGGTGCCGATGCCGGCCCGGGCGAGGACGGCGAGGGTGTAGGCCGCGCGATGCGGTCCACCTCCCTGCCCATACCGCCTCCCGGACTCACGACGAGCTGTCAGCCTCGCGGGTACCCCCCACCGCCACCGGCTGACACCGTGGCCTCCCCGTCTCCGCCTCCTCACCGTGGTCCTCACGCTCGTCGACGACGCCCTCCGGAGCCCCGACGGCCGAACGGCGTCGCACGCACAGGGTGGCAAGCGGAGTCCCCTTCTCGGAGCCGGCCGGGCGAAGGGGGCGCGGCCGGGTCCCCGTCCGCTGCGGGCTCCGGTACCCGGCGCCGGTCACGGCCCCGGCGCTCTCAGGCGACCCTGTGGGCACGAGGGCGTCGGACCCTCAGGTCGATGCGGGTGTGGAGGCGCCGGGGCGCGAGCAGGGCTTCGACCGGGGGAAGCACCGCGGTGGACACCCGGGTGAGGACATCGCCCGGGTCCGTCCCGCAGACGATCCGAAGGGTGAGGGAGAGGTCGAGGTCGCGCCCGCGACGCGTCAGGCGGCAGCGGACCCGGACGACCCCCGGGACGGTGGAGCAGGCTTCTCGAACGGCCCGGCGCACGGCCCGGCCGTCGAGCGCGCATCCGGGGGTGGCGAGGCGCAGACGCCGAGGCGCCCGCCGGGGAAGCTGCATCACCAGCAGTCCCAGCCCGGCGGCCATGCCCAGGAGGCTCGCCGAGGCGACGAGGGCGGGTCCGGCCCGCTCCAGGTGCCGGAGCCCGGCGGGCAGGGCCAGGGCTTCGCCCCAGCGGGCCCCGCTCGCCGCGCAGGCGAGGAGGGCGGTCCCCGCGAGAGCGAGGGCGAGGCGGTTGGTGACGGTCGTCCGGTCAGGCATGGGCGTCCTTCCCGGTACGACGGTCCCCGGGCGCCTTCAGGCGGAGGCGTACGGCGGGGCGGCGCCCCGGGGAGAGGGACGCGACGGTGGCGGCGACGACGCCGACGGCCCTCTGCCGGACGTCCTCCGGCGACCCGAAGAGGACGTCCGCCCGCACGGTGACGCGGCGGGGAGTGAAGCGGACGCCGCGCACGCGGAGACCGGAGACGTCGGCGAGTGCTCCGCGTACGAGCCGGGCGGCGCTCGCGCGCGTCGTCCGGGCCCGGACCGGGGACGCGCAGTTGAGGGCCAGCGTCCGGTGACCGCCCGGGGCGGCGGACAGGAGGATCAGCCACCCGCCCGCCGCGGCGGCCGCCAGGGCCGCCGCGCGGCGCAGGACCGGCGGGCG
>NZ_BNBS01000267.1 GCF_014656075.1 Streptomyces hydrogenans
CGTAGCCGGCGGCCTCGGCGGCGCGGGCGGCGAGGACGGCGGCGAGTTCGGCGCGGGACTCGGCGGCGGCCGTCTCGCGGGCCCGCTCGCTCGCGGTGCGGGCGGTCTCGCGGGCGGCGTCCCAGGCGGCGACGGTGGTCTTCTCGGGGTCGCCGGCGGCGAGCGCGGCGCGGGCCGGGTCGGCGTCGGGAGCGGAGTCGTCGAGCCAGCCGGCGCGGACGGCCTCGGCGGTCTCCTGCTCGACCTCGGCGAGGCGCTGGCGCAGGTGGCCGGCCTCGCTGCGGGCGAGCTGGCCCTCGGTGGCGGCGGCGGTGGCGTCACGGTGGGGGGCGGGGCCGGCCACCTGGAGGACGGTGGACCGCTCCTCCTCCTCGGCGGCGTGGCGCTCGCCCTCCTCGGCGGCGGAGGCCAGGGCCCGTACGAGGTCGGCGGCGGCCTCGGCGCGGGCGGCGAGGGCCGGGGCGGCGTCGCGCTCGGCCTCGCGGATGGCGGCCGCCACGCGCGCGGAGCGGTCGCCGGCCGCGCGGTGGCGGAGCACCGATTCGGCGGCCTGCCAGGCGGAGTGCAGGGTGCGGGCCTCGATGAGCTCGCGACGCTGGGACGCGGCGCCCTTCTCGGCGGCGGCGAGCGCCAGGGAGGCGTGCCGGTAGGCGAGTTCGGCGGCGATGAGGGCGCTGCGCTCGCGGGCCGTCTCGGCCTCGGAGACGGCGTGTCCCGCGGAGGTGACCCCCTGGGCCAGTTCGCCGGCCCGGGCGCGTTCCCCGGCGGCGCGGCCGGAGAGCCGGCGGGCCAGGGTCCGGGTGCGGCGTTCGGCGCCGGCGTGCACCTCGCGGGCGCGGGAGCGGGTTCCGGCCGCGTCGACGATGCGGGTGAGGAGGTCGACGGAGCCGGCCGTGAAGTCGCGTTCGGCGGTGAGTTCGGCGCGGCGGCCGAGCTTGTTGCCGAAGCCGCCGACGAGGTCGGCGAGGCCGTCGGTGTCGCGGGTGTCGGTGACCGCGCGCAGGAGGAGGTCCGTGAAGTCGGAGTCCTTCTTGACCGCGAAGAGGCCGGCGGCCTCGCCCTCGTCGGCGTTCATCTCGCGCTGGTAGCGGAAGAGTTCGGGGTCGAGGCCGAGCTCGCCGAGGTGCTCGTTCCAGCGGTCGTGGATCTCCTCCCACACCACGTCCAGGTGCGGGTACGCCTTGCCGGCCTCGGTGAGGGCGTCGCGGAAGCCCTTCATGGTGCGGCGGCGACCGGTGGCCCCGGAGGCGCCCTCGGCGGCGGGGCGGACGGAGTTCGCCTCGGCGACCGGGAGGTTGTCCAGGCTGAGGCCGGGGCCGGGACGGAAGGAGTACCACGCCTCGGCGAACTTCCGCGGGTCGTTGGAGACCTGGCGGCCGCGCCACTCGCTGGCCTTGCCGACGACGACGAGTTCGCCGGTGAGGGTGTGCTGCCACTCCAGGGCGACGTGGCCGCAGTCGTCGGCGAGCAGGAACTTGCGGAGCACGCCGGAGCTGGCGCCGCCGAGGGTGTTGCGGTGGCCGGGGAGCATCACCGAGAAGATCAGCTTGAGGAGGACGGACTTGCCGCCGCCGTTCTCCAGGAAGAGCACGCCCGCGGGGGCGGGGCGGCGCGGCGGGCCGACGGGCTCCTCCTCGAAGAACTCCGCCTGGGTGGGGGCGGGGTTCGGCACGGGGGCGCCGACGCCGCGCAGGTCCAGGACGGTGTCGGCGTAGCGGGCGCCGGCGGGGCCGATGGAGTAGAGGCGGACCCGGGACAGCTCGTACATGGCGAGGGACTCTCGTGCTCTCGTGCTCGGGAAGTTCGGTGGTGCGGGGCGGTGCGCGGGTGCGGCGCGGTGGGGTTACGCGTGGAAGGGCAGGCCGGCGTCGGCGGCGAGGTCCAGGTCGTCGCCCTCGGGCGGCGGGACGAGGGTGGCGGTGCCGTCGCTGACGGGGACGATCCCGAGGTCGAGGAGTTCGGTCAGGGCGGCGGAGCCGGCCATGTCGCGGACCTGGAGCTGGTAGCGGGCGGTGGTGCGGAAGGAGCCGCCGTTCTCGTCGCCGGTGCGCTGGAGGAAGCCGGAGTCGGTGAGGAAGGCGACGGCCTTGGCGACGATGCCGGTGGTGGAGCCGGCGAGGCGGCGGGCGTCCTTGGTCGCGCCGGTGGTGGAGCGGCGGGACCAGACGCGCCAGGCGGCCTCCAGGCCGGGGGCGTCGGTGGCGGGGTCGGTGTTCTCGCCCTCCTCCTCGGCGCGCTGCTCCAGGCGCAGGCACGCCTGGCGGACGAAGGAGTCGACGCCGTTGACGGTGAGGCGGCCGATGTAGCCGTCGTCGGCGAGGTCCTCGGGGCGCGGGAAGGCCATGGCGGCGACGGCGAGGTGGGCGAGGCCGTGCAGGAAGCGGTCGGCGGAGTCGGTGTTGGCGCGGCGGGCGTAGTCGCCCATGCGGACGGCGAAGACGGAGTCCTCGCCGGCGGTGACGGCCATGCCGGCGCGCGGGGAGACCTCCAGGACGATCAGGCCGAGGCCGGTCGCGACGGCGTCGGCGAGCCGTGCGAAGGCCGGGTCCTCCTGGTAGCGGCGGAGCAGCTCGGCGTACTCGGCGTCCCGGGCGGGGAGCAGTTTGGGCTGGAGGCCGAAGGAGACGAGCCGCGCGGCGTCGGCGGCGTCGGCCGGGGTGACCCCGGCGGGCCCGCCGGGGGCCGCCGGCCGGGCCGGCTCCTGCTCGCTCCGCGCGTCCGCGTACTCGGGGTACTCGGGGTACTGGACGGCGTCGTCGCTCACGGCTGGGGCTCCTCAGTGCGGCTCTCGTGCGGTACGGCGGGGGTGCCGGCGGCCCTCGGGAGGGGCAGCGGCACGGGGGTGACGGCGGCGGGCGGCGGCGCGGGGGCCTCGCCCGGTGCGGGCGCGGGCCCGCCCGGTGCGCCGAG
>NZ_BNBS01000268.1 GCF_014656075.1 Streptomyces hydrogenans
ACTTCGAACACCTCCCCCAACGGCACGGGAGCTCTGTGCGTTGTGGTCCTCATCCTGACTCGGCCTGGATCACTCGATCAGTGGCCCCTGTGAAAGAGTTCAGTGACCCGAACGATGACCCTCGCAGGTCACAGCGGTGCGGGGCGGGCCGTGGTGAAGCCGGTGGTGAGCGCGGAGCCCGGTTGGCGGGCCGGTGTCGACTGGGCGCTGTCGTGGGTCGAGAACACGGCCGTCCAGCTGACACAGAGCAGCGACGCCAGCGGCCGCGAGAAGGCGCCGCAGCAGTAGCACAGCCCCAGCTTGACGTCCGCCCGCAGGTGCAGGGCCGGCCGCGGCGCGGGGGCCTGCATGGCGCAACGGCCCGGCCACCGCGACAGCCCGGTCATCGGGGCGAGGCCGTCGTCGGCCTCGCCGGTCCGCCATTCATGGACTCCAGCTCCGACCTGTCGGCGGCTCTCGACTCCGCTCGACTGCCGCACTTCGCCGAGGAGCGCGAAGGCGGCTACATCGTGCTCGCGCGCGTGCATCGCGAGCGCCTGGCTCTGGCGCGGTACGCCGGCTCGTTCCTGCCCTTCGAGGGAGAGGAACGCGGCGAGATCGTCACCCGTTTCACGCTCACCGTGACCGAGGCCATGAACATCACCACCTCCATGCACTACCTCGCGCGCCGGTGCGCGGGGGCCTGGCGCGCCCGATCACCACCACGCTGCCCTCCGTGACCGATACGCTCCGCAGCGTGAACGGCCGATCGTTACCGCTCGCCCTCGCCGCAGCGGCGTGCATCACTCTCACCGCCCCGCCCGCCCACGTCGCCGTACAGCCGGCACGGTGCCTGGACGGCGTGACCGAGACCAAGGGCTTCTCGGCCGTCGACGACGGCGAGGTCCGCTGGACCGACAACACCGCCTACGACGACGCCCGCAAGTTCGCGATCTCGGCATGGCAATACCAGGGCTCGAAGATCAAGATCGTCGCCGACTCGGCGATCACGTCGAACGACTTGGAGTTCAAGGACGCCAACCTGGGCGCCCGGGAGACTGACCCCCTCGGCCGCTACGAGCGCCACGGCTCGATCGGCGCGACCGACTACATCATCTTCAACAAGCAGAAGCTCAGGGGTGTGTCGAAGGAACGGCTGCGGTACGTCGCCCTGCACGCGCTCGGCCTGTGCCACAAGGCCGACACCGTCATCTCCCTGATGTGGAAGAACGCGCCGTCACCCGGCTTCGAGATCACGTGGATCCCGGACATCGACAAGGCCAACTACAAGAAGATGTGGGGCTGACCATGAACAAGCTCGTGCTCGGGACCGCCGGCCTCGCCCTGGTGGCCGCGGTGGCCGCCGGCGGCTACGCCTACACGCAGCAGGACAACGACGTGCGCGTAGAGGCGCTGTGCAACCCCACGCAGTCCGACGCGGCCGAAGCCGCCCGCGCCCAGAACCTCGCCCTGGTCGACGTCGTCACCGAGGGCAGGCACATCGCCAAGGGCGACGACGCCGGCGTGCAGACCTTCAAGGTCCGCACCCTCGCCGTCTACAAGGGCACACTTCCCGCCGACGCGGAGATCGGCCTTCCCGGCGCATCGACTGCCAAGCTGCGGCCCGGCAGTCGCTACGAAGTGTCCGTCCTCGGGCCGGAGGACGGCACGTGGCTCGCCCGCTTCACCCGGCCCGTTCCGGCCGGAAAGACGCCGGAAGAGGTCGCCGCTCACTGGAAGACGGAGATCGACAAGCAGTTCGTCGAGCCCCCTTGCTCCGACATCACCTCGGCGCAATGACGGAAGACGATTCGTCTCCGGCACGCTTGCCGACGGACGTCCTGACCGCGTACGGCGTGCAGCACCGGATCGACGAGCAGGACGGCGGGTTGGTTGCTGTCGCTCCTGGAGATCGAAATCGTCTCATCGGCCCGTTCGCAGGCCGCTACCTCAGGACGTGCTCGACCACTCGATCGAGGGGTACGTGGGGCCATCCCCGCAGGCGCGGGGAGCAGGGCCAGGCGTTGTAGACCCGCCAGCCGACCTTGGGACCACCCCTGCGTAAGCCGGAAGCAGCTGCACTTGAGAATCCCCACGATCTCATTCCTGCACGTACGGCGAGCAAGCGAGCCCATGGGGAGCCCGACACCCGCGCGGGGAACAGCTAGAGCCTGCTCTCTGATGTGTAACAGCCATACACAGGAAGGAAACTTTTGTTTACGGAGGCCGATGTGACAACTATGGTTGCAACATGACGGTCCCTGAGATCACCCCAGAAGAGCAGGCAGAGCTCGACAAGGCCCTGTACGACGCCTTGAACCCCCTGGCCTCGGCCCTCCGCTCCCGGGAGACCGGGGCACCCGCCAACCGTATGTGGGACGCGAGTCCGGTCGAAGTGGCGCTGTCCGTCCTGGCCGCGTGGAAGGTGGTGGATGGCGAGGTCAAGCGGCTCACGGAGCGGGCGGCAGCGACCGCCGGCTCCTACGGCGCGAGTTACGAGCAGTTGGGAACCGTCTGGGGTATCACCCGCCAGGGCGCCCGTAAGAAATGGCCCGATGCAGTCAGCCGCCCAGCACCCGCGACAGCGGGCAAGAGCACGCTTGCACTGTTCGGAGGGACTGCCGAGCTGGTGCAGTCGCCCACCGGCGCTTGGGACTGGACCGGCCGAGGCGCTGATGGGACGTCCCGTACGGGCGTCGACGGGGCCCCGTACGTGACCGCAGAGGAAGCAGCGGCCCACGCAGGCGCGTTCCTCAAAGAACACGCCCTCGCCATCGACGAGCAGCCCTAAGACCGTGTCCTATGTGGTGAGGCGGACGAGTCGCTTGTAGCAGCAGATGGCTGC
>NZ_BNBS01000269.1 GCF_014656075.1 Streptomyces hydrogenans
AAGGCCGAGCGCGAGCGCGCCGAGGGCCGCGGCGCCGGCGGAGGACGCCCCGGTGGCGGCGAGGGTGCCGCCGGCTCCGCCCTGCGGGCCGGTGCCGCCGCTGCCGCCGTCGCCACCGCCGGAGGAGCCGGAGCCCGAGCCGCCGCTGCCGGAGGAGCCCGACCCGGAGGAGCCGGAGCCGCCGGGGGCGTCCGTGCCGCCGGAGGTGTCGGCGGTTCCGGTCGCGGAGGGCGTGGGGGTCGCGCTGCCGCCGGGGGTGTCCGTCGGGGTGGGTCCGTCGGTCGGCTCGTCCGTCGGGTCGTCCGTCGGGTCGTCGGTGGGCGTGGGGGTGGTGTCCGTGGGGGTGGGCGTGGAGCCGGTCGGGGTGGGCGTGGTGGGGGTCGGGGTGGGCGTGGCGGTGGGTTCCTGCACGTAGTAGTAGTCGGCGGTGACCGCGGGGGTGAACGCCTCGGCGTCGGCGGGGGTGAACACCGCGCCCACGAAGCCGCCCTCGGGCGGGGTCACGGCCAGGTCGGAGAGGACGGCCTCGGCCTTGCCGGCGACGACGTCGGCGTGGGCGAACTCGACGATCTCCTCCTCGACCGCCGTCACGAAGCTCACCGAGCCGACGGCGTCCTTGGGCTCCACGGAGACGACGACCCTGATCTGCCCGCCCGGCACGCCGACGGGCGGGTCCGTCGTGAGCCCGAGGACCGTGGCCCGCTGCGCGATCGGGGCCCAGGTCTCGCCGGTGACCTCGATCATCGTGGAGAGGTAGTCGGTCTCGTTGGTGGTGGTGGCGTTCCGGCAGAGGAGGCGGAGCTCGTAGCGGCCGTCGAACGGCCCGTCGGGGCGGAAGGCGCGGATCGCGTCCCGGAGGGAGCGCGACTGCGGCTGCCCGTCGACGACGCGGTGGTCGAGGTCCCGGGTGAAGGCCCCGTCGCCCAGCGGCGCGCCCACGACGGTCCGGGCTATCTCCGTGGTCTCGGGGGTGTCGGGGCTGACGAGGGAGAGCCGGGCGTGGTCGTACGGCTGGGCGGGGTCCGACGGCGCGGGGCAGCCGGCGGAGGTGGCGACCCCGGTGGCGAGGACCGGGTCGGTCAGGGAGCCGGAACCGCCCTGGAGGGTGAAGCTCCCTCGTACGGTGACCGCCTTCGCGGGCGCGGCCTGCGCGAGAACGGTGGCGAGGACGCCGAGGAGCACGGCGAGCACGGTGAGCGGCGCCACCGGCGAGCGGAGTGGTACGGGGCGGTTCATGCGGGTCCCCCGGGGGAGTCGGAAGCGGAGTCGGATCTGGGCGGGGCCGGGCCGGGCAGGCCGGGCCTGTACGGGGCGGGGCTGGGGCGGGCCGGTCGGGCCCCCGGGTGCGGCGGTCGGCACGGGCAACGCCCGGGGGCCGGGCACCACGGGGGTGCCCGGCCTTCGCGCGGTCAGGGAGCGGTGGTGGTCAGCGCTCGCCCTTGAGGGTGGTGGTGCCGCAGTTGGCGCCGAGGGTGCCGAAGCCGTAGTTGGCGATCGTGGTGCCGGCGGCGCAGACCTTGGAGGTCGAGCCGACGAAGGTGGAGGCGATCGTGGCGTTCGTCAGCTTCGGGGTCGGGACGACGTTGTAGACGTCACGGGTGAAGGGGAAGGCCAGGTTGAGCGTCTTGTCGGCGTTGCGCGGGGCGACGGTGCCGACGGAGCCGAGCACGGCGGCGCCGCGGCGGTCCGTGACGACGAGCTTCTCCTGGGCCGTGTACTGGGCGACGGAGTAGGGGGCGATGTCACCGGCGGAGTCGAGGACGGTGCCGTCGTTCTCCTGCACGCCCTCCTGGACGCAGGCGCCGAGGGCGCTCACGCCGATGGAGGAGAGGAAGAACTGGCGGGTGCCGGAGTTGGCCTGGGGCAGGATCGGGGTGAGCGCCACACCGTTCAGGCTGGTGAGGTTGCACTCGTAGATGTCCTTCAGCTGCGCGGCCGTCAGGTCGGACGGCAGGGTGCTGTCGGAGCGCTTCACCCAGGACACCGCGTCCTTGGCGAAGGGGATCCAGGTCAGGTCCGTGGAGGTGGCGGTGTCGGCCGGGCCGCGCGAGGAGCGGGCGAAGTCGAGGCAGCCGGAGTTGGTGTCCACGGCGTTGCGGAGCGCGTCGATGCCGGCCGAGGAGCCGTTCGGGCGGTTGATCACGCAGCCGGTCGCCTTGGTCTTGACGGTGGCGGTGCCGGTGGCGTTCCAGGAGGCGATGATCTTCTGGCCGAAGGCGTTGGTCACGACGTTGCCGAGGCCGTTGAGGACGTCCTGGGTCGTGTCGGAGCCGACACCCGCCAGGGTGCGGTACTGCGTGACCGGGCTGGGGTCGGCCTGGGCCGCCGGGGCGAGGGCGACACCGAGACCGAGGGCGGCCACACCGAGGGCGGCACCGATACGAGCGCGGGACTTGACGTTCACTTCTGATCTCCTCCGTGAAAACGGATGTCATGGAATGGACGCGCAAGCAAATCCGGATTCTCAATTCCCGGCCGGTCCGTCGACCGGCCGGGAACCAGAATTCCGCAGGGGTGGATCCGGGAGCCACCACGTTCAGCCGCTTTTCAGGTTACGAATTCCTGTCCTAGGTGAATCCGAGGGGGTCGCGCGGCGGCCCGCGATTCCCAGGACGGCCGGTCCGGCGAGACCGGCGGCCCCGCCGGCGACCAGCACGCCGAGGACGATCCAGCGGATCGGGCCGAGCGCCCCGGAGGGGGTGGTGCCGGTGCTCCCGGCGAGCTGCCGCCCGGGGCCGTCCGAGCCCGCGCCGGGGCCGCCCGCGCCTCCCGCGGGGCCGTCGGGCGGGGTGGCGG
>NZ_BNBS01000270.1 GCF_014656075.1 Streptomyces hydrogenans
GGCCGAGCGCGGCGACGGCGGCCTCGGTGCCCCGGTCGGCGCGCAGCCCGCCGAGGCCGGCCGCGTCGGTGAGCGCCTCGGGGCCGAGGTAGAGCGCGAGGCAGCCGCGCCCGCCGCAGGGGCAGGGCGGCCCGTCGAAGGCGACCGGCATGTGGCCGGGTTCGCCCGCGACGCCGTGGCCGCCGGCCTCGATCCGGCCGTCGACGACGAGCCCGCCGCCGACGCCGACGTCGGCCTTGAGGTACGCGAGGGAGCGCGGCGGCGCCCCGCGCAGGACGGTGAGCGCGCGGTACTCGGCGAGGGCGGCGAGGTTGGCGTCGTTGGCGAGGGTCACCGGCCCGGCGGCCTCCCCGAGCCGGTCGCGGAGCAGGGCGCCGAGGTCCACGGGGCCCGGCCAGCCGAAGTCGGTGGAGAACACCCGGCCACCGGCGGTGACGGGTCCGGGCACGGCGAGGAAGGTCCCGGCGAGATGGGCTCCGGGGTGCGCGTCCCGGGCCGCGTCGGCGGTCTCCCGTACGGCGGCGGCCAGCGCGTCCGCGAGGGCGCCGGGATCGCCGTCCGGGGTGCTGTGGGCGACGTCGGAGCGGTGGCCGAGCCGTCCGGCGAGGTCGGCGACGGCGAGGTGGAGCCGTTCGCGGGTGACCCGGACCGCCACGGACACCACCCGGTCCGGCACGGTCTCCAGGTGCCGGCGGGGCCGCCCGCGACCGCCGCCGGGGACGAGGCCGGCCTCCCGGACGAGGCCCCGGCCCACGAGGTCGGCCGTGAGGGCGGTGAGGGAGCCGTGGGCCAGCCCGGTGGCGGCGGCGGCCTCGCCGCGCGAGCAGGGGCCGTGGTCGGAGAGGTGCCGGAGCACGCGGGCGAGGTTGTGCCGGCGCACGTCGGCGGGGGTCTCGGGGGCGGTACGCACCCCAGGATTCTGCCCGAGGGCGGGTGCGGGCGTCAGCGGCCCGGGGCGCCGGGGCGCCGGGCGGGATCCGGACGCTAGGGTGGTGACTCGTGTCAGTGACTCGCGTCACCTTCTTTATTTCAGCCCTTGACGCAAATAAGCCGGGCGCCGGACGCTGACGCTGTCACCCACCGGCCGCCGCACCGGCCCGCGCACCTCAGGAGCCGCCTCCGATGACCTCCACCGGCCCCCTCGTCACCACCACCCGCGGTCCCGTCCGCGGCGAGCGCCGCGCCGACGGCAGCTCCCGCTTCCTCGGCATCCCGTACGCCGAGCCGCCCGTCGGCGACCTGCGCTTCGCCGCCCCCGAGCCGCCCGAGCCGTGGACCGAGCCGCTCGACGCCACCGCCTACGGCCCCACCGCCCAGCGCCGCCCCTTCGCCGAGGTCACCACCATCCCCGAGCCCAGCGTCCCGGGCGCCGGCGTCCTCAACCTGAACGTCTTCACCCCGGACACCGCCCCCGCCGAGGGCCTCCCGGTCCTCGTCTGGATCCACGGCGGCGGCTACGTCGCGGGCTCCGCCGCCAGCCCCTGGTACGACGGCGCCGCCTTCAACCGCGACGGGGTCGTCCTCGTCTCCCTCGGCTACCGGCTCGGCATCGAGGGCTTCCTGCACCTGGAGGACGCCCCCGACAACCGTGGCGTCCGCGACTGGATCGCCGCCCTGGAATGGGTCCGCGACAACATCGCCTCCTTCGGCGGCGACCCCGCCAAGGTCACCGTCGCGGGCCAGTCCGCCGGCGGCGGCGCCGTCCTCACCCTGCTGTCCGTGCCCTCCGCCCGGGGCCTCTTCCGCGGCGCGCTCGCCGTCTCCGGCGCCCTGCTGCGCCCCGACGGCCCCGAGGCCGCCCGCGCCGCCTCCCGCCTGCTCACCGCCCGCACCGGTCTCCCCGCCACCGCCGCGGCCCTGCGCGACCTGGGCGACGACGAGATCCTGGCCCTCCAGGACCGGCTCGCCGAGGACGGACCCGACCGCGAGGGGCTGCCCCCCATGCTGGCCCTCGCCCCCTTCGCGGACGGCGAGCTCATCCCCGTACCGCCCGCCGAGGCGCTGACCACCGGCGACGCGGGCGCCGACGTCCCGCTGATGCTGGGCTTCACCGCCGACGAGTTCTCCATGATCCCCGGCCCCGAGGGCGTGCCGCTGCCGGTCCTCCTCGGCGCGTTCGGCCTCGACCCGGCGCGCGCGGGCGAGTTCACCGCCGCCTACCCCGCCGCCCCCGAGGGGGCCCTCTTCGGGCAGGCGCTCACCGACGTCATGTTCCGGGCGCCGAACCTCGCCGTCGCGGACGCCCGCGCCGCCCGCGAACGCCCCACCTGGCTCTACGAGTTCGCCTGGCGCTCACCGCTCCTCGGCCTCGCCCCGCACTGCCTGGACCTGCCCTTCGCCTTCGACCTCCTCGACGCGGAGGGCGTCCCCGATGTCGCCGGCGCCACCCCGCCGCAGGCCCTCGCCGACGCCGTCCACCGCGCCTGGGTCGCCTTCGTCAAGGACCAGGACCCCGGCGCCTCCTGGCCCCGCTACGCCGCCGGCACCCGCGCCACCCGGGTCTGGGACACCGAGAGCCGTGTCGAGGGCGACCCGGTCGCCCACGTCCGCGACCTCTGGCTGAACTGACCGTCCCCCACCGGCGGATCCGGGCACGGCGGCGCCCAGGACGGGATCTCCCCGTCCCGGGC
>NZ_BNBS01000271.1 GCF_014656075.1 Streptomyces hydrogenans
GCGGCGGCCGGGGTCACCGGCGCGGTCGCCCTGCGGGTGGCGCGGCGGCGGCCACGACCGCGCGTCGCGGCGGCCTCGGCCTCGGCGACGCGGCCGTACAGCTCCTCGTCCGGGGCGATCGGCACCGGCACGGCCACCGGGGCGGCCAGCTCGGCCGCCACCTCGGCCTCGGTCTCGGTCTCCACCGCGGTCTCGGCCTCGTGGGCGTGCTCGTGCTCGTGCACGTGCTCGTCGCCGCCGCGGCCGCGCTTCTTCGCCCGCTTGCCGCCACCGCCGCCACCGTGGGTGGCCGGCTGCTCCATGTGGACGATGACACCGCGGCCGTTGCAGTGGACGCAGGTCTCGGAGAAGGACTCCAGGAGGCCCTGGCCGACCCGCTTGCGGGTCATCTGCACCAGGCCGAGCGAGGTGACCTCGGCCACCTGGTGCTTGGTCCGGTCCCGGCCCAGGCACTCCAGGAGGCGGCGGAGCACCAGGTCGCGGTTGGACTCCAGGACCATGTCGATGAAGTCGATGACGACGATGCCGCCGAGGTCTCGCAGCCGCAGCTGGCGCACGATCTCCTCGGCCGCCTCCAGGTTGTTCCTGGTGACGGTCTCCTCCAGGTTGCCGCCCTGGCCGGTGAACTTGCCGGTGTTGACGTCGACGACGATCATCGCCTCGGTCTTGTCGATCACCAGCGAGCCGCCGGACGGCAGCCAGACCTTCCGGTCGAGCGCCTTCATCAGCTGCTCGTCGATCCGGTAGGTGGCGAAGACGTCGACCTCGCTGGTCCACCGCGTCAGGCGGTCGGCCAGGTCGGGCGCGACGTGCGAGACGTAGCCGTGGATGGTCTCCCAGGCGTCGTCACCGCTCACGATGACCTTGGAGAAGTCCTCGTTGAAGATGTCGCGGACGACCCGGACGGTCATGTCCGGCTCGCCGTAGAGCAGGCTCGGCGCGGAGGTCGAGATCTGGCTCGCCTTCTTCTGGATGTCGGCCCACTGCGCCTGCAGGCGCTCGACGTCACGGCGCAGCTCGTCCTCGCTCGCGCCCTCGGCGGCGGTGCGCACGATGACGCCCGCGTCCTCGGGGACGATCTTCTTGAGGATGGTCTTCAGCCGGGCGCGCTCGGTGTCCGGGAGCTTGCGGCTGATGCCGGTCATCGAGCCCTCGGGGACGTACACGAGGTAGCGGCCCGGGAGGGAGACCTGGCTGGTGAGGCGGGCGCCCTTGTGGCCGATCGGGTCCTTGGTGACCTGCACCAGGACCGACTGGCCGGACTTGAGGGCGGACTCGATGCGGCGCGGGCCGTGGCCCATGCCGAGCGCCTCGAAGTTGACCTCGCCGGCGTACAGGACGGCGTTGCGGCCCTTGCCGATGTCGACGAAGGCGGCCTCCATCGACGGCAGCACGTTCTGGACCTTGCCCAGGTAGACGTTGCCGACGTACGAGGTGGCCTGCTCCTTGTTGACGTAGTGCTCGACGAGCACGTTGTCTTCCAGGACGCCGATCTGGGTGCGCTCGCCGTTCTGGCGGACGACCATGACGCGCTCGACGGCCTCGCGGCGGGCCAGGAACTCGGCCTCGGTGATGATCGGGACGCGACGGCGGCCCTGCTCGCGGCCCTCGCGGCGGCGCTGCTTCTTGGCCTCCAGACGGGTGGAGCCCTTGATGGACTGCACCTCGTCGGACGGCTCGGCCTTCTCGCGGGCCGGGCGGGGCTCGCGGACCTTGACGACCGTGCGGACGCCGTCCTCGTCGGCGGAGTCGCCCTCGCCGGCGGCGTCACCGCTGCGGCGGCGACGACGACGGCGGCGGCGGGAGCTGCTGCTGCCGGACAGGCCGGAGTCCTCGTCGGACTCCTCGGACTCCTCCGACTCCTCCTCGGTGTCCTCGGCGTGGAAGTCCTCGGACTCGTCGGACTCGTCGGACTCCTCCGACTCGGCGGACTCGCCGCGGCGACGGCGACGTCCGCCCCGACGACGGCGGCGGGAGGGGCGGTCGCCGTACTCGTCGGCGTCCTCGGACTCCTCGGCCTCCTCCTCGGCCTCGTCGGCGACGTGCTCGACCTCGGGCTCGTCGGCGACGGTCGACGGGACGGGCTCGACGGCGACGGGCTCGCCGCGGCGGCGGCGACGGCGGCGCGAACCGGTCTCGGCGCGCTCGGCGGGCTCGACGGCCTCGACCGTCTCGGCGACGGTCTCCTCCGTCTCCTCCGGCTCCTCCTCCTCGACCTCGGCAGCGGCGGCGGCGAACGCGGCGGTCTCCGGCGTCTGGAACATCGGCTCGGCGAAGACCGGGGCCTGGAAGACGGCGACGGCCGGGCGCTCGGCGCGCCGGCGGCGCGGGGCGTCCTCGGCGGCGGGCGGCTCGGAGGTGAACTGCGGGCTGCTGACGCGGCGGCGGCCGCGGCGACGGCGGGCGGCGATCTCGGCGGCGGCGACCTCGGCACCGTGGGAGGCGATGGCCTCGACGGTGGCCTCGGGCAGGGCCTCGCCGGCCGGGGCGGCCGGCTCGGCCGCGGCGTCCGGGGTGGCCTCGGGGGCGGCGGCGCGGCGGGTGGCGCGGCGGCGGGTCCGGGCCGGCGGGGCGGCCTCGACGACCGGCTCGGCC
>NZ_BNBS01000272.1 GCF_014656075.1 Streptomyces hydrogenans
ACGTGGTCTTGCCCACGCCGAAGCCACCCGCCACCACGATCTTCGCGCTGGTGGTCGATCTGGCCGCGCCGCCGTTAGAGCTTGCGAAGTCCACTGAGCACCCTTTCGAGCAGTGTCACGTCCGGCGTGCCGCCGGCTTCTCCGTTGCCCGGCTGGTGGATGGCCACCATGCCCGCCTCGGCCAGGTCGGCCACGAGGATCCGGGCGACACCGAGCGGCATCGACAGCAGGGCGGACACCTCGGCCACCGACTTGACCTCACGGCACAGGTGGCAGATGCGCTGGTGCTCGGGGAGGAGCGTGGCGAGGTGCGCCGGGTCGGCCGTGGTGCTGACCAGCGCCTCGATGGCGAGCTGGTAGCGCGGCCGGGTCCGGCCGCCGGTCATCGCGTACGGACGGACCAGCGGCTGGTCGCCCTCATGACCGTACGGATCGTCCAGGGACGAGCCGCCGTACGGATCGTGAGTGGCGGGGGGCGGGGTCATGAATCCTCCGGGCGTGACAGCAAGACCTCTGCCGTCTGATGGGGCCGGTGGGGGGCCGGATGGGGCGGCCGGACGATTGAACGGTTCCGGGGGCGGTACGCGTGGGGGGAGTACCGCCCCGTCGGGGGGACAGGTGCCGCGAGCGGGTGGGGACCGCTAGTGCAGCAGGCTGCCCTGGAGCTCCGCGCGGAGATCCGGGGTGAGGACGCTGCCGGCCCGGTCGACCAGCAGCGCCATCTCGTAGCCCACGAGGCCGATGTCGCACTCCGGGTGCGCGAGCACGGCGAGCGAGGAGCCGTCCGAGACCGACATGAGGAAGAGGAAGCCGCGCTCCATCTCCACCACGGTCTGTGCCACGGGACCGCCCTCGAAGATCCGGGAGGCGCCCGCGGTCAGCGAGGTGAGCCCGGACGCGACCGCCGCCAGCTGGTCGGCACGGTCGCGGGGGAATCCTTCGGACATGGCCAGCAGAAGGCCGTCGGCGGAGACCACCACCGTGTGGGACACCCCGGGGGTGTTGTCCACGAAGTTGGTGATCAACCAGTTCAGATTCTGCGCCGCCTGGCTCATCGCGCTCAACTATCGCTCCTGCTGGTGGTTCGGACCGAGGTGGAAGCTACCCGTGGTCGAGTTGCCCGCCTGCCGGCCCTGCTGGATACCGCGGCGCAGGTTGGTGAGCCGGCCACGGACGTCGTCGGGTGCACGCGAGACCTGGGGGCCGGCCGTGTGGGCCTGCTCCTGTGCGGTCCCGGGTACGAGGTTGGCCTTCGGCACACGGCGCGGAAGACCGGAGGTGGTGACCCCGCCGGCGGAGGGCTTGCGCGCCCGCTCGGCCTGGCGCACCAGATCGTCGTTGGGCGAGGGCCGCCACGAGGCCGGCCGTCCGCCGTCGGGGGCCTGGCCGGGGGCCTGGCCCGGAGCCGGCCGCTGCGCCGCCGGAGCGGGCTGCTGCACGACCGGGGTCTGCATGGTCCGGTCGACCTCGGGCGCCCGCTGCGGCTGCGCCTGCGGGGCCGGGGCCTGGGCGGCCTGCTGCTGACCCTGGTCCTGGTGGAACCAGTTGGTCTCCAGCGTGTCGTACAGCGGGGTGCGCCCGTCGCCCGCGGCCGGCGCCGGCGGCAGGGCCTCCGGACGACGCGGCCGGCCGAGCTGCGGCTGCCGCGGCTCGGGCGCCTGCGGCGCGGCCTGCTGCGGGAAGCCCGGCTGCTGCGGCGCGTCGAACTCGTTGCCGGTGCGCTGGCGCGGGGCCGGCGGCTGCGGAACCTGCTGCTGCGGGGCCTGGGGCGCCTGCGGTACGTAGGGCTGGCTGCCGTACGGCGGCTGGGCCTGGTACTGCGGGGCCTGGGGCGCCTGCGGGGCCTGGGGCATCTGCGGGGCACCGAAGTCCGGCCGCGGGAACTGGCCCGTGGAGCCCGGACCCTGCGGGGCGAGCGGAGCCTCGTAGTCCGGACGCGCGAACTGCGCGGTGGACGCCGGGTCCTGGTACTGCGGGACCTGGGGAGCCTGCGGGGCACCGAAGTCGGGGCGCGGGAACTGGCCCGTGGAGCCCGGACCCTGCGGGGCGCCCGGCGCGGCGAACGAGCCCGTCGTCTCCGCGTCGTCGTGGCCGCGCGGGGCGTCCAGCGGCGTCATGTCCTGCTGCGGACGGCGCACCGGCTGCTGGGCCGGGTCGCTGCCCCAGCTCGCCGCCTGCGGGCGCTGCGGCTGCGGGTTGCCGCCGGGCAGTTCGGCGCGCGGGAAGCCGTTCGGCGCACCCAGCGGGTCCTGCTGCTGGGGGGCCTGCGGGGCCTGCTGGTTCTGCGGGCTGCCGCCCCACACGTCCGTACGGGACGGGATGGCGCTGGCGGCACCGCCGATGAGACCGGCACCGGGGCCGGGCTGCGGGGGCTGGGGGAGCTGCGGCAGCTGACCGGTCTGCTCCAGCTGGGCGTTGGCCGGCTGGGGCTGCTGCGGCCGCTGGGGGGCCTGGGGCGCCTGCGGCGCGCCGTCCCGGGCGGGCAGCGCGGTGCGGGGGCCGCCCGCGGGGC
>NZ_BNBS01000273.1 GCF_014656075.1 Streptomyces hydrogenans
TCGGCGCCGTCGCCGCGTGCACCAGGACCGTCCCCCGCGCGGGCGGGGCCGCACCCGGTCCGCGCGGAGCGGTGGGCGACGCGGGGACGGCGGGCAGCGCACCGAGCCACCCTCGTGCGGGGCGCGCGAGCACGCGGCTCAGGGGTTCCGCGCGGGCCGCTCCCCCGAACGGAGTGCCGAGCGCGCCTCACCGGGTCAGGCGACCAGCTGGTAGACGCTCCGGGCCGTCAGCCACAGGCCGGCGGCCACCGAGAGGGAGACGATCAGCCGTTCCTGGTGCCGGCCGAGCCAGCTCCGCAGGGCGTGCAGCCGGGCCTCCGCGGCAGCGGGCTCCCGGACCACGTACATCTCCATGGCGATGAGGCTGAACGTGGCCAGCAGGCAGTAGCCGGCCAGGGCGAGCCAGTCGGAGAGGGTGGAGAGGTCCGCGTCGACGACGGTCGCCGCACCGGCGGCGACCAGTCCCCAGGGCTGCAGCAGCCAGGCCAGACCGGCCGCCGTCGCCGGGGAGGCGTTGTCGATCCGGGCGGCCCAGCGGGGCGGGCCGTGCGGGCGGGGCGGCCGATGGTGCCGGTACAGCCCGTACAGCACCAGCGCCAGGCCGATGACGAGCTTCGCGATGATCGCGGCGGTCGAGGGCGCGCTGTGACGGGCCGGGGGCCGACCGCCGGTCAGGAGCATCACGACGGCGATCACCGCCACCAGGTCGGCCAGCCACGACAACAGGAACGCCAGCCCCAGGCGCACGCCGCGCCGCGTGAAGAGCAGCAGGATGAAGGCGCTGTTGTGCAGGGGCCCCAGTGTGACGGCCGTCCCGATCACCATCAGGTCAAGGACCACCGGAACGCTCACTCCTCGGTGTCGGGGCCGTCCGCTCCCGGTACGGGAAGGACCGGACGGCCGGGGGACGCGGCGCCGCCGGGGCTCGGCGTCCCGGCTCCGCGGCCGACGCCCCGGCCGTCCGGGCGAGCCGCGCCCGCGGTGACGCGGACGGACTCAGTAGCCGGTACCGCGCTTGACCTGGGTCCGCTCGGCGTCGTGCGTCGCGCCCTTGTCGTCCAGGGTGCGACACGCGTCGAGGATGTCCTGGCTCAGGCGGTCGACGTGTTCGCGGCTCAGGGTCTCCTTGACGAGAGCACGCATGATCTTCACCTTCTCCGCGCGGGGCGGGAGGGTGTACGCCGGCACCATCCATCCGCGCTCGGCGGAGAGCTGCCAGGCGACGTCGGACTCGTCGTAGGACTGCTTCTCGGCGAGGCGGAACGCGACGAGGGGCAGCTGTTCGAGATCGCTCCCGATCACTTCGAACCGGCCGCTGGCGCGCAGGTTGTCCGCCAGTACACGGGCGTTCTCCTGCATCATCTTCATGACGTAGGTGTAGCCCTGACGCCCGAGGCGCACGAAGTTGTAGTACTGCGCAAGGACCATCGACGCGCCGGTGGAGAAGTTCAGCGTGAACGTGGCGTCCGTCTTGCCCAGGTAGTTCTCGTAGAACACGAGGTCCTTGGCCAGGTCGGACTCCTCACGGAAGATCAGCCAGCCGATGCCGGGATAGACCAGGCCGTACTTGTGGCCCGAGACGTTGATCGAACGGACCTGCTCCAGGCGGAAGTCCCATGGCGAGTCCGGGTAGAGGAAGGGCCACACGAACGCGCCGCTGGCGCCGTCGACGTGGATCGGGATGTCGAGGTCCCGCTTCTCGCGGACGTCCCGCAGGAGCTTGTCGATGCCGACGACGTCGTCCTTGTGCCCGGTGAACGTGGTGCCGAGGACGGCGACGACGCCGATCGTGTTCTCGTCGAGGTGGGGTTCCACGTCCTCCGGGCCGATCGTGTACTTGCCCTCCGCGAGGGGGACGATCCGCGGCTCGACGTCGAAGTAACGGCAGAACTTCTCCCACACCACGTGGACGTCCCCGCCGAAGATCAGGTTGGGCCGGTCCGTCGGCAGACCGGCGGCCTGGCGGCGCTCGCGCCACTTCCACTTCAGCGAAAGCGCTCCGAGCATGATCGCCTCGGACGAGCCCTGGGTCCGGCACCCGGCGGCCGTCGGGCCCGGCGCGTGGAAGAGATCGGCGAGCATGCGCACGCACCGCTGCTCGATCTCGGCGGAGATCGGATACTCCGCGTGGTCGATGAAGTTGCGATGGAGGTTCTCGGCGATCAGCCGCTGGGCCTCCGGCTCCATCCATGTGGTGACGAACGTGGCGAGATTGCGCTGCGGGTCGCCCTCCATGGCGAGATCGACGTCCACGAGCCGCATCGCGTCCGTCGCGGTCATGCCTCCCTCGGGGAACGAGTCCGAGGGAGCGGGTGCGGTCAGGAACCGGTTGCCGAAAAGAACCGCATCGTCACGATTTGTCATACAACGATTCAAGCAGTGGAGGCTGCCGCCTCGGCGAGGGACACGCGGGGACGGGCGGATGCCCGTACGGCACCTCGGGCCCGACACCGGCCCGTGGCGCCGCCGAGGAGGGCGAGGCGACGGG
>NZ_BNBS01000274.1 GCF_014656075.1 Streptomyces hydrogenans
GCCCCCGACCGCCCACGAGCGGCACCGGGCCGACCGCCTCGGGCCTCCCCCGGTCGTGCGGGCGCGGTCCGGGGTGGCGCGCGGCCGGGCGCTGCTGACCCGGGGGTTCGCGGCGCTCGCGGGCGGGCCGGTCATGGACGCGCACGAGGCGTTCACGCAGGCGGCGAAGGTGCTGCGGGACCGGGAGCCGGCCGAGGCGGCGGACGCGCGGTTCCTCGCGATGGAGGCCGCCTGGGCGGCGGGGGACGTCGACGCGTGCCTCGCGGCGCTGGACCTGGCCCCGGCCGCCGGGGGCACCGAGCGCGCCTTCGCCGAGGGCCTGCGGGCGGCGCTCACGGTCCGCCCGGACCAGGCGCGCACCCCGCTCTCCCGGGTGGTCGCGGTCGGGGCGGCCCGGGACGAGCCCCGGCTGCTGCTGCGGGCGGGCTCGGCCGCGCTGGTCCTCGGGGACGTCGCGGCGGCGGCCCGGCTGCACGGCAGGGCGCTGGCCCGGGCGCGGGCCGAGCAGCGGGCCTCGCTCCTGCCCCGGATCCTCGAACACCTCGCGTACGCGGAGCTGCGGGCCGGACGGTACGCGCGGGCCGGGCACGCGGCCGGGGAGGGGTTGCGGGCGGCCCGGGCCACCGGGCAGCTCAACTCCGCGGCCCACCAGCACGCGGTGCTCGCCCTGGTGGCGTCGGTGACGGGCGACGGGCCGTCCGTGGCGGAGCACGCGGAGCGGGCGCTCGCCATCGGACGGCCGCACGGCCTCACCCAGGCGGTGACGCTGGCGGAATGGGCGCTGGCCCGGGCGGAGTTGGGCGGTGGGCTGGCGGCCCAGGCGGCCGCGCGGCTGGCTCCGCTGGTCCGTCCCGGGCCGCACGGCGGGCACTTCGCGCTCCGCATGCTGGCCGTGCCCTGTTTCGTGGAGGCGGCGGTGGCCTCGGGAAGGGCTGCGGAGGCGCGAGCGGCGACGGAGGAGTACGCGCTGTGGGCGGGGTGCGGGCTCGACCGGCCCGCCCCGGCCCAACTGGCCCGCTGCCGGGCGCTGCTGGCGCCGCGCGGCGAGGAGACGGGCCGCTGGTTCGGCGAGGCCCTGCGGCGCCACGAGGACGGCGGCAACGACTTCGAGCGGGCCCGGACGCTCTTCGCGTACGGGACGTGGCTCCGTCGGCGGCGCCGTCCGGGCGAGGCGCGGGGCCCGCTGCGCGACGCGCTGGTCACCTTCGAGCGGGCCTCCGCCGAGGGCTGGGCCCGGCAGGCGCGCGCGGAGCTGCGCGCGACCGGGGCGGCGGGCGGCCGCCCGGCGGAGCCCTCCTCGCTGGCCGGCCTCACCCCGCAGCAGCAGCGGATCGCCCGGCTCGTCGCGGGCGGCGCCACGAACCAGGAGGTCGCCGCCCGGCTGTCGCTGAGCCCGCGCACGGTCGACCACCATCTGCGCGGGGTGTACGCCCGGCTCCAGATCCGCTCGCGGGTCGAGCTGTCGGCCCTGATGGCGGAGGCGGAGGCGCGGGCGTGAACCGGTCGCGGGGGGGGGCGGTCGCGGGGTCAGCGGGCGCCGAACACCTGGGTCCAGTAGGGGCCGCCGTCGGTGTGGACGCCGACGCCGAGTTCCTTGAAGTCGCAGTTGAGGATGTTGGCGCGGTGGCCCGGGCTGTTCATCCACGCCTCCATGACCTGCTCGGGCGTGGTCTGTCCCATGGCGATGTTCTCGCCGTAGGTGGACCAGGGGTAGCCGGCGGCGGTGACCCGCTCTCCCGGGCCGTCGCCGTCGGGGTTGGTGTGGTCGAAGAAGTCGCGGGCGGCCATGTCGTCGGAGTGGCCCTGGGCGGCGCGCGCGAGGGTCGCGTTCGCGGTGAGCGCCCCGCAGCCGGCCTTGGCGCGCTCGGTGTTGACGAGGGCCAGCACCTGGTCGGCGGCCGACGCCTGCCCGTTGTCGTGCTGGGCGCCGCCGCCGGGGTCCGGGTCGGTGCCGGACGTCGGGGACGCGGTCGTCCGGGTGGGTTCGGGGGCGGCCGTCGGCGGGGCGGGCTTCTTCGGCGGGGTGGCCTTCGGGCTCGCGGTGGTGCGCTGCGGCGTGGGGGTGGCCGTGGTCGGGCGGGCGGTGGCGGTCTTCTTGCCGCCGGGGGTGGCGGAGGCGGTCGTCCGGCCGGGCGTCGTGGTGGAGGCGGAGGGGGTCGCGCCGACGGTGGCGGGGGTGGAGGACAGGGAGTCCGGGTCGTGGGTGAGGGGGACGTCGGGGGCGGGGACGGACGCGCGGTTCGCCTCCAGGAGCTCCTCCTGGCCGTCCCGCCCGCCGTACAGGGAGAAGGCGCCGCCGGTCACCGCGACGACCGGGGTGCCGGCCGCGACGGCGGCCCGTCGCCGGGTCCGCTCCTCCGCCTGGCGCCGGCGCCGGCGGTCGCCGCGCCCGGGGCCGCCGGGCCG
>NZ_BNBS01000275.1 GCF_014656075.1 Streptomyces hydrogenans
GGCCACCGCCCCCCTTCGCTTCGCGCTTCGTGCTTCGTGCTTCGTCAGCGCGACAGGAACTCCTGGCGCAGGGTGTCGAGGACGTGGGCCGCTTCCGGGTGACCGGAGTTACGGCAGCGGGCCGCCGCCGTGGTCAGACGGGCGATGGCCTCGTTCGTGCGGTCGAGGCCCTTGCCCTCGATGAGGGCGGCCACCCGGACGGCTTCGGCGCGCGGGAGTTCGCCCTGGTCGCCGCCCTCCTCGTGGGCGGCTATCGCGGACTCGGCCTGCGGCAGGGCCTCCTCGTGGCGACCGGCCTCCGCCAGGACGCGGGCGCGGCGGTAGTGGATCTCGCCGCGCTCGTACCAGACGGCGAAACCCTCGCCCACGGGCGGCAGGGCGGCGAGGACGGCGGCGGCGCGGGAGAGGTGCTCCAGCGCCGTGTCGGTGCCCTCGCCCTCGCGGGTCTGCATGACGAGGCGGGCGAACTCGCGCATCATCAGGAGGATCAGGGGCGGATGGGGCGCCTCGGCGTGGGCGGCGACGGCGCGCTCGTACGCCGTGTCGGCCGCGTCCCAGCGGCCGGCCAGGGCGAGGGCGGTGGCGGCTTCGGCGGCGACCAAAGTGAGCACGGGGCCGCGTTCGTCCTCCGGCCAGCCGGCGACGGTGTCGGCCAGGCGGAGCAGTTCCTCGGCGGCCGGGAGGTACTCCTCCAGGTCCCGCAGACCCCGGCCGAGGGCCAGGCGGGCCTGGGCGAGGGTGCGTCCGTCGACGCCGGACGCGGCGTCGTCGGCGAGGACCGACTCCAGGACGGCGACCGCGTCGGCCTGCTGTCCGGAGCGGGTGAGCACGTCGGCGAGCTGGAGGCGCGCCTCGGTGGCGTCGCCGGGCTCATCCGCCTGGTCGAAGCGGGCAGCGGCCTCGGAGAGGTGGCGGACGGCGCCGGTGAGGTCCCCGAGGTGCGTGGCGGCGTGGCCGAGCAGCAGATACGTCGGCGCGAGCCGGAACGAGGTGTCGTCGTACGCGACGGCGTCGGCGATCGCGGCGTGCAGCAGCTCCACGGCCTCCTCCGGCCGGTCCTGGGCGAGCAGGACCTGGGCGAGGAGGGCCCTCGGCCGGGGCCGGCGCCACGGGCGGTCTGCGGTTTCGAGGTCCAGGAGGGCGGCGCGCAGCTCCCGCTCGGCGTCGGCCATGGCGCCGCGGCGGGCCGTCACGTCTGCGCGGAACTGGCGTGCGTTGGCGCTCTGGTGCGGATGACCGAGGCGCGTGCCCTCGGAGGCGAGGGTGTCGACGCACTCCTCGAACCGCCGTGTGAGGGAATGGAGTTCGCGGTCCGGACCGCCCTCGCCGTCCCCCTCCCCGTTCTCGTTCTCCTCCCCGTTCTCGTCCTCCTCGCCGCTCTCCGCTGCGTCCTTCCGGCCGTTCGCCCGGTTCAGTGCGTCGAGGAGTTCCTGGTACGCGGCGAAGGCGTCGGAGTAGCGGACGGAGAGGTACGCGAGGGTGCGCTCGGCGCGCAGGTCGGTGCCGAACGCGGCCTCGGCCGCACCGAGCGGCTCCGCGTCGAAGGGGGTCTCGGCAAGCAGCTTCTCCGTCTCGTGCAGCACCTCGTCGAGCCCGGTCCGGGCCGTGGCGTGGTCCGGGACGGCGCCGTCCTCGTCGCGCGAGCCCGGTACGGCCGTCCAGGCGAAGGTGCGGGCTCTGGCGGAAAGCGCGTGCCAGGGCATCCGCAGGCGCTCGAAGTGCTCGACGGCGGTGGCGAGTTCGGCGGCTCCGGTCGTGTGCCGGTCGGCCATCCAGTGCTGCTGGGCGCGCTGCTCGGCGAGTTCGGCGCGGAGGAGGTCCTCGGGGCCCAGGGCGTCGTCGTGCGGCGCGGTGCCGTCGGCGATGCGGTCCGCGATCCGCGTCCAGAGCCGGGCGTCGCCGGGGTGGCCGTCGCGGGACAGGCGGCGGGCTTCGCGCACCAGCGCGGCGAAGTCCTCGGGGACCTCGATCCGGGCGGCCGCCGCGGAGGGTGCGGCCGCGGCCGTCGTCGTGGCCGTCGCCCTCGTCCCGGTCGCGCCGCCCGAGGCGACGGCGCGCAGGCC
>NZ_BNBS01000276.1 GCF_014656075.1 Streptomyces hydrogenans
TCGCCATCAGGCCGGGCATCTCGTGCTCGGCGAGGGTGATCTCCTTGCGGCCGAACTCCGCGAGGCCGAGGTCGGCGACCTTGAAGTCGGTGAACGGGGTGTCGGTGACGTCAGACATGGGCTGCGACTCTCCTAGCGCTGAGGACGGTCCGGTGGATCTCCAGGGCCGCCGTCGACTTGTTGAGGGTGATGTAGTGCAGGCCCGGGGCGCCCTCGTCGAGGAGCCGCAGGCCCATGCCGGCCGCGTGCTCGACGCCGATGCGGTGGGCGAGCGCCGGGTCGTCCTTCGCGGCCTCCAGGCGGTGCGCCAGGTCCTCGGGGAACGCGGCGTCGGAGAGCTCGGCGAAGCGGCGGATCTGGCGGACGTCGGTGGCGGGCATGATCTCCGGGATGATCGGGGTGTCGCAGCCGGCGGCGGCGACCCGGTCGCGCAGCCGCAGGTAGTCCTCCGGGTCGAAGAACATCTGCGTGAGGGCGTAGTCGGCGCCGGCCCGGCACTTGGCGACGAAGTGCGCGAGATCGCTCTCCGGGTCGGCGGAGCGCGGGTGGCCCTCGGGGAAGGCGGCGACCCCGATCCGGAAGTCGCCCAGCGACCGCACCAGTTCGACGAGTTCGTAGGCGTACCGGAAGCCGTCGGGGTGCGGGGTCCAGGGGCCGCGCGGGTCTCCGGGCGGGTCGCCGCGCAGCACGAGCACGTCCCTCACGCCCGCGTCGGCGTACGCGCCGATGATCGCCCGGAGCTCGGCGACGGAGTGGCCGACGGCGGTCAGATGGGCGACCGGCCGGAGGGTGGTCTCGGCGGCGATCCGCTGGGTGACCTCGATGGTGCGGTCGCGGGAGGAGCCGCCGGCGCCGTAGGTGACCGAGACGAAGTCCGGCTTCAGCGCCTCCACCCGCCGGATCGCGTCCCACAGCGTGCGCTCGCCCCGGTCGGTCTTCGGCGGGAAGAACTCGAAGGAGTACGTGGGCGTCACCTGCGGCCTCCCGCGTTGAAGTAACCCGCCTCGGGGTGGTGGACGACGATCGCGTCGGTGGACTGCTCCGGGTGGAGCTGGAACTCCTCGGAGAGGTGCACCCCGATCCGCTCCGGACGGAGCAGTTCGGCGATCTTGGCGCGGTCCTCCAGGTCGGGGCAGGCGGGGTAGCCCAGCGAGTAGCGGCAGCCCTGGTACTCGGTGCGCAGCATGCCGTCGAGGCCGGCCGGGTCCGCCCCGGCGATGCCCCACTCGGCACGGACCCGCGCGTGCCAGTACTCGGCCAGCGCCTCCGCCAACTGCACAGAGAGGCCGTGGAGTTCGAGGTAGTCGCGGTAGGCGTCGGCGGCGAAGAGCCGGGCGGTCTCCTCGCCGATCCGGGAGCCGACGGTGACGACCTGGAGGGCGACGGTGTCGACCTCCCCGGAGTCCTCGGCGCGGTGGAAGTCGGCGAGGCAGAGGCGGCGGCCGCGGCTCTGGCGGGGGAAGGAGAAGCGGGTCCGCTCGCCTCCGTCCTCGTCCAGGACGATCAGGTCGTCGCCCTTGGACACGCAGGGGAACCAGCCGTAGACCACGCCGGCCTCCACCAGGCCCTCGCGCTCGACCCGGTCCAGGAGGGCGCGCAGCCGGGGCCGGCCCTCCGTCTCGGCGGTCGCGGGGTCCTTGAGCCCCCACTGGCCCTTGAGGAGCGCCGCCTCGTCCAGCCAGGGGGCGTAGTCGGCCAGCGGGATGCCGGTGACGACCCGCGTGCCGAGGAAGGGGGGCTCGGGGACGGGGTTGTCGGCGGCGACGTCGGACCGGCCGCCGGGCTCGGGCTCCCGCACCTGGAGCGGCGCCTCCCGCTTCGGTACCCGCCGCTGCTTGAGCGGGGGCAGTACGGCCCCGGGGACGCCCCGCTTGACCGCCATCAGTGCGTCCATGAGGCGCAGGCCCTCGAAGGCGTCGCGGGCGTAGCGGACCTCGCCCT
>NZ_BNBS01000277.1 GCF_014656075.1 Streptomyces hydrogenans
CGCTTCATTCAAGAGCTCGATCCCTCCACATGTCCAGCAGGGCAAACCGGAAGCGATCATGCAGTGTTGGCCAATTCGCCCGCTGAGACAGTCGGCTTGACGAAGGTTGTAGGGACGAGCGTGAAGGAACCGTGAAGATCCAGAGGTGCAACCTTCGCGAATGTGTGGGGTTACACGCGCGAATAGAAATTCCACCGAGAGACGTTTGGGGTCGAAATTTCCAATTTGCTGGATGGGTCGCGCTTTGTGATCTGTAATGAGTAACGGAGTCGATTACCCGAGAAAACGGAACAATTGCCACGGATCGAGCCGCAGAACCGCACCCCGCATTGCTATCCAATTGACGTTTAACTGAATGGGTGTTGGGATCATGCTGCCTCGACGCCCGGACAGCACCTGCGCGCTATTTGCGCATCCGTCCGGGCAACGCGTCGGGCGGACGGCACCGTGCCGTGCCATCGGGGTGAGTACGGGCCGGACAGACACAGTGAGAGTGGAAAGGAGTCGTGATGTCACAGCAATCACGGCGGGGATTGAGTAGGCGTCAGGCGCTGGCCATTTTCACCGGGGTAGCGGCCGGCAGCGTGCTGTCCAGCGGTGTGTTCGGGACGCGCCCGGCGTACGCGGCGAGCGGCTCGGGTGGCACGCCGCCGGTGCCCGAGGAATCTGGGATTCCGGATACCGATCGCGGCAAGGTGGTCTGGGCGTACCGATCGGGCCGCCGGGCCGTCCGCACCGCGGCGGCCGCGGCGCTGGCCGGCTCCGCCGCGGACATAACGGATTTCCTCGTTCAGAAGGCACCTGTGGCCTGGGCCGAGGACAACAGGTTCGCGCTCACGGAGTCCCTGGCCACAGCGGGCTCGGCGACGCGCAACGCCATCGGTGCGGCGCTGTCCGGCGGGAACGCAGCGGTCGAGGCCCTCCTCCAGGGCGGTTACCAGACTGCCGTGGACGAGGATCTCAGGGTGGCCGTGAGTACGGTCCAGGCCCACGGTGCCAAGGCTGTGAAGCGTGACGCGTCCGCCGCGCTGGCGGCCGATTCCCCCTTCGCGTTGCGCGCCTTCCTCAGTGACGGGCGGTTCACCGCGCAGGAGGAGGACGATCGTGTGCAGGTGATGACCATCCTCGCCTCAGGATCACCACAGGTGCGTGAGTACGCGGGTCGGGCCATGAACGACGGGTCGGCCAGGGCCATCCGGTGGTTCCTGGAGACGGGTCAGTACATCGCCCGGGCACGCGACGAGGAAGCGGCCACGATCCAGCAGTTGGTCGACGTCGTGGAGAAGGAAGGACGCCGCGCCAGTCTGAAGACCGACGAGGCTGTCGAGCTGTCCAACCAGGCAGTCAGTGCTTCCGAGAAGGCGAAAGCCTCGGCGTTGGAGGCCAAGGCCGAGGCCTTGGCCGCCGAGCAGGATGTCGCACGCTCGGCCAAGGCGGCAGGGAAGGCCGCGCAGGCGGCCAAGGGCGCGGCCGCGGCCGCGTCGACCGCGGTGTCCGCCTCACGGACGGCACAGGCCGCCGCACAGCGTTCGGTGGCTGCCGCCAATGCCGCTGCCGCGGCTGCGGCTTCGGCGGGACGCGCTGCGGCGAACGCGTATCGTGCGGCGATCGCCGCTTCCAAGGACAGGGCGATGGCCGGCGCGGCCAACGCGGCGGCGGACATCGCGCTGAAGCTGGTGAGCTTCGTGCGCACGGTGGCCGCCAAGGCGGACATGGCGGCCTTGGCTTCCGACGCGGCGGTGCGGGCGGGCGACGCCGCCCGCAACTCGGCGATCAACGCGGCCGCAGCCGCCGGCGCGGCGGCCGACGCGGCCGTGGCCTCCGGAGCGGCACAGTCCGAGG
>NZ_BNBS01000278.1 GCF_014656075.1 Streptomyces hydrogenans
GCCGGCCCTCCAGCGGGGAGGCGCGGGTTGTCGTGGCCGAGGCCGGACGCCATGAGTTGAACAGGCCGTTCACCGAGTGGGACCAGACCTTCACCGGCAAGCGGCTCTGCCAGGCCATCGTCAACCGGCTCACCTTCGAGGCCCACATCATCGAGACCGGCACCCAGTCCTTCCGCCTCGCCAGCACCACCGCCAAGCGCAAAGCGGCCGCAGCCTAGGAGAGGGGCGGGCTCGGCCGGGACCTTACTGCCCAAGAGCGTGGGGCCATCGGCAGCGTCACCGCCCGATCACCAGCGGACGGCACGTGGGAGACGATCCTGCGGGCTGTCCAGGCCGGTGCCAGCTGACCCATGACATCCCTAGACCCAGTTCGCCCAGCCAAAGGTGAAGAGATAGGCCCGGCGACCGGCGTCCAGCCCCCGGATGCCACGAAGAAACATGACCACCAGCGCGACAAGGAACAGAGCGGCAAAGGATCCAGCCACGAGGGCTCCGACAATGGGCCCCGCGAACAGGCCCACGACCACACTCGCCACGACGACGATCCCAAGGCCGAAGTGCGCGGCCGGCAGATCGGCCCTGACCACCTCTCGCAGAGCCTTACGCGATGCCCGCATATCAGAGACATAGCGTTCCCGCGCCGCCTCCGGATCAACGACAGGCCCCTCAGGCCACTGTTCCATCGTCATCCCCCCCCGATTCCGTTCGAACAGAGCCTAACTTCTGGGCCACGCGTCTCGCGGCGATCAGTCGAGACAGCGGATTCCAGCAACCGTCGAAAACGTCCGCGCGTGCACGGAGCAGCAGAACTACTTGTCGTACGCCGTCTGAACCGCGGGACCATCCCACGAGCGCCGGGAGCGGGAGAGCACATCGGGAGCGAGACCGAAGGACCATCCCCGCGCGTTACGAACCCCGTCCAAAAGCAAGGGGCCACCCCAGCGAGTGCGGGGAGCAGTCCTTCTGACCAGCAGTTCTACTCAACATCGGACCGTTCCCGAGCACTTCCACCGAAACAGACAAAGCACACCCCAGGGCCCCGCCGGCACAGAACAGCGACCCAAGCGACTGAGCCTCGAGCATTCGCGCGTGCACGAGGAACAGCCGTCGACGCAGCCCTGCCGGTGTTTGCTCTACAGCTGTCGGATCACCGGCGTCTGGATGAAGTGCATCGCTCCGGTCCACTCGAAGAGACAGGCTGCCATGACCGCGAGATCCGAGGGTTCCAGCAGTTCCCACCCTGTGCTCCTCCACAGGCCGATCTGCTCGTCCTGTTCGATGAGTACGGGGCTGAATGCCCGTTGGATGATGCGGACGTCGATCCCCGCGCCCTCCACAACGACGGCGCGGCGGGAGGGACGCAGCGCCGAGTGGCCCGAGAGGCGGAACGGAACACCGTCCACTCCCCTGACCAGACTCCATCGCGAGTAGTACCACGGGGTACACAGTCGAGGGAGGACGATCCTGGGACTCCCCCGGGAAGACGGTCCAGCACTCCGCCCCGTTGGCGATCTCCTCCGGGCTTCCGCCGATCCTCGACCCCCCGGCAAACGACACCGCAGCCATCGCTCTGCAATGCAGAGCGATGGCTGCGGCCCCCCACATACCGCCCCTGACCCGGCGAGGTGGATATGGGTGGCGTTGAGGGGTGATGGGCAGACCGGTCCGGCCGAAGACGCTGGGGGTATCGGCCGGTGGGTGTGTCGACCGCATGGCAGGGCTGTTGGGCGGCAACCCACCGCACCGGTGCGGTCCTACCCGGTGCGGTGGTGCGGTCAGCGGTGCGCACC
>NZ_BNBS01000279.1 GCF_014656075.1 Streptomyces hydrogenans
TCGGGCGCGCAGCCGGGTGCGAGCACCTCGACGGCGCGGTCCCACAGGTCGTCCCCGTCCCGGCCGGTGCCCGCCGCGGCCAGGGCGTCGGCGAAGGACCGCCGCCCCGGTCCCTCCGGCCCGGCACCGGGTCCGGCGTCCTCCGCGCGCTCGTCCGTCCCGGACCAGCCGGGGTCGCCGAGGGGCAGGTCGCAGCAGACGACCTCGGCGCCCCGGGCCCGGGCCCACCGCACCGCCGCCAGCTCCGGGGAGAAGTCGGCGAACGGGTAGAAGGACAGCCGCCCGCCCTCGCCCGTCCCGGCCAGCGCGACCGGCGCGACCGTCTCGGGGTCGGCGAGGTGCTCCAGCCACGGCTGGAAGTCGGCGGGGAGCTCTACGCAGACCACCTCGGCCTCCGCCGCGTCCAGGAGGGCGGGCACCGCGGCGGCGAGCGCCGGACTGTGGTGCCGCACGCCCAGCAGGTACGGCGTGCGCGACGCGGCGAGCGCGTCGACGGCCGCCCGGGGGTCGGGAAGGGTCACCGCAGGCTCCCGCGCAGGTCCCAGAGGCGGCGCCACATCGCCGAACCGGTCTCCGCACGGCGGCGGACCGGACCGTCCCAGTAGCCGAGCAGGCGGGCGTGGTCGGCCGGGTCGTCCTTGCGGACGACGCCCAGGAGGTGGCCCGGGAGCAGGTCGAGGACGTCCCCGCCCGGCAGGTAGGCGGCCGACAGCCCCAGCGAGGCCGCCACCTGGACCGCCTCGGCGGTGGACATGACCGTGCCCGGCCGCTCCACGTCCCAGCCCTCGGTGGAGCGGCCGGAGCGCAGGTCGCGGAAGACGGTCACGAGCGCGTCCAGGACGGCGTCGTCGACGCCGAACTCCGCACCGGCCCGCCGTACCGCCGCGACGGCCTGACGCCGGATCAGGGTCGCCTCCGCGTCGGCGTCCGCGATCGGGTCCACGGTCTCGAAGTTGAAACGGCGCTTGAGCGCGGCCGACATCTCGGAGACGCCCCGGTCCCGGAGGTTGGCCGTCGCGATCACCGTGAAGCCGGGCGCGGCGCTCACCACGGCGTCCTCGGTGGCGGTCAGTTCGGGGACGGTGACCCGACGGTCGGACAGCAGGGACACCAGCGCGTCCTGCACCTCGGGCAGACAGCGGGTGATCTCCTCGACCCGCACCACCCGGCCGGTGCGCATGGCGGACAGCACCGGGGAGTCGACCAGGGCCTGCGGCGTGGGGCCCTGCGCGAGCAGCAGGGCGTAGTTCCACCCGTATCGGAAGGCGTCCTCGGTGGTGCCGGCGGTGCCCTGCACGGTGAGGGCACTGGTGCCGCAGACGGCCGCGGCGAGCAGTTCGGACAGCATCGACTTCGCGGTGCCCGGCTCACCGGTCAGGAGCAGGCCGCGCTCCCCGGCCAGGGTGACGACGCAGCGCTCCACGAGGGCCCGCTCGCCGACGAACTTCGGACTGATCGCGAGCTTCGCGGGCAGCCCCTCGCGCCGCTCGGGCAGCGCGAGCTCCACGCCCGCGCTGCCGCAGACGAAGGTGACGACGGCACGCGGGGTGAGCGCCCAGCCGGGCGGACGGGGGCCCGGGTCCTGGGCGGCGAGGAAGGCCAGTTCGGCGGCGTGGCGCTCCTCGGCGGGCCGGACCTGCCGGGCGGGGGCGGAGGGGGCGGTGACGGTCATGCGCGGTTCCTTCGGGACGAGGCGGTGGAGGGGGGGCGTGAGCGGGGACGGGGGAGCGGGCGCCGGGACGGCGCCCGGCCCGGCGGACCCCGC
>NZ_BNBS01000280.1 GCF_014656075.1 Streptomyces hydrogenans
CGTTGGTTCCCCATCCTGCCGCACTCGACCTGCCCCACGCCCTGGTCGAGTGGATGAGCCGGCCGGGTCCGACGTGCAGCTACTGTCGTCCTGCGGAGGATTCGGCCGAAATGGCTCAGGTGCCGTGATGGTTCTGAGGCCCGCCGGAGACTGCCGCCCTGCGGGCGGCTGCGGCGAGCCAGGGCCCGATGGACCTGTCGTCGGTGAGGTCGGCGCGGTAGGCCAGCGCTGCGGTCAGGTAGCGATGGGCTCTCCAGCTGTACCGCCATCGGGCGCTGCGGTGGACCCTTTCCGGACAGGGGGTGAGGCCGTCCCCGTCGCGGGTGCCCCAGACGGTGAAGTGCCATCCCCCGCCTCCGTCGCCCAGGTACCCGTGTGCGTCCCTGGCTGTCGCCGCGTCGGGGAATGCGAAGACCTGGACGGAGACATGGACGGGGTTCTCGGGTGCGGCATGGGGGCCGGGCTGCTCTGTGTAGACGCCGACGACCACTTCGGTGCAGCCACGGCGGGTGAGTTCGCTGACCAGGTCGCTGGGGCCTGCTTCACGGGCGTCGCGGATGTCCACGGCGGTCCGCGCGAACTCGATGCTCAGGTCGTTGGTGAAGCGCCGCGGCAGCAGGGCGTCCGGGGTGAACGGCGTCTCGTCGGTGGAGGCGTGGTTCCAGGAGTCGGTAGAGGGCGGCCGAGGCTCGCGTCGCGTGTCGTGCACCAGACGGGTGCTCGGTGTCGGGGGCAGTGCCGTGGTGGGAGCTTCCGCTGCCGTGCACACTGCCAGAAGTGCCTGAAGCCGCTGCTGAACCTGTTGTGCCGACTGGGGGCGCCGGTCGGGATCGCGCTGCAGCAGTTCGGCGACGAGCGCGGTCACCTCTGGCGGCAGGCCGGCGCGGAACGCGTCGAGGGGCGGAGCCTCCTCGTCGAGCTTGCGCCGCACGACCACGATGCCGTTGTGCCCGGTGAAGGGCGGCTGGCCGGCGAGCATCGCGAAGAGTATCCCACCGAGTGCGTACAGGTCGGAGCGTCTGTCACCGCGTTCCGTGAGGAACTGCTCCGGCGCGCCGAACTCCGGCGTTCCGGCCGGGGCCAGCTGGGAGGAGCGCGCCATGGCGAACGTGGCCTGGACGAACCAGGCGATGCCGAAGTCCATGACCTTGACCTGGCCGTCGTCGGTGGCGACGACGTTGTGGGGCTTGATGTCGTAGTGGATGACCTGGGCCCGGTGGGCGGCCTCCAGTGCGGCGCAGACACTGCCTGCGATGGCCAAGGCACGCGTCAGGGGGAGAGGACTCTCGGCCTGGATACGCGCTGTAAGTGTCTGGCCTTCGACTTTCTCCATGACCAGGAACAACACGTCGTCGTGGATGCCACGGTCGTAGAGGCCGGCGACGTTGGGGTGGACGATCTGGGCAGCGGCCACGGCCTCGCGCTCGAACCGCCGAGGCAGGTCGGCATGGACAGTCCCGTCGAGGTGCAGCAGCTTGAGCGCGACCTCACGGTGAAGCACGCGATCCCGCGCGGCCCACACTTCCCCCATGCCGCCCCTGCCCAGACGGTCGATCAACTCGTACCGTTCGGCGATCAGCCGTCCCCGCTCCATGGGGCCAGCATAGGAGGGGCCGCCACACCGTCTCTCCCGTCGCCTCGGCGCACACACGGACGGCAGGCATCCAAGGAATCTCGACCCGCCGGAGAAGGCCCTCGTCCTCTGCGTGGACGAGAAGTCGCAGAT
>NZ_BNBS01000281.1 GCF_014656075.1 Streptomyces hydrogenans
CGGCGGTCGCCCGCGTCTGCGCGATGAGCAGGTCGAGAGGGAAGGTGGTGCGCTCCATACCTACAACACAAACGGGCATCCGATTCATCGCGCAACGCGAGCCGCCCCGTCGAGCGTCGCGGACCGCCCCCCTGGTGCGCGTCCGCTCCTGCCCGAGAGAGCCGCCGCCATGAGCACCCCGCCGCCCCGTACCAGCCCTCCCCGCGGAACCTGAGGTCGGAGATGGCCCCGAGCGATCAGGTGGGGCTCTGCGCCGTCTGCCACGCCCGCTGTCACAGGTATGGCCTCGGAGGCTGCCCGTTTTCTCTAGGGGACCTGCTGTGGTGTGACGTGCGGTGAGGTGGGTTCCCGTCGTCGACGCTGCGGCCAAGCTGTCCTGTCTCAACGGAGTCGGTCGTCCGCATGCCGCTGAACTGTGGGGACTGGGTGGGGTGAGACGTGCGGACTCTGTTCGTTGAGACAGACCGCACGTCCCATGCCTGCCGGGTAGCCGGTGGAAGCGTTGGCGGATGCGTAGAAGTGGGTGACGGCAGGAGCGAGGTCTGGGCCCAGGGCTCCTGCCGGTGTGCCTTGACCAGCGGGTTCGTGTGGCTGAAAGTAGGTCCCTTGATCGACTGGGGTGGGAAGCATGACACATGACGAATACGCCGACCGCTGCGAGGAGCTTTTCGCAGTGGGCGGGTTCACGGAGGCTCGGAAGCTGGCCGAATCCGGTCTGGGGGAACTCGGTCCCGATCCGGTGCTCTACCGCTGGCTCGGCCTCGCACACGCGGCGGAGGACGAGGACGACCACGATGCCGAGGCAGAGAAGGCCTACGAGACCGGGCTGGCGCAGTGGCCGGACGACCTCGGACTGCTCGTCTCCTACCTGGAGCTGTGCCTGCGGGCCGACGGATGGACGTATCCCGGGCGGGCCGCTCGGGTGGACCGGCTCAAGAAGCGGATCGCGGAGCTGGCGCCTGCCGGGTCACCCGAGGCGGCGCGGGTGGAGGCCGCGCTCGACTGGGCCGGGCGGGGCTACTGGCAGGACGTACGGGAGAGGACGGCTGCCGCGCGGACCGATCGAGCCGCGCTGACGTCCCACAGCGCCGATGTCGCTGACGCGCTGGAGCAGGGAGGCCAGGCGCCCGCCCATCCGGAGGACCTGCGAGCCGCCGAGGTCGCGGCCGCGCTGGAGCTGCTGGCCGGCCCGTGGCAGGCCCCGCTCCCGCTCATGGTCCGCCACCGGGTGGCCGCGTATGTCATCACCTTTGTGCTGGCTCTCGCCACGAACAAGGCACTGGTGTGGAGCGGGACTGTTTCCTACAGCGTGTGGGGCTGGATCTGGTTCGCGCCCCTCCTGCTGGCCGACTCGAAGCTCAAACAGGCCCGGCGGCTGGCCCGGCAGCGAGTGATCGCCGCGATGGAGGCCCGACACACCGAAGCCGCCGCGGGCTGAGTTCCCGCACGAAGGCCGCGGCCTCTCGTCCGCAGCTTCCCTCGGTTCGTTGAGACAAAAGCCGCAAGGCTCGGTCCGCTGAGACGACGACTTGATTGAGCGATACGGGATACAAGCGGGGGGTGCCCCTATGTGTTTGGTCAAGGTGGTGGGTACCGGGCGGGGGCCGTCTG
>NZ_BNBS01000282.1 GCF_014656075.1 Streptomyces hydrogenans
CCTCGAACGAGCCGGCGCCCTCCTTCGGCACGCCGGCACAGGCCGGTCCGAACGGCTGGTCGTCGGTCATGTTGTCGCCCGCAGGGGTGCTCTCGCTGGTCTTCGCGGCGTCCTCGGCGCCCGCGCTCGGGGCGGCCTTGGTCTCACTGCCGGAGTCCGAGCACGCGGCCAGGGAGAAGGGCAGCGCGGCTGCGGCGACGACGGCGATCGCGGTACGGCGGATCTTCATGCTGTTCATGACCAGTTGCTCCTTGGGACTTTCTCTGGGTATGGAGGTGGTTGGTTGTGCTGCCCGGTGAGTGCCTTGCGGCCGTCCGGGTGGTCTAGGTGACGGTGACGAAGACGCTGTGCCGGCCGCTCGCTCCGTCGGGGATGGTCCGGGTGCGCTGTTCGGTCTGGGTCTGGCCGGTGGCGTCGGTGGCGCGGACGGTGAGGTTGTGTCCGCCGGGGGTGGCGTTCCAGCGGTAGGACCACTGGCGCCAGGTGTCGACGCCTGCCTGGGCGGCGAGGTCTGCGTCCTGCCACGGCCCGTCGTCGACACGGATCTGGACACGGGTGATGCCGCGGTGCTGGGCCCAGGCGACACCGGCGACGGTGACCGTTCCGGCCGTGGGGCGGGCGAAGGGCTTGGGGGTGTCGATGCGGGACTGGGTCTTGATCGGCGCCCTGCGGGCCCACTTCCGCTTCACCCAGTAGGGGTCGTAGGCGTCGAAGGTGGTGAGCTCGATGTCCTCGATCCACTTGCAGGCTGACACGTAGCCGTAGAGGCCGGGGACGAGCATGCGGACGGGGAAGCCGTGGTCGAAGGGGAGCGGCTCGCCGTTCATACCGATCGCGAGCATCGCGTCGCGGCCGTCCATCACGTCCTCCACCGGGGAACCGAGGGTCATGCCGTCCACGGAGCGCGCCACCAGCTGATCGGCTTTCCCTCCCCGCGACGGAGGGATCACGCCGGCCTCCTTCAGAAGGTCGGCGAGAGGGACGCCGAGCCAGCGGGCGTTGCCGATGTAGGGGCCGCCGACCTCGTTCGAGACGCAGGTCAGGGTGATGTCGCGTTCGATGAGGGGGCGCGCCAAGAGCTGGTCGAGGGTGTAGGTGCGGGGCCTGGTGACCCCCTTGCCGTGGATCCGCAGCCGCCAGGTGCCGGCGTCGACCTTGGGCACCGTCAGGGCGGTGTCGACGCGGTAGAAGTCGGCGTTGGGGGTGGTGAAGGCGGTGATGCCGGGGACTTTCAACTGGACGCCGACCGGCACCGCGGGCGCCGGGGAGGCAGGCTCGGGCAGGACCAGACTCTCGCGGGAGGCGACGGCGCCCTGGCCCTGCCGACCGCCGAAGTACCTGCCCAGCGCACCGGCCGAGGTCGCCGCCACGGCCGTGACGCCGGCGGCAACGAGAAAGCCACGCCGGTTCCATCCGCCCTCGCCGTCTTCCACGCCCACGCCGGCCGGGGCAGGTACCTGCACGGCTTTTGCCGCGAGGAGATAGAGGACGACGGCTCCCGCCAAGGCTCCGGCGACGGAAGGGAGTACGTCGCCGATGCCGGTGGAATCGGGGCGGCTCAGGGCGGCGACCGCTCCGACGATCCCGAACAGCAGAACGCCCGCGGCTC
>NZ_BNBS01000283.1 GCF_014656075.1 Streptomyces hydrogenans
ACCTGGTTCCAGCCGGTCAACGAGATCCTCGCCCGCTACGGCCTCCGCCTGCACACCGCCTGACCCGCCCCCGCCCACCCCGCGCGCCCGACACCGCGCCGACGGCCCCGCTTCCGTTCCCCGGAGGCGGGGCCGTCCGCGAGGGCCGCTGCGGCCTGTCCCCGTGCGACGGCGCCGCTCCCAGGGTGAGGCCCGTACTTCCCTGAACCCGTGCCCCGCCCCGTACCGGCCGCGTTCCCGCCGGACGGGGCCGGTCCTCGTTCGTCGCCGTCAGACGAGGGCGGCGGCCAGCAGGGCGAAGGCGGCGATGATGACGGCGACGCGGGCGTAGTGGTAGCGGTTCCACCGGTTCATCTGCTCCTTCCAGTCGGCCGGGCGGTTCTCGGGGGTCCACGTCTTGTTCCGGTTGTTGATCGGGACGAGCAGCAGGACCGACATGATCACGCTGAGGAGCAGGAACCCGCCGGCGGCGACGACGAGGCCGGTGCCCGAGGAGTGCCAGGTCGTGGCCGCCCAGGCGACGACGAGGAGCAGCGAGGTGATGTACCAGACCGGCATCACCGCCCCGAGCATCCGGCCCCCGTGGGAGCGGGCGCGCTGGGCGCTGTCCTCGGGGAGGGCGTTGAAGATCGGGTTCATGACGAAGGCGACGGAGAACTCCACCCCCACCATCACGCCGACGACCACGGTGGTGAAGACCTGGAGTGCGTTGAGCATGATGACCCCTCCTGGGATCTAGCGCCGCTAGATGATGAGGCAACGCTAGCGCTGCTGCCGCTCGATTGTCTAGCGGTGCTAGGATCGAATCATGTCGGTACAGGAACGCAAGGAACGCGAACGGGCGGACCGCGAGCGCCTCATCGTGGCGACGGCCCGGGAACTCGCCGAGCAGCAGGGGTGGGACGCGGTCACCACCCGCCGGCTGGCCGAGCGCATCGAGTACAGCCAGCCCGTCCTCTACAGCCACTTCCGCGGCAAGCGGGAGATCATCGGCGCCGTCGCCCTCGAAGGCGCCGCGGAGATGGCCGTGGAGCTGAGGGCGGCGGCCCTCGCCGCGGACGGCCCGCGCGCCCAGGCGGCCGCCCTCGCCCGCGCCTACCTCGACGTCGCGACGCGCAACCCGGCGGTCTACGACGCCATGTTCCAGCTCGACGGCGGCCTGACCTTCGCGCACGAGGACACCCCGGCGCCGCTCAAGGACGCCTTCGCCGCACTCCTGGACAACCTCGGCGAGGCGGCCGGGGAGGGCGTCCACCCGGGACTGTTCACCGAGGTGTTCTGGGCGTCCCTGCACGGTCTGGCGACCCTGACCCGCGCGGGCCGCCTTCCGCCCGCCGAGGCCGACCGGAGGACGGAGCTCCTGGTGGACCGGCTCGCCGTGGTCTGACGGGGCGAGCGGAGGCGCGCCCGACAGGGACTCGTACCCGGCCGGGGGCCGTCATCGGGATCCGACCCGCGCGCCGGGGCCGGGCCTCGGTGCGCGCGGGCGTTTGCCGTGGCCGTGCGGCGGGGTTCCGGAGCGGGGGCGGCGATGGCGGTGGCGCGATCCGTCGCGGGCGGCGGGCCTCGAC
>NZ_BNBS01000284.1 GCF_014656075.1 Streptomyces hydrogenans
CTAGGCCGTGTATCGAAAGAGACTTGCCGGATGCCGCGAGCCGGTATCGACGACGCGTGGCTGTCAGTGCCGTCAAGTAGGTTCTGTCCGTTCGGCCTGACAGGTGGGTCGTTGAGCCGAGGGATTCGTCGTAGTGAGCATCTACCTGCACTTTCGTGCCGTGGCTGTATCCGAGATCCGGGACGACCACACCTGGCTCGCTGCGTTCATGTCTGAGGCTTGGGAGAACGACGAGGCCGAGTACGCCGCGGGCATCGCCCACTCGATCAGCAAGAGCTGGAACGCTGTCCACGACCTCTACGCCGCAGCCGATGCCCTCTGTACAGACGCCGACGAGCCCTGGAATCTGCCGATCTACGGCGGCCGCCCGGTACTCCACAGCGCTGACGCCAACCCCTCCGATCCCCCGCTGATGCTTCTGGAGCCGCCCGGGGTGTCACAGGCCGCGCAGTTCCTTACGACTGTCTCTTTCGACGAGCTGTGGAACGTCGTCGAGGCAAGGTTCAGTGCCCTCGGCTGGACCAAGCAGGAGCACCTCGAACATCACAGGGACCTCCAGGAGTTCTACGGGCAGGCGGCTTCGGCAGGCCACGCGGTGGTCAAAGCGGTATGGGCTTGAGACGTGGACACGCGCTGATCACAGCCATTCGTTGATGGCCGCGACCAGCACGGTCGCCTCGTAGCGGACCGCAAGTTTGTCGTACCGGGTGGCGACAGCGCGGTGCCTCTTGAGGCGATTGATCCCGCACTCGACCGCATGACGCTCGCGGTAGTCGGCCGGGTCGAAATGCGGAGGTCGGCCACCCCGTGAGCCCAGCTTCTGGCGGTTGCGTGCTTGGTCGGCCTTGTCAGGGATCGTGCAGCGGATCCCCCGCCGACGCAGATAGACGCGGTTCTTCCGGGAAGCGTACGCCTTATCCGCCCGCACGCGATCGGGACGGACACGCGGCCGGCCCGGCCCGATGCGAGGCACACGGATCTTCTCCAGCACCGGTTCGAACTGCGGCGAGTCGCCGCGCTGCCCGGCGGTCACCACGATCGCCATGGGCTTCTGCCCCTGCTCGACGGCCAGGTGCAGCTTGGTGGTGAACCCACCGCGTGAACGCCCCAGCCCGTGATCACCGGGCTCTTCATGCACACCGCCCGGTGGTTCCTTCTGCAGGTCACCCCGCTTGCGGGCCCCGGCCGCGTGCTGGTGGGCGCGACAGACCGTGGAGTCGACGCTCAGGTCCCACACGATCGCCCCCTTCGAGTCGGCCAGGGACTGGAGCCGGGTGAGGACCCGGTTCCAGGTGCCGTCCCGCTGCCAACGGCGGAACAGGTCGTAGACCCGGCCCCACGGCCCGTACTCGACGGGCACGTCCCGCCACGGAACACCAGTCCGGACCCGGAACCGTATGCCATCGATCAACTGCCGCCGAGACCAGACCGGCGGCCGGCCCGTCTTCCTGCCCGTCGGCAACAACGGCGCCAGTGCCGCCCACTGCTCGTCCGTGAGATCTCCCCGCGCCATGGACCACGATCATTCACAGCTCAAGATCCACTTTCGATACACGGCCTAG
>NZ_BNBS01000285.1 GCF_014656075.1 Streptomyces hydrogenans
CCGACGAGGTGACCCGGGTGGCCCGCGAGGTGGGCACCGAGGGCATCCTGGGCGGCCAGGCCACCGTCCGGGGGGCCTCGGGCATCTGGAAGGACCTGAGCGACAACGTCAACCTGATGGCGTCCAACCTCACCGGCCAGGTGCGGTCGATCGCGCAGGTCGCCACCGCCGTGGCGCGCGGCGATCTCTCCCGGCGGATCACCGTGGAGGCCAAGGGCGAGGTCGCCGCCCTCGCCGAGACCATCAACACCATGGTGGACACCCTGTCGGCCTTCGCCGACGAGGTGACCCGCGTCGCCCGCGAGGTGGGCACCGAGGGCCGCCTCGGCGGGCAGGCCAGGGTGCCGAACGTGTCCGGCACCTGGAAGGACCTCACCGACTACGTGAACTTCATGGCGAACAACCTGACCTTCCAGGTCCGGAACATCGCCGAGGTCACCACCGCGGTCGCCAACGGAGACCTCTCCAAGAAGATCGACATCGACGCCCGGGGCGAGATCCTGGAGCTGAAGAACACCATCAACACGATGGTGGACCAGCTGTCCTCGTTCGCGGACCAGGTGACCCGCGTCGCCCGCGAGGTCGGCAGCGAGGGCCGGCTCGGCGGCCAGGCCGAGGTCGAGGGGGTCTCCGGGACCTGGAAGCGGCTGACCGAGAACGTCAACGAACTGGCCGGCAACCTCACCCGCCAGGTTCGCGCCATCGCCGAGGTCACCAGCGCGGTGGCCGAGGGCGATCTGACCCGCTCGATCACCGTCGAGGCGTCGGGCGAGGTGGCCGAGCTCAAGGACAACATCAACGCGATGGTCGGCTCGCTGCGCGAGACGACCCGGGCCAACCAGGAACAGGACTGGCTGAAGTCCAGCCTGGCCCGGATCTCCGCGCTGATGCAGGGCCACCGGGACCTGGCCGTCGTCGCCGAGCTCGTCATGGACGAGCTGACCCCGCTCGTCGCCGCCCAGTACGGCGCCTTCTACCTGGCCGAGGAAGGAGCGGACGGCGTCGAGCTCGGTCTCGTCGGCTCCTACGGACGACCCGCCGGCGACGGGACCGGGACCCGCTTCCGGCTGGGCGAGTCGCTCGTCGGACAGGCCGCCCGCGGCCGCCGCACCATCGCCGCCGAGAACGTCCCCGCCGACTACGTCACGATCTCCTCGGGGCTCGGCAGCACGGCCCGGGGCAGCCTCGTGGTGCTGCCCGTCGTCGTCGAGGACCAGGTGCTCGGCGTCATCGAGCTCATGTCCTTCAGCCCCTTCACCTCCGTGCACCGGGACTTCCTGGAGCAGCTCATGGAGACGGTGGGCGTCAACCTCAGCACCATCGTCGCCAACGCCCGTACCGACGAGCTGCTCGACGAGTCCCAGCGGCTGGCCGGCGAACTCCGCTCGCGCACCGAGGAGCTCCAGGTCCAGCAGGAGGAGCTCCAGCGCTCCAACGCCGAGCTGGAGGAGAAGGCAGCCCTGCTGGTCAGCCAGAACCGCGACATCGAGGTCAAGAACACCGAGATCGAGGAGG
>NZ_BNBS01000286.1 GCF_014656075.1 Streptomyces hydrogenans
GGGAGGGGGTCGCCGCGACCGGCGGCGACGGAGCCGCGGCCGGCGGCGTCGCGCGGGCGGCGACCGTCGGCGGGGACACGGCGGGCCGCGCCCCGTCCGCCGCGTCGGCCTTCGGGGCGGACGCCGCCGGGTCGGCCGCGGGCTCCCGCACCGGCTCGCTCACCGGCTCCGCCGCGTGCTCGCGCACGGGCTCGGCCGGTGTCGGTGGCGGTGGCGGGAGGGGGGCGTCCGGGGTCGGGGGTCTGCGGGGGAGGGAGCCGTCGGTGAGGCGGCGGGCGGATCTGGCGGCGTCGCGCGAGGCCGCCGCGCCGGAGTCGTTCGGGGGTGCTGCCGTCATTCGGGGTCCACCTCATGCTCTCGGGGTCATCGGAACAATCGCCGCCAGGTCTCCGGGCCCGGGTAGCCGTCGGCCGCTGCGCCGCGCCAGCCCTGTGCCCGCTGGAACGCCTCGACGTTGCGGCGGTCCGCCTCCGTCCAGCGCGGACCGGGTCCCGACAGGTAGTGCTTGCCGAAGCCCCGCTTCACCAGTTGTTTGCCCAGCTTCTCCACATATGCGTTGGATTGGCCCGGACGGAAGGAGCCACGCCCGGGGAACCCGTTCGCATCTGTGCTCGGACCGCTCGAACCACTCGAACCGCCGATGTCCCGGCCCTCGCCCGACGTCAGGAGCTTCCAGGTGTGCGGGCCCGGCAGACCGTCCGCCTCCTTGCCCTTCCAGCCCTGCGCGAGCTGGAACGCCCGGGTCGCCCGCCGGTCGGACTCGCCCCACTTCGGGCCGGGGCCCGTGACGTAGAAGCGCCGGGCGCCGCGCTCGACGAGCATCTGGCCGAGCTTGGTGACGTAGGCGTTGTTCGCGCCCGGGCCGAACTTCGCGCCGCCCGGGTACGCCGCGCCCCCGGGCGTCGCGCCGCTGCCCGCGCCGGTGCTGCCGCTGACCAGGCCCTTGTAGCGGTAGGCGACGTACCGGCCGGAGTTCTCCCAGTAGGCCATCGGCGTGGCCTGCTTCCGGGTGCGGGGCTTGGTCTGCTCGTAGGCGACGTACGAGGTGTGGGTGTAGTCCGTCCAGCCGCCGAAGATCGTCACGTGCGAGCCGCGGGTCGGGTTGGCCGGGTTGTGGAAGAGCAGGATGTCGCCGGGCTGGAGCTCGGTCCGGTCGATGCGGACGGCGAAGCGGTCGAGGCTGCCCGTCCACTCGTTGCTGCGCAGGTTCCAGGCCATCGAGATGTAGCCCGAGCAGTCCTGGCGGTACCCGTCCGACCAGTACTTCTCCATCGAGTACGGCACCTGGGCCGTGACCCACTTCTTGGCCCGGTTGATGATCTCCGTGCGGGTCGTCTTCCGCAGCGTCTCCGTCGAGATCTGACTGGTCGTCGGCACGGCGCCAGGGATCGGCCCGCCGTCGGCCTGCGCGGCCGGCGGGCCGTGCAGCGGGGCGGGGCCGCCCTGCGGGGTGTCGGAGCCCCGGGCGGCACCGGCCGCGTC
>NZ_BNBS01000287.1 GCF_014656075.1 Streptomyces hydrogenans
AGGTACGGGAACTGCTGACGCTCGCCGCACTCGACGACCGGCCCGACCTCGACCTGCTGGACGAGGTCGCCGGCCCGGCAGCCGAGGCCCTCCTCGCCCAGGCCGAGGCGGCCGGGCTCGTCGACCTCGGGCAGCCCGACCGGACGGTGCGGTTCACCGCCTCCGCGATCGGCGCCGAACTCGCGGCCCGGCAGCCGGACCACGCGCGCAGGCTCCTGCACGCCCGCCTGGCCGAGGCCAGCCGTGACAGCGTCCGCCGCGACCGGCACACCGTGCTGGCGGCCGACGCCGCCGACCCGCGGTCGGCCCGCCGCGCCGCCCGCGCCGCCGTCCGCGCCCGGCAGCGCGGCGACCACGCGCTCGCGGCGGAGCTCTCCCTCCTCGCCGCCCAGCGCACCCCCCACGAGGACGGCGACCTGCTCACCCAGCGGGCCCTGACCGCCGTACGCGACGCCGCCCACTACGGCGACCTCCCCCGCGGCCGGGCCGCCGCACGCCTCATCGTGGGCCACGACACCACCCCCGACCAGCGCGTCGACGCCCTCGTCGCCCTGATCGACGCCAGCGGCCAGCACCTGCACGGCGCGGACGAACTGTTCGCCGCCGCACTCCACGCCGCAGCCGGACGACGCGACCTCACCGCGCAGATCCTCATCCGCCAGTCCATCTGGGCCAACGTCAACGAAGGCGACCCCCAACGGGCGTGTGCCCTGGCCGGCCGGGCCACCGACCTCGCCGAGGCCGTCGGCGACACCACCACCACCGCCATGGCCCTCACCATGCGGGCCCGCCTCCAACGCGTCCTCGGCCACCCCGACACCGAGACCACGCTCAGCCGCGCCCTGTCCCTGCCACGCGCCGCCTCCGTCCCGGCCAACAGCACGCCCCAGCACCTCGCCGCCCGGCACGCCCTCTTCGACGACCGCCCCGACGAGGCCCGCACCACACTGCTCCCCCTGCTCGTCGAAGCCGAGCGGATGGGTGACGCCGAGGCGACCGTGGACATCCTGCGCAGCCTCGCCGAGGCCGAACTCCGCGCCGGACGGTGCGCCAGGGCGCTCGACCACGCCCACCGCGCCCAGGCGCTGACCGACGGGACCGCCCTGTCACCCGCGCCGGCGTGCTACACCTCCGCCCTCGTCGAGGGCACCGCCGGGCGCACCGACCTCGCCCTCGCCCACGCGCGCCGCGGAGTCGACGCGTCCCGGCAGGAGGACAACCGGGTCTTCCTCTCCCGCAACCTCTTCGCCCTCGGACACCTCCTCCTGGTCACCGGCCGCCCCAAAGAAGCTCTGGAGGCCCTGGAGGAGGTCCGCACCCTGGAGGGACTCCAGCAGGTCCGCGACCCCTCCATCCTGCGCTGGCATCCCGAACTCGCCGAGACCCTCATCGTTCTCGGTCACCTCGACCAGGCGCGGAGCCTGCTGGACGACACCCGCCGCACCGCGACCG
>NZ_BNBS01000288.1 GCF_014656075.1 Streptomyces hydrogenans
ACCGTCCTAGTGTGATGCGCCAGAAATCCTGAGGGTTAGTTCTGCTCTGTTTTCTGGCCGGTGGTTCCGACCTTGGTGAGGTAGTCGGCGAGGGAGTTGAGGATCTCGTCGGCTGTCTTGGTCCAGGTGAAGGGCCGCGGGTTCTCGTTCCAGGTGTCGATCCACGCAGTGATGTCGTCCTCCAATGCCTTCACGGAGGTGTGGACGCCTCGGCGGATGAGCTTGTCGGTCAGCAGGCCGAACCACCGCTCCACCTGGTTCATCCAAGAGGAGCCGGTGGGAGTGAAATGGACGTGGAAGCGGGGGTGTCTGCCGAGCCACGTCCTGATCTCGGCGGTGTTGTGGGTGGCGTAGTTGTCGCAGACGAGATGCACGTCGAGCCCGGCGGGCACCACCTTGTCGATCTGGATCAGGAACTTCTTGAACTCGATCGCCCGGTGGCGGCGGTGCAGTGCCGATATGACGGTGCCGTCGGCGATGTTGAAGGCAGCGAACAGACTGGTGATGCCGTGCCTCAGATAGTCGTGGGTGCGACGTTCGGGCATGCCCGGCATCATCGGCAGCACCGGCTGGGACCGGTCCAGCGCCTGGATCTGGCTCTTCTCATCCACGCAGAGCACGACCGCCTTCTCGGGCGGGTGGTGGTACAGGCCGACGACGTCGACGACCTTGGCGACGAACTGCGGATCTGTGGACAGCTTGAAAGAGTCCTGCAGGTGGGGCTTGAGGTCGAACCGCTTCCAGATCCGCCCGATCGTCGACTTCGACAGGCCAGTGCGCTGGGCCATCGAGGCCCGCGACCAGTGTGTGTCCTGGCCCGGGAGTGACTCCAGGGTTGCCACGACGACTTCCTGGACCTGGTCGAGGAGGATCGAAGGCGGCCGGCCCGGGCGCGGCTCGTCATGCAGACCATCGAGGCGTTTTGCGATGAACCGGGCCCGCCAGCGGTCCACGGTCGACCCGTCGACGCCGAGGTCGGCCGCGGCCTGCTGGTTCGTCCCGCCCTCCGCGCAGCGCAGCACGATCTTGGCCCGCAACGCGAGGAACTGGGCGGTTTTGGCCTGCCGTGCCCACTGCTGCAGCTGCCTGCGCTCAGCATCGTCGAGGATCAGGCCGGCCTTCGGCCGGCCGATCCAACCGGCATCCTCAAGCCCGGGCATCCGCTCTGCAGCGAATGCCCGACGCCACTTGCCGACCGTCTTGGCCTGGACCCCGACGAGCCGTGCGACACCCACATTCGACATGCCCTCGGCACACGCCAGGATGATGCGGGCCTTCTCGGCCGAGCGCCGGTGCGGCATCTTCGTCCGGCGCACCAACTCGGCACGCTCAGCCTCAGACAACGTGATCGCCACAGCAGAAGGCCCCGAATGCGACATGACAACAGGGTACTTACCAACCCTCAGGATTTCTGGCGCATCACACTAG
>NZ_BNBS01000289.1 GCF_014656075.1 Streptomyces hydrogenans
CGGTGGCCCTGTTCCTCGAACGCCGTTTCTGAGCGCGCGGGGCGTCCCCTCCGCGGGCGCTCCGCCCCGCCCGGCTGTTCCCCCCTTCCGATGCTTCCCGTCCGTCTTCACGGAGGTCGATACACATGGTCCCCCTGCTCCTCGTGCTTCTGCTCGCCCTGCTGCTCTTCGGCGCCGGCTTCGCGGTCAAGGCGCTCTGGTGGATCGCCGTGATCGTGCTCGTCCTGTGGCTCGTGGGCTTCGTGGCCCGGCCCAAGGGCGGCACGGGCCGCTGGTACCGCTGGTAGGCGGCCTCCCGCCGTCCGCCCGGAGCGCGGATCCCCCACGAAGCGAACGAGCCCGGCACCTCCGGAGGGAGGGTGCCGGGCTCGGGCGTGTGCTCAGGCGGTCAGCGCGGGTTCCTCCCCGTCGTGCGCCTCCGGGAGTCGACGGCGGGCCGCGATCAGCGCCGCGTCCACGTCGCGCGTGCCGGTGGACACACACAGCGTGTACGCGAGGTCGTCCATGCGGCGCCGTGCCTCGGCGCTGCCGTTCTCCGCCTGCAGGGCCTGGAGGGTCTCGTACTGCTCGACGAGCTCGCGCAGGACCACGGGATGGGCCATCAACACGTACGGCTCCCTTCGTCGTCGGGGCGGCGACCGCCCGGTTCGACGCACGTGTGCCCCGGTTTCGGCAGCGCATGCGCGGCGGGTTCCGGCCGGATGACGCGGGACCGGGCTCCTGCTGTCGATCACGGAGGGGTACTGTCGTCATGATTGCCGTACGGCAACCATCGCAGGCCGAGGCGTCCGAGGAGAAACGGACGTCCGGCCCGTGTCCGGTGCCGCACGGTCCGTGAGCGGAAGCTTGGTGGGGAACGAGGATGAGGCATGTCTGAGACGGCTAGCAGGGACTCCTCGAGCCGGGGACGGCGCGGCCCGGCCGCGGTGGGCGAGCCCGAGCTCCGTCAGCTCCTGGCCGGGCTCACGGCGGTGCGGGACGGTGACTTCGGCACCCGCCTGCCCGACGAGGCGGACGGGCTGATGGGCGAGATCTCGACGGTCTTCAACGGGATGGTCGACCAGCTCTCCCTGTTCACCTCCGAGGTGACCCGGGTGTCCCGGGAGGTCGGTACGGAGGGCACCCTGGGCGGACAGGCCGTCGTCCCCGGCGTCTCCGGGACCTGGGCCGACCTCACCGACTCGGTGAACGCGATGGCCGGCAACCTCACCACGCAGGTGCGGGACATCGCGCAGGTGGCCACCGCGGTCGCCCGCGGCGACCTGTCGCAGAAGATCGACGTGGACGCGCGCGGCGAGATCCTGGAGC
>NZ_BNBS01000290.1 GCF_014656075.1 Streptomyces hydrogenans
ACACCGCCGAGCTGTTCTTCGAGGACGTCCGCGTCCCCAAGGAGAACCTGCTCGGGGAGCTGAACGGCGCCTTCGTCCACCTGATGACCAACCTCGCCCAGGAACGGCTCGCCATCGCCGTCGCGGGCATCGCGGGCGCCGAGCACCTCCTGGAGCTCACCACCCGCTACGTGAAGGAGCGCGAGGCGTTCGGCCGGCCGCTGGCCAGGCTCCAGCACGTGCGCTTCGAGATCGCCGAGATGGCCACCGAGTGCGCCGTCACCCGCGCCTTCGTCGACCGGTGCATCGCCGAGCACGCCGACCCCACCGGCCTCGGCCTCGACCCCGTCAACGCCTCCATGGCCAAGTGGTGGGCCACCGAACTCCAGAAGCGGGTCGCCGACCGCTGCCTGCAACTGCACGGCGGATACGGCTACATGAGTGAGTTCCCGGTGGCCCGCGCCTTCACCGACGGCCGCATCCAGACCATTTACGGCGGCACGACGGAGATCATGAAGGAGATCATCGGCCGCTCCCTCCTCGGCTGACCTCCGGCCTCCCCCGCTGATCGAAAACCCTCACCGCGAAAGGCTTCCCGTGAGCACCGAAGCGTACGTGTACGACGCGATCCGCACCCCGCGCGGACGCGGCAAGGCCAACGGCTCCCTCCATGGCACCAAGCCCATCGACCTGGTCACCGGTCTGATCCGCGAGATCCAGACCCGCAACCCGGGCCTCGACCCGGCCGCCGTCGACGACATCGTCCTCGGCGTCGTCGGCCCGGTCGGCGACCAGGGCTCCGACATCGCCCGGATCGCCGCCATCGCCGCCGGTCTCCCCGAGACCGTCGCCGGCGTTCAGGAGAACCGCTTCTGCGCCTCCGGCCTCGAAGCGGTCAACATGGCCGCGATGAAGGTCCGCTCCGGCTGGGAGGACCTGGTCCTCGCCGGCGGCGTCGAGTCGATGTCCCGCGTCCCGATGGCCTCCGACGGCGGCGCCTGGTTCGCCGACCCGATGACCAACCTGGAGACGAACTTCGTCCCCCAGGGCATCGGCGCTGACCTGATCGCCACCATCGAGGGCTTCAGCCGCCGTGACGTCGACGAGTACGCCGCCCTCTCCCAGGAGCGCGCCGCCACCGCGTGGAAGGAGGGCCGCTTCGCCCGCTCGGTCGTACCGGTCGTCGACCGGGCCGGCCTGACCGTCCTCGACCACGACGAGTTCATGCGTCCGGGCACCACGGCCGACTCCCTCGCCAGGCTCAAGCCGTCGTTCAAGGACATCGGCGAGCTGGGCG
>NZ_BNBS01000291.1 GCF_014656075.1 Streptomyces hydrogenans
GACCCGGCCGCCCCGGAGCCTTCCGAGGGGACGCCGCCGCCGGTGACCGCGCCCGTCACGGCTTCTTCCGTGCCCGTCACGACCGAGGAGGCGCGGCCGTCGCCGACGCCCGCCCAGGTCGACGCGGCGGCCGGACTCTGGCTGGCGGCGGCGGAGGCGCTCGCCGCGGGCGTCACGGCCGGCGGGACGGTCGTCCAGGCCGAGCTGCTGCGTGCGGCGCACTCGGCGCGGCTCGCGGGGCTGCCCCGTGCCGAGGCCGCCGCGCTCAGGGTCGTACGGGGTCTGCGGACGGCGCGTGAGCGGCACCGGGGCCAGCGGCTCTCCGACCTGACGGCCGCCTTCCGCACCCTGCTCGCCGGGGCCGCGGCGCTCGCCTCCGGCGCGGCGGGGGCTGAGGGGGCGGGGACCGCCCGTCGCGCCTATGCGGAGGGCGGCAGCCTGCGGGTGCTCGGGCTGTGCCGGGAGCCGGTGCTCTCGGCGACCGGCTACGGCGGGGTGACGACCCATCTGCTCGGCCCCGACGGTTCCCTGTACACCCTGTCCGACGTGCGGCCGGGCGGCGTCTCGCGGGCCAAGGGGGCGGGCACGGCGTCGGTCGCGCTCGGCGGCGCCGTCCTCGACCGCGCCTGGCTGGCGCAGGGCGGGCTGCTGATCGCGGGGGCGACGGTCTCGGCGGACGGACCGCTCGGCGCGGGCCGGGGCGTCCGCGCCACTCCCGTGCGCGGGGCGGACTGGTCGCAGGAGCCCGTCGCGGCGTTCTTCGCCCGGCCGGTACGGGAGGCGGTGGCGTCGTCGCTCGACGCGGCGGCCTCGGCTCCGGGCGACGCGGGCCCGGCGCTGCTCGGCTGTGACGTGGAGGTGCTGGGCGCGGCCGACGACCATCTGCTGGCCCGCGTCCTGGACGGCGGCCCGCTGGTGCGGCTGCGTGTCGCCCACCCCCACCCGGAGCTGGCGCACGCGGAGAACCTGCGCCGGATCGGCGGCTTCCCCGGCGTCGTCCTGCGCGTCCTGGGGCGTCCCGACCCGGACCGTGCGGCGACGCTCCGTCCGCTGGCGGTGGGCCCGGTGCCGGGCGCGTCGTCCTCGCTGCGCCTGCCGGAGGAGTGGCGGGGCCATGCCGACCTGGGCTACGACCGGCTCCAGGGCGACCACTTCCCGCGCCCGGAGGCGGGGGCGGCTCCCGGCACGCCCGGGCCCGCCGGCACGGACCCGCTCGCCGACGCACCGCTGTGGCGGGTCAGGCGCCTGCTGGAGACCGGTGTCGCGGGCGGT
>NZ_BNBS01000292.1 GCF_014656075.1 Streptomyces hydrogenans
TAAGAGGTCATCTCATTTGGTTGCCTCAGTGGGGAATATTGCTGGTAGGAGCGTCGCGGTCGCTGTTGAATGCCCCGATGAGCGACTACTGGACACCAGCTCACTTCGCGGTCGAGCACGAGGATGCGGAAACCCTGGCCCGCCTGCTCGCCCACGGCGCCGACCCTGATGAGGTCTTCAGCGACATGACGCTGCTGACGCACGCGATCGACACCGAGGGGGATGGCGCCCTGCAGAGTGGCCAGCCGTTGACTGTGCACACCACGGCCGTGCTGCTGGCGTTCGGCGCGGACCCTGAACTCGCTGATCCGGACGGTCACACTCCTCTGGATCTGGCCACTTCCTACGATCATGACCTGGCCATACAGCTGCTGCGGGACCACATCAGCAAGCGAGCCGGCGGTAGCAGACGAGGACGCAGGCGATGGTGGTGAAGGCAAGGAAGTGATCGGCTTTGCGTTCGTAGCGTCGGTGGAGCCGGCGGCAGCCGGCGAGCCAGGCCATGGTGCGTTCAATGGTCCAGCGATGGCGGCCCAATCGCTGCGAGGACTCGACGCCCCTGCGGGCGATGCGGTGGGTGATACCACGTCCGCGTAACCATCGCCGCAGGTGAGAGTAGTCATAGCCCTTGTCGGCGTGAAGCTTGCCCGGCCTGCGCCGTCGAGGCCCGCGGCGGGAGCGGATCGGCGGTATGCCCTTGACCAGTGGGATCAGGGCCTGGCTGTCGTGCAGGTTGGCTGCCGAGATTCCGACAGAGATGGGCAGACCGGTCCGTTCGGTGATCAGGTGGATCTTCGAGCCGTACTTGCCCCGATCGACAGGATTTGGACCTGTCAGGTCCCCCTTTTCATGGCCCGCATGTTCACCGAGTCGATCGCGCAGCGGGACCAGTCCAGCTCGCCTCGCGAGCCAAGATCGTCGAGGACCAGGCGGTAGAGCTTGGCCCACACTCTGGCCTTCGTCCACTCAGAGAAGCGTCGGTGGGCTGTCGCTCCCGACGGCCCGAACGACGCGGACGGCAACTGCTGCCACGTGCAGCCCGAAGTCGCCACAAAGACGATCGCGGCCAACACCTCCCGGTCCCCATGCCGACGTCGGCCGCCGCCCTGAGGGCGCGATGGAGCCTCCGGCACCACTCGCTGGAACAGTTCCCACAACTCGTCCGGCACCAGCCGCTCAACAATCCCCACCACGAGCCCGCACCCTACCGGCTAGCCAAATGAGATGACCTCT
>NZ_BNBS01000293.1 GCF_014656075.1 Streptomyces hydrogenans
GTTCCCAGGCCCTCCGGGCGCTTCCTGCGTTTCCGACTCTATCAGATCTTTCCGATCCGATTTCCTCGGTGCTTTCCGGTCCCGAGTTTTTGTTTCTTCGGGGCCTTCCGGCGCTTTCCGACTTTATCAGAATCATTTCCGGCCGCCTAATCGGTGGCTTTTCTTGATTCGGGATAAAGAATCCGGAGTGAGTCAGACTCTAGTTGATTACTGCCGAGCTGTCCAGCTCTAGGCAACCATCTAAATCTACCTCCCCGCGTCCACCGTGTCAACGGTTTTTTCGGGCACCGGAGGACAGTACCAGCTCCGTGGGGCCCCTCGCACATCGGCGGGACGCGACGGGGCGGGGTGTCAGGCCGGGAAGGCCGAGGGGGGTGTGTCGAGGTCCTCCAGTTCCACGCCGGGGGCGGCGAGGACCACGTCGCCGGCGATGTGGACGGTGTGGCGCTCCCCGGTGTCCAGGGTGCTGACCTGGTAGGCGTCGACGGTGAGGGGGCCGTGGTCGGTGGGGTGCCGCTCGCTGCCCAGCAGGGCCCAGGACTGGTCGACGGTGAGGGGGGCCAGGACGGGGTCGGTGAAGGCGACGAGGCGGACGCGGGTCTCGGGGGCGCCGGGGGTGAGGCGCAGGAGGCGGGTGAGGGCGATCAGGAAGGCCGGGGACGTACCGGTGAAGGCGTGGGCGCGGACGTTGCCCTCGGTGGTGTGGGTGCCGGTGGGGTCGGTGCGGACCCAGGTGACGCCGTCGAGGGCGGCGCCGCGGACCTGCCAGCTCGACGCGTGGAGTTCGAGGCGGATGGGCCGGCCGAGTTCGTCGACGGCCAGGTCGACCGAGCCCCGGTGGTCGCCGGTGGGGGTGGTGACCTGGGAGACGTACCGCCAGCCGGAGGGGCCGGGGGCGCAGTGGAAGTGCTCTTCGCCGAGGGGGGTGTGGTCGTGCGGGTCGTGGAGCGAGTAGCGGCCGCGGGGCATCGCGTGGTCCTCGGGTGTGGGGAACGGGGCAGGCCCCCGGCACGGGTGCCGGGGGCCTGCTGGGTCGTCGCGTCGGCCGGCGTGCGCCGGGGACGGATCAGTAGCGGTAGTGGTCCGGCTTGTACGGGCCCTCGACCTTGACGCCGATGTAGGCGGCCTGCTCCGGGCGGAGGGTCGTGAGCCGCACGCCGAGGGCGTCGAGGTGGAGGCGGGCGACCTTC
>NZ_BNBS01000294.1 GCF_014656075.1 Streptomyces hydrogenans
CCAGGGAGCTCAAGACCATGGGCAAGGACTTCGACCTGTACCGGACCTCCGAGGAGCACGAGATGCTCCGGGAGTCGGTGCGTGCGCTGGCGGAGGCGAAGATCGCCCCGTTCGCGGCGGCGGTGGACGAGGAGGGGCGTTTCCCGCAGGAGGCCCTGGACGCGCTGGTCGCCAACGACCTGCACGCGGTGCACGTCCCGGAGAGCTACGGCGGCGCGGGCGCGGACGCGCTGGCCACGGTGATCGTGATCGAGGAGGTCGCCCGGGTCTGCGGCGCGTCCTCGCTGATCCCGGCGGTGAACAAGCTGGGCTCGCTCCCGGTGGTCCTGTCCGGCTCCGAGGAGCTGAAGGCGAAGTACCTCGGCCCGCTCGCCGCCGGCGAGGCGATGTTCTCCTACGCCCTGTCCGAGCCGGACGCCGGCTCCGACGCGGCCGGCATGAAGACCCGCGCGGTCCGCGACGGCGACTTCTGGGTCCTCGACGGCGTCAAGCGGTGGATCACCAACGCCGGCGTCTCGGAGTACTACACGGTGATGGCCGTCACCGACCCCGACAAGCGGTCCAGGGGCATCAGCGCCTTCGTCGTGGAGAAGTCCGACGAGGGCGTCTCCTTCGGCGCCCCGGAGAAGAAGCTCGGCATCAAGGGCTCCCCGACCCGCGAGGTCTACCTCGACAACGTCCGCATCCCCGCCGACCGCATGATCGGCGCCGAGGGCACCGGCTTCGCCACCGCGATGAAGACCCTCGACCACACCCGCGTCACCATCGCCGCCCAGGCCATCGGCATCGCCCAGGGCGCCCTCGACTACGCCAAGGGCTACGTGAAGGAACGCAAGCAGTTCGGCAAGCCCATCGCCGACTTCCAGGGCGTGCAGTTCATGCTCGCCGACATGGCCATGAAGCTGGAGGCCGCCCGCCAGCTCACCTACGCCGCCGCCGCGAAGTCCGAGCGCGTCGACGCCGACCTCACCTTCTTCGGCGCCGCCGCCAAGTGCTTCGCCTCCGACGTCGCCATGGAGGTCACCGTCGACGCCGTCCAGCTCCTCGGCGGCTACGGCTACACCCGCGACTACCCCGTCGAGCGCATGATGCGCGACGCCAAGATCACCCAGATCTACGAAGGCACCAACCAGGTCCAGCGCATCGTCATGGCCCGCAACCTCCCGTA
>NZ_BNBS01000295.1 GCF_014656075.1 Streptomyces hydrogenans
GTCCGCGAGCTCGGCCTCATCTGAGCCCACCCGTCCGGCGGACGGAGTCCGTCGCGGCTTCCCGAAGCCCGGGAGGCCCCCCCGGGGCCGAGCGGTGCGAGGGGAGCGTCGGGAAACAGCGCGCGACGCGGTGCGCGAGCCGGGCCTGATCTGGGCCCCGCCCCCCCCGCGCACGGAAGAGCCCCCGGTCCTCGGACCGGGGGCTCCTCCCGTTCTCAGTGGGCGCGCGGCGTGTAGTGGCCGGGGACCATGCGGGTCGTGACGGCGATGCGGTTCCAGGAGTTGATGACGACGATCGCCGCGATCACCTTGGCGAGCTCCTCCTCGTCGAAGTGACGGGCGGCCGCCGCGTACACCTCGTCGGGGACGAAGCCGTCGGTGAGGACGGTGACGGCCTCGGTGAGGGCGAGGGCGGCCAGCTCGCGCTCGGTGTAGAAGTGCCGGGACTCCTGCCAGGCGGCGAGCTGCACGACCCGCTCCGTGGTCTCGCCCTCGGCGAGCGCGTCCTTGGTGTGCATGTCGAGGCAGAAGGCGCAGTGGTTGATCTGCGAGGCGCGGATCTTGATCAGGTGGTAGAGCGCCGGGTCCACGCCCTTCGCGGCCTCCTGCTCCAGCCGGAGCATGGCCCGGTAGAAGTCCGGGACCCGCTCGGCGAAGGGCATCCGGGGGGCGTGCTCGTGGGCGAGTTCCTGGGCGGGGGAGTGCGCTGTGGTGGTGGTCATGCGGCCACCGTACGCAGCGGATGGCCTGCCGCTATGGTCCATTCCCATGCGGAACGACTGGGCCACTTTCGGCGCCGACCTCCATCTCGACCTGCGCGGCACCCGCCTCAGGGCCGGCCTCATGGACGCCCTGCGCGAGGCCGTCCGAGGTGGACGGCTGGCGCCCGGCACCCGGCTGCCGTCCTCGCGGCAGCTGGCGGCGGACCTCGGGGTGGCCCGGAACACCGTCGCCGACGCGTATGCCGAACTGGTGGCCGAGGGGTGGCTCACGGCGCGCCAGGGTTCCGGCACCCGGGTCGCCCTCCGGGCCGACCCCCGTCCGACGGGGCCGCGGCGGGCCGACGTCCGGGCGGGCGCCGGGGAGGCGGCCGGGACGGGCGCTCCGCGGGCCGTCCCCGGCGGGCCGGCTCCGGGCGGGGCGG
>NZ_BNBS01000296.1 GCF_014656075.1 Streptomyces hydrogenans
ATGTCCGATCAGCACGATCCCGCCCCGTACGACGCCCTGCTGCTGCTCTCCTTCGGCGGCCCCGAGGGCCCGGACGACGTGGTCCCGTTCCTGGAGAACGTGACGCGCGGCCGCGGCATCCCCAAGGAGCGGCTCAAGGAGGTGGGGCAGCACTACTTCCTCTTCGGCGGCGTCTCCCCGATCAACGGCCAGAACCGTGCCCTGCTCGACGCGCTGCGGGCCGACTTCGACGCGGCCGGCCTCCGCCTGCCGGTCTACTGGGGCAACCGGAACTGGGCGCCGTACCTCACCGACACCCTGCGCGAGATGGTCCGCGACGGGCGCCGCCACATCGCCGTCCTGACCACCAGCGCGTACGCCTCCTACTCCGGCTGCCGGCAGTACCGCGAGAACCTCGCCGACGCGCTCGCCACCCTGGAGGCCGAGGGCCTGCCGCTGCCCCGGGTCGACAAGCTCCGCCACTACTTCAACCACCCCGGCTTCGTGGAGCCCATGACCGAGGGCGTCCTCGCCTCGCTCGCCGAGTTCGACGACACCGTCCGGGCCGGCGCCCACCTGGCCTTCACCACCCACTCCATCCCGGACTCCGCCGCCGACTCCTCCGGCCCGGTCGGCGACCACGGCGACGGCGGCGCCTACGTCGCCCAGCACCTCGACGTGGCCCGGGTCATCGCCGACGCGGTCCGCGAACGGACCGGCGCCGACCACCCCTGGAAGCTCGTCTACCAGTCCCGCAGCGGCGCCCCGCACATCCCGTGGCTGGAGCCCGACATCTGCGACCACCTGGAGGAGCTGCACGCCGGCGGTGCCCCCGCCGTCGTCATGGTGCCGATCGGCTTCGTCTCGGACCACATGGAGGTCCTCTACGACCTCGACACCGAGGCCACCGCCAAGGCCGCCGAACTCGGCCTCCCGGTCCGGCGCTCCGCCACCGTCGGCGCCGACCCCCGCTTCGCCGGCGCCGTGCGCGAGCTGGTCCTGGAGCGCGCGGCCGCCGAGCGCGGCACGCGCGCGGAGCGCTGCGCCCTGGGAGCCCTCGGCCCGTCCCACGACCTGTGCCCGATCGGCTGCTGCCCGGCCCGTGCCGAGCGCCCCGCGGCCGCCGGCGCCGACAGCCC
>NZ_BNBS01000297.1 GCF_014656075.1 Streptomyces hydrogenans
GTACTTCGTCGCGGTCGCCGAGGAGCGGAACTTCACCCGGGCCGCGGAGCGGCTGATGGTCTCCCAGTCCGGACTCTCGGCATCGATCCGCGCCCTGGAGCGGGACCTGAAGGCGCCGCTGTTCGTACGGAGCACCCGCCGGGTGACGCTGACCGAGGCGGGGCGGGCGCTGCTGGTCGAGGCGGAGCGCGTCCTGGCACAGGTGCGGGCCGCGCAGGAGGCGGTGGCGGCCGTGCAGGGCGTGGTGCGCGGCACGCTCTCGCTGGGGACCGAGCAGTGCGTCGCCGGAGTGCACGTGGCCGGGCTGCTGGCCACGTTCAGGCGGCGGCACCCGGAGGTGGAGATCCGGCTGCGGCAGGAGGGCGGGCTCGTCCTGGCCGAGGACGTGGCCGCCGGGCGCCTCGATCTGGCCTTCGCCTACCGCACCCGGGCGGACTCCGATCAGCTGCGCTCGGTGCCGCTGGCGACCGAGCCGATGACTCTTCTGTGCCACCCGGAGCCCGCGCTCGCCGCGGCCGGCCCGGTCCTCTCGCTTCGCGATCTCGCCGAGGAGGTCTTCGTCGACTTCCACCCGGGCTGGGGGCCGCGTCGGGCCACGGACGCGGCCTTCGCCACCGCGGCCGTGCCGCGGGCCGTGAGCCTGGAGGTGAACGACGTGCACAGCCTCCTGGACCTGGTCGAGGAGGACCTCGGCGTCGCTGCCGCGCCCCGGCACTTCCGGCACAAGCGGGAATCGCTGCACGCCATTCCCCTCACTGGCACCGGTGACGCGGTGTACGAGACGGTGGCCCTGCTGCCACCCCCGCAGGCCACCAGTCCGGCTGCACGCGCGCTGATGAAGCTGCTGGAGCGAGGCGCGCGGTGAGGGCGGAGGCCCTGGTCCGGGGACGCGGCGCGACGGCCCCGTCCCCGGCGGAGTGCGCCGGGAACGGGGCCGTCCCCTGGGCGGGGCACCGGCGTCCCGTGGGAGGCCGGGGGGTCAGAACTGGAGCGACCAGGCGTTGATGTAGCCGGTGTCGTTGGTCCAGTTGTCGGTGGCGCGGAGCTTCCACG
>NZ_BNBS01000298.1 GCF_014656075.1 Streptomyces hydrogenans
GCGACGGACTCCGTCCGCCGGACGGGTGGGCTCAGATGAGGCCGAGCTCGCGGACCGCGTCGCGCTCCTCCGACAGCTCCTTGACGGAGGCGTCGATGCGGGTGCGGGAGAACTCGTTGATGTCCAGGCCCTGGACGATCTCGTACTTGCCGTCCTTGCAGGTGACGGGGAAGGACGAGATGAGGCCCTCGGGGACGCCGTAGGAGCCGTCCGACGGGACGCCCATGGAGGTCCAGTCGCCCTCGGCGGTGCCGTTGACCCAGGTGTGGACGTGGTCGATGGCGGCGTTGGCGGCCGAGGCGGCGGAGGAGGCGCCACGGGCGTCGATGATCGCGGCGCCGCGCTTGGCGACGGTCGGGATGAAGGTGTCGGCCAGCCACGCCTCGTCGTTCACGACGTCGGCGGCGTTCTTGCCGGCGATCTCCGCGTGGAAGATGTCCGGGTACTGGGTCGCGGAGTGGTTGCCCCAGATGGTGAGGCGCTTGATGTCCGTGACCGAGGAGCCGGTCTTCTGGGCCAGCTGCGTCAGCGCGCGGTTGTGGTCCAGGCGGGTCATCGCGGTGAAGCGCTCGGCCGGGACGCCCTTGGCGGCCGACTGGGCGATCAGGGCGTTGGTGTTGGCCGGGTTGCCGACGACCAGGATCTTGACGTCGTCCGCGGCGTGCGCGGCGATGGCCTCGCCCTGCGGCTTGAAGATGCCGCCGTTCGCGGCGAGCAGGTCGCCGCGCTCCATGCCCGGGCCGCGCGGGCGGGCGCCGACGAGCAGACCGATGTTCGCGCCCTCGAAGCCCGCGTTCGGGTTGTCGAAGATGTCGATGCCCTTGAGCAGCGGGAACGCGCAGTCGTCGAGCTCCATGGCGGTGCCCTCGGCGGCCTTGACGCCCTGCGGGATCTCAAGAAGGCGCAGCTTGACCGGCACGTCCGCGCCGAGCAGGTGGCCGGAGGCGATGCGGAAGAGCAGCGCGTAGCCGATCTGGCCGGCCGCGCCGGTCACGGTGACATTCACGGGAGTGCGGGTCATGGCGAT
>NZ_BNBS01000299.1 GCF_014656075.1 Streptomyces hydrogenans
CAGCGCGGCGGCCCGGCCGGGGGCGGCCGACGCCGCGTCCGTGCGCAGCGGGGCCAGCGCCCGGCCGAAGCGCTCGGCCCAGGCGCCGGAGACCGCGGCCACGACCCCGGCCGTGCCGTGGCCGGCGACCCGTCCGCCGGAGGTCCGCAGCAGCCGCAGCGCCGTCGCCACGTCCCCGCTGAGCAGGGCCGCCGCCCCGCACTCGCGGAAGGCGAGGGAGGCCGCGCAGGCCGCCTCGTAGGTGGCGGCGACCGGTGAGGCGGGGGAGGCCGAGGGCGCCTCGGCCAGGCAGATCAGATGGATGCCGGCCGCCGCGCCGGCCCCGGCCAGCCGGGCCACGGTCTCGCGCAGCGCCGCCGTGCCGGGGTCGCCGTCCACGACGACGAGCGTCGCCGGGCCCGCGTACCGCCCGGCGGCCTCCGCGACGGCGGCCCGGTCCGCGCTGGCCCAGCCGGGCCCCAGCGGTCCGTCGTCCAGCCGGCGGGTCAGCTCGGCCGTACGGGCCTGGGCCTGCTCGCGGTCGTACGCGAGGAGCAGCCGGCAGTCCTGGCCGTGCGCGGGCCGCGTGTGCGGGAGCCAGCCGAGCCAGCCCCAGGCGCGCCGGCGCTCCTCCAGGGAGCGGTTGCGGTCGGCGCTGACGAGGACGATCTCCAGGTCGGCGGGGGAGTGCAGGGCGGCCAGCTGGGCCACCACCGACCGGGCCAGTCCGGCCAGCCGGTCCGCCGGTCCGGCCAGGCCCAGGGAGCCGGCCTCGCGCAGACCGACGGTGACGGGCACGCCGGACAGCTCGGCGCGGTCGGCGGTGCCGAGCCGCACGACCAGTGCCTCGGGGTGGTGCGGGGTCCGCTCCCACAGCCGGGGGCCGGGGCCGAGCGCGGTGAGCAGGACGGCCGCCGGATCGGGCCAGGTGTCGGGCGCGGCGGTCTCGCCGGGCGCCTCGGCCGTGGACCAGGGCGTCTCGGAGGCCGTCGCGGCCGGGCGGGCGCCGGTGGCCAGCTCCGCCTCGCGG
>NZ_BNBS01000300.1 GCF_014656075.1 Streptomyces hydrogenans
GGACGACCTCGATGCCGGCGCGGGCGCAGGAGTAGGCGATCCCGGCGCCCATCATGCCGGCGCCCAGCACGGCGACCTTGCGGACCTGGGTCTTCTCGACGCCCTTGGGACGGCTGGCACCGGAGTTGACGGCCTGGAGGTCGAAGAAGAACGCCTGGATCATATTCTTCGCGGTCTGGCCGGTGACCAGCTCGGTGAAGTAGCGGGACTCGATGACCTGCGCGGTCTCGAAGTCGACCTGGGAGCCCTCGACGGCGGCGGCCATGATGTTGCGCGGGGCCGGGTAGGGGGCGCCGTTGAGGGTCTTGCGCAGGTTGGCGGGGAAGGCCGGCAGGTTGGCGGCGAACTTCGGGTTCGACGGGGTGCCGCCGGGGATGCGGTACCCGGGGACGTCCCAGGGCTGGGCGGACTCCGGGTGCGTGTCGATGAAGGCGATGGCCTTGGCCATCATCTCCTCGGGCGTGGACGCCAGTTCGTGGATCAGTCCGCTGTCGAGGGCCCGCTTCGGGGTGTACTGGGTGCCCTGGAGGAGGACCTTGAGGAGGGCGTCGGTGATGCCCATGAGGCGGACGGTGCGGGTGACGCCGCCGCCGCCGGGCAGCAGGCCGAGGGTGACCTCGGGCAGGCCGATCTTGGAGCCGGACGCGTCGAGCGCGATCCGGTGGTGCGAGGCCAGCGCGATCTCGTAACCGCCGCCCAGGGCCGCGCCGTTGAGGGCGGCGACGACCGGCTTGCCGAGGGTCTCGATGCGGCGCAGCGCGCGCTTCATGTCCATCGCGGCGTCGAAGATGTCCTTGGCGTGCTCGGGGCCCGCCTGGATCATGTCCTTGAGGTCGCCGCCGGCGAAGAAGGTCTTCTTCGCGGAGGTGTAGATGACGCCCCGGATCGAGTCCTTCTCGGCTTCCAGACGGTCGGCGACGGCCGTGATGGAGGCGCGGAACGCCTGGTTCATGGTGTTGGCGGACTGGTTCGGGTCGTCGAGGACGAGGGTGACGATCCCC
>NZ_BNBS01000301.1 GCF_014656075.1 Streptomyces hydrogenans
GGGGATCGTCACCCTCGTCCTCGACGACCCGAACCAGTCCGCCAACACCATGAACGCCGCCTTCCTCGACTCCCTGGACGCCACGGCTGCGCGGCTCTCCGCGTGCCGCGACACCGTCCGGGGCGTCATCGTCACCTCCGCGAAGAAGAGCTTCTTCGCCGGCGGCGACCTGCACGACCTGAAGTCCGTCACGCCCGCGACCGCCGGAACCTCCTTCGAGGCGGGGATGCGCGTCAAGCGGTCGCTGCGCGTCCTGGAGACCCTCGGCAGGCCCGTCGTCGCCGCCCTCAACGGCGCCGCTCTGGGCGGCGGTTACGAGATCGCCCTGGCCTGCCACCACCGGGTGGTGCTCGACAGCCCGGCCGCCCGGGTCGGACTCCCCGAGGTCACCCTCGGGCTGCTGCCCGGTGGCGGGGGAGTGACCCGGACGGTCCGCATGTTCGGCGTCGTGGAGGCCCTGCGGAAGGTCCTCCTGGAGGGCGGGCAGTACGGGCCCGCGCAGGCCCTGGACGCCGGCCTGGTCGACGAGATCGCCGCCGATCAGGCCGATCTCCTGGTCCGGGCGCGGGCGTTCGTCGACGCCCATCCGGAGTCCGCCCAGCCCTGGGACGCTCCGGGGTACCGCATCCCGGGCGGCACCCCCGCCGACCCCCGGCTGGCCGCCCGACTCCCGTCGCTCGCGGCGCTGCTGAGGAAGAAGACCGGCGGCGCCCCGTACCCGGCCCCGCGCCACATCCTCGCGGCGGCCGTGGAGACCTCCCAGGTCGACATCGACACCGCCTTCGTGGTGGAGGCCCGCCACCTGACCGACCTCGTCGTCGGGCAGACCGCGAAGAACATGATCCAGGCGTTCTTCTTCGACCTCCAGGCCGTCAACTCCGGTGCCCGTCGTCCCAAGGGCGTCGAGAAGACCCAGGTCCGCAGGGTCGCCGTGCTGGGCGCCGGGATGATGGGCGCCGGGATCGCCTACTCCTGCGCCCGCGCCGGCATCGAGGTCGTCC
>NZ_BNBS01000302.1 GCF_014656075.1 Streptomyces hydrogenans
TGGTGGCGGCCGAGGGCCCGGACGAGTTTCCGGGAGCGAAATTGCGATCCTCTGTCGCTGTGCAGGATGCATCCGGCGACGCTCTGTCGCCGGGCGACGGCGTTGTCCAGGGCGGTCACTGCCAGGCGGGACTTCATCCGTGAGTCGATGGAGTAGCCCACGATGCGGTTGCTGAAGGCGTCCTTGACCGCGCAGAGATACAGCTTGCCCTCGCCGGTGGCGTGTTCGGTGATGTCGGTGAGCCAGAGGCGGTTGGGGCCGGTCGCGGTGAAGACGCGGTTCACCAGGTCGTCGTGGACCGGCGGGCCCGCCTTCTTGGCCCGGCCGCGTTTCTTGCCGAACACGCTCCACCACTGGTTGTCCCGGCAGATCCGCCAGGCCGTGCGGTCAGCCATGCCTGCACCCGCGTCGCGGGCCTCGTCGGCCAGGAAGCGGTAGCCGAACTCCGGGTCGTCGCGGTGCGCGGCGAACAGCGCCTGCGCGCGATGGGCCTCCTCGACCTCGGCTGCGGTCACCGGCTCGTCGAGCCACCGGTAGTAGGGCTGTCTGGCGAGCTTCAGCACCCGGCACGCGACCGTGACGGGCACCCCGTCGCCGGCCAGCTCCTTCACGAGCGGGTAGATCCTTTTCCCGGCAGGTTCGCCTGCGACAGATAGGCCGCCGCCCGGCGCAGGACCTCGTTCTCCTGCTCCAGCAGCTTGATCCGCCGACGCGCTTCCCTCAGTTCCGCGCTCTCCTGGCTGGTCGTCCCGGGCTTCATGCCGTCGTCGATGTCCGCGCGGCGCATCCACTTCCACAACGTCATCGCGTGGACGCCGAAATCGGCGGCCACCTGCTCGACCGTGACACCCGGACCGCGGTTCCTCGCGACCCGCACGACGTCCTCGCGGAACTCCTGGGGATAAGGCTTGGGCACAGCGACATCCTTCCCACCTGCCCTGCAAGGCAAGCCAGTTCAGATGTCACCCGATCGTGCGGCAGACCC
>NZ_BNBS01000303.1 GCF_014656075.1 Streptomyces hydrogenans
GGCGACCCGCCCCGTGCCCACCCGCACGCCCACCACCGCCACGCCCACCCCGACCCGGACCACCCCGCCACCAGCTACAGACCCGGGGGAGCGGGTCACGGAACTGGTCAACCGGCTCCGGGCGGACGCCGGCTGCGCCCCGCTGCGCACCGACCCCCGGCTGACCGCCGCCGCCCGCGCCTACGCCCGCGACATGACGGACCGGGGCTACTACGGCCACGCCAGCCCCGAGGGCGAGTTCGCCGACTCCCGGATCAGCGCCACCGGCTACCGCTGGTCGGCCTGGGCCGAGAACCTGGCGCAGGGGCAGCGCGACCCGGCGTCCGTCGTCGAGAGCTGGCGCTCCGACACGGGCCACCGGCGCAACCTGCTCGACTGCGCCTACCGGGACACCGGCGTGGCCGCCGTCCCCGGTCCGGCCGGCACCGTCTGGGTGCAGAAGCTGGCTGCGCCTGCCGGCTGACCCCGCCCGGGCCGGTCAGCCCCGGGCGCCGAAGTCCTGCACCCACCACGGCCCGTCGGCGGTGAGGGCCACGCCGACCCCGATGTCGCGGAACGCGCAGTTGAGGATGTTCGCCCGGTGCGCCGGGCTGCCCATCCAGTCGTCCATGGCCCGCTCCGGGGTCTTCGGGCCCTTGTGGATGTTCTCGCCCCACGCCGACCAGCTGTAGCCGGTGGCGCTGATCCGGTCGCCGCCGTCCCGGCCCTCGGGGCTGTCGTGGGCGTAGTAGTCGCGGGCCGCCATGTCCTCCGCGTGCCCCTGGGCGGCCCTGGCGAGCCGGGTCTCGGTGCGCAGCGGGCCGCAACCCGCCCGGTCCCGTTCGGCGTTGGCGAGGACGATGACGTCCTCCACGTAGCGGGAGGCGCGGGCCGGGGCCGTCACCGGGGCGGCGCGCACGGGCCCGGTCTGGGGCGCGAGCCCGTCGGCCGCGCGGCCGGTGCCGTCTCCCG
>NZ_BNBS01000304.1 GCF_014656075.1 Streptomyces hydrogenans
ACTAACTGATCATTTCAGAATGAGTTTGATTCGGGGGCTTGGCAGTTGGGCTGGTGGGCGGCAGAGTTCTGCAGGTGTCGGATGATCTTGTGCCTGATGACCTGTGGCATCGTGTCGCCCCATTGCTCCCGCCTCGTCCACCGCGACGTCGGCGGTATCCGGGCCGGCTGCCGGCGGATGACCGTGCGGCTCTGCGCGGGATCGTCTACGTCTTGCGCACGGGCGTGACCTGGGCGGACGTGCCGACCGAGACGATCGGCTGCAGCGGGGTAACGTGCTGGCGACGCCTGCGGGACTGGACCGAGGCCGGCGTCTGGCCCCGCCTGCACGAGACCCTCCTCGCGGAACTCCGCAAGGCAGGCCTGCTGGACATGGACGACGCCGCGATCGACGGCTCGCACGTCCGGGCTCTGAAAGGGGGGCTCACACCGGACCTTCGCCGGTCGACCGCGCGAGGCCTGGCAGCAAGCACCACCTGATCACCGACCGGCACGGAACACCCCTTGCAGTGTCGCTGACCAGCGGAAACCGGCACGACGTCACCCAACTCATGCCCCTGCTGGACACCATCCCTCGCATCCGCGGGCTGGTCGGCCGACCCCGTCACCGGCCACGGCGGCTGTTCGCCGACCGCGGCTACGACTACGACAAGTACCGACGCCTGCTCCGCGCGCGTGGCATCACGCCGAAGATCGCCCGCAGGGGCACCGCCCACGGATCCGGCCTGGGCAAGACCAGATGGGTCGTCGAGCGGACCTTCGCCTGGCTCCACCAGTTCAAACGCCTCCGGATCCGCTACGAGATACGAGCCGACCTCCACCTCGGACTGCTCCAACTCGCCTGCAGCATCATCTGCTTGCGACGCCTCCGAACCTCATTCTGAAATGATCAGTAA
>NZ_BNBS01000305.1 GCF_014656075.1 Streptomyces hydrogenans
GCCACAGGTCGATCATGACCTCCTGGGTGACCTCCTCGGACTGGGCGCGGTCGCGCAGCACCCTGACGACCAGGCCGAACACCATCGGCGCGAGAGCGTCGTAGAGGGTGGAGAACGCCTGCTGATCGCCCTGCGCGACCTTCCGCATCACGTCGGCGAGCTCGTGGCGCGGAGGCGGGCCGGGGTTGTCGACCGGAACGGGCCGGTTCACCGGGCGGGCTCCGCGGGTGGGGACCAGACGCAGCCGTCCGGGACGGCCGGCCGGAGGCGGGGAGTCCATCGCATACGGATCCTTGGTCGAAAGGGGCGGGACCGGCCGCGCGGGACGCGGGCCGCGGCCACAGCCACAGGACCGGGGCGGCCTGTGCAGAGTCTTCGTAGCGGACACACGTCCGGATGGGGCCGCTTTCGTGTTCGTCCCCCGACCCCGTTCACCCGCACGAGTGAGTACGCGGGAGGCCCGGCGGCCGGGCCCTTCCCGCGCCTTCCCGTCGGTCCGGTGGCTCCGGCCCGTCCGGACGGGCCTCCGTCGCCGTCGCTCCGGGCGGGCCGCCCCGGGACGCGACGCCTGCCGGGGCCCCGGCTCCCGGCCGTCCGGCCCGGAACCTCCGCCTGCCCCCCGGGCTGCGGGCCTTCGTCTTCGCCTTCGGCCGAGGAGGATCCGGCGGGGCCGGAAGGGTGGGGCGCCCCCGGTCGAACCGGTGGCCCACCACCCTTCGTCCTCTCCCGTCCCCCCGGACTACGGGGTCACTTGGGCATGAGGACGGTGTCGACGATGTAGACGGTGGCGTTGGCGGTGGGCAC
>NZ_BNBS01000306.1 GCF_014656075.1 Streptomyces hydrogenans
CGCTCCCGGTTTGCCCTGTTGGACATGTGGAGGGATTGAGCTCTTGAATGAAGCGCCACAGAAAGCCGCTTCAGCTCGCCTGGATGAATTCGCACACCTCGCCAGGTGGGCTCAAGTGGCCTACGCGAAAATAATTGGCAACCGTCATCCCGGCTGCATCCAGGACTTGCTGCATTTCCCTGAAACGGCATAGAGACACCCGGTCGGGACGCGTCTCTATGCATAGAAGAAGGGGATGAGGCACCTGATTCATAAGAGGGAACTGCACATGAAACTCGTCACTCGCATCATTGCGACGGCATGTACCGCCGGCCTGGCGGCCGTGCTGTGGACGACTTCGTCGGCGGGCCGGCCGACGGGAAACACGGAATCCGTGGCCGACGCGGCACCCGGCTATGCCGTGGAGGACTACAACTACCCGAACGCGGACAAAATCCTCACCGAGAAGAACATCGTCCTGAAGCGGGGCGACGGGCACATCGTGCTGGCCGACTGCGCCGGCGGGACCGGACTGCTCGAGGTCTGGGCCCGCAGCAAGGAGAAGATCTGCTTCAAGGTCACCGGGAACAGCGGCTGGCTGACGCTTGAGATCCCCTCCGTGTACGCCGTCAAGGGCAGCGTCGACCAGAGCGCCCAGGTCGACATGACGGTCGGCACGGAGGAGAAGTCCTTCGACGTCGCCAAGAACACCTGGACCGCGGTCGGCGAGAGTGCCGACCCCGAGGGCCGCGACCACATGCTCGTCGAGATCCGCACCTCCAAGTAGG
>NZ_BNBS01000307.1 GCF_014656075.1 Streptomyces hydrogenans
CCGCGGGCCGCACCAGTCCGGCGACCAGCTCGGCCACGGCCAGCGCGGTGTACGCAGACAGGAGGCCAGCGAGGGCACTGACTGCGGCGCGGGCGAGTGTGCTGCGGAAGGTGCTCACACCCGACATTCGGCAGCCCCCGCCCGGCGGATGGGTGCGACACCCGAAAGGGTGAAACTATGCGCTCTAGTTGCCGCCAGGGCGCGAGGAAGCCGGCTCTGCCCAGGCCCGGGGTAGGTGGAGATTACCGGCATGGAACGTGCTCGCCGCATTCGAGGCCAAGATCCGACCGGGATGAGGCCTGCGCCCAGGGGAAAAACCGGCCGAGGCATTCTGCCGGGCCGCCGTCTTGACGCCATCCACGGAGTGGTTCGTCCCGAATCTTCTATGTGAGGTCCAGATGGGCCGCCCACCGGTTCCACGCCGACAAGATCAAAGGATGTGTGGGTGATGACCGGAATGTCTGAACGTGCTGAGGCTGATGGCCTCGGTCGGGCTGTTGGTCGGCGCGACCGTGCCGGGTGTTTCTGCCACGGAGTGCGGGGGCCGACGCTATCCGCGACGTCCTCAGCGGTCGCAAAGGGCCGGGAGCCGGGGCCACGGCTGGTGGTGCCGGTGCGGCGGCTACGGCTGGGCGAAGAAGCGGTAGCTGGCGGAGAGCTCCGGCCCTACCTGAGCCTCGCCCCCACTCTCTCTGCCCGGACTCCGATCCCGGTGGCCACCCACCGTCAGGAGTGATCATGGACACCGCCCTCGCGTC
>NZ_BNBS01000308.1 GCF_014656075.1 Streptomyces hydrogenans
GGCGGTGTCGATGTGTCCGCCGCGGATCATCCCGAACGACAGGGCGGAGTCGAAGAACGACGCCCCGGGCAGGACGGTGACGGTTTCCTTGCCGGCGTTGATGAGGTCGGGGTCGACCTCGTGCTCCTGGGGGTAGGGACCGGTGCCGAGGATGCCGTTCTCCGAGTGCAGCACCACGTGCACGCCGGCCGGCACGTACGCCGGGATGAGGGTCGGCAGTCCGATGCCGAGGTTCACGTACGAGCCGTCGGCGAGTTCGGCCGCGGCGCGGGCGGCCATCTGGTTGCGGTTCCAGGACATCAGGCGCGCACCGTCCTCTTCTCGATCTGCTTGTCGGCCGCCTGGGCAGGCGTGAGCGGCACGACGCGCTGGACGAAGACCCCGGGCAGATGGACCTGATCGGGGTCGAGGGCACCGGGTTCGACGAGTTCCTCGACCTCGGCGACGGTGACCCGTCCGGCCATGGCGGCCAGCGGGTTGAAGTGGGCGGTGGCGCGGCGGAAGACGAGGTTGCCGTGCCGGTCGCCCCGCCAGGCCCGGACGAGAGCGAAGTCGGTGGTGATGCCGTGCTCCAGAACGTGGGGGCGGCCGTCGTAGAGGCGGGTCTCCTTGGCGGGGGAGGGGAGGGCGACGGCGCCGTCGGGGGCGTAGCGCCAGGGCAGGCCGCCGTCGGCGACCTGGGTGCCGACGCCGGCCGGGGTGTAGAAGGCGGGGATGCCCGCGCCGCCGGCCCGCAGCCGCTC
>NZ_BNBS01000309.1 GCF_014656075.1 Streptomyces hydrogenans
GCCGACTCCCTCGCCAGGCTCAAGCCGTCGTTCAAGGACATCGGCGAGCTGGGCGGCTTCGACGCGGTGGCGCTGCAGAAGTACCACTGGGTCGAGGAGATCGACCACGTCCACCACGCGGGCAACTCCTCCGGCATCGTCGACGGCGCCTCCCTGGTCGCGGTCGGTTCGAAGGAGATCGGGGAGCGGTACGGGCTGGCGCCCCGGGCCCGGATCGTGGCGGCGGCCGTCTCCGGTTCCGAGCCCACGATCATGCTGACCGGTCCGGCCCCGGCGGCCCGCAAGGCGCTGGCCAAGGCGGGTCTGACCATCGACGACATCGACCTCATCGAGATCAACGAGGCGTTCGCGGCGGTCGTGCTGCGCTTCGTGAAGGACATGGGCGTCTCGCTGGACAAGGTGAACGTCAACGGCGGTGCGATCGCGCTCGGCCACCCGCTGGGCGCCACCGGCGCGATCATCCTGGGCACCCTCGTCGACGAGCTGGAGCGGCAGGACAAGCGCTACGGCCTGGCCACCCTGTGCGTGGGCGGCGGCATGGGCATCGCCACCATCGTCGAGCGCGTCTGACCTCCCCGTCCGCACCCCTCATACCGCCACCGGAGATGCATCAGTCATGAGCGAGAGCACCACCATCCGCTGGGAGCAGGACGACACGGGGATCGTCACCCTCGTCCTCGACGACCCGAACCAGTCCGCCAACACCATGAAC
>NZ_BNBS01000310.1 GCF_014656075.1 Streptomyces hydrogenans
CGCGGCGACCTGTCGCAGAAGATCGACGTGGACGCGCGCGGCGAGATCCTGGAGCTGAAGAACACCATCAACACGATGGTGGACCAGCTCTCCGCCTTCGCGGACCAGGTGACCCGGGTGGCCCGCGAGGTGGGCACCGAGGGCCGCCTCGGCGGACAGGCGCAGGTGCCGGGCGTGGCCGGCGTGTGGCGTGACCTCACCGACTCGGTGAACAGCATGGCCGGGAACCTGACGGCGCAGGTCCGCAACATCGCGCAGGTGGCCACCGCGGTCGCCCGCGGCGACCTGTCGCAGACCATCGACGTGGACGCCCGGGGCGAGATCCTGGAGCTGAAGAACACCCTCAACACGATGGTGGACCAGCTGTCCTCGTTCGCGGACCAGGTGACCCGGGTGGCCCGCGAGGTGGGTACGGAGGGCATCCTGGGCGGTCAGGCCGAGGTGCAGGGGGTCTCCGGCACCTGGAAGGACCTGACCCAGTCGGTGAACTTCATGGCGAACAACCTGACCTTCCAGGTCCGGAACATCGCCGAGGTCACCACCGCGGTCGCCCGCGGCGACCTGTCGAAGAAGATCACGGTCGACGCCAAGGGCGAGATCCTGGAGCTCGTCACCACCGTCAACACGATGGTGGACCAGCTGTCGAACTTCGCCGACGAGGTGACCCGGGTGGCCCGCGAGGTGGGCACCGAGGGCATCCTGGGCGG
>NZ_BNBS01000311.1 GCF_014656075.1 Streptomyces hydrogenans
GCGATCAACGTGAACGACGCGGTGACGAAGTCGAAGTTCGACAACAAGTACGGCTGCCGCCACTCCCTGATCGACGGCATCAACCGCGCCACCGACGTCCTCATCGGCGGCAAGACGGCCGTCGTGTGCGGTTACGGAGACGTGGGCAAGGGCTGCGCGGAGTCGCTGCGCGGTCAGGGCGCGCGGGTGATCGTGACGGAGATCGACCCGATCTGCGCGCTCCAGGCGGCGATGGACGGCTACCAGGTCGCCACCCTGGAGGACGTGGTGGAGACGGCCGACATCTTCATCACCACCACGGGCAACAAGGACATCATCATGGCGTCCGACATCGCCCGCATGAAGCACCAGGCGATCGTCGGGAACATCGGTCACTTCGACAACGAGATCGACATGGCCGGCCTGGCGAGGATCCCGGGGATCGTGAAGGACGAGGTCAAGCCGCAGGTCCACACGTGGACGTTCGAGGACGGCAAGGTCGTCATCGTCCTGTCCGAGGGCCGCCTGCTGAACCTGGGCAACGCGACGGGTCACCCGTCCTTCGTGATGTCGAACTCCTTCGCGGACCAGACCCTGGCCCAGATCGAGCTCTACACGAAGCCCGACGCCTACCCCGTCGGCGTGTACACCCTCCCCAAGCACCTCGACGAGAAGGTCGCCCGCCTCCACCTCGACGCCCTCGGCGTGCGGCTCACGACCCTCCGC
>NZ_BNBS01000312.1 GCF_014656075.1 Streptomyces hydrogenans
TCAGTTGGCGTGGGCGGTGATGTCGCCGAGGGCGGTGGTGGCGCGGACGGTGAGTTCGGCGCCGGTGCCGGCGGTGTTCTGGAGGGTGTTGTTGATCCGGCCGAGGGTGGTGCCGGCGTCGAGGACGGCGGAGGTGCCGCGGGCGGCGCCGACGGTGATGGACCCGGCCCGGGTGTCGAGGACGACGCTGCCGCGGACGGCCTCGGCGACGCTCAGGTCGCCGCGGGCGGTGGTCAGGGCGGCGGAGCCGTTGAGCCGGCCGACGGCGATGCCGCCGTCCTGGAGCACGACCCGCACGTCGCCGGCCTCGTCGAGCTTGACCGGGCCCTGCGCGGCCTCGAAGACCACGTCCCCGAGCCGGCCGACGCCCCGCAGGTCCGCCGCGGCGGCCTTGACGTCGAGGGACGACCCGGCGGGCAGCTGGACGGTGACCTCGACCGAACCGCTCGCCCCGAACAGCTGGTTCCCCGCCTCGGGCGCCGCGACCCGCAGCACCCCGTCGGCGAAGGAGACCGAGGTCCCCTCGGCGGCCTTCACGTCCCGCGCCTTGCCGGCGTTCGAGGGGCGGACCTCGACGGTCACGTCGGCCCGGTCGGCGGCGATGAAGCGGAGCTGCCCGGCCGGCACGGCGACGACGGCGGCGATCGGGGCGGTGGTGGCGAACTTCTGCATGATGACTGCTCCTGCTGGTGTGCGTTCCGTCGG
>NZ_BNBS01000313.1 GCF_014656075.1 Streptomyces hydrogenans
GGGGGTGCCCCTATGTGTTTGGTCAAGGTGGTGGGTACCGGGCGGGGGCCGTCTGGCACTCTGCCTGGCATGAGCGATGAAGCGCGTGTGCAGCAATCAGGGGAGGAGGGCATGCGTCCGTGCGTCTTCTGTCATCACCCTGTCGTGATCGACTGTCTCGACGAATGGGACTGCCCGGTGTGCGGCGTGCGCGATGAGGATCAGCCTGATGTGACGGGCCGGGGTTCGTAGAAGGTTCCGTCGCGGAGCATCGCGAACAGGACGTCGGCCCGGCGGCGGGCGAGATGGAGCAGGGCCTGGGTGTGGTGCTTGCCCTGGGTGATCTTCTTGTCGTAGTAGGCCCGGGAGGTCGGGTCGCCCAGGGCGGCGAACGCGGAGAGGAGGAAGGCCGTTTGAGCTGCTTGTTTTCCCGTCTGGAAGGCTGTTCGCCGCGGATCGAGGACCCCGAGCTCCGGGTTGCCAGGGCGAGTCCGGCGTAGGCGGCGAGGTGGCCGGCGGTGGGGAAGGTGCTGCCGTCACCGACCTCGATCAAGATGCGGGCTCCAGTCCTGATGCCGACGCCCGGCATCGACGTCAGGACTTTCGAAAGAGGGTGGGCCTCCAGCAGTTTCTCGATCCGCCCGGCCAGGAGCCTGCGTTGGTCGAGCACGGCCGTCAGCGATCCGGCCAGGCTCGGGACGATCAACGCGGCCGCC
>NZ_BNBS01000314.1 GCF_014656075.1 Streptomyces hydrogenans
ATGATGGGCGCCGGGATCGCCTACTCCTGCGCCCGCGCCGGCATCGAGGTCGTCCTCAAGGACGTCACCGACGAGGCCGCCGCCAAGGGCAGGGGCTACTCGGAGAAGCTCTGCGCCAAGGCCGTCGCCCGGGGCCGCACCACCCAGGAGAAGGCCGACGCCCTCCTCGCCCGGATCACCGCCACGTCCGACCCGCAGGCACTGGCCGGCTGCGACGCGGTCATCGAGGCCGTCTTCGAGGACACCGCGCTCAAGCACAAGGTCTTCCAGGAGATCCAGCACGTCGTCGAGCCCGACGCGCTGCTCTGCTCCAACACCTCCACCCTGCCGATCACCGTCCTCGCCGAAGGCGTCGAGCGCCAGGCCGACTTCATCGGCCTGCACTTCTTCTCCCCGGTCGACAAGATGCCGCTGGTCGAGATCATCAAGGGCGAGCACACCGGCGACGCGGCCCTGGCCCGCGCCTTCGACCTGGTCCGCCAGATCAACAAGACGCCGATCGTCGTCAACGACTCGCGCGGCTTCTTCACCTCCCGCGTCATCGGCCACTTCATCGACGAGGGCGTCGCCATGGTCGGCGAGGGCATCGAGCCCGCCTCCGTCGAGCAGGCCGCCGCACAGGCCGGCTACCCGGCGAAGGTCCTCTCCCTCATGGACGAGCTGACCCTCACCCTCCCGCGCAAGATCCGC
>NZ_BNBS01000315.1 GCF_014656075.1 Streptomyces hydrogenans
CAGCAGGTCCGGGCCGCCGTCCCAGTCGAGGTCGTGCGGGGAGGAGGCGTTCTTGACGGCGGTGAAGCTGCCGGAGGCCTCCACGGCCGGGCCGACGCCGTTCTGCGGGCGGGCCGTGAACGACCAGTCGTACGCCCCGACCGCCGCGTCCTTGCCCATCTGGGAGCCGGCCGCGACCTGCGCCCAGGTGATGCCGAAGGTGTCGTCGCCGTAGTAGTACTCGCTGCCCGCGGACTCGCTGTAGAGGTGCAGCGTCTTCGAGAACGACTTGCCGGTCGCGCGGTGCGTGATCGTCAGGTCGACGTCGGCGTTCTCGCGGGACAGCTTCCACTTGAGCGGGATCGGGGAGGCGAGGTCGAACGGCTGCGGGATCTGCGCCCCGAGGTAGCCCAGCGCCACCGGGAGCCCGGTGTCGGCGACCAGCTCGGCGGTCGGCTTGCCGTCCGCGCCGAGGGAGATCCGGTACAGGCCGTCGCCGTGCTCGACGGTGCCGCCGCGCACGTACGCCGTGTGGTCGGGGCCGGGCTGGACGTACCCGTAGGCGTAGTCGAGGAGCTTGACCGTCTGCCCCGAGGCGAGGGACTTCGCGGTGAAGGGGATCGGCTTCTGCGTGTTGCCCGTGCCGTCGCCCTCCAGGGTCCCCCAGGTTCCGTACAGCTGCCACGAGTCCAGCAGGCCGGTGATCA
>NZ_BNBS01000316.1 GCF_014656075.1 Streptomyces hydrogenans
CGCCCAGCTCGCCGATGTCCTTGAACGACGGCTTGAGCCTGGCGAGGGAGTCGGCGGTGGTGCCCGGGCGCATGAACTCGTCGTGGTCGAGCACGGTCAGGCCGGCCCGGTCCACCACCGGCACCACCGAACGGGCGAAACGGCCCTCCTTCCACGCGGTCGCGGCGCGCTCCTGGGAGAGCGCCGCGTACTCGTCCACGTCACGGCGGCTGAAGCCCTCGATGGTGGCGATCAGGTCCGCGCCGATGCCCTGGGGCGCGAAGGCGGTCTCCAGGCTCGTCATCGGGTCGAGGGCCCAGGCACCGCCGTCACTGCCCATCGGGACGCGGGACATCGACTCGACGCCGCCGGCCAGGACCAGGTCCTCCCAGCCGGAGCGGACCTTCATCGCGGCCATGTTCACGGCTTCGAGGCCGGAGGCACAGAAGCGGTTCTCCTGGACGCCGGCCACCGTGTCCGGCAGTCCGGCGAGCAGGGCGGCCGTGCGGGCGATGTCCGCGCCCTGGTCGCCCAGCGGGCTGACCACCCCCAGGACGATGTCGTCGACCGCCGACGCGTCGAGATCGGGGAAGCGACGGAGGGTCTCGTGGATCAGGCCGGTGACGAGGTCGATGGGCTTGGTGCCGTGCAGGGAGCCGTTGGCCTTGCCGCGTCCGCGCGGGGTGCGGATCGCGTCGTACACGT
>NZ_BNBS01000317.1 GCF_014656075.1 Streptomyces hydrogenans
GGATCCGTCTTCGCGCTGCTGGGTCCGAACGGCGCCGGCAAGACCACCGCCGTGAAGATCCTCTCCACCCTCGTCACGCCCGACGCCGGACAGGTCCGCGTCGCCGGGCACGACCTCGCCACCGACGGCCACGCCGTCCGCGCCGCGATCGGCGTCACCGGACAGTTCTCCGCCGTCGACGGCCTGATCACCGGCGAGGAGAACATGCTCCTGATGGCCGACCTCCACCACCTGTCCAAGCGGGAGGGACGCGAGACCGCCGCCGAACTCCTGGCCCGCTTCGACCTCGTCGACGCCGCCAAGAAGCCCGCCTCCACCTACTCCGGCGGCATGAAACGCCGCCTCGACATCGCCATGACCCTGGTCGGCGCACCCCGGATCATCTTCCTCGACGAGCCCACCACCGGCCTCGACCCCCGCTCCCGCCACACCATGTGGCAGATCATCCGCGGCCTCGTCGCCGACGGCGTCACCGTCTTCCTCACCACCCAGTACCTGGAGGAGGCCGACGAACTCGCCGACCGCATCGCCGTCCTCAACGGCGGCCGCATCGTCGCCGAAGGCACCGCCGACCAGCTCAAGCGCCAGATCCCCGGCGGCCACGTCCGCCTCCGCTTCACCGACCCCCACGCCTACCGCAGCGCCTCCGAC
>NZ_BNBS01000318.1 GCF_014656075.1 Streptomyces hydrogenans
GCCACAGGTCGATCATGACCTCCTGGGTGACCTCCTCGGACTGGGCGCGGTCGCGTACGACTTTGAGCACGATGCCGAACACCAGGGGCGCGAGGGCGTCGTAGAGGGCGGAGAACGCCTCCTTGTCACCGTGGGCGACCTGCCGCATGACGTCGGTGAGGTCGTTGCGGCCGGTGTCGGTGGGACGGCCGGCGCCGAAGGAAATCGGTTGGTTCACCTTCGCCGCTCCGCCCGTGGGGAGAAGGCGCAGGGACGGCCTGGGCAGGCCGTCGGGGGGCGGGGCGTCCATCGCATGCCGCTCCTTGTGTCGTCGCTCGTACGGTGCCGGACCGTCCCCGGGGACGGTCCGCGGTGGGGAATCTGTTCGTGTGTCGCCCGTTCTTCGTAGCGGACGGCCCTGCGGATGGGCGGGCTCTTCGTCACCTGCGCCACCTTCGGGTAACCCGTTCGAGGGAAGCGGGGCGCCGGCACCAAACCGGCGGGAGAACAGGCGCGAACACCACGTGTGAGGGGCTCCCGAGGAAGCTCACGGGATTCCCCACCGGCCGCGCGGGACCTCTGCGCGGCCGCCATCCTCACGAAAGGTGCAAAAACATGGTGCGTGTGCGACGAGGTCTGGCCGTTGCCCTGGCCGCCGGTGCGGTCGTG
>NZ_BNBS01000319.1 GCF_014656075.1 Streptomyces hydrogenans
GCATGACCTGCTGGCGCCGCCTGGCGGAATGGACCGAAGCCGGCGTCTGGCCGCGACTGCACGAGACTCTCCTCGCGCGTCTTCGCGGAGCGGACGCCCTGGACTTCTCCCGCGCCGTGGTCGACGGCTCTCACATACGCGCGTTAAAAGGGGCTCCAAGACCGGACGAAGCCCCGTTGACCGGGGCAGAAACGGCAGCAAGCACCACCTGATCACCGACGCCACCGGCATTCCGCTTGCGGCCACCTTGACCGGCGGCAACCGCAACGACGTCACCCAACTCATTCCCCTCCTGCAGGCCGTGCCGCCAGTGCGGGGCAAACGGGGCCGGCCCCGCCGCCGGCCCGAGACGGTGCTGGGCGACCGCGGCTACGACCACGACAAGTACCGGCGACTGGCCTGGGCCTTGGGCGTGAAACCCCTCATCGCCCGACGCGGTGTCCCTCACGGATCAGGCCTCGGCACCGACCGATGGGTCGTCGAGCGGACCTTCGCTCATCTCCACTGGTTCCGCCGGCTGCGGATCCGCTGGGAAGTACGTGACGACATCCACGAAGCCTTCCTCAGCCTTGCTTGCTCACTCATCTGTTGGCGGCGCTTGAAGTCATTCCGATAGCAGTTCTTAG
>NZ_BNBS01000320.1 GCF_014656075.1 Streptomyces hydrogenans
GGCCCGAGGCCCGCCCGGCGCCGCCGCCCGCCACCACCGCCCCGGCGGCCACGCCGAGCCTCCCGGAGGGCGTGCGGTGCACCGGCGCCGACTGCGGCGGGCTCGACCCGGAGGACATGGGCTGCGGCGGGCCGCTCGCCACCACCGTCGACCGGATGCGCCTCGGCGGCGCCCTCGTCGAGGTCCGGCACAGCGAGGCGTGCGCCGCCGCCTGGGCCCGGATCAGCGGGGGCGCGCCCGGCGACGAGGTCAGCGTCCAGGCGGGCACCGCCATCCAGGTCGCGAACGTCCTGGAGGGCGGCGACTCCGGCGCGTACACGGCGATGATCCCGGTCCCCTCCGGAACCGCCGCGCGGGCGTGCGCGGCGCTCTCGGGCGGCGAGGACGGGTGCACGGGAGGGTGAAACGGGGCGGGAGGTGAGCCGCACCACAAGGGGGTGGGGGTGCGCGGCCGCCCGGGTCCGATAGCCTGACCGCCGGATATCTCTTCACATCGAGACATCGATCGATCAAGGGAGCGATATCCAGCCTCAGGGGCAGGGAACCCCACCGCCAGCTGTCTTACGGAGATCGCCATGACCCGCACTCCCGTGAATGTCACCGTGACCGGCGCGGCCGGCCAGA
>NZ_BNBS01000321.1 GCF_014656075.1 Streptomyces hydrogenans
CGTCCACACGGCCGCGCTCCGCTGCGCCCTGCTCCGCAGGGAGACCTTCGTGCACCACCACCCGTGCTGGACGACCTGCCGGTCCGCCGGCGGCCGGGCAGAACTGCGGCCCGCCGCCCGCGCCGAGCTCACTCACCACGAGCGCCAGGAGATGGCGGCATGAGCGAGCGCGACCGTGATCACGTGATCTGGCACGTGCGGTGCCACCCCGGCACCAGCCCGGACGTCTACCGCCACGTCCTCGGCCTCGCCGCCGAGTTCATCCTCGTCGTCCAGCCCCTCCCGCCGACCGCACTGGTCGCCCGGCTCCGCGGCGCAAGCGCGGTCTTCTCCCAGGGCCCACGGCGTCTGGCTCAGCGCTTCCTGCTCCAGGCCGTGGCCACGTACGGTGCCCTGGTCCACGTCGGCGTGGCCGACACCTGGTCGACCGCGGTGACCTCGTCCGCCCACGCGGGACGGACCGGGGTGCTTCACCTCCCCTACCACCGGGCCGTGGAGGCGTTCCTCCACTCGCTCCCTGTCGACGTGCTCCACGGCATCGGCCCCGCCCGGGCCGACAGCCTGCGCCGCTTCGGCCTGCACACCGC
>NZ_BNBS01000322.1 GCF_014656075.1 Streptomyces hydrogenans
CGGCCACGTCCGCCTCCGCTTCACCGACCCCCACGCCTACCGCAGCGCCTCCGACACCCTCCAGGTGGCCACCCGGGACGACGAGGGACTGGCCCTCCAGATCCCCAGCGGCGGCACCCAGCGCGAACTGCGGTCCCTCCTCGACTGGCTGGACTCCGCCGGCATCGAGGCCGACGAACTCACCGTGCACACCCCGGACCTGGACGACGTCTTCTTCGCCCTCACCGGTTCGGGCAAGAACCCCACCGTCCCCGGCCTGCCGCAGGAGTCCGCCCGATGAGCGCCCTCTCCCTCGCCGCCCGCGACTCGTCCACGATGCTCCGGCGCAACCTGCTGCACGCCCGCCGCTACCCGTCCCTCACCCTGAACCTGCTGCTCACCCCGGTGGTGATGCTGCTGCTCTTCGTCTACGTCTTCGGCGACGTGATGAGCGCCGGCATGGGCGGCGCCGACCGCGCCGCGTACATCGCCTACGTGGTCCCCGGCATCCTGATGATGACCGTCGGCGGCACGGTGGTCGGGACCGCGGTCTCCGTCTCCAACGACATGAGCGAGGGCATCATCGCCCGCTTCCGCA
>NZ_BNBS01000323.1 GCF_014656075.1 Streptomyces hydrogenans
AACCTGATCCAGGTGCCCGTCCACATCCCGATCAACGCCTGCGGCAACACCGTCAGCGTCATCGGCCTGCTGAATCCGTCCTTCGGCAACACCTGCGTCAACGCCTGACCGACCGCCGAGGGCAAGAGCCCCGGTCCGCCGCCGACAAGACGGGGCGGCGCGGACCGGTGACCCTCCGGCCCTGCGGGACGCGTTGACCGTGTCCCGGGCCGGGCCGGGCGGGTGGGCTGCGGGTGGCCGTCGGCACTGCCACCCGCAGCGGCTACGCGCTGTGCGCGGGCTCCCAGGTCAGGACCGCGATGACCTGCTTGCCACTGTCCGAGGGACTGACGAAGAGATCCGCGCCGAGAGCTCGGACGATCTTCAGGCCACGCCCGCTTTCGGCGGTCTCCTCCGGCTCGCCTTGCCGGCCGGACAGGTCGACGGATCCGTCGCTGACCGCAATGCCTACCCGCCCCTTTTCCATGCTGACCGTGAGCGCGTAAGGCGCCTTGGCGTGGGTGACGGCGTTGGTGACCAGTTCGGAGACGATGAGCACCAGGTCTTCGGCGACCGGGTCGGGGCAGAGG
>NZ_BNBS01000324.1 GCF_014656075.1 Streptomyces hydrogenans
CCGTGTTCTTCGCCCAGTACTACCTCGACTGCCTGTCCCACGCCTCGTACCTGATCGCCGACGAGCAGACCGGACAGGCGGTGGTCGTCGACCCGCGCCGGGACGTCTCCGAGTACCTCGCGGACGCCACCGCGCGCGGCTTCACCGTCGTCGGCGTGATCAACACCCACTTCCACGCGGACTTCGTCGCCGGCCACCTGGAGATGGCGGCCGAGACGGGGGCGTGGATCGGCTACGGCGCGCGTGCCGAGACCGAGTACCCCATCCGGCACCTCGCCGAGGGCGAGCGGATCGCCCTCGGCGACGTCGTCCTGGAGATCATGGAGACGCCGGGGCACACTCCGGAGTCGGTCAGCGTCCTGGTGTACGAGCACGCCGACGACACCGTCCCGTACGGCGTGCTGACCGGCGACGCCCTCTTCATCGGCGACGTCGGCCGCCCCGACCTGCTCGCCTCCGTCGGCGTGACCGCCGAGGAGCTGGGCGCGATGCTCCACGACAGCGTGCAGAACAAGCTGATGGGCCTGCCCGACGAGGTCCGGGTCTTCCCCGCCCACGGCGC
>NZ_BNBS01000325.1 GCF_014656075.1 Streptomyces hydrogenans
GGCGCTGGCGGACCTGGCCGGGGTGGTCGGTCCCCGGCCGGGCGGTCCGGCGTCGGCGGGCGGCGAGGGCGGCGGGCTGCGGCTCGCTGCGTACGCGCTGGGCGGCGGCGACGGGCTCACCCTCGGGGTGGCGACGGAGCGGCGCGACCCCGGCGACCACCCGGTCACCGGGGTGGCGGTGGTGCTGCTGTCCCTGCTGACCGCCCCGCACGGGGCCGCCGACGTGTCGGCCCGGGACGGGGCGCTGACCCGGCTGCTGCTGGGCGCCCCCGCGGCGGAGGCGGCCGCCGCCCTCTCGCCGGGCCCGTGGACGGTGGTGCACGCCCGGGGCGGCGACGGCACCCCCTTCGCGGCGGCGTCGCTCGCGGCCGAGCTGGGCACTGAGCTGGTGGACGCGGGGCCGACCGTACGGCTCCTGCTGGCGCCGGGCGCGGCGGCGACGGCCCGGCCCGGCTGGACGCTCGGCGTGAGCGCCCCCGCCGAGGCGGCCGAGCTGGCGGCGGCCGCCGCCCGTGCGGCGCGGGCCCGGCGGCGGGCGGAGGCGGAGCGG
>NZ_BNBS01000326.1 GCF_014656075.1 Streptomyces hydrogenans
ACCTCGACCCGCCGGAGAAGGCCCTCGTCCTCTGCGTGGACGAGAAGTCGCAGATCCAGGCCCTGGACCGGTCCCAGCCGGTCCTGCCGATGATGCCCGGGGTTCCCGAACGCCGCAGCCACGACTACGTCCGGGCCGGCACCACCACCCTCTTCGCCGCTCTCGAGGTCGCCACCGGCAAGGTCATCGGATCCCTCCACCGCCGCCACCGGGCGGCGGAGTTCAAGAAGTTCCTCACGAAACTGGACAAGGAGGTCCCGGCTGATCTGCAGGTTCATCTGATCCTGGACAACTACGCGACGCACAAGACGCCCGACATCAAGAAGTGGCTGCTGGCCCATCCGCGGTTCCACCTGCACTTCACGCCGACCAGCGCGTCCTGGCTGAACCTGGTGGAGCGGTGGTTCGCCGAGCTGACCCAGAAGAAGCTCAAGCGTGGCGTCCACCGCTCCGTCCAGGCCCTCGAACACGACATCCGAGCCTGGCTCGCCGACTGGAACGAACACCCCAGACCGTTCGTATGGACGAAGACCGCCGACGAGATCCTC
>NZ_BNBS01000327.1 GCF_014656075.1 Streptomyces hydrogenans
AGGCGGGCCATGAGGGCGTGCTCGACGAGGGTGATGAGCGCGCTCTTGGCGTCCGCGCGGTGGCGGGCGTCGGTGGTGATGATCGGGGTGTCGGGGCCGATCTGGAGGGCCTCGCGGACCTCCTCCGGGTTGTAGGGCTGGTTCCCGTCGAAGCCGTTGAGGGCGATGACGAAGGGGAGGCCCGAGTTCTCGAAGTAGTCGACGGCGGGGAAGCAGTCGGCGAGGCGGCGGGTGTCGACGAGGACGACGGCGCCGATGGCGCCGCGGACCAGGTCGTCCCACATGAACCAGAAGCGGTCCTGGCCCGGGGTGCCGAACAGGTACAGGATCAGGTCCTGGTCCAGCGTGATGCGGCCGAAGTCCATGGCGACGGTCGTCGTCGTCTTGTCGCCGGTGTGGGTGAGGTCGTCGATGCCCGCGGACGCGGACGTCATGACGGCCTCGGTACGCAGCGGATTGATCTCCGAGACGGCGCCGACGAACGTGGTCTTGCCCACGCCGAAGCCACCCGCCACCACGATCTTCGCGCTGGTGGT
>NZ_BNBS01000328.1 GCF_014656075.1 Streptomyces hydrogenans
GAGCCGCGGGCGTTCTGCTGTTCGGGATCGTCGGAGCGGTCGCCGCCCTGAGCCGTCCCGATTCCACCGGCATCGGCGACGTACTCCCTTCTGTCGCCGGAGCCTTGGCGGGAGCCCTCGTCCTCTATCTCCTCGCGGCAAAAGCCGGGCAGGTACCTGCCCCGGCCGGCATCACGGCCGTGGCGGCCATCTCGGCCGGTGCGCTGGGCCGGTACTTCACCGGCAGGCAGGGCCGAGGCGCTGCGGCCTCCCGGGAAAGCCTGGTCCTGCCCGAGCCTGCCTCCCCGGCGCCCGCGGTCCCGGCCGGCGTCGAGCTGAAGGTGCCCGGCATCACGGCCTTCACCACTCCCAACGCCGACTTCTACCGCGTCGGCACCTGGCGCCAGTGGTCCTACCGCTGGAACGCCACCCCAGGCGGTCACAACCTCACCGTCCGCGCCACCGACGCCACCGGCCAGATCCAGACCGAACAGCGCACCCGGACCATCCCCGACGGAGCGAGCGGCCGGCACAGC
>NZ_BNBS01000329.1 GCF_014656075.1 Streptomyces hydrogenans
GCGGCGGTGGTGGCTTCGGCGCACTCCTCGGCGCTCAGGTGCTGGGGGAAACCGTCGACTTCGTCCGCGGCCGACTGCCCACACAGCACGCACAACCCGACCGACAGCCGCGGAATCGCCGCCGGCGCCTCCTCCGCCGCAGCCGGCGCATCGCTCGGCGCCTCGGCCGGCGTCTCCGCCAGGGACGGGGCCGGGGCGGCCGGGACGAGGCGGGCGGGGGGAACGGCGAGCACGCCCGGCTGGAGCGAGGGCGTGGCGCCGTGCAGGACACCGACCGCGTGGGTGGGCCCGGCCAACAGGTCCAGCACAGGGATCTTGTAGTGGGCGGCGAGGCCGTCGACGTCCTCCAGCGACCAGTGCGCGGCACCGGACTGCTTACGGGACACCTGGGCCTGCGACAGACCCAGCGCCGCGGCCACCACGGCCTGACGCTCACCGGTCCGGGTCATCAACGCCGCAACCGTGAGCCTGAGACTTTCCTCGGTACTCAACATGATGCGAACCTAACCCACT
>NZ_BNBS01000330.1 GCF_014656075.1 Streptomyces hydrogenans
GGGCGCCGGCATGGGGGCGGGGGACGGGGCCTGGACGGGCGGGGCGGGCGGCGGGACGCCGCCCCCGCCGCCGAAGCCGCCTCCCCCGGAGAAGTTCCCGACGCCGGGCGGGGGCGCGGAGCCGCCCGACGGGTCGATGATCGCCTCGACCTTCCACTGCACGTTGAACTGCTCGGCGAGCGCGGCCTTGAGGACGTCCTCGCTGCCGCTGCTCGCGAAGTTGTCCCGCGCGCCGGCGTTGAGGAAGCCGAGCTGGAGGGTGGTGCCGTCGAAGCCGGCCACCTGCGCGTTCTGACTCAGCAGGATCCAGGTGAAGCGGCGCCGGTTCTTGACCGCTTCGAGGATGGACGGCCACATGTTCCGCACCTGGGCGGCGCCGGCGGCCATGTCCCCGGCCGGAACCTGCGCGGCGGGCTGCGCCTGCGGCGGAGCCTGGGCCGGTGCCTGCGGCTGTACGGGAGCGGACGCGGGCGCGGCGGTCGGCCAGCCGCCGGGGCGGGCCG
>NZ_BNBS01000331.1 GCF_014656075.1 Streptomyces hydrogenans
AAGATCACCCACATCAACTACGCCTTCGGCAACGTGCAGGGCGGCAAGTGCACCATCGGTGACGCCTACGCCGACTACGACAAGGCGTACACCGCCGACCAGTCCGTCGACGGCGTCGCCGACACCTGGGACCAGCCGCTGCGCGGCAACTTCAACCAGCTGCGCAAGCTGAAGAAGGCGTACCCGAACATCAAGGTCCTCTGGTCCTTCGGCGGCTGGACCTGGTCCGGCGGCTTCGGCCAGGCCGTCCAGAACCCCGCCGCCTTCGCCCAGTCCTGCTACGACCTGGTCGAGGACCCGCGCTGGGCCGACGTCTTCGACGGCATCGACCTCGACTGGGAGTACCCGAACGCCTGCGGCCTCACCTGTGACACCAGCGGCGCCGCGTCCTTCAAGAACATGATGCAGGCCATGCGCGCCAAGTTCGGCGCCAACAACCTGGTCACCGCGGCCGTCACGGCCGACGCCTCCGCCGGCGGCAAGATCGACGCCGCCGACTACG
>NZ_BNBS01000332.1 GCF_014656075.1 Streptomyces hydrogenans
ACCGCGGTCTCCGTCTCCAACGACATGAGCGAGGGCATCATCGCCCGCTTCCGCACCATGGCGATCCACCGCCCCTCGATCCTCGTCGGGCACGTCGTCGGCAGCGTCCTCCAGTCGGTGGCCAGCGTCGTCCTCGTCGGCGCCGTCGCCGTCGCCATCGGCTTCCGCTCCACGGACGCCACCGCCCTCGAATGGCTCGCCGCCTTCGGCCTCCTGGCCCTGATCGCCCTCGCGCTCACCTGGATCGCCGTCGGCATGGGCCTGGTCTCCCCGAACGCGGAGGCCGCCTCCAACAACGCCCTCCCCCTGGTCGTCCTCCCGCTGATCTCCAGCGCGTTCGTGCCGATCGACGCCATGCCCGGATGGTTCCAGCCGATCGCCGAGTACCAGCCCTTCACCCCGGCCATCGAGACCCTCCGCGGCCTGCTCCTCGGCACCGAGATCGGCCACAACGGCTGGCTCGCCGTCGCCTGGTGCCTCGGCCTCACGGTCCTCGGCTAC